>CAZDRE010000001.1:0-291412 GCA_964508155.1 uncultured Candidatus Bathyarchaeia archaeon
AAACCCTAAACCCGCTAGCCGCATTTTTCGGAATCAAATTCAATGAAGATACGGTATGTGACCTAGATGACTACTGGATAGAAGGCCCTCAATACCCCATCATCCACATCTTCGCGGACCATCCCATCCTCAAAGATGTCAATGAGATCTACTATTACTTGGGATGTTCAATCGAAAAACGATGAAGGGATTTCCAGAAAGCGGAAATAGCCTCTCTAGATCAGATCTTTAAGCCAATGAATATATCCCTCAACAAGAAGCAGAAAGTAACTCTTGCAGATTTCATTTAGCGATATCTAGTAATAACAAGACATATTTTTTAATTCTATATTGCATTTGAGATCTTTTATCTGAGACATCTTGTATGGCGAGCGGCGAGGTTTGAGAAGAATTTAATGGTTTGAAGAAGATTGAAGCACAGCGCTTTCGAGGAAGACTTGAACCATCAGAGACTGAAAAGGAAGCCCTAAAGAGATCTGTTGAGGAACTTTTTTATGAATTTTCGGTATTATGCCTTAAGGGGAATGCTTTTGGGTTCAGCGGAGAATAGAAGTTTAGGTGAAGTTATCGGGAAGAGAATCGTTTTCAGAGAGGCTGGCAAAGTAGAGATCGAAGAGTTTCCGTTACGGAAGCCGGAAGCGAATGAGGTGCTGGTTGAGACGGCCTGCACCCTTATAAGTCCTGGAACGGAGACGGCCTTTCTTATGGCTCTACCTAATACCCCTAAAAGCTTCCCTATGTATCCGGGATACTCAAATGTAGGCGTCATAGTCTCTAAGGGAAGCGAATCCTCAAAGTTAGCGATTGGAGATAGAGTGGCTTCCCGTAAACCTCATGCCAGCCATGTGATCATTGACGAGACAGAGGTCTTAAAGATTCCAAATAATCTTTCATTTGAGGAAGCGTCATTCTTCGCTTTAGGCTCAATCTCTCTGCAAGCTGTGAGGAAGGCGCATATCGAGATCGGCGAATCAGTTGTTGTTCTCGGTCAGGGGCTTGTAGGGAACCTAGCCTTGCAATTAGCGAAGCTAAGCGGCGGAATGCCACTGGTCGCAGTAGATATATTTGATTACAGACTTGAAATTTCGAAGAGATGCGGAGCTGATTATACATTTAACCCAAAGAGGGACAACTTGATTGAGGAGGTAAATAGCCTCACGGAGGGGAAAGGTGCAGATGTCGTAATAGAAGCTACGGGAAATCCCAAAGCAATCCCCACCGCGCTTAAGCTTGCTGGAAGATGCGGCCGAGTTATCCTTTTAGGAAGTACGAGAGGAACCTCCGAAGTGAATTTCTATAGTGAAGTTCACAGGAAGGGAGTGACGATTATTGGAGCTCACGAGAGCATCAGGCCACGTTACGACTCGATTCATGGATGGTGGACTCAGAAGGACGATTCAATTCTGGTTTTGAAGCTTCTTAGCAAAGGGTTATTGCAAGTTAAAGATTTAATCTCAGCTAAGATGAGTTATAGAGACGCTGCGAAAGCGTATGATTTACTCATAAATTCGAAAGAGAATACGCTTGGAATCGTCTTGGAGTGGAAAGAAGACCAATAGACGATTCCTTTAAGGCCAATGTATGCTCTTAAAGGTGAGATGTCTTTTCGGTCTATTCTGGTTTCATTCTCCTCTCTTCTAACATTTGTAATCTTCTGCTAAGAAAAAGGCGATATATCTAAATATCCTTGAAGTATCTTGCTGTTATTATCTTTGCAAATTTAGGTTTATCTACTGGTTATTTCTTCTTTTGCGTATTTTTAACGGAGGCTTTCATAAACGTTAAGCTCTTTTCTCTTAATATAAGAGAGTATGCTCGTAAGATTAAAACTTAGGAGAAGCCTTTACTCTTTTTAAGGAACAATATCTGCCTTAAAGATTTATGATTGAACATCATACAAGTCCGTTATGAGACTTATCTCCCGGGAAGCCTTTAAGTTTATAAAATGCTTATACCTATCGTATTTTTATATCTTTAGGGGTGGGATCTTGCCATTTCATCCGGAGAGCCTCGTTAGGGAACTCGATGAGATCGCTCAGAGGCTTAGGCTCGATGCTTTAGAGATGATCCATCGTAGGAAGGCCGGCCATCCAGGGGGATCATTATCGGCATCTGAAATAATCACGGCCCTAATCTTCCATCAGCTCAGAATCGACCCAGAGAGACCCAAATGGGAGGAGAGAGACAGGTTCATATTAAGTAAGGGGCATGCATGCTCCCTCCTCTATGCGGCCCTCGCTAGGAGGGGATTCTTTCCAAGGGAGGATCTTAAGAGCTGGGGTCATCTGGGAAGCCGCCTTCAGGGACATCCCGACAGGTTGAAGACGCCGGGAATAGATATGACGACTGGCATGGAGGGTCATGGGGTAGCGGTGGGCGCTGGCTTATGCTTAGCCGCTAGACTTAAAGGCTTAAATTATCACGTCTACGTTCTCGTTGGGGATGGTGAGTGTCAATGTGGGGTTCTTTGGGAGGGGGCTCTAATAGCGAGTAAGTATCGCCTCTCAGAATTGACCGTCATAGTCGATTATAATCATGTTCAGATGAGCGGGCCTGTTCATGAGATCTTACCGTTAGATCCATTGGTTGAGAAGTGGAAGGCATTTAACTTTGCCACTATCGAGATAAACGGGAATGATATGAGGCAGGTTTTAGACGCCCTTGACTTGGCTGTTGAGATACGTAATAAGCCCACGGCGATAATAGCCCATACAACTAAGGGTGAGGGAGTCTCATTCATGGAGAATACGCATGAATGGCATGGTAGGCCTCCAGATGATGAGGAGTTCAGGCGGGCCGCTGAAGAGTTGAGGAGGAGGATCAAGAGATATGAAGAAGGTTATGTCCATTAGGAAGGCTTATGGGCAGACATTGGCCGATTACGGCGCCGAGAACCCCGACGTCGTAGTTGTAGTTGCGGATGTTACATCATCGACTCAAACGGGATTCTTCGAGAAGAGATTTCCAGAGAGATTCTTTAATGTTGGAATTATGGAGCAGGCTTTGATCGATGTTTCTGCTGGACTGGCATTGGGAGGCATGATTCCATTTGCAAACACGTTTGCCGTGTTATATCTCAGAGCGGCTGAGCAGGTGAGAACTTGCATTGCATACGCGAATGTGAACGTTAAGATGGTGGGAGCATATTGTGGATTATCAAACTTTAAGGATGGCCCGACGCATCATGTTGAGTGTGACACTGCCCTTATGCGTTCAATGCCTAACGTCACCGTTATAGAGCCAGCCGACGCAGTTGAAGTCAGCAAGTTTATTCCGAAGATAGCCGAGTATAAAGGGCCGATCTACCTTAGACTTACGAGGGCGGAAGTTCCAGTCTTATTCGATGAGGATTATGAGCCTGAGATCGGAAGGGGATCCATCTTACGAGATGGTAGTGACGTCGCATTGATAGCAAGCGGCGTAATGGTCTCGAGATGCATGGACGCGGCTGAGGAGCTTAAGAACTTTGGAATAGACGCTTATGTCGTTGATATGTCAACCATCAAGCCCTTAGATGAGAAGTTAGTGTTTAGGCTTAGCGAGGAGACAGGGGCTATTGTAACCGCTGAGGATCACTCGATTATCGGCGGATTGGGAGGAGCCGTTGCGGAGGCCTTGGGGGAAAGGAAGCCAGCAGTTCTGGAAAGAATAGGCATAAGAGACGTATTCACCGAGACATCGCTGAGCTATGAGGAACTGCTTGATCACTACGGCATGAGCGTAAAGGATATCGTTGAGGCCGCCAAGAGGGCTGTTAAGCGGAGAGGATAGAAACTCCTATCCAAGCGTTATTTTCCGTCATCTACTTCAACTCTGTTCTCCTCTATGAAACTCCAGTTTATCTCCATTCCTAAGCCTGGCTTCTGTGGTATATGCACGTAGCCTTCACTGTCCATTGGATCTATTATCTCCTTAAGCCAAGGCGTTCTGGATTCGTAGTCTAGAAGCGGATGGAGAAGTCCCCTCTCCACGTATTCTCCCGGGATTCCCATGGCACCTAATACTTGAAGATTTCCGGGATGGGCTCCGTGAAGTTCCAATCTGACTCCGAATGCCTCGCATATATGGACGAGCTTCATGAGCGGGGTTATTCCGCCCATTCTCATAACTCCTCCCCGAATTATATCTGCTGCTCCATTCAGTATCCAATTTAGCCTTACCCATATCTTCCCCTCAGCGGTTTCGGGTGCTAAGACTGGAATCTCGAGCTTATCCGCCAGCCATATATAGGCTGAAATGTTATTCTCATCCATCGGCTCCTCAAGCCAGTAGAAGTTGAGCTTCTCGATCTCCCTGCCTATCCGCAATGCTTCTTCACGGCTGTAGCAGTGATAACAGTCGAGCATGAGGACGATGTCGTCTCCAACTGCCTCCCGCACGGCTCTACAGGCTGCTATGTCCATTTCCGGGTTCGGAGCCCATTTTATTGGTGGAAACCATGTATGCAACTTTATAGCCTTATATCCGCTTTTAACGAGGTCTTCCGCGAATTCCGCGTAGGCTTCTGGACTGTTCAGTCCTCCTTCTATCTCGTCTCCAACCATCGTGCTCGCGTATGCCTTAACCTTATCTCTATATCCACCCAGAAGCTTGCATACTGGAACGTTGAAGTATCTTCCGGCGAAGTCCCATAGAGCCATGTCTATGACTGCAAGTTGCTCGCTGCTTATGAGCTGTCTTGAGCCTTGAAGGTCTCTGTAGAGATACTGCCAGATCCTCTCCCTATCAAGCGGGTTCATCCCAACTATTGCTGGCTTTATTATGCGCTCATTTATTCTCTTGTCTCCTCCGAAGCAGTATCCATCTATACCCTCATCCGTAACTATCCTCGTTAGAGTTTGATATGCAATATGCTCCTCGGCTGGATGTGCATGCCCAGCAATATCAAAACCTATCCTAGACTTATACCTGAAGATTATAGTTTCAACATCAACAATCTTCAAGTTATTCTCCCCCAATTGGAGTTTCGGCCTACACATAAAATTGTTACTTTTGATTTATAGATAATCTGAGATGCTTCTCTGCCTCTTGATCACATCTTCTCTCTCTTCAGTCTCATCCTTCTCCTCTGAGAAGACTATCTTTCCATACACTCCATCATATCCCGGGATGACCTTAACCCTCTCCTCCCTGACTTGCATGATCGCATCTGCAATTTCTACGTTTGAGAGATCGGCTATCTCCTCGAAGGGCGCATCTAAGAGCACGTTGTATTCGCTTCCGAACCTTGAGATTAGGCTATTGTAGATTCTCCAGACCTTCTTGAGCCCCGGATAATTCACGCCGAGAACCGTCTGAATGATCTCGCTTAGGGGTAAGAGATGTTTGTAGCCTGGAACGCCTCTAGGCGCAAAGCCTTTAGGCCTATCAGCCAATTCATCTACCCGTTGATCAACGCCCTTAGTGAGTTCCCTGTGGCAGACTGGACAGATATTTCCGATCGACCTAGCTTCCTCAGGTGGAAGCGATACTTTGCATGCTCTATGCCCAGTCCAATGATACTTTCCATATTCCGGGTACGTCTCGATAGTGAATAGAAAGCGTTCTGGATCCTTGCTCCTAATGGCCTCTATGATCTCATCGTATGTGAGAACTCTAATGTTGAAGACGTTTGCTTCTCGACCTATCCGCCAAGGCCAGAAGGAGTGAGAATCACTATTTGAGACTAGTGCATATTTGTCTAGGACGCTGAGACGCCAATTCATCGGGGGATCGGATGATAATCCCGTTTCTAACGCAAAGATATGCTTGGTCATATCTTGGTAGCAGTCCTCTATACGGTTGAAGCCGCTGAAGGCTCCGAACAGGCTGAACCATGGAGTCCAGACGTGCGCTGGAATGATGACGTTCCTCTCAGAGGCCTCCATCACCTCCTCTACTAGTTCAGCCGCGGTCATCTGTAGGAATGGACGGCCGTCAACCGATAGATCCCCATACTTTAAGAGCCTATCTCTAATTTGATCCGCGACCTCCAGGCTTGGGGATATTATGAGATGGTGTATCCTTTTAAGTTTGCCCTCGAATGTGAATGCCGTTGAGACTTCGCCTGTAATCATAAAATATAATGGCGAGTCGGGTTTCTTAAGAGGCTTATATAGGCCAGTATCTGATACCTCTGTTAGCTTCTCCCTCAGCTCCCTAAACCATTTTGGATGTGTGAAGTCTCCAGTTCCGACGAGATTTAATCCCTTTATTGGGGCGAAACGGGCGATCTCATCTATATCCATCTTTGCACTTGTCGCTCGGCTGTATTTGCTGTGAATATGCAAATCGGCATATATGATCACGGCTCGTATGCGTCCTCCCGTAAAATCTGAGGCTCTATGAGTTGAACCTTGAAGGCCAAGTATTGAATCCTAAAATTTGAGATTATCCCTTTTTCCTCCCACGGTGGGTCCACGCATAAACACATGAGCTAAAATTATAAAAGTGTATTGGCAACCGCATGGTTTGCTCCGGGATCATCTTGTATAGTATCGTGCCTTATCGGTGAATCTCGGATTCTTCACCCAACCATTAAATGCCTCAACCTTTATCTTCTCTTCGCTTATCATCTGAACCAGCAAGGTTATTCTAGGAGCCTCAGGATTTGTGTCGTATGGCTCAAGATAATAGATTACCGCTCCATGGGATTTATCGATGTCAGCCGGGTCAGGCGTGTTTCCATGCACAAGATAGGTTGCCGGCTTCTCGATTATGTATCCGCCTATTCCAATTAGGATCTTGGATGGATCGAAGAGGTCGTATGCGAATGATAGAGCCGCATTCCAGTAGGCGTCTGGGTCCTTATCCTTAAATTCCTCGAGCATCCAGTTTCCAACTAGTTTTCCGGGTTTATCATAGCAGAAGCAGCCCATTCTAGGCTCTGCTTTTCTGGGAATTCTCTTCAGATACTCCTTTCTCAAGGATTCTTCGCAGTATGGGAGAAAGTGCGTTCCATGCTTGAACTTCCCATTATACCTCTTCAGATTTATAAATTTGTTTGTTACGTTCTTGTCGTAGACTCCCCAGTCGAATCCAACAACCATCTCCGGATGTCCGCCTACCGCTCCAATGACCTCTCCGGCCTTCACGGGTATTTTGACTTGATATGAATCCTCATACACTTTGCTCGCTTTCTTTAGAGCCTCCTTGATCTTGTCGCTAAGGCTCGTTAAGTGCCCGAATATGCTCACGAACGTGTTTGAGTGTGCTATTCTCACCTGATAATCTTCATATTTAGGATTGTATAGTATCTCGAATATTATGCCGTCTGCCGGGGCTCGAAGCGGATACTTCCTTGAGGGATCCTTGAGGCTGAATCCTCCATGCTCTGATGGTATGACGTGGCCTGTCGGAGCGTTCATTCTCCCCAGAGGCTCAATATAATCTATCGCATCTAGATCCACCGGGCTGACGGTGAAGGTTACTGATCCATTACCCAATTCGGGCAGATACGTGAATGGCGGCTCAACCTGAACTGGCCTTTCCTCCTCTCTGGTCTCCCTCATCATCGTTGGACGGCAAGTCTTAATTAGACTCCATGATCCACGCGCCATCCCTATTATCGTCTTCTTCACTGGGATGTGTGGATTCTTAACTATGAATATGTAGAGGCCCTGATCTTCCCTCTTCAATAGGAAAGTCTGCACCCTGAAGCCTTCAGTCTCCTCTGAGAATAGGTTCTCATCTACTAATGTCCACCCGGCGATACGTCCCCTATACCATTCTGAAACCTCGCTTACGCTTGCTGTTGTGAAGTATGCCTCGCGTTCAGCGCCGCTTGGAACCCCCATATCCAGCCACATCCTCTCTGGAATGCTCGCTGGAGTGGCATTCGGATATATCATAACCTCCTCAACCTCCCTCTTAGCCGTCTTCAATCTCGGCGATGAGAAGAATTCCCTGATTATGGCTTCCGCAGGCCTATTCATTACCTCCGCGAAGACTCCTTCCTCGCGGAGGTTCCAGCTTCCAATTATTATTCCATCTGGCCCTCTGTAGGTTGATGGATCGATCATCCTGACAGCGTCGAGGAGAACGCCGTAACATCTCGATTGTCCCTTGAGTTTCTCTTCTGTGATTGGCCTCTTATCGTAGAAGAGAACCTCGCCTATATACCAGCGGTTACTCCATCCTTCGCATAGATCCCTCATCATTTTTGTTATCGCGAAGAAGTCATTTTGGAATCTCTCATCATCGAATGATGCTATGCTGGATCCTATGGTTATGCCTATGAGATCGAAGCATGAGAGGTTATATGCTGAGACGCTTCCCCTCAGATCCGGATGGGCGTCCCGGAGATGAGCGATTATCTTGCCTTTGAAGATCTGCCTTATAAGCACCGTGTATCTCGGATAATATTCATTAATTATCGCTACAATCTTGTCTTCAGGCAGCTTAAGTCCACATTCTATTCTTAAAAGACGGTCGAATCCGCTGAGGGGCGCGAAAAATTCAAACTTGTATCTCTCGGATATCTCTGCAAGTTTGCCTATTACTGTTTGCCACTTATCGAGAGCCTCTCTTAGATCCTTGAGGCTCTCAAGTCCTTCGGGGATGAAACTCGCCTCTAAAAGCACTGCTAATCCAGCCTTCTTAGCCATTAGACAATCGGCCATTACAGACCGCAGATAATCATCGATTTTCGGCTCCTCCGCTCCAGGAGCGTAGAATTCTCCATTTTTGTATTGAAGGATAAACCTGACGGCGTAGACCGTTGCATTCAACTTCTCCTTCATCAAAAGATTCTCTTTTATTAGCGTCTCATTGACTGGCTGATTTGGAGTGTAGAGCCCAGCGGATACGGCTCCCTTCATAAAGTCGATCTTTATCCTTCTTAAGCCCTCAGCCGTATAATTTAGAACCCTCCATGACGGAATTCCAATGCTCCAATTGTAATCATCAAGCGTTACAGGGACTTCTTGCTTCTCAGTCTTTGTTGGCTCTTGAGCCTCCTTCTCCGACGCTTGCTGAGCCTCCTTCTCAACCTCTTCCCCCGGCGTCACAGGAGCCTTAAAAAGGCTAATCCAGATGAAAGCGCCCAAAATAGCGATTATCAGAAGAGATACGCAGAGAAGCGACCTACCACGCAACCGAAGCCTCTCCGCAACAGTCGACAATATGGACTTTCTTTATTTATATAATTTTTTAATGTGCATACCCCCTCTAAGCTCCATAAAAACTTTCAACTCATAAAGTAGCGGAATTTTGAATCTCTCGTTATTTAATGTTTGGCGGGCCCGGGGGGATTTGAACCCTCGACCTCAGGCTTTCCCCGCTTATTCCAGCTCCGAAGGCTTACGCTTTGATCTGCGCCCTGTCCAGGCTAGGCTACGGGCCCACATTTTATAACTTTAAATGCTACCTTATTATTCTATATGCTATAAAATGAGTGAGGATTTGTGAAGCTACATTTTGGGCTGATCCGTTTGACTCTTATTCTTCCTTTGTGGTTATTCGGCTTAGGTCTCCTGTGAAGGCGGCTTCTAGAACTCCCTTCATATACTTTTCTATGTCTCCTGCCTCTGGATCTAATGGAACAGGCATGTTTAGCAGCTTCATCTTGAGCTGTGGATCCTTAGCTGCTCTTAGCATCCTATCTATGTGGGCTTGGGTTGCACCTGCCTCCTTAAGTGTAGTTGGGAAGCCAAGTGACTTATTGAATTCTATCATTCCCTTAGCAACGGTCTCTCCGAGCTCTCTATCGGATAGAGACTCCAGATCTGCACCTTCTGATATGAATCCCTCATCTTGGAGTATTGGGCCGACCGTTAAGAGTTGATCTCGAATGCTTGGGGAGAAGAATACAGTGTAGTATGGCAGTAGGATCGCGCATGCTCTTCCATGAGTGAGGACATCAACGAGTGAGAAGCTGCCCAGATGCGGCCCATTAGTTCCGCCAATCATAATGGAGTATCCGCCGAGATCCGTTCCAAGACCCAATGCAACCCGGGCATCAACATCATCCTTCAAGGCAGCCTTCAAATTCTTTATGATCAGCTTGAAGCCTAGAGTCGTGATCCTCTTTGACTCCTCATAGTAATCCTTGCCAGTAGCTCCCATGAATACCTCCCATAGATGGGCAATACCATCCAATGCCCCGTCAAGCGTTAAATCTTTAGGCGCACCAATAGTGACTCCGTAATCAAAAACTGCTCTGGGCGGGGTTATGGCCTCATCCACGATCAGCTTCTTCTGGCCTACAATTGGATCTGTGATGTTCGAGTATTTCGTTAAGTGAGCCGCCGAGCTAGCCGCTGTTTGAACGGCTATCATGGGCCTCAATTCCCTCCCTGTTGCCTCCTTCATCCTCGTCACGATGCCCGTTCCGAAGTATGGATCTATCATGCCAGCTACATCCCAGTTAACTCCGAGAATATCAGAGACTTCTGAAGGCTTGAATGTCGTTAGGACGATGGCGGCTTTAACGCCATCAATTGTGCTTCCCCCGCCAACTGCTATTACGCTGTCAGGCTTGTAATTTGCGATTTGAAGAGCTATTCGATAAAGGTCTTCCCTTGGACAGTTAGGTCTAGCTCCACGCACAATATTGTATGAGACTCCCTGCTCATCTAGGGAATCCATTATCTCCTTCAGATGCTTCTGAGCCCACTTCGAGCTGCTCCCGACAAGGACTGTTTCATCTCCGAATTCAGCCGCGAACTCGCCTGTCTTCTTTAGAACGTTTAGTCCGAAAACGTATGAATTGCCCTTCCAGCCCTCCAAGATCCTACGGGCTTCTTCCCTCTCGTCCAATTTTAGGCTACCTCCACGATTAAGCAGTTTCCTTACGCATTCACTAATTCCCTTAGGGATATAAAAGATTAAACGTTTAATCCCTTTAAGATTGGATTTGATCCTCGAATTCAAAAAGGCTAAAAGGCCATATGCAGATTATCTGATGTTGGATAGGAAGGGATGTGTGGAGTTGTCAGGTCGAAAGAGAGTTTATGTCACGAGGAGACTGCCAGAGGAAGCAATGAGGATGCTGAAGTCGAAGTTTGAGGTTGAAGTATGGCCTGAGGAGATGCCTCCTCCAAGAAAGGTCATAATTGAGAAGGTGAAGGAAGTAGATGGGCTGATCTGCCTACTAACCGATAAGATCGATAGGGAGATAATCGAGGCTGCCGGTCCACAGTTCCGCGGAATAAGCCAGGTCGCCGTTGGATTCGATAATATAGACGTTGAAGCTGCAACTGAAAGAGGCATATATGTGACAAATACTCCTGGAGTCCTAACGGAGACTACGGCAGATTATGCCTTCGCCCTTCTCATGGCAGTCGCCAGGAGAATAGCTGAGGCTGACAGATACGTTAGATCAGGGAAGTGGAGGGTTCCATGGGGCCTAATGATGCTCCTAGGCCAAGATATCTGGGGCAAGACCATCGGAATCGTCGGAATGGGCAGAATAGGATCAGCAGTTGCACGCAGAGCAAAGGGAATGAACATGAGGATACTATATTATGATATTAGAAGAAACGAGGAGGCTGAGAAGGAGTTAGGAGCGGAATATGTTGATCTTGAGACTCTACTAAGGGAATCTGATTTCGTCACAATTCACGTTCCACTTACACCTGCAACCCGCCACCTCATAAATGAGGAGAGACTGAAGATGATGAAGAGAACTGCCTGCCTAATAAATACTTCAAGAGGTCCAGTTGTGGATGAGAAGGCCCTATATAAGGCTCTTAAGGAGGGCTGGATATGGGCTGCGGGATTAGACGTTTGGGAGGAGGAGCCTACAAGCGTGGACAATCCATTGCTCGAGCTCGATAATGTGACTGCCTCGCCTCACATAGCAAGCGCCAGCATCGCAACGAGGACGAGAATGGCGATCATGGCTGTTGAGAACATGACTGCAATACTTGAGGGGAGGGTTCCGCCGAACCTCGTAAATAAAGAGGTTTTAAAGGTTAGGCCGCCGTCAAGATAGTTGAAGTCCGCTGAAGATTTATCCCTTCAAATCTTTTTATAATCTCGGTTCTACCCGTTCCTTTACGGCTTAAACGTGGAGTCCATACGGATGCGTATTGAAGCCTATAAACACCCAACGTTACTTGCTAATCCCTCATAGAAGACTCTCGGGTTGAGCTCTCTGAATTCATCCGTCTCTTGAATTATATGCCTCCGTATATCAACGCATAGATGACATTTAGAGACATATCCCTCCCTCGACTCCTTATATCCGTACTCCTTCACTGCGAACTCGTATAGACGCTTCATTCCCCCATCTGATGTCAGCATCTCAAGTATTGGATGATCATCCAAGTTTATTCCGGAGAGTATGGCGTCCATGTCCCTTGCATCTCCAAGCGATATTCCACCGCAGAATCCAGTCATATAATTACAGTAATTATCCACATGCATATGCCATGGCCTAGTTAGCTCCTCAATGCATGAACCAGCAAAGAACCTCTCAGCCGGATATCTTCTGAAGAGATCGCCTAGCCTATAGCACGCTCTACCCATAGGTATGAGTTCAGCATAGTAGAGCCCTGAAACTCCCACTCTTCTGAGATAATCATCAAAAGATAATCTCCCATTGATATTGAGCATCCTAAATTGACTGTAGAAATACTCCTGATATACGAGGACTTCATCCCCGAAGATCTCCCTTGCTATGCGAATTGCCCTCAATGTCCTCTCGAAGGGAACATACTCAAGTATGAACGGATTGACGCTTATTAGTATGCCGTGAAGACCCGCCTCCTTAAGCCGATTCAGCCTTTCCCTTGCGATCTCATCTGAGACTGCCCAGAACGCATTCGTCTCAACGAAGAGAGATGGAACCTCAAATTTATTGGCGATCCCAACGAGTTTTAATAGTAGGTCATAGTTGAGGAATGGCTCTCCACCAGTGAAGTGTAGACCTAAATTAACGCCGATCCTTCTGTATCCTCTCGGATACTTCCTCCGGAAGATCTCTGAGAGATTCCTGATTATCCTCTCAGCATCTGAGAGGCTCAGCCAATCAGCCCTTAACCTCGGAGAGCAAGCATACATGCAATGTCTGCATTTGCTATTACACTTGTATGTGAGGAATATACCTCCTGATATGGGCTCTTGAACCTTAAGGATCCTCATCTCATCCAGCCACTCAAAATTATAGCGGAACCAAATATTTTATTTGGATCTCAAATTTAAGGCGGAAGTTAAAATTGTATGGAAACGACAATAAATGTTAATTGCTTATATTTCAGTTTCTCTTATTTCTGGTAGAGTGATTAAGCAGGACATCCATACAGACCTGCTTTGAGATGATAGATCTTGGAGATGTATGATGTCATAGTTGTTGGGGCTGGAACAGCTGGGTGTATGGCCGCTAAGGTCTTAGCCTCAGAGGGATTCAAGGTCTGCTTGATCGATAGGAAGGATAAGCGGCTGATCGGAGATAAGGTATGCGGAGACGCTGTTGGGAAGCATCACTTCGACAATCTAGGCTTGCCTTACCCATCTGGAGACGAGAAGGAGGGAGACATAACTGGCGTAAAGGTCTACTCTCCAGATAGGAGAACAATCTTTAAAATTTCCGGTTATGGATTGACTGGCTTCATGATTAATAGATATCTATTCGGTCAGAGGCTTCTCAAATACGCCGTCGATTCAGGCGCGGAGTTGAAGGATGGAATTCACGTTTCAAAGCCGATAATCAAGGATGGATATGTGATAGGAGTCTCTGCGAGAAGATTGAAGACTGGAGAGAAGATCGAACTCTTCGGTAGAGTAACGGTTGATGCAAGCGGAGTCTCAGCCGTCATACGCAGAAACCTTCCATCCACGATGGGAGTAGACATCAATGTTGAGCCTGAAGACCTCGTGATATGTTACCGCGAGATCAGAAGGTTAAGTAGAAGTGTTGAGGAGCCGGAGTTCTGCGAGATCTACTTAAGCCAGAGGATCGCCCCCGGAGGATACTACTGGATATTCCCGAAGACTGAAGGGAGAGTTAATGTTGGCCTAGGAGTATCCCAAACAAGGAGGGAAGTGAATCCTAAGATCCAACTTTACAGGAACGTGCTCAGCGAGCCGCTATTCGAATCTTCTGAGATAATAGATTCTGGTGGGGGGATCGTTCCTACTCGCAGGCCAATGGACAGCCTTGTCGGAAACGGAGTTGTCTTCATAGGCGATTCAGGATGTCAAGTTAATCCGATTCACGGGGGAGGTATAGGGCCATCAATGATGGGAGGGAAGATCTCCGGCGAGGTGATCTCTGAGGCTCTGGAGAGAGGGGATGTGAGCATCAGTGCGCTCTGGCCCATAAACGTTAGGTTCATGGAGAGTTACGGGCTGAAGCAGGCTGGACTCGACATATTCAGGGTATTCCTTCAGGGATTAACCGATGAGGAATTGAATTACGGCATGAAGTATCAGCTGATAACAGAGGAGGATGTCTTAAAGGCCAGCATCGGAGAAGAGATAAGGCTGAATATAAGCGAGGTTGCAAGGAGAGTCCTCGTTGGACTTAAAAAGATAAGCTTCCTGAACATGCTGCGTAGAATGGCTGGCATGTCCAAGGAGGTTAGGGAACTCTATAGGCATTATCCTTCCTCACCAGATGAATTTTCAGAATGGAGGAGTAGGGTCATGGAGATATTCAGCTCTGCTAAAAGTTCATTTTGGAAGAGATGAAGGTCGCGGCTCTAATAAGCGGCGGTAAGGATTCGGCTCTTGCATTGCATAGGGCTATGAAAAGAGGATACGACGTAAAGTATCTTGTAACTATGATTCCACATCGAGAAGATAGCTGGATGTTTCATTACCCAAATGTGCACCTAACTGATTTATTCGCAAAGGCATGCGGCATACCGCTAATTAAGGCTGAAACTTCAGGGGTGAAGGAGAGGGAGCTTGAGGATCTGAAGCGCACGCTCATAGACTTGGACATTGATGGGATAGTATCAGGCGCTGTTAGATCGACTTATCAAAAGAGCAGGATAGACAGGATCTGTGCAGAGATAGGATTGAAGTCGATAGCTCCACTTTGGGGTGAAGATCAAAAGGCGTTAATGGAAGAGCTGATATTCAAAGACTTCAATGTTATCTTCACCGGAGTCTGCGCATATGGCTTAGACAGAAGTTGGCTTGGCAGAAGACTTGACAGGCAGGCACTAAACGACCTAATTGAGCTTAACAAGAGATATGGCATCTCACTAATTGGGGAGGGAGGGGAATACGAGACGTTAGTATTGGATGCCCCCTACTTCAATTGGAGAATAAAGATTCTGAGGCATAGGATCGTATGGAAAGGAGATAGTGGATACCTCATAGTTGATGAGGCTAGGCTTGAAAAGAAGTAGACATATATGCACATTTTTGTGCACGAAAGTCTTAAATATGACATTAATGTTCAAATTAGTCAATCTACAGATTTCGAGGTGCATGAAGAATGAATAGAAAGATGATCCTCGACGAATCCGAGATTCCAAAGCAATGGTATAACATTCTGCCCGATCTACCAGAGCCTCTTCCGCCGCCCATAGACCCCGAAACCAAAGAGCCTGTAAAGCCCGAGAAGTTGATGATGATCTTCCCTAAAGAATGCATCAGACAGGAGATCAGCCAAGAGAGATTTATTCCAATACCAGACGAGGTACTGGAGATCTACAGGCTGTGGAGGCCGACTCCGCTCTTTAGGGCAAAGAGGCTTGAGGAGGCCCTTAAGACCCCAGCGAAGATATACTATAAGTACGAGGGGGTTAGTCCGCCGGGAAGCCATAAGCCTAACACGGCCGTTGCACAGGCATACTTCGCCATGAAGGAAGGGGTTAAGAGGCTTGCAACCGAAACTGGAGCTGGACAGTGGGGTTCAGCCCTCGCCTTCGGATGTGCAATGTTCGACATGAAGGCGACGATATATATGGTTAAGGTGAGCTACGAGCAGAAGCCGTATAGAAGGGTGATAATGCAGGCTTGGGGAGCAGACGTCTATCCCAGCCCAAGTGATAAAACGGAGGCTGGAAGGAGAATATTGAAGGAGGACCCGAATAGCACAGGAAGTTTAGGCATTGCGATAAGTGAGGCCGTCGAGGACGCTATAACACATGAAGACGCTAAATATGCAATTGGAAGCGTCGCAAATCATGTTCTTCTTCATCAAACAGTTATAGGGCAGGAGGCCAAGGAGCAACTCAGTCAGATAGATGATTATCCAGATCTAATAGTCGGATGTATTGGAGGCGGAAGTAGCTTTTCAGGCCTATACTGGCCATTCTACTATGATAAAGTCTCAGGTAAGGCTCCTAAGGACGTAAAGTTTCTGGCTGTAGAATCGACGGCATGCCCATCAGTAACAAAAGGCTTCTACACATACGATCATGGAGACACAGCGAGGATCACTCCCCTATTTAAGATGCATACATTAGGGCACACATTCATTCCACCGCCAATCCACGCCGGCGGACTTAGATATCACGGGATGGCTCCAACCCTCTGCCTGCTCAACAGAAAGGGGATCGTGAAGACCGTGGCGTATAATCAAGTTGATGTATTCGAAGCCGCCAGTCAATTCATAAGGGCTGAGGGGATAATTCCGGCTCCGGAGCCGGCTCACGCGATTAAGGCGGTGATAGATGAGGCTATAAGATGCAGGGAGACAGGAGAGGAGAAGACGATTCTGTTCCTCCTATGCGGTCATGGACACTTCGACATGCAAGCCTACGACGATTACTTCTCCGGTAAACTGCAACCCTATGAATATCCAGAGGATAAGGTTAGGGAGGCAATGCAGAAACTTAAAGAGCTATATCCATGGCTTGAAATCGAGCTGGATTGAGCAGAGACTACCTAAATTCCCTCCAAAAGTTATGTTTTTGTCCCCAAATTTCTATTAGATTAGAATTTGATGAGAGTTGAAGTTTAGGATCTATTCTCTCCTTGGGATCCTCATTCTCTCATCAGCCCAACAATTCTCTATGGGAAGGAGAAAGGCAAATACGCATGTTATGGCGTGATTCCCTCATGACTATACCTCCTTAGACCTTACCGGACAACCCACGATACATACGACACCTTGAAGGGCTGGTACATAGATAAGGATTGGAATACCTATGAGGGCTACATAGCGATTATAGGTGCAGAATAGGAGACCCACGTTGAAGTGCATATTATGCCCGGCTGGAAGCTCATCAAGAGATTAACGTTAGGACCGCTTGAGAAAAGCCTTATAACCCTTCCAAGCGGCACAATCTTTAAGGCCTTATCCGATAAGCCAGTTGTAGTTTTGACCTTCTCGAAGAATCCGAATCCTGACATGCCAATGGGGATCTATCCAGTATTGCCATTCACCTACTATCCACCGATTGGTGGAGGCTATTCACGGAGAGATTCGTCCCCATGGCATCTCAGGAACTAACTGGAGAGCCATATATGATCTTTGCTTTCGAGCCTTTAGAGGTTACATTGACGGGGAGGATGGGAGGAAACAAGTATTTAAGCTCGAGGCAAACGGCTTCAAGAGGCTCGCATTGAAGCCTTTCACGGCTTATAGGGTCGAGTCAACCGGTAATATAATGGTCTATTCGGGATGGGTTACTCCTAGAACATACTTCATTCCAGCGGCGGAGGGCGGATTCTTTGGCATCATAATACTAGCCTCAATAGCGGCCGGATTCCTATACACGAAGTGAAAAGCCAGATAGTCTCTCTGCATGAACATAAGAATATTTTGAGGCGTAAATGCTAAAATATCGATCAAATTAATCTCATGTGATGCTCTATGGATGAACCTATTGGCTTAATCTTCTATTATGGATTTGAAAAGGGCGGGGACTCTTGGAGGCTGGAGATTCAGAGGTTAACCTCCTGCAACATAAGAATCTTTCTCATCCAGAATTTTTATTGGAGGAGATTCCTAAGAGAAGAATCTTATAGGGAGAGAACCTGCAGGTTTCTGGATGTATGCGCTGAAAGCAATGCAAAGTGCCTCTTGACATTCACGCCTAGCTACACTGATTACGGCTTTGTAGGTCATAGATTTGGGGTATTCTCGGAGTCCGAGACTGAAGGGATCATAGAGGCGGCGGGAAAGGTCTCCCGTCACCTCAAAGACTACGAGGCTCTGCTTGGATATTACATTGATGATGAGCCTCCATGGAGGTGGGACATAGACCCTAAAAGCTGGAGCAGATGGAGGGAGGATTTCGAGAGGAGATTCAAAGTTTCCTTCCCAGAATCCTTGGATAGAGCATCTGAAAGGCAGAAGTCCTCATACATGAGGTGGCTCCTGCAGAAATACATCGACTACATCAGACGATTCAGAATGGCCGTTAAAAATGTAAATCCAGACTTGAAGATCGCGATTTGCTATAATCCTGGAGCTTACCGCAGCGGATTCATAAGGACAGCAAGTGAGGTTGATCTGATACTTGTAGATTTATATCCAGGCTGGATGGGAGATCCAATACTATATAATAGGAGCGTTGGATTCTACGCGAAGATCAATAGGGACCTTCTCAGAAGACCATTCATATTCGTCCTTCAGGCCCATAGAATAATCTTGGGGCACGAGCCTAAACCAGAGGAGATCCTAAAGTGGAGCGAGGAGGCCCTACGTGAGGGGGCGTCGGGGCTAGGATGGCTTGCCTCAGACTTTTATGGATCAGAAGGAAACTTCAGGCCGACCTATCACAACTCATCTGAGAGATGGAGCGCCGTTGAGAAGGCCTGCAGGGAGATGAAGATCTATAAGCCGTTGAATGGGGACTTAGCCATTATAGTCCCATTGGAGAGCGCATATCACGGAGCATTAGACTTCGATTACCTCTGCTACGCATATAATTTCATGCGGAACTTAAAGGTTCCATTCACATTTCTGGGCGACTACGAGGTTAATGGCGATATGCTATTGGACTATAAAGTTGTCGTCTTAGCCGGGCAGAGATATTCGACCAGCAACTTCAGGGATGCCCTGGAGGATTATGTGCGGGATGGAGGGGTTATAGTCGCGTGCATGCATGACCTAAGCTTCGATGATAGTGGAGATCCATTAACTGAGTATCTGTCAGACATATTCGGCGTTGAGGGAATCAGCGAACTGAAGCATCCTGACATACGCATATTGATGACTGAGGACTTCGGAGGATTGAGGGGTATGAGGGAATTCCTTCCTGGAAGCGGCATGGCGCATCTTCTGACGGTCAAGGATGATGTTAGGGTTTTGGGTAGGGAGCGCAACTCAAACAAGCCTGTGATAGTCTCATCGAAGATGGGAGGGGGAGAAGCATACTATATTGGAACAAACATGTTTAGGGCGTCCCTGCATGCTTCTATAGGCTGGAAGTGGCATGTATTCTTCAGGGAGATAATCGATAAGACAAAGTATACTTCAAAGTTTGCACTTGAAGATCCTCGCTCTTAAATCGCCGTGAAGAACTATTCTCCTCTCGATAACCTCAACATCATTCTCTTCTGCAGCCTCAATGAACCTTTTGTGGGCTGCAGTTATGAGAGTTAGGACTGCATCCTCAACTCTCTCCCTTAACGCCTTTAGGAAGCGACTGTAAAGACCCTTTGGACTTCCGCCTGGAACCATCCTTATGCCATAGGGCGGATTAACGACTACGTAGCCTATCTCTCCATCTGGGTAATCAACGCTATTAGTGGCATCTCCAAGCTTGAACTCTATAAGTTCCCTCACTCCCGCCTTCTCGGAGTTACGCATGGCCCCCTCTAAGTGATGCCTAAACTTCTCCATGCCGTAGATCTCAGCTGGAACCTCACATCTCCTCTCAGCGAATAGTCTATTCCTCAATTTCCAAAAATCATCCTCATCGATGAACTTCAACTTCAGGAACGCAAAGTCCAATCTTAAGTGTCCCGGCGGGATATTCGCGACCTTAAATGCGGCCTCTATCGGTATTGTCCCCCCGCCGCACATGGGATCCAGAATGCCGCTTCCAGGCTTCCATCCGCTGAGACGAAGCATGGCGGATGCAAGTGTAGGCTTTAAGGCGGCTGGATGCATGTAGGCTCTATAACCCCTCCTGTGCAGTGAATTTCCAGTCGTATTTACGCCGAGCAGAAATTCCTGATCCCTAACCAGAGCGTAGAATTCGACTTCGGGTTCATCCAGATCTACGGGAAGCCTTCTCCCATATGCCTCCCTATATGAGTCTATTATTGCCTGCCCGACGATACGGGAGACATCCATGCTTGTGAAGTCATGAATTCCAACACGCTCACTCCTCACTGCGAATGGTTGATCGGCTTCTATGATCCAGCCGTAATCTACATCCTTAACCATTCTATAGATGTCTTTTAGCTCTGAGAATGCGCCATGGCATATCTGGATCATAATCTTATTCAGGGTTGAAGCCTTCAAGTTCAGCAGGATTATGGACTCTAAGCTAGCCTCAAAGAAGATCCTTCCAACATCCGGTTTCGCCCTGCAACCTATAATCTCGTTAACCTCTTCGCTTGCGATATCCTCGATCCCGCACGGGACAGTTGCGAAGAATTTGAGCATCATCAAGAAGAATAGGCTACTTCAGGGATAAAAATGGATTGTTAAAGCTTGACTGGCTTTCCACTCTCGGATGATTCTCTAGCCTTAAGGACTATCTCCGTAGCTCTAAAGCAGTCTTCAGCTGGAACTTCGCAATCCTCAACTCCCTTAACCGCATTTATGAAGTTCACGAATTCATCAACGGGCTTTCCGAGGGGGAGATCCTCAATGATCGATTCGTGAGTTATTAATCTAACCTTTGAGCCCTGCTCGTAAGTCTCTATCACACCCAAGTTTCCGGCTATTCTGAGCAGGTCATCCCCATGCGTCGGAGCCTTCATCGGCCTGCAATAATCCAGATGTATACAGGCTGAGCCTCCATTATCCATCTTCAATATCATAACTGCATTATCCTCCATCTCATTCACTTCTGGATGGCCGACATTCGACTGGTATGCCATGACCTCAGTGAACTCCCTGCCCGTGCACCACCTTATCAGATCAACCATGTGGATGCCTATGAATGCAAGTGTGGAGCTGAAGGTTCTATGGCTCTTCTGCCAGTCAGGCCGCCTTCCGAGCTTATAGGATTTCTGAGCGTTTGCGAGGCACACCTCACCGATCAAACCGGACGTAACAACCTCCCTGATCTTCCTGTAGGACTCCTCGAATCGCATAGTCAGGAGCATTGAGAGCGTCACATTTGACGATTTATATGCCCTCTTAACCTCCTCGAGCTCCTCAAGCGTCATCGTAAGAGGCTTCTCGCTTAGAATGTGTATTCCCATCTCGATGCATTTGAGCAGAACCCGGGCTCTCTCCCCGTCGGTTCCAGATACACATGCAATGTCGATCCTCTCCTCCTCCAAAAGCCTTTCTATGCTCCTGTAGAATCTCGTATCTGAGGATACTGCCGGATGAGCCTTAACCTTCATTAGAGCCTCATCTGAATCATCCGCCACAGCCGCTAGAACCACATCATCCATCTTCGGTATGCTGTTTAGAACTACATTTTGGTGACCCTTCAATCCGAGGATTCCAACCCTGTAGACCATGCCATTCATCACCGCATAAAGTTGAGTTCCAGCCCATTATATTCGTAGCTTCATGCTGAAGCGTCTGTAGCCTTTTAGGCTGAAGTATTCAGTTGGATGCGCCCACTCAACTCCAATATCAGAGTATAGTTTCCTCTCTTTTGATGCCTCATCGATTATCTCAACTATATCATTTATTAGGGTTGAGATTGAGCCTTCCTCCTCTCTGCGGGTTAGATGCTTCTCGGGGATCTTCCATATGGCCCCTGAAGATTCGTAGGCTCCATTTAATGCTAAAACGAATGGTCTGGTCATCTGTAGTGTGCAGTTAAGCTCTTCATCTAATCCGCGGAGGTATCTGGCGGCGTTTCTGAATAATTCAACCCTATCATCCGAGCCGTCATCCATCAAGATCTCAACCCTGCCGCTGGAGTACTCAACCTTAACGTCAAAGCCCTTAATCAATTCCGCCGAGGCCTTTGAACCGATTATCTGATGAATTGGATCCTCATTTGACGGCGCACATAACGTAGCATAAAAGAAGATTTTGGCTCCATCCTCCGTTTCGATCTCAAGGCATGATGTATCCTCGCCTTCGATCCTATGAGCCCTATAGAGTTCGGCCCTGACCCTTAAGGGCTCCGCGGCTCTGCCCCATTCCATGCTTGCAAGGTATAAGCCATTAAATAGGTAGTGTGAAAGCGGGTTTGAAACCGTTCCATCCAGGACGTATTTTCCATTATACATGAATTTTCCAGCCCAGGCGTTCCTCTGATAGTATGAATCAAGCCTCTTCCATCTTCCCTTGACGATGACCTCTTTTATCTCTCCCAACCTTCCATCGCATATCATCCTCTTCAACTTTTTGATGGTATTTTTAGATTGAGATTGGAAGCCGACTGCGCAGAATCCCGCTGAAACTCTCTCAGCATTAATCATCTCGTCTAAATCCTGAATTGTAACTGCTGGCGGCTTCTCGACTAGCACGTTGAATCCAGCCTTTAATGCGGCTATAGTCATCTCCTTGTGCTGATGAATAGCGACTGGTAAAGTCACGATCTCGATGGTTCCAGCCTCATTCTCAAGCATATCCGCGTAGCTCCTATAGATCCTAACATCTTTCCTCATAAGCCTAGAGACCTCATCGCTATACTTCTCCGGATTCCTAACTACGGCCGCTGAGAGTCTGGCCAGACCCTCCTCTTCTAGGGCCTCGATGATCCTAATGTGCATCCTTCCATATCCGCCTACTCCGACGACGCAGAATGATACAGGCTCCATTCGGCCTCAGCCTCGCCGATCCAATACTCGAATGAGCAGATAAAGATTTTAGTTTTCAGTACGTAACGATCTTTGTGATGATCGGTATGGATATCGTTGATGCTCATGTCCACGTGTTTCTGAGGAGATCCAATGAATATCCGAGGGGAACATCTGATCTCGTTCCGGCCGATAGGGAGGCTCCGGTTGAACTTCTGCTGGATGAGATGAAGAGAGCTGGGGTTTCAAAGGCCGTGCTAATACAATTGAATGAGTATGGGGAGGATCATAGATACCTAAGCGACTGTTTGAGGCGCTTCCCCGGTAGATTCACTGGGGTAGGCCTAATTGATCCGTCATCCGAGAACCCGGAGGATAGACTGGATGATCTTGTGAGGAGATACGGCATAACCGGGATTAGGCTGACCCGACTTGACGGCTCCAAGGGAGACTTGAGGAGCCATGCAGCGTATGAACTTTGGGGGAGATGCGGAGATCTTGGAGTTAAGATTTGTCTATATCCTTGGAGCGGGCAGCTTAGAGTATTCAAGTTCTTCATTGAGAAGTTCCCAGATGTAACTGTGATCTTTGATCATCTCGGCATGTGCCCATCGAACTTTTCAGTTGATGATCTGGGAAGGCCGAGGATAATAACTGAGATTCCCCCTCCAACTTTAGATGAGATCCTAAGGCTTTCCAGGCATGAGAATGTTTATGTTAAGCTCTCCGGCGATTATGCATTCAGCCATGAGCCATATCCATATCCCGATATGAAGCCGATCTATCGGGCCCTGTATAGGGCGTTTGGGGCTGAAAGGCTCATGTGGGCGACTGACTTTCCGTGGATAATCGATGAGCCTGGATATGAGAGGCTGCTGAGGCTATTAGATTTTCATCTGCCGGATCTAAAGCCTTGGGAGAAGAGGGCGATTATGGGCGAGAATGCCATGCGCATCTGGAACCTTTAAATTCAAGATGACGCTATTGCCAAGGTAGCCTCCCATGTTTTTTCACGTAATTTACGAGTCCACCATTCTGGAGTATCTCTCGCAGCTCAGGCGGGAGGGGCCTTATCCTGTATGTTTCTTTTCTGCTCAGATTTTTCACGTATCCCTCTTCCATGTCGACTTCAAGCATGTCTCCCTGCATGATCCTATCCGACTCTGCGCATTCTATTACTGGAAGCCCAATGTTTATCGCGTTCCTATAGAATATCCTCGCGAAGGATCTCGCTATCACTGCTGAGATTCCGAGATGCTTCAGGACTAGTGGAGCCTGCTCCCTGCTTGATCCACAGCCGAAGTTTCTACCGGCAACTATGAAGTCTCCCCTTCTGACTCTACTCGAGAAGTCGGGCATGATGGTCTCCATCGCGTGTTTTGAGAGCTCATTTATGTCTGTTATGCTGAGCTTATACTTACCGGCTATAATGTAATCCGTATTGATGTCATCCCCGAACTTCCAAGCTCTTCCAGGACCGAGCATCCTCATTTAACCCTCCCTCATGAACCTTCTAGGATCGGTTATTTCGCCCGTTAAGGCTGAGGCTGCGGCTGTCGCAGGTGATGCCAAGTATATCTCGGCTTCGGGGCTTCCCATTCTAGCCTTAAAATTCCTATTTGATGTTGATATGCATACCTCTCCGGGGGCCAGGATTCCCTGATGCGCTCCGGCGCATGGTCCGCATCCAGGATTGCATACTGCACATCCAGAGTCAATGAATATTTCGATCAGCCCCTCCTTCAGCGCCTGCCTGTATACTCTCCTTGATGCAGGCACTACTATTGTCCTCACACCCCTCTTTACGCGTCTGCCCTTTAATATCTCGGCTGCAACTCTCAGATCGTATATTCGTCCGTTTGTGCATGAGCCTATGAAGACTTGATCTACTTCTTTCCCCTCAACCTCGCTTACCGGCTTGACGTTATCTACCCTATGCGGACAGGCAACTTGAGGCTCAAGATCTGAAACTTCAAATTTTAATGTCTCAGAGTATTCTGCGTCCTCGTCGCTTCTGAATCCAGCATCAGCCTTGTGGCCGATAGAATTTAGGAATGCGTAGGTCTTCTCGTCCGGCTCGATTATGCCCGTCTTGGCGCCCATCTCAACGGCCATATTCGTAAGTGTCAGTCTACCCTCAACATCCATCGACTTAACGGTTGAGCCTGTGAATTCTATCGCCTTGTATGTTGCGCCGTCAGCTCCAACCCTGCCGACAATGTTTAGGATCACATCTTTTGGGTAGACCATTATGGGAAGTTTTCCATTAACGATTATCCTGATTGTTTCGGGAACCTTAAACCATAGTTTACCTGAGATTAGAACTGCGGCTGTCTCGGTTGAACCTATGCCAGTGGAGAACGCTCCAAGAGCCCCATAAGTGCATGTATGAGAGTCTGAAGCTACTATTAGTCTTCCGGGGGAGACGAGGCCAGACTCGATCATTAGTTGATGGCAGATTCCAGAGCCGACCTCACGGAATTTAACGTTATGTTTGAAGGCGAACTCCCTCATTAATTTATGAACCTTAGAGAATGCCTCATAGGCGCTTGGAGCAACATGATCTATAACGATGAGAACCCGACTTGGATCCCATACTCTCATCCCATTCATCTCATTAAAGGCGTCTATCACCAGTTTTGCCATTCCATCATGCATCATAACGGCGTCTATCTCTGCGACTACTATGTCCCCGGCGTATACATCCCTTCCAGAAGCCCTGCTTAGTATCTTCTCCGAGACGGTCTTGCCCATCTCAACCACGACGCTACGGCCTCTTCCTCTTCTTCAATAGGAGCTTATTTATTCCATTTATCATAGCCTCAACGCTCGCCATCACTATGTCCTCCCTTGCCCCCCTAGCTGAGACGACATTTCCCTCGTCATCCTCAACCTTAATGATGACCTCTGCTACAGCATCGGATCCGCCGGTTAGCGCTTCAAGCCTATACTCGGTTAATCTTACATTTGCAAGCCTATTCGTTATCTTCTGTATTGCCTTTATCGCGGCGTCCACTGGGCCTACGCCTGTCTCAGCCGCGATATACTCCTTCCCATCGATAACTATCTTCACAGAGGCTGTCGGTATGACCCTTATGCCAGTCGTAACGGCGAAGTCAGTTAATTTAACTATCTTTTCCTCCTCAACCTCCCCCATTACCGTTCTGGCTATTGCAAGTAGATCAGCATCCGTCACGGTCTTCCCCTTATCCCCCAGCTCCTTAACCCTCTGAACTATCCTCTTCAGCTGGGATTCAGTCGGGTATAATCCGGCCTCCTCGAGTTCAGCTCTTATCCCATGCTTCCCAGCGAGCTTCCCAGCCTGAAGCCTTCTCCTTCTCCCAACGACCTCTGGGCTGAAGGGCTCGAATGTCAGGGGCTCAACCGTGACTCCACGAGTATGTATTCCAGACTCATGTGCAAATGCGTTCTCGCCTACAATAGCCTTGTTCGGCTGAAGAATCACCCCGGTTAATTGGGAGACAAGCCTCGACGTTGCATATAGGAGCCTAGTGTTAATTCCGGTCTTCTTCCCGTAGATTAAGTGTAGGCCCATAACAACCTCCTCTAGAGCGGCATTTCCAGCCCTCTCCCCAATACCATTTACTGTTACGTGGACTTGGCTTGCCCCTCCGGCTACTCCCGCAAGAGAATTTGCAACCGCAAGTCCGAAGTCGTTGTGGCAGTGAACGCTTAATGGGACATTCACGAACTGCTTTAATCTCTTAATTAGGTCTTCCATTCCCTGCGGGCTCATTATGCCGACTGTATCTGGAATGTTTATTCTGTCGGCTCCGGCCTCCTCGGCTACCCGGCATACCTCCCTTAGGAAATCAAACTCGGTTCTAGTCGCGTCCATAGGTGAAAACTCGCAGATAGCCCCGTGATCCTTAATGTATTCGACTGCCTTGACAGTTGCTTCTAAGACTTGATCCCTAGACATTCCTAAGGCGTGTTTCATCTGAACCTCAGAAGTCGATATGAACGTGTGTATGTATGGGGCGTCGCATTTAAACGCTGCATCTATGTCATCCTTTAATGTTCTTGTCAATGCGCATATCTCGGCTTTCAATCCCGCCTTAACTATCTCCTTGAATGCTTGCTGCTCGCCCTTAGATGCGGCTGGGAAGCCGGCTTCTATGGTGTCGACTCCAAGCCTGTCCAGTTGATAGGCTATCTCGAGCTTCTGCTCGGGGGTGAATGAGACTCCAGGCGTCTGTTCCCCATCTCTTAGGGTCGTATCGAATATTCGAATGTAATCTGCCATACAGCTTCAGCCTCCACATTAGGCTTGGATCTTCATCTCCATTATCTTCTGGGCTATCGCCTCGCCCATCTCGATGGTCTTCAGTTTCCCGCCGAAGTCTGGTATGGTTAATCCCTCCTTTAGGGCAGCCGTCACCCCCGAGTCGATTAGCTCAGATGATCTTATGCATAGGGGATCATCATATCTCTCTCCAAGCCATTCCAGCATCATCTTCGATGCAAGGATCATGGAGCATGGATTTGCAGTGTGCTTTCCAACCCTTGTCGGCGCTGAGCCGTGAACCGGCTCGAAGATCGCAAATTCATCCCCTATATTTCCTCCGGGAGCCATGCCCAATCCGCCTATGAGCTGAGCTGCCTCATCCGATAATATATCACCAAACATATTCGTCGTTACGATCACATCGTAGTTTTGAGGTTCCTTTATCAGCCTCATAGCCGCTGCGTCGACGTATTGCTCATTAAATGTCACGTTTGGATATTGCTTCGCCATCTCCCTGCAGACCTGAGCGAATAATCCGCATGTCTTCTTCATCACGTTTGCCTTATGGATCGCCGTCACCTTCATCCCCTTATTCCTCCGTATAGCCATCTCGAACGCCATTCTTGCTATTCGTTCGCATCCCCTTCTCGTTATGACCCGAAGGCATACGGCTGCATCATCCACCGTGAACTCAAATCCCTTATATAGGCCCTCAGTATTCTCCCTGACTATCACAAGGTCTATGTCATCTTTTAGGCATGGAACTCCCGGATACGACTTTATCGGCCTGATATTAGCGTATAAATCGAACATCATCCTCAACCTCACTATTACGTCAGCCGCCGTCTCCCCGACTGGGCCTTTAAGGCATACATGCGAGTTCCTGATGGCCTCTACCGTCTCCTCTGGAAGCGCAACTCCCCTCTTCTCGAAGCATGTATCTCCAGCCTCGAGCCTTACAAACTCGAGGTTTAAGCCCGTCTTCCTCTGCACTGCATCCAATACTATGAGGGTTGTTTCAGTTAATTCAGGGCCTATCCCATCGCCGGGTATCAATGCGACTTTATACTTCAAGATTCCATTCCTCCTAATCTCTTCTTTAAATGAGCGATTAATCCCCCATCCCTTAAAATCTCAAGGATGAAGCCCGGCAGTTTATGAGCCTTAAACACGGCTTTCCTAGTCTCATTTATGATCTTGCCCTCCTCGAGGTCAACCGTTAAGACATCTCCCTCCTGGATCCTGCCTGATATTCCGGGGCATTCGAGGACGGGGAGGCCAATGTTGATGGCGTTCCTATAGAATATTCTCGCGAAGAAATCTGCTATGATGCACTTGACCCCCGCATGTTTTAGGGCTAGTGGAGCCTGCTCCCTGCTTGATCCACAGCCGAAGTTTCTACCGGCAACTATTATGACTCCCTCCCTTGCCTTCTCGGGGAATTTTGGATCCAAGCCTTCCATCGCATGCTTTGCCAGCTCTTCCGGATCGAGGGATGTGAGATGCTTACTTGGGATTATAACATCCGTGTTTATGTCATCTCCGAAGATCACAGCCTTACCCGAAATCCTCATTCTTCATCACCTAAATATTCGGTTGGGTCGACTATCTTCCCAGCTAAGGCTGAGGCTGCAACCGTGACTGGACTGGCCAAGTATATCTCGGCTTCGGGGCTTCCCATCCTGCCCACGAAGTTTCTATTTGAGGTTGATATGCATACTTCTCCGGGGGCTAATAGTCCCATGTGCCCCCCGAAGCATGCCCCGCATGTCGGGTTTGAGACGATCGCACCTGCCTCCACGAATATCTCAAGATATCCCTCTCTTAGGGCTTGTAGGTAAACCTCCTGAGAGGCAGGGGTCACTATCATCCTAACTCCCCTATCAATCTTTTTTCCCTTTAGGATCATGGCGGCGGCCCTCAAATCTTCGAGCCTGCCATTCGTACAAGAGCCTAAAAAGGCCTGATCGATCCTTACACCCTCAACCTCGCTTACCGGCTTGACGTTATCCACCCTATGCGGACAGGCAACTTGAGGCTCAAGACCATCAACATTAACTTCCAATATTCTCTCGTATCTTGCATCTGGATCGCTATTTAGGGGCCTGAAGGGCCTACTTGCCCTCTGCTTAACGTAATTTAGAATCTTCTCGTCCGGCTCGATTATGCCCGTCTTGGCGCCCATCTCAACGGCCATATTACATACTGTTAGTCTCCCGCTTACGCTCATGCTGCTTATTGCTGAACCCGCGAATTCAACGGCCTTGTATGTTGCTCCTGAAGCGCCGATTCTACCGATTACATGCAATATTAGATCCTTTGGGGTTATATGCTTCTTGAATTTACCCTCAACCCTGATCTGAATTGTCTCTGGTACCTTAAGCCATATCTCGCCGGTTGCGAAGACCGCCGCCATCTCTGTTGATCCTATGCCCGTGGAGAATGCTCCTAGAGCCCCATAAGTGCATGTATGCGAGTCAGCCCCGACTATTAGGTCTCCAGGCAGTGCGTGGCCCTTCTCAACCATGACTTGATGGCATATCCCGCCGGATCCGACATCATAGAACCATTTTATCTTCTGTTCCTCCGCGAATCTCCTCATTATCCTGTGTAGCTCGGCGGACTTAACAGTGTCGGCTGGAACCTGATGGTCTTGAACTAGAACTATGCGACTATTATCCCAAACCTTTTTTATGCCGATCTCCTTGAAAGCCTTGATGGCGAGTGGACCGGTTATCTCATTTGCCATTGCCATGTCAACTTTTGCTTGAACAATCTCTCCGGGCTTAACCTCATCCATTCCAGATGCGTATGCAAGGATCTTCTCAGCCAGGTTCATGCTGGAATATTCTCCTTTTGGCTGGCTACCTCTCGATCCCAGACATTCTCCTTATGAACTTGCCTACCTTCTCGAGTGGATGAGCCTCAATCTCCTCCATGAGCCTTCTAAGGTTTTTCTCTCCGGACTTGTGCTCCTTGATCCACTCATCCGCGAATCCTCCGTTCTGGACGTATCTCGCCGCTCTCCTCATGTTCTCCTTTACATGCTCATCTATCACTTTTGGGCCTACTGTTAATCCGCCATATTTGGCCGTGTCCGAGACTGCCCTTAGCATGCCCGTTATTCCCCTCTCATATATCAGATCCATAATGAGTTTAGCCTCGTTGCATGCCTCGAAGTATGCCAGTTCAGGCGGGTATCCATTCTCGACTAGAACCTCAAATCCATTCTTTATGAGCTCAATTAATCCGCCTACGAGGACGGTCTGCTCGCCTATCAGGTCGCTTTCAGTCTCATCCTTGAACGTCGTCTCTATGACTCCAGCCCTTGTGCATCCGAGTGCCTTGGCTACGGCTAGGGCCTTCTCCTTCGCCCTTCCAGTCCAGTCCTGATAGACTGCTATTAATGCTGGAACTCCGAAGCCGTCGAGGTATGTCTCCCTGAGCCTCAATCCTGGACTTTTAGGCGCAACCATTATCACATCTACGTCCTCGGGCGGAATTATCTGCTTGAAGTGTATGTTGAATCCATGTGCGAAATCTAACGTTTTTCCTTCGGACAGGTGCGGTGCAATATGCTTCTCGTAGACTTCCGGCTGAGCCATATCCGGTATCAGCATGAATATCATATCGGCCTTCTCGGCTGCCTCCGGTATCGAGTAGACTTCGAATCCGTCGTTTCTCGCCCTGCTCCACGAGTCTCCGCTTGGCCTAACTCCGATTATGACGTTTAGTCCGGAGTCCCTCATGTTCTGTGCTTGAGCATGTCCCTGACTGCCATAGCCTATGACGGCTATCGTCAAATCCCTTATCGGCTCTAATGAGGCGTCCCTATCAAAGTATACCTTAACCATATGCTATTCCTCCTACTCCATTCGGGTTGATCTCATCCCTCTTGGGAGAGCTGTTATTCCAGTTCTGGCGATCTCCCTAACTCCGAAGCTTTTCATCAATTCTATGAACGCAGTTATCTTGTCTGAGTCTCCCGTCATCTCAACCATCAATGAGTCATGGGCTACATCTACAACTTTACCCTTGAAGATTTCCGTATAATTTATTACGTCTGACCTGACAGAGGCGTTCGGCGTATTTATCCTTATGAGGGCGAGCTCCCTGGTCACTGTTGATTCTGGATCTAGAATGCTGACCTTAACTACGTCTAGGAGCTTATTTAACTGCTTAACCACCTGCTCAACAGTCCTCTCATCGCCGTTTATCGTTATTGTCATCCTGGCCAATCCAGCCTGCTCGGACTCTCCGACGGTTATGGTCTCAATATTGAATCCCCTACGCCTAAACATGTTTGAGACTTGGTAGAGAACTCCGGGCTTATGCTTAACAAGCGATGAGATTATATAGCTCTTCCCATCTTTTGCCAAGTCACTCTCACCCCTTAATCATCTTTGTGATCTCCTCTCCCGGGGGAACCATTGGGAAGACGTTCTCCTCAGGATGTATTGGGACGTCTATGACTGTCGTTACGTCGCTTCTCATGGCCTCCTTAACGGCCCTTCTGAACTCTGAGATCGAGCCTACATAGGTGCCTTGGGCTCCGAAGGCCTCTGCTAGCTTGACGAAGTCTGGGGTTTCGCCTAGATGGGTAGCCGAGTATCTCCTATCATAGAATAGCCTCTGCCACTGGGCGACCATGCCTAAGTATCTGTTGTCCAAGATTATCACTATCACCGGGATCTTCTCTTTAACTGAGGATGCCAAGTCCTGCTCCGTCATGAGGAAGCTCCCGTCCCCCGCGATGTCAACTACTGGAACATCTGGGCATGCAACCTTAGCTCCCAGGGAGGCTGGGAATCCGAATCCCATTGTTCCAAGTCCACCTGAACTTATGAATGTCCTGGGCTTGTAGGCCTTTAGATATAGAGCCGCCCACATCTGGTTCTGTCCAACCTCAGTGGTTATTATGGCGTCTGTTGGCAGTATCTTTCTGAGCTCCTTCATTAGGCGTGGAGGTGAGAGTCCAGGCTTCTCGCTCATCTCTTCATGTTGCTTCTTTAGCTCTGCGATTCTGCTTATCCACTTTGACCTCTCTCTCCGCTTGAGCTTCTTGATCAGCCGATCATATAGAGCATTTAATGCCCTCTTCGCATCTGCGACTATCGGTATGTGCGGATCAATATTCTTACCTATCTCAGCAGTATCTATGTCTATGTGGATTATCTTTGCGTCTGGGCAGAACTTTTCAACGTTTCCCGTTGTTCTATCTGAGAACCTCATACCGACGGCCAAGAGGACATCCGCCTCTGGAACTGTGAGGTTTGACGCTACAGTTCCATGCATGCCGAGCAGTCCGAGGCTTAACGGGTGATCCTCTGGTATGCATCCCTTACCCATCAATGTAGTCGCGACGGGCGCCTGTAGTAGCTCGGCCAGCATGACGAGCTCACGTGACGCGGCAGCGGATATCACGCCTCCACCTGCTATTATAACGGGCTTCTCAGCGTTCGCGAGTAGATCTGCCGCTCTCTCTATCTGGAGTGGGTGAGGCTCATAGTTCGGCTTGTAGCCTCGGATCTCGACGTCATCGTCGAACCTCGTCTCCTCAGCCTCTACCTGAACGTCCTTGGGCAGATCGATGAGGACGGGGCCTGGCCTTCCAGTCGATGCTATGTAGAATGCCGCCTTAACCATCCATGGAATGTCAGAGGGCCTTGATGCTTGGAAATTATACTTTGTGATTGGCGTTGTTATTCCGATTATATCTGTCTCTTGGAATGCATCCTTTCCGATGTATGCTCTTGGAACCTGCCCTGTGAATGCGACTACCGGTGATGAATCCATGTATGCGTTTGCTATTCCAGTAACTAGATTTGTGGCTCCTGGACCTGAAGTTGCCATGCAGACTCCAACCTTTCCGCTTGCACGTGCATATCCATCTGCTGCATGGGCTGCACATTGCTCATGCCTCATCAGCACATGCCTTATCTCCTCAGTATCGTATAGCACATCATAGACGGGCATTATGGCCCCTCCAGGTATCCCGAATATCACATCCACCTTCTGCCTCTTCAGAGCCTCAACCAGAGCCTTAGCTCCCGTCATCTCAGCCATTATATGGATCCCTCCCTAACGCCCGATGAAGAGCCGAGTCTCTTGTTCTTGCGTTTTCTTCAGAAAACCAGCATGATCCGCGGGATTCTATGGTTCTCTGAGAATTCAATCTATGGGAGATCGCCAGAAACGCTTTATTTCCGGAGGAAACGATTCCTCCGTACCCGACTATCCCTCACTTACTTTTTCCTCCATAAATTATGAAATACCAAACTACCTACAGAGTTCATGCTTATAAGCTTTTTGAATCTTGTGGTCAGCCGCCCGTCTTTTCTGATGCGTTATGGTTGCTCATGAGGACGTTCATCCCGTTTAGCATTGCCTCTACGCTTGCCATGACTATGTCTCCGTGGGCTCCCATCGCCGTTACGACCTTATCTCTCCTGCGTAGCTTAACTACTACCTCCACTAGCGCATCTGTTCCACCCGTTATCGCCTTCACATGATACTCTTCTAGGCGAATCGGCTCGACGGCTGAGACCGCCTTTCTTATGGCCTGCATGGCGGCGTCGACGGGGCCGATTCCAGTTGCAGCCTCTATTAGCGGCTTTCCATTCAGGTTTAGCCTTACGGAGGCTGTTGGGGTAACCCTATTTCCAGTTACGACCGTCAGCTCCTCAAGTTTGATCGCCCTGCTGGATGGCAATTCCATTACGGCCTCGGCTATGGCGTATAGATCCGCGTCTGTGACGAGCTTGCCCTTATCTCCAAGCGTCTTTACCCTGCGGAAGATCTCTTGGAGCTGCTCATCGTTCGGATTTAATCCCATCTCCTTCAGCGCCGCTCTTATTCCACGCGAGCCTGCATGCTTTCCAACGGCGAGCCTTCGCGTTCTACCCACGATCTCCGGTGGTATGGGCTCGTATGTTGAAGGTTCAGAGAGGATCGCGTGGGTGTGTATTCCGGATTCGTGGACGAATGCGTTCTCGCCTACTATAGCCTTGTTCGGCTGAACTGAAATTCCTGTTAGGCGCGAGACTAGAAGTGAGGTATCATAGAGCCTCTCAGTCTTCACCGATGTTTCAACGTTATATAGCAGTTTTAGGGCTACTACTATCTCCTCTAGAGCGGCGTTTCCGGCTCTTTCTCCAATTCCATTCACGGTCACGTGTATCTCATTTGCCCCCGCCTTTAGGGCGGCTATCGAGTTTGCAACTGCCATTCCGAAGTCGTCGTGGCAGTGAACCCCCAAGATCACATCTGGGAACTCCTCCCTTAGCTCCGAATAGAACTTGTAGATCCTCTCTGGAGTTAATATCCCAACCGTGTCGCATGGTGTCACCCTATCTGCTCCCGCGGATATGCTGGTTGCTATCATCTCCTTCAGGAACTTCATGTCAGCCCTACTTGCATCTTCAGGTCCAAACTCAACGGTCAAGCCGAGATCCTTCGCGTATCTAACAGCTTCAGCCGTCAACTCTAGAACTTCATTCCTTGTCTTCCTCAGTTTATGCTTTATATGGAGATCAGATGATGGTATGACGAGGAAGACGGAGTCTGCGCCGCTCTCTGCAACTGCGTCTATATCCCTTTTGACTCCCCTCGCGAAGCTGCAGATCTCAGCCTTCAGGTTCTCCTTTGATATTAGCTTTATTGCCTCCATCTCTCCGGGCGAGGCAGCTGCGAATCCAGCCTCGATTATGTTCACTCCAAGAGAGTCTAGCTGCCTTGCTATCCTCAATTTCTTCTGGGGTGTTAAAGAAACTCCAGGAGTCTGCTCTCCATCCCTGAGTGTAGTATCGAAAATTAGGATCTTCTCGGCGAATCTACTCGATAAAGCGATACCCCATTTCAGTTAACCCCAAAGACAAGGGAGAAGCGCTCTTACTATAAAAAGGTTTTGGTTTTAGGCGATCCAGCCCCAAAAATTTTTTATTCGCCGAGTTCATCCGCGTTCTCCTGTATCTTCTCGATCGCTGAGACTATGTCATCCATGTCCTCCCGAGATCCTAAGAGCATATTCTGGGTGAGCCATAATCCCTCCGTGTAGCATGCCCTCTCAGTGTTTGGCAGCTTAACCTTCGAATAATCGATCTTCCTCCCATAGTATGGGCATGATAGTGGACATTTGGAGAAGTATTTTAGGTATTCCTCCTTGTATAGTGGCCTCGAATAGCCTATGCTTACAGGTATTCCCTCGGCTTTCATGGCCTCAGCAAATCTCTCCTTTGAGGCTCCCCCGAAGGCTTCTGGATCATATCTGAAGATGTAAAGGTGATATGAGTTCCTCGTTACGCGCTCATCTCTTCTTAGAGGCTTTATGCCATCTATCTTTGATAACTTATCATCTAAGTAGCGGGCGTTATCCATTCTCCTCTCCGTCTGTTCATCCAGCCTTTCTAGCTGAACAAGCAGTATGGCCGCTTGGAACTCCGTCATCCTATAATTCCATCCGGGAAGAATATGCTCATACCATGAGCCTCTGGGCGATCTTCCGCAGTTATGCAGTGACCATGCCTTCACGTATAAGTCTTCTTTGTTCGTGACTATCATTCCACCCTCACCGCACGTTATGTTCTTGCTTGACTGGAAGCTGAATGCGCCTATATCGCCTATGGCCCCAACCCTCCTCCCCCTCCACTCTGAACCCCAAGCTTGACATGCATCCTCAATGATGTATAGGTCATTCTTCTTGGCTATTGATAGTAGGGCATCCATATCCGCCGGTCTACCGGCAATGTGAACTGGTAGAATAGCCCTGGTCTTATCCGTGATCAGCGACTCAACGCTCTTAGGGTTGATCGTGTACGTTTCGGGATCTATATCGGCGAATACGGGGACCGCATTAACGTATAGCACTGATGTTGCGGTTGCCATGAATGTGTAGGGCGGGATTATCACCTCGTCTCCGCATCCTATTCCAAGCGCTCTAAGCGAGACTTCCAAGGCTGCCGTTCCGCTAGTAACTGAGACCCCGAACTTTGCATGCTGGTACGATGCAAATTTCTCCTCGAGCTCCTTCTGAAGTGAACCTCGGACGCCCCAGACTCCGCTTTCAAGCGCCTTCCTTAATGCCTCTAGCTCCCTCTCATCGAATACTGGCCATTTTGGGAATGGCTTATCTCTAACGGGCTTCCCTCCCTTCAATGCTAACTTTACCATTCAAGGGCCTCCATGCTCCATTTTTATCTCATCATCGATTTTAAGGTTTAGCATAACTTATTAGGGAGGCATCATAATCTTTAATGCTGAGAGCTGAAATTATTCGTCTTGTTTTATGAGTCTTGGATTTGGGAGCCTTGCTGGATGCTAAAGCAGATGAGGTCAATGCATTCGATCTACTAGTCAAGCCGATAAGGAGATTGCTTAGGGAAAAGAATTTTAGGACTCCAACTGAGCCTCAGCAGAAGGTTATCCCATTAATTCTTGAGGGAAAGAATGTTCTGCTTATATCTCCAACCGCAACTGGCAAGACTGAGGCTGCGATGCTACCCATACTCAGCCAGCTAATCCAGATGCCGAGGTCGGAGCCAGGCATAAAGGTCCTATACATAACTCCGCTTAGGGCGTTAAATCGGGACATGCTTGAACGTTTAGAGTGGTGGTGTAACAATTTAGACCTTAAACTAGCAGTTCGACATGGGGATACGGATGTGAGTGAGAGGGCTAGGCAGTCAAGAAGCCCGCCTGACATATTGATAACCACCCCTGAGACCCTGCAGACCATACTTTTCGGCTGGGTTATACGTCGCCACTTGAGATCGCTGAGGTGGGTGGTAATAGATGAGGTTCATGAGCTTGCGGATAATAAGCGCGGAAGTCAGCTCTCACTTGCACTTGAGAGGCTCCGAAAGATCGTTCGAGAGGAATTTCAGATTATAGGATTATCCGCGACTATTGGCACCCCTGAGAAGGTTGCTCAGTTCCTCGTTGGAGATGAAAGGCCAGTTGAGATCGTTGAGGTTCCAGTTGCGCGTCGAATGCGTCTCGAGATAATCTTCCCGAAGCCTGAACCTGAAGATTACACGCTTGCTTCTTCGCTTTATACTCATCCTGAGGTTGCCGCCCGACTGAGGTTTATGCGTAAGCTGATCGAGAAGCATAACTCAGTTCTGCTCTTCACGAATACCCGATCGATATCTGAGGTTTTAGCCAGCAGATTTAAGGTTTGGGATGTAAACTTTCCAGTCTCGATCCATCATGGATCATTGGCGAAAGCCTCTAGGATAGCGGCTGAGAGGGGACTGAAGAACGGTGAACTTCAAGGCCTGATATGCACGAGCTCCCTTGAGCTCGGGATAGATGTTGGAAGGATAGATCTTGTCATCCAATATATGAGTCCAAGGCAGGTTACACGCTTAATCCAGAGGGTTGGGAGAAGCGGGCATAGAATAGGCGGAATGGCTAAGGGAGTCATAATCACAATGGACTCCGACGATACGTTAGAGGCTCTTGTGATAGGCAGGAGAGCATACAATGAGGAGTTGGAGCCCGTGGAGATACCTGAGAAGCCCTATGATGTCCTATTAAATCAGATAGCCGTTGAGCTCATGAGGCGAAAGCGGCTATACTTCCAAGAGATACTTGAGACCTTCAGGAATGCCTATCCATACAGGAATCTGACCATCGATGATATTCGAAGCATAGCGGAATACATGCACAATAGGTTTCCGAGATTCGCTTGGATGGCCCCCGATGAGGATGTGATAGTTAAGCCTAGGAACTCAAAGCCCCTATATGAATACTTCTTCGAGAACCTATCCATGATTCCGGATGAGAAGCACTATTTGGTGGTGGACAGGGAGACCGACAGTGCGATTGGATTATTGGATGAGGCCTTCGTCGCAGAGTATGGTAGGCCTGGAGTGAAGTTCGTCATACGTGGAAGCCCATGGAAGATAATGAATGTCATCGCCGATAAGATTTACGTTCGACCACTGAATGATCCGACTGGTGCTATACCGAGCTGGGTTGGGGAGGAGATTCCAGTCCCATACGAGGTAGCTCAAGAGGTCGGCGAGATAAGAAGGTTCGTCGAGGAGAAGATGGAGGGGGGACTCGGCCCAGAGGAGATCGCTGAGGATCTCTCTAAGAGATATCCAGCCAGTAAAGAGACTATTCTAAGCGCGATTAACGAGACGGTCGAGATGATCAGAGATGGAATGCCCGTTCCAACGGATAAGAGGATAACGATTGAGGAGTGGGAGGACTACATAATCCTGCATACTCATTTCGGCTCATTAACTAATAGGGCCCTAGCTCAGCTCTTAGGCCACCTTATAACCGAGAGAACAGGATATACAGTCGCAACTCAGCATGACCCATACAGGATTCTGATACAGTCGGCGGGTGAGGTTAGGGCTAAATCTATAATTCGGATAATAGATGAGATTAAGGATTCTCCGCCCGGATATGTTAGGGAGGCCCTTACTAGGGCGTGCGTCAGGACCGGAATCTTCAAGAGGAGACTTATACATGTAGCGAGGAGATTCGGCGCTCTAAAGAAGCATGTTGATCTCAGCAGCGTAAGCCTTCAGAGCCTGATAAGGAGCTTTGAGGGAACAGTGATCTATGAGGAGGCATTAAAGGAGGTCTTCACTAAGGATCTCGACCTTAAAGGACTGATCAGAGTCTTTCAGAGAATAAACGATGGGGATATAAGCGTCGTCCAGCTCAGAGTTGAGGGTCAGCCGTCACCCCTCGCACGTCTCGGAATAGAGAAGGTAAGCATGAAGACCGATCTTATACCGCCTGAGAAGATGAAGCGTATACTATTGGAGTCCGCTAGGGCCAGGCTTCTGAATGAGACTCGCACGTTCATCTGCGTGAGCTGCTGGGACTACATAGAATCCATAAGGATAGATGATCTGCCATTGAAGCCTAAATGTCCGAGATGCGGCTCTAATAGGCTGGGTATGCTTAGGGTGGACGAGAATGAGGCTTACACGCTCATAGAAAAGAGGGGTCAGAGGTTGAGGAAGTCTGAGAGGAGACTTAGAGATGAAGCGGTGCAGACGGCTAATTTAATATCGAATTATGGGAAGGCCGCCGCTATAGTTCTTTCAGGCAGGGGATTGAGGATATCGGATGCCCGCGAGATACTGAAGAGGGAAAGGGAGATCTCCGATAGACTCTTTGATCTGATACTTGAGGCTGAGAGAAACGCCTTGAAGAGGAGATTCCTATAGGTCTCGGGGAGAAGCGTAATATAGAAATATTAGTTTTCTGATTATGGAAAGAGGGATTTGAGATGTTCATCTCGCCATTCGTAGCCTCTCCCGTCCCGGTAATACGTAGACTTTTAACATTAGCCGAGTTGAAGCCTGGAGAGATCTTCTATGATCTGGGAGCTGGAGACGGAGGGCCAATAATAATCGCCGCCAAGGAGTTTGGGGCTAGATGCGTAGGCATAGAGTTGAGAACGGATCTCGCGAAAAGGGCGATGATGAGGGTGCGGGAGCTCGGATTGGAGGATAGAGTTAAGGTAATTAATGATGACATATTTAATGTGCCAATAAACGATGCTGATGTTGTCTATCTGTATCTCACTACGAGCGCAAATGAGAAGGTAAGGCCGAAGCTAGAAGCTGAACTTAAATCTGGAGCAAGAGTCGTCTCTCATGACTATAAGATTGAAGGTTGGACTCCAGTTAAAGTTGAGAAGTTCTGTGAGAACCCGAGACTCGGATTTCCATCACACACGCTCTACGTATATAAAAGATAAAATCCTAACATGAGACTTCGCTTAGAGCCGATCAATCCAGTCAGACACAGGAATATTTAGGTAAAGGATAAAATTCTGAAATTTTAACATTTTAATTGGTGCTGGGTAATGATGTAGGCTTGGAGGGGCAGTGATGGTTCCGATCCCATGGAGTCAGGTTCGCTTTTGGCGTTGCACGGGATGCGGGATCTGCTGCATGTATTATAATGTTACTTTGAAGTTCGATGAGTGGCTTAGGATAGTTCAGAAGTTCGGCATTGGAGTGACGGAGGCAGGCTTGAATAAGCTCTATTTAGCCAAGAAAACAGATGGATCATGCATTTTCCTCTCAAAATCGAATGGAGTATACTATTGTATGCTTCAGGACATGAAGCCCCTAGCATGCAAGCTCTGGCCATTCAAGATACTAAGCCGACCAAAATATGGCAGAAGCAGAGAGGCAGAATTCAACTATAATGGAAGAAGACTCTACGTTTACGTCGATCCATTCTGCCCCGAGATAAGACTTGGAAAGCCAACGCCAATCATGATCAGCAAGGTCATACCAGAATTCATAGAGATAGCCCTAGGCATAAGAAAACAACAGATATACACAACAGGAAGCTTCCTACCAAGAATACAGATAAACAAGAACCAATATAGGCTAATATAGCAATAAAGTTTTTAGGGGAAAAACCAAAACATAAAGTCGGAACGGGCCGGTCGTCTAGCCTGGTTAGGACGTCTGCCTGACGCGCAGAAGGTCGCCGGTTCAAGTCCGGCCCGGCCCACCACCATCTTGAATTGCCTTTTTTGGAAAGAAGCTTATTTCAGCGCTCGTTTCTTGGCGTCTGATCTTCCCGTTTGTGCTTGTGGGGTTTACCCCGGGGGTATACCTAATCCATGCTTCGAGGAGCTAATTGATACTTCTGCAGCATTGGGTTTTCGCGATCTCTTTAAGCGTGTTGCGAACGGACTCCTTAACGATTATGGTCGTGTATCCTGGTTTGGGCATCTTCATTCAGCAAGTAGGCGCGACGCCTGCATAAGCGCTCTATATCTTAAAAGTTTAAAGAAGAATTATAAATTGGAGATCGATCTGCCAGCCACGGATAGATCTCAAAATTCTTTCAGAAAATCAAAGGTGGAATCAAAGAGCATTCAGACGCGACCGCACAAGTATATATACAAATTTTTTCGTCGGCAAAAGATGATTCTAGGATGCGAAGATCGAACTACGGTCAATCTTGAGGCCTTTATAAATTTCTATATAAATGAAAAAATTCCGCGGGGAAGCCGAACACAGAAAGACCCAATAGCCCCGGAGACCGATCTCGGACTTTTGCCGGCGAATCTATGACAGAGAAATTCTGCGCCGTGAAATCGCGTTGTTATTAACACGCTCATCTCCGAGCCATGAATGACAGAGATCCGTCAAATGCTACTCGTACACACGCAGCTTTTTCGATCTCACCGTGAACAAGAAGGACTATGAATTACGCCTTGTTATTGCAGCCCTCAACGCCGCATAAGCCCTCATCTTTTTTATCATTTAATTATGACCATTCAAGTTCACTATCAAATAAGACCCAAAGGGCATAGAATCATTACATTACCGTTTCATTTCCGTGTCATGAATCGCTTAATGATTCTTAATAGGCTTATTTTTTCGTCGACCCGGCGATATTATTTCCCCTTCCTCGCTTCTTGCATCTTCGCCCCTAACGATATGTTTGTATCCATAATAATGTAGCGGGTTTAATGAGTTGATCTTCTGAAAGAAATCCTTCACCAGCCTACCATAGCTGCTCATAATCCGTATCAACCAAACTCATTTATTATTTTGGAGTTTTAAATCTCTTTACATAAATATTATTTTGCCCCTCTTTTCTTTCCTCTTGTGAAAGCACGGGAGTAATGTGTTATTCTCTTTACTTTGAACTTCTCCGTTATCTCTCTACCTTTTAGCTCTTTATAGAGTCTCCTTCCAATAGCCACTAATCTGAGAAAACGAAAATCTTTATTCCGCAAAAATATTATTTTTTAAAGACAAATTTTTGAGGTAATTGTATGAAAATTCTTATTCGTAGACAAGGCGAAAACAAGTGGTGTAGTTTATCTTATGAGGAATTTAAGGAAGAAGCTGACCTCCAGAAGCTCTTATTTGAGGATCCCGACATAATTCCTGTAAAGGACTTGTCTGATGCTGATCTTGCCCAAGTAAAGTTGATGCTTAGGGAGGTTGGTCTTCCCGGTTCTGGCTCAACCGACCTTGTTGGCATCGATGCGAAAGGCAATATATACATTATAGAAACTAAGCTGGCTAAAAATCCTGAAGCTAAAAGGCAGGTTATTGGCCAAATTTTAGAGTATGCCGCTTATATGCATGAGGAAGGATTTGACTGGTTGGACAGCGTTGTAAAAAAGCAGAAGGGCGTCGGTCTTTCCGAGTTCTTCGAACAGCAGGATGATCCTAACTGGAATAAAGAAGTCTTTGAGCAGAACATTGCGGATAACTTGGCTTTAGGAAGATTCAAGCTCTTCATAGTTGTAGATAAAATAAATCCTGACTTACAGAGAATCATCAATTATATGAGAAACATTCTAAAAGTTGAAATTTACGCATTAGAACTCAAATACTTCAAGGATAATAATGCTGGAATGGAGATTCTAGTTCCAATCGTACATGGAGGGAAAAAGCCCCCTCTACCTCGGCCTTCCAAATGGACATGGAAAACATTCCGAAAAGACGCGGAGAATCGTGTTGATGAAGATACGCTAAAAACCATGGATCAGCTCTACGATTTTTCATGCCGTATGGGCCGTGTAGATTTCGGTAGAGGAAAAGTCTATGGAACTTTCAAACTCTTTCTACCTTACAAAGACGGAAAGTTCGACCTTTATGTGGTACGGTCAGACGCTAAGGGAGGCTGGTTTGGATTTAAGACGATGCTTCAGAAAGGTGTAAAAAGGGAATTGATCCAAGAATTCATCAGGAATCTTAAGTCTTTAGGTTTTCCACTTGACGAAAGCAAACATGTAGAACGTTATCCTCAATTTGATGTAACAATACTAAACGAAAAAGAAAAGCTCATAAAATTCAAACAATATGTTAAAGAACTCAAAGAGAAACTACAAAGTATAAACTAAAGCTCAAAATTGAACTCGCATTTTTTGCTTTTTGGCTTCGATTGTTACATTTGATCCAATGGCTTAACTGGAATATGTATCTCATAAAAAGAAAGAGTTTATGGATAAAAGACATCTTCTGGTTTTTCTACTATCTTTTCAAGCGTTGTAGCGTCTATTCGTTTTGCGTCTCCTCGGTATCTGTCAACGATTCCGCTATCCTTAAATTGCCATCTGACCTTCAAGGGGAACTTCGGCTTGCAAGGCTTTATTTTGCCTACTTTCTTCATAGCTTCCTTAGCGCCCTCATATATCATGGCTCGCGCCCTCTTTGGAGAATACATTAATGCAGCCTCTCTAGCCAAACCTATCTTAACCTGAACGGTGACTATCTCATCTCCTAAAAACTCTCTTGCTTCCTTAACTGCTTTATCGTCGCCTGTAACCATAAGCACTGGAATGTCGTAGGCGCCAAGCAATATCGCCTCCTGATATATCTCGCCAGCTAACCTATCATTTATCCAGTAATTATCCCATGTTAAGCTATTCTGGGTGTGACAGAGTACCCCGCGTGGTGTGTGGCTTCTTGAGTGATAGCCCAAAAGAAAAGCTCCGTCGAATCCCTGACCTAAAACTAGATCCCATGAACTGAAGACTCCCATCACTACTTCAGCTCGCTCATCAAGTTCCTCAAGGAGAAAACTCCTTGAACCATCATGCCCATCCCAGACGACCACGCGGGTAGCTCCTCCGTCAAAAGCGCCTCGAACAGCAGCGTTAATTTCGCCCATAAGTAACCGTCTCGCCTCTAGGTTAGCTGGAGTTCCATACTCCCTTGTCTGTTCAAATCTATAAACTCCGCAGACGCCTTCAAGATCCGTCATAATTAAAATCTTCATCATTTCTCACCGTTCCGGGTTCTCTTTCACTCCTCATATTAGAATTTTCTCTAGAAATTCTCCTCGGAATGCTCAATCTGAAGAGTCAAATTCGCAGATAACTCCTTCGATCCAATACCGCAAGAAAGGAGCGTTGAGGTCTTGACAGAAGATGATCCAAGCACCTCAGAATTGGAAGCCTAACCATACTAAACTCAAGTCCTTCACGAAGGAGATATAAGGGAAGAGAAGAATATCTCGACTAAACGGCTAAGCAATGAGGAGGTAAGTCATGCTAGTTGAGGTTGAATGGGCTGAGGCTATTGCTAGGAAGTATCCGGAGCATGTAGTCTTCGTTATAAGCTGCGACTCTTCAGGTAGGCCTAACATCATGCCGGCTGGTTGGTGTATGATTGCATCTGGCAGGCCTCCCATGCTCGCAACGGCCATAAGCCAAGCAAATTATACTCATGAGTTAATTAAGGAGACTGGTGAGTTCGTCATAGCCTTCCCGAATGAGGAGATGGGAGAGCTGATAAGGCATACGGGCTCATGCTCAGGCAGAGACGTAGATAAATTTGCCAAATTCAAGATTGAAACTGTCAAGTCTAAGCATGTTAGGCCTCCTCTGCTCCAGGATGCGGTTGCATGCTTCGAGTGCATACTGAGGGGGGAATTGACAACGGGAGACCACACGATATTTGCAGGTGAAGTCTTAGCCTCATACGTATCGGACAGATACAAGTATAGACTATACAATTTCGGAGATAGAAAATTCAGAATTATACCGACAGAATAGAATGTGCAGATCGCACATCTGAGGGCCAAATTTGGCTTCTAAAGAATCATAGCATAAAAAAGTTGTGTTGCAAATACGTCTCTTGGGTGAATTTAGATGAAACGATATGCCGAGGTGAGGTTTATAGGATATGTCAGGGAGGCAGACGAGGAGTCCAAGATAGAGGTCCTAAACGAGTTTCGGGATGGCTTAACTGGAATAGAAGAGTTCTCCCACCTCATCATTCTATACTGGATGCACAGGAGGGATAGCGAGGAAGAGCGGAGGACACTGCTCGTCTATCCTAGGAGGCACACGGTGAACGTATTGAAGGGAGTATTCGCCTGTAGAAGCCCGTCACGTCCAAATCCAATAGGGTTATGCGTCGTTGAACTCGTTAAGGTCGAGGGGAACATGCTAACCGTCAGGGGCTTAGACGCCTTCGAGAACTCGCCGATCATAGATATAAAGCCATATCTCCCACATAATGACTCCATCCCGGATGCTAGGGTGCCTGAATGGACAAGATAGGCATGTCCATGTCAGATTACATGGACTGCAGATGCCTTAAATGATAGATAGACATCCAAGCCCCTCTTCAGACCCATCTCCTGAAATGACCTCTTTGTGATTAATGCAACAAACGTTACCGACTTCACATTCACGATCAAGCTTATGAGCGAGCCCATATCTATGAAGTCTGAGATTCTCCCCTTCAATGTATTCCTCATGCTCGATCTGAGGGGCTCACGGGAGACTATAATGTCATCCGGCCTTATTCCAACGATGCACTCTCCAGTCCTATCCGTTACAGCCTCTATCCTCACTCCCCCAAGATCTATCTCCGCAATTCCATTTCGGCTTTCAATTATCCTCGCATTGAATAGGTTTTCGAATCCTACGAACCTCGCTATGAAGGTGTCTTTCGGCTTGCGGAATACCTCCTCCCGACTGCCCACCTGAATTATTCTGCCATTCCGCATCACAGCCAAGCGATCAGCGAGGACGTAAGCCTCAACCTGATTATGCGTAACATGAACAACCGTGACCTTAAGTTCCTCATGCAACCTCTTCAGTTCATCCCTCATGAGTTTCTGCGTATTCACATCTAAGGCGCTCAGCGGCTCATCCAGCAGTAGAAGTTTAGGCCTTAACACGAGTGCCCTTGCAACGGCGGTCTTCTGCATCTCACCACCACTCAGCGTCATCGGAAGCCTATCCTGCAGATGCGTGAGCCCCATGAACTCCAATATTTCAGTCACCATCCTCTCACGCTTACTTCTAGGCATAGCATGCATTCTCAGTCCAAACTCAACGTTCTCATAGACGGTCATGTGGGGGAATAGCACGTAATCCTGCGGGACATATCCTATGCCCCTCCTTTCAGGCGGAAGATTAGTCACATCAACGCCGTCGATCAGTATCCTTCCAGAGTCTGGCTTGTGGAAGCCAGCTATCAACTCGAGCAGAAGCGTCTTCCCAGCACCGGTAGGACCCAAGATTATGAAGTATTCCCCACCCTCGATCCTCAGATTTATATTGCATAACGAGAAGTTCTCCCATCTCTTCGAGAGATTCTCAACTCTAACCTCCACGGCTGTCAATCCCCGCTAATACACGGGCTTGAGAGGCCTAGCCGCAACGGCCTTAACGGCTATGAATATCAATACAGCCATTATTATCAATAGCGATGTTACTGGAATGGCAGCCGTCAATCCCTCATTAATGAATACTTCATAGAGGTAGACTGGAGCTGTTTTCGGGATGTTCGCGAGGATTATCACAGCTCCGAACTCGCTTATAGCCCTCGCCCAAGTAAGCAGACATCCAGTCAATATTCCCCTAAATGCAAGTGGAAAAGTCACATGCATGAATGCCCTGAATCTTGAGGCTCCCAAGCTTCTGGCGACATTCTCCATCTGGGGATTCACGGCCTTAAAGGCATCCTCGGCTGATCTTATCATGAAGGGTGCGCTCACAAAGGTCATAGCCAAGACGACTCCGAAGAGCGTATCTATGAAGCTTATGCCAATTCCCGAGAAGAGCCTTCCCAATGGAGCCTTAGGACCGAAGAGCAGCAGCAATGCTATTCCAGCAGCATCATGCGGAATAAGTATTGGAAGATCTATTGATGCGTCAATGATGCTCTTTCCGGGAAAGCTGAATCTTGCGAGAATATATGCAAGTGGAACGCCGAATGCAAATGTGATCAATGTGGCCAGTAGAGCCGCATAAAAGCTCATGAATATCGCATCTCTCGTTTCTGAACGCATAAGCGCGGAGATCATTCTATCAGGAGATGCAATTACAGTATTGATTACCGGCAGAAGTAGAAAGGTTAGCATGAGGAGGCCGAGGATGCCAGAGGCAATTATGAATGGACTCTTCTCTATAATCCAGGCTTCACTCATCACGTTTCACCCAGGCAACCTCTGAACGTATCCTCTTAGTTCAGATGGAACCCTCGATGGATCATCAGTGTAGGCTGGATATATGGCGTTCTGCCCGCACTCCTCAATTATCCTCCTCCCATACTCACTTAGCATAAACCTGATGAATGCCATGGCATCATCGACGTTCCTAGCATTTTTCGGGATGGTTACGCCATAGAGTATGGGAGCCGCCGTGATTAATACTCGCCTATCACCTTTAATTATCGTAACCTTAGCCTGCCTATAATAGTCACGCATCGTCCAGTTGCTAAGGTTTATCTCGTCCGGCAGCTCCACGTACTTGAGGTTATGCTGAATAGCGACTGACTTATACTCGAAGGCATAATCTATCTGGCCTGACTCAAGTAGGGCTAAGAGCTCAACTGACTTAGGCCTAATGACGGTTCGCTTATGCTCATATAGAGTCTTGTTTATCGATGGATCCCTGTAATATAGTGAGGCTAGCTGAATGACCATCAATGCCCTGTAGCCGCACGGATCACAGTTTGGATCAGACCTTCCGAATGCAACATCCTCCCTGCTCAGAATCTTATACCAGTTCGTAGAGTTTATCTCATCTCCATATCTGCTCTTATCCGTGTAGGCTATCACCATCTCGTTCGAGGCGAATATCAAAACCCAATCCGCATGCTGATCATACATCATCTTTGGAATGAGAATCCAGTCTGCAACGAAGAGCAAATCGCAGCTCCTGCCTAAATCCGTGACCTTCCTCACAGCATCAACGCTGCCAGAAGACTCAAAGCTCATGCGAACCTTTGGATGAACCTTCGAGAACTCCCCGCCGAGCCTACGCAATGGAATTGATAGGCTTCCAGCATGATACACCGTCAGATACTCTGGAAATAGATAACCGGCCTGGTACGCATAGATAAGACCTCCCAGAACTGCTATTAAGAGCGCTACTACGACTATTATGGTCTTCGCAGACATCGGATCACCGTTATGCACAATTATTCATATCAGTGATGAGAATAAAGGATATAAAAGTTGCGCAACAAACCTTACCGAAGAATTTTAAGCATCCCAAACCCAAAATATTGCAGTTGTCGGCTGGTGCATTAATGAAGAGCCCATCAATGAAAGAGCTAAAGTATGCCATGATTCCCGTAGTTCTCACAATGCCGATCATTATGGCAGACATTGCAGTTGGAGATTTGAGGCTATTCACCCTAATTAATCGTGGAATGGCAAATCCAATCCTCGACGTGCTCTGCGGATACTTTTCAGCCGTGCTCTTCATCTCCTCCGCGATCATATCGCTCATAATCCAATTCCTCAGCAATAAAGAAAAAGAAAATAGACTTGACAGTTTAGCTACAGGATTATTAGCCATCATATCTGCATTCACCGCCTACTATGTTGGTTCACTCCTAAAGTTGACGTTCAGAAGGCCGAGGCCATCTGAGGTTTTAGACGCCAGAATCGTCGGCTTACTACATACAAGCACGTTCTCCTTCCCCTCAACGACTACGATGTTCGTCTTCGGATTCGCCCTGCCAATACTATACGAGAAGCCCAAAGTTGGGTTAATACTCTCGTTTGAGGCATTATTCGTCGGCTTCTCAGTTATGTATGCAGGATTCCATTATCCATCCGATGTCATCGCAGGCATTCTCCTCTCAACAGGCCTAACGATCATATTGAACTATACAAAGAGGACATTTTTAGCCCGAATCATGCAGAAGAGCCGAGAATATGGTTCTCTTTAAGAGCGGATGCATTCAGACATAACGCTTATACATGAAGTTCTGGGATCGATAAGCAGTGAATGCCATGTCCACCCCGCTAGAAAAGATTAGATTCTCATATAAGATCTGGCTTGAGAGCGATGGGAGATTCTTACTGGGCAGGGGAGGAGCGAGGATCCTGAAAGCAATAGAGGAGGAAAGATCGATCTCAAAGGCAGCTGGGAAGCTCGGCATGTCCTATCGATATGTATGGAGCTATATCGAGAGGATCAATAGGGCACTAGGTAAGCCCATAATCGAGACGTTCCGAGGTGGTAGGCGTGGGGGTGGAGGCGCAAAATTAACTGAGCTCGGCCGAGACCTACTAAAGAAATACATGCGCATGGACGATTACATAAATAGGCTTTTAAGCGGGGGATGTTCTGGCTGTGGCGTCGAGAATCAATTTAAGGGTATAATAAGGGGCTTAGAGAGGAAAGACGGATACGCCGAGGTTAAGATCGAGTTTGAAACCCCAAAAGTTATAACTGCTCTGATTTCTGAGGCAAAGCTTGAGGAGTTAGATGCTCAGCTAGGAGATATGGTTGAAGTGACTATAAGATCCTCGGATATTCACATCAGAAAGAGCAGCTGACAAACCCGAAAAGCTTAACTTTCAAAAGGGCAGTTCTAAGATTGCATTTGGAGGGGATTGAATTGGGTGGATGCCGCGAAAGCCCCGTAAGAGTATCCGTAGTCTTTACCTGCAATGAGCCCGATAAACCCGGGTGGCCATACATAAATTATGACTGTGATGGAAGAGCCGAGAGATTAATGGAGATTCTACGCATAGGCCTTCCAGACTTCGAGTTTACACATTACGTATTCCGCCATAAGGAGGAAGTCGACGGGATTGACTGGGAGAGATTCGATGGCATAGTTGTTTACATGATAAGTGGAAATTGGAGGGGGATAGCCGAGAGGATAATCGAGATGAGAAGACCCACAATCCTAATAGACGACTTATTTGGCGGCTCAGGAGGATTCTTAAGGGTACACTCAATTGCCAGAAGAAAGAACCTTCCAGTTGTCGGAGTCTCCTCGTCAAACATGAATGATGTGATAGATGCGGTTAGGCTTTTAGGAGTCATAAAGATGCTTAGGAACTCAAAGATACTCGACGTAACCGATAGGGACATATCTGACATTTCAAGGGATATCAGGGATACATTCGGCATTAAGATCATAAAAATGACTTCGGATGAGCTGAATGCATACTATGAAAAGACCGATGAGGCTGAGGCTGAAAAGATAGCGGATAAATGGATAAGAGAGGCGCTGAAGGTAGTTGAGCCCTCAAGAGAGGAGATCGTGAGATCCGCGAGGATGTATCTGGCATTAAAAGGGGCGATGCAAGATAATGACGCTGACGCCGTAACTATAGATTGCCTTAGTCTATGCTATGGGGGGAAGATACCCGCCTACCCTTGCCTAGCGCTCTTTCAACTTAATAATGAGGGATCAACTGGTGTATGCGAGGCAGACTTAAACTCTACAATAACGCAGTTGATGATGAGATACCTGACTGGAAGGCCGGGCTACGTCTCCGATCCGGTAATCGATACGGCATCAAACCAGATAATATACGCTCATTGCGTAGCGTCAAATAGGGTTTATGGGCCGAATGGACTAAGCAACCCATACATTATACGCTCACATTCAGAAGATAGAAGGGGCGCCTCGGTTCAGTCGCTTATGCCACTCGGCGAGACCGTGACCACATTGAGGATAAGCGTTGAGGCGAAGGCAATGTGCATCCATCAGGGTGTAACGGTCGCGAATATCGAGGATGATAGGGCTTGCCGCACGAAGCTAGCGGCAGAGACGGATGCGGAGAGGATACTTGAGAATTGGAATGTGGAGGTCGACTTCGGATGGCACAGAGTAACCTTTTATGGAGATTGGAGAAGGCAGGCAATAAATCTAGCGAGACTTCTCGGATTAAAGGTCATTGAGGAGGACAAGTGAGTTGGATGAGAATTCTAGGGGAATAGTGAAGATCAAACCCGTCTATATAGGCTTATATCATTACCATGAACGCTACGGAAGTGTCTGCTCTCCAGATGTTAAGGGAACCCCTCAAACACCCAAGATAGGATTACAGGAGATAATGGAGGAAGCTCAGAATCTCATCAAAAGATTCAAGGAGAAGATTAGGCTTGATTTCGTGGATGTCAAGGAGCCTTTCATCATAAGTAGCCATAAGGACTTAAGGCGGCTTCCAGAGACCCTCACATACGACGATGACGCCCTACTCGTCGGATCAATGGGCGTAAACCCATTGGAGATATATACGCTGTCGCTTTACGGATTGCCAATAATAAGGGGTGAAACCACGGAGGGTTTCATAAGAGCCTTAAGAGCGAAGAAGTTTTTGAGGCAGAGCAAATTTCTTTATATTGGCGAGATCCCATCTTTCTCGGCTCCCAATGGCCCATGGGACTTTTACGCGATTGAGAAAAGATTTGGGGTTAGAGTTAGACACATCGAGACAAACGAGTTTTACAAATACTACGATAGAATACCGGATGATGCGGTGAAGAAGGAACTTGAGAAGTGGAGGAGAGATTTTGAGAGGATCCTAGAGCCGAACGAGGAGGATTTGATGAACGCGGTTCGTGTGTATCTGACGCTGAGATACTTATGCGAAAGGGAAGATGCAAATGGAGTTACGATAAATTGCGGTCGATTTACGGAGGAAAGACCGGTTGTTCCATGCTTGGCCTTTGATAGGCTAATAGATGAGGGAGTAATGTGCGCATGTGAAGGTGACATCACAGCTATGCTCTCATCGCTGATGCTTCACGCCGTAAGCGGCCAACCAGTTCTAATGGGAAACTTTGGTTATGAACCAGGCCGCTTCGAGGCTGAGGAGGGAGAAGTCACGATCGAACATGACATAATACCATTATCAATGGCTTCAACGAAGTATACGATAAGGGATTATCACGGCAGGGGATTCGGAGTTACTGGATACGCTGATATCAAATCCGGAGAGCCCATGACCCTACTTAACATGGATTCCTCGCTGAATAAGATATTAGTCGTTGAGGGTTGGGTTAAGAGGAGCGAAGACGGAATTCACTGCCGCATAATAATCCACATGGATGTTAAAGGCGATGTTGAAAGGCTACCAGACTTAATTGTAGGTTCACAACACATATCCATGACCTATGGGCACTGGCTCAGCGCCCTCAAGGAGACCGGTAAACTCTTAAATTTAGAGGTTATACACCTATGAGCGGCAGGGTGATCTGAGATGGAACTCATCGTTAAGCCCATATTAACATACCGTATCTATGAGAGGAGGGAGGCTACGAGCTGGCGGCCTTGGGGCGGAATACAAACAGAGAATGATATGGCTGAGGAGAGTAAGAGAATAGAGAGGGAGATCTCGGATCTATCAGCAAAGGCTGATTTCCCGCTTAGGATGTTGCCGCTCACATGCATAAGGAGAACCGAGGAATTACATGACGTCATGGATGAGATTGAATCTTCTGATGTCATACTTCTTTACGCGGCTGGAGGAAATGAGGAGCTCCTAAGACAAGTCCTCTCACACAAGCCGAGCATAATCTTTGTCAGGCACAGGTCAGGACCAGTCTACCTGTGGTATGAGATCGCTCATCCAGCACTTATACGCCGAAGGACAGATGAGATCGCTCAGCCCTGGATAGGATATGATGATGTCGTGGTCGATGATTATGGCGAGGTGATCTGGAGGTTAAGGGCATACTACGGATTGAAGAATACGATTGGAGCGAGGGTTATCTCGATTGGAGAGCCCGGAGGATGGGGAGTGGGGGAGAAGGCCGTCTCGCTTGCACGCTTAAGATGGAACCTCGATGTTAGGGCAGTCTCCTATGAGGAGCTAGGCCAAAGGATCAAAAAGGCTAAGGCGAATGAGGATTATATCGCGGAGGCTGAGAGGCGAGCTGAAGAATACTTGGCTGAGGGCAACGTGTCACTGAAGACTGATCGGAGATTCTTCGTGAATGCATTCATTCTATATCGGATCTTCAAGGAGATACTTGAGGAGTTCGAGGCTAAGATACTCACAGTTAGAGGATGCATGTCCACTATAATGCCGATCGCAGAGACAACTGCATGTCTCCCACTGAGCCTACTGAATGATGAGGGATACATAGCCTTCTGCGAATCCGACTTCGTGGCAATACCATCCGGGATCCTCCTACACTACATTTCGGGAAGGCCGGTCTTCCTGAATGATCCGACATACCCGCATGATGGAGTTGTCACGTTGGCTCACTGCACCGCTCCGAGGAAGATGGACGGGAGAAACCTCGAAGATGTTGAGATACTAACGCACTTTGAGTCCGATTATGGAGCGGCTCCAAAGGTGAAATTTAGAAATGGACAGGAAGTGACGGTTATAGTTCCAGACTTCAACGAGGAGGTGTGGGTGGGCTTTAAGGGCAGGATCATAGACAATCCATACTTCCCGATATGCCGATCTCAAGTTGACATCGAGATAGAGGGCGATTGGAGGGAATTGCTGAAGGAGATGAGGGGATTCCATTGGATGATGGCTTACGGAGATTACTTAAGGGAGATCGGCTACGCCCTCAGCAAAGTCGGTATAAAATGGAAGGTTATTTAATGAAGCGACTCTCCCTCCATCTCCTAGCTATCTTTAAAAAGTTCTCGATGATCCTCTTACCATCCGGATGCTCATCATCGAATATTTGAGGGTGAAATTGAACCCCATAGAGCGGTCGGCTCTTATGCCTCATAGCCTGTATTCTACACTCATCTGTTGAGGCTAAAAGCTCAAATTCCGCGGGCAACTTCTTGATCTCACAGTAATGCCCCTCATCAACTATTATCGTCTCGTTCAGACCCGCAAATAGCGGATCATCCCTCTTTAATATTTTAACCGGCAGATATCCCTTCTCCACGAAGTATCCCTCCATGTGCGTCCCCTTATTTCTGTCCTCCTCATCCTCCCTCAATCTACGAATTGGCGAACATCCAAGCTTCCTATTCGGCTCATGATACGCCATTCCAATTATCTGATGACCCCCACAAATCCCCAATATTGGAACCTCAGCCTTCTTTATTATCTCAAACTCTCGGCTCCAATCCCTCGTGATAAACTTCTCCCATGGAGTTCCCGATCCTCCTAAAACTATCGCAAGCGGCTTCAGCCTCTCCACTTCATCTAGGAAGCATCGACTATAATGCCTCATTATAACTCTGCAGTTAAAGATGGACTCCAAGCGCCTCCTCATCTCTTCGTAGGCTTCCTCATCGCTGAGATCAGCCTTTCTCTCGTTATTCTCTATAAAGTAGATTAGATCCTCACGGCCTTCCATTCCAACAGGATCTCCATGAGATCACTAAAGGCGCCTAATAGATTCAGAGATGCCGCGTTATTTTGGGCTCGAGCATCCTCCTCGGCATCGCTCCGACAATTCGATCCACAAGCCTGCCATTCTTGAATATGAGCAGGGTTGGTATGCTCATTATTCCATACTCCATGGCTACTCTTGGATTCTCATCTACATTCAGCTTCCCGAATGCTATCTTCCCGACGTAATCACGTGCTATCTCCTCTATTATTGGGGATAAAATGCGGCACGGACCGCACCAGGGAGCCCAACAGTCAACGACGACGAGGGGATACTTCTGAATGAATTCCTTGAATGTCGCATCTGATAGGCTCACCGGCCTATCTGGGAAGGAAATCTGCCTCTCCGATCCTCCGCTGAGCCTCCGTCTAAGCATCTCCCTGAGCTTCTTCATTCTTATCCTTTCGAGCTCCTTGTCTTCCTCCTCAGCCATCTCGCCTCGCCCCGAAGAATATCATGAGACGGTAATATTTGAATCTTAAATTACTTACTTCTCCTTATGGGTAATAGCATTTGTGGGACAATTCTTTTCACAATCCAAGCACATCGCGCACTGGCTCGGATCTACAACTATGGGCATATCATCAAGCCAATCCAGAACTCCGTAGCTGCAGGCTTTAACGCATTCCTTACATCCAATGCATAAATCATAATTTATCCTTATCTCAACTACCATTTTAGACGCCAATAAAGTGCAGTAGATACCGAATAAGCTTTACTTTTGGAACGTAGACTCTGAAAAGAACATTTCTCCTGATAGGTAGATGGATCTACGTGTCCCTCGCTTCTGATCTAGCCTTTGTAGTAGTAGGGTCTTTTGATGTATCCGAATGCCTCCGTCGCCGCGATGATCGCCTGTCCAACGGCTGTTCCGATCTGTTTAATCGGGCATGCTGTTACGTCTCCAGCTGCAAATACCCCCTCAATATTCGTTCTTTGACGAGCATCAACTATGATGTATCCTCTCTCATCTACCCTTACGCCAGCCTCCTCCGCGAATTTGCTGTTCGGCTCTTCGCCGACTTGAATGAAGACTCCATCAACATCCAATTCGCTGATCTCACCTGTCCCATTATTGAGGAGGATTATCTTCTCCACTCTCGATCCTCCCTTAATCTCCTTCACGACGGTATTCCATATTATCTCCACGTTTCTCTCTCTTAGATTATCGAGGAGAACCTTCTCTGCCCTCAATTGATCCCGCCTATGAATAAGCTTTACATTAGAGGCTAAGTTTGATAGGTATATGGCGGATACGGCTGCTGAATTGCCTCCGCCTATAACGGCAACTCTCTTCCCCTTAAAGAGCGGGCCGTCACATACGGCGCAATAGCTAACCCCTCTTCCCTGAAGCTCCTCCTCCCCCGGCACACCAAGCCTTCTATGATGAGAGCCAGAGGCGATTATTATCGCCTCAGCCCTATAAGCGGCCTTCTCAGTCTCAACGATTTTTTCGTCGCCGTGAAGGTCTAACCTGACGACTCCCTCAAATTGATGTATCTTAACGCCCATTCTCTCAGCCTGCCTAAGCATTCTATCGACAAGCTCCATTCCGCTTATCCCATCAGGGAAGCCCGGGTAATTCTCTATTATTGGAGCTAACGCCGCCTGTCCTCCCGGAATGTTCTCTTCGAGGATCAATGTTTCCAGTCCGCTTCTTGAACCGTAGATCCCGGCTGTTAAACCAGCGACTCCTCCTCCGATTATTATAAGCTCCCAACGATCCATCTTGAATCCCAACTAAACTATGATCTGGCATGCTTAAACATTTCCTTCACGTCTAATTGAGGATGAAAATGGCATCTATTGGGATGATAGCATAAATATTCGGAGTGCCAAGGAATAATCTGTAGATTGGGAGGCTAAGTATCTTGTCAGTAAAACCCGTCATAGCCGTTATTGGACGTAAGAATAGCGGAAAGACCTCCCTAATTGAGAATTTAATTCGAAGCCTTCGAAGCGAGGGATTGAAGGTTATGTCCGCTAAGCATGTTGACCTAAAAGGCTTCACGCTGGATCGAGAGCAAACCGATACTTGGAGGCACTCTATGGCGGGGGCTAACCCCGTAATCTGCATCTCGGAATCCGAGGTGGCGATCATACACAAGGATGGAGAGGGCGAATTCAGCATAAAAGACCTCATGGGATACGGTGGAGATGTCGATGTAATTCTGCTTGAGGGATTCTCAAGATGGATAATGAGGGATGAGGATGTAGGCAAGATCGTAATGGTTAGGAATAGATCCGAACTTGAAGAGTATTTGGAGAATGTTAAGGGTCCAGTCTTAGCCTACTGCAGCTACCGTAAGGATCTGGTTGGGGAGGGATTAGCGGATGCTGAGGCAGAATTCAGCAGAATCCTATCCGCAGTTAAGAACTTCATATATGATAGAATGAGACTTAATGATATTCTGAAGCAACTTCCGGGCTTAAATTGTGGAAAATGCGGATATAGGAGCTGTCTCGAGCTGGCGAAGGCTGTGATGGACGGGAAAGCTTCAGTGGAGGAATGTGCCGTTAGGAGATCTAAGGAGAAGATTAAAGCGTCAATATTCATCGATGATAAAAGAATCCCGATGATCCCCTATATTTCAGAGCTCATAAGGAGGACCATTCTGGCTATGATCTCAACGTTGAAGGGAACAGACCTGCATGGAGACGAGTATGTTCAGATAAGGATATCGAGGAAGCCAATAAGAGAATAGAGAATCATTCCTTTGAGAGATCCCTGATTATCTGCTCCGCAACCTTCTTACCGGACAGTAGCATTCCGCCGAGAAGGGGACCCATCCTGTGAAGATTGTATATCTCCGAGACGCTCATTCCAGCAGCATACAACCCATCAATGATCTTTCCAGTGTAATCCACAACCTCCTCCTCTCCCCTCCAGACATCAAGCGATGATACGCCGGGAACCTCAACTCCAAGCCATGGACATCTCCTCGCAAGGATCTTTACGACGTCAGTGTCATGCCCAGTTGAGTCAACAACGGCCTTAGACTCCAAGAATAATGGGTCAACATGCCATTCAGCCTCGATTATGGGCGTAAAGTTTATCACGACTCCTCTCACCCTCACAGTTCTTCTCCCAGTCCTCCTAATTATGAGGTCCTCAACGACTACTCCAGGCCAGATTGACGCTCCGGACTCAAGCGCCCTTGCAGCCACCTTAACCATCGCCTCCGTTGGATCAACATTGTAGATTCCATTGGACAGTTCGGTCAGTTCTACACCAGCGTTCCTCAGCAGATCGGCGGCTTCGCCCTCCTCTACGAGAGCCGCTGGCAACAGCATTGCCCCTCCACGTATCCCCCCGCCGATCCCGAGCATCCTCTCAAGAACCAGAACCTTCAGTCCCGTCTTTGATAGGTGCCACGCAGCCGATAATCCGGAGGGACCTGCACCTACGATTATCACGTCTAATTTTGAGTATGAGGATAGCCTCTTTAGGGCTGCATCCATGAGTAGCCTCATCAAGTCGCCCTCAGCATAGAGACCCGCCAGTTTCCTGAACATTTGGCCATTCCCCCTCTGATCCTACAATAATGTCTTTTAAAGATTCCCTTTTGAGGGAGAGTAAATGTTAGACCTCTATTATACATCCGGCGGAACATCTTCTGCTAGAATTCGGATATAACGCGAGGATCTCCTCCTTCCTCATTGTGCAGTGGCATGGAACAATCAGTTCTACGTCACGTAGAATCTCGAGCTTGCTGAATGAGTGGAAGCCTCCTATCACGCCGTGGATCCTGCCCAACTCAGATGCAACCTTAAGTATCTTGTCCAATCCCGGATGGGAGCATCCGGTAATCACGGATACACCCCTGCCCGTCCTTACGATTAAGGATTGCTCCTTAATGAGGAAGCCCAGCTCGCCTGTCGTGAATATATCATCATCTATCTTCTCCAGTCTTTTAGCCTCCCTCAAATCGACATTTCCAAAGGATAAGAGCTTACGTTTAAAGGAATTTGAGAATGACTTTAGGATGTAGACCTCAACTTCTCCTAGCGACCCTAGGATCTGATAGCCTCCAACATGATCCCAGTGCTCGTGGGAGAGGACGACCCATCTTATCTTGCTGAGATCCACATTTAGCATATTCACGTTGAAGAGTAAAGTTTCCACGTCAGCTCCAAAGTCAAAGAGTAGCTCTTCATTGACGAGACATGAGAATCCCCATCCGCTCTTGAGCCCTCCACCAGCCTCATTATCATAGAGAATCTTCAATTGCATAGCTATTCCTCACGGATAATTCATCATAAACCAATAAATGCTTTATTCCGATTCGTCACAGAAACGTTAACGATTCATTCAAGTGAGATTATAATCACTTTTTTTAAGCTTATGGAAAAAAATAAAATAGGTGCTCCGTGCTTCTTATTCTATTATAGATTAGGATCGTGTGGTCATTGACCAAAAAGGAGTTTCTCGTTAAGATCGGGGAGCTCAAAACTGATATAGGCATTCTAAAAAACCTCGAATTATCAATCGGGAAGATCATAGAAGAGACTTGGGAGGAAAAGCAAGGGCCAACCCCATTCCCATCGATCACCGATCTGAGGGAGTGGGACTTCAAACTCCTCAGTAGATACAGGCCCTTCTACATGCCCTTCTGCGATGTATGCTGCTTATGCACCTTCGGGAAATGCGACTTGACAGGCGATAAACGCGGAGCCTGCGGCTTAAACATGGCCGCCCAGCAGTCACGTATAGTTCTCCTTGCCTGCTGCATCGGCGCGGCTACGCATATTGCGCATGCAAGGCATCTTGTCGAGCATTTAATTGAGAAGTTCGGTCGTGACCATCCCATAGATGTCGGCGGAGTTAATGTTGAGGTTGAGGCTCCCGTAACCAGACTTGTCTGCGGGATAAGGCCTAGAAAGTTAGGCGATTTAGAGGATGTCCTAGATTATCTTGAGGGGCAGGTTACGCATTTACTCTCGGCAACTCATACCGGTCAGGAAGGAAGCAACCTTGACTTTGAATCTAAGGTTCTACATGCAGGGATGATCGATCAAGTTGGGATGGAGATCGCTGATATAGCGCAGATATCAGCCTACAACTTTCCAAAGGCTGATCCTGATGCTCCCCTCGTGGATATAGGTTTGGGAGTCGTAGACGCGTCTAAACCGGTTATCATGGTTATCGGCCATAACGTTCCACCAGCAGTTGAAATAGTTGATTATCTACAGGAAACCGGGCTGCACGACATGGTTGAAGTTACGGGCTTATGCTGCACAGCAATAGATATCACACGGTATGACCCCAAAGCTAAGATCGTAGGGCCCATATCGTGGCAGCTCAGATACATCAGAAGTGGAATACCGGACGTGATCGTTGTTGATGAACAATGCATACGCGCCGACTCCCTAGTAGAGGCTCAAAAGATAAAGGCCCCGCTCATCGCCGCAAGCCCAAAGAATTGCCTAGGTCTGCCGAATAGAACGAATGACCCCGCAGATGAGATAGTTGCTGATCTTGTAAGCGGGAGAGTCCCAGGCGCCTTAATTCTCGACCCAGAGAAAGTCGGAGAGGTAGCCGTTAAGACGGCGATTCAGGTTGCCCCGAAAAGAAGGAAATTCAAGGCGATACCGGACGTTAAGGATGTGATTGAAGGAGCCAAAAGATGCAGGAGATGCAGCCGATGCAGGAGGGCATGCCCAAATGATCTGGACATCCCCAAGGCAATAGAGGATGCTGCGAAGGGAAGACTTGAAAGGCTAGCTGAACTCTACGATGAATGTATAGGATGTGCTAGATGTGAAAGCGCATGCCCCGAGGATCTTCCAATTCACAGCTTCATCGTTAAGGCCGCAGAGAAGAAGATTAAGGAGGAGACATATAAGATCAGAGCTGGCAGAGGAGCTATACAGGACGTTGAGATAAGAGAGGTTGGGGGCCCAATAGTCTTTGGGGAGATACCCGGCGTAATCGCATTCGTCGGATGCGCCAATTATCCGAAGGGCGGAAGGGAAATCGCTGAGATGGCAATGGAATTTGCGAATCGACGCTACATAGTCTTAACTTCGGGATGCGCAGCCATGTCAGCGGCCATGTATAAGAACGAGGAGGGAAAGACGCCATACGAGATTTTCCACGGAGCATTCGATGCTGGTGGAATCGTAAATGTTGGGTCATGCGTGTCAAACCCGCATATCGCGGGAGCCGCAATAAAGATCGCAAGTATCTTCGCCCGAAAGAACTTACGCGCAAACTATGAGGAGATAGCGGATTACATCCTAAATAGGATCGGGGCGGTTGGTGTTGCTTGGGGAGCAATGTCTCAGAAGGCAGCCGCGATCGCAAGTGGATTCTGGAGGCTTGGAGTTCCAGTAGTCGTCGGCCCGCATGGAGCGAAATATAGACGTATGCTGCTTGGAAGAAAGGATCAGGAGGAAGACTGGTATGTCTATGACGCGCGGACGGGGGAGAAGGTCTATGTTGGGCCAGCTCCGGAGCATCTATTCTACGCGGCTGAAACGAAGGAGGAGGCTATGGTCATGATCGCTAAGCTCTGTATGAGACCAAGCGATACGACGAAGGGTAGAGCGATAAAATTGACGCACTACATAGACTTGAGCAGGAGATTATTGGGAGTCATGCCGGATGATATTCACTTGTTCATAAGGACGAAGGCTGACATACCTATAACCATGAGGGATGAGATCCTAAAGATCCTAGAGGAGAAGGGCTGGAAGGAGAGGAAGATCCCTGATCCTACATTACTTCCGAGGCTGGTAAGGAGGAGGGAGGAGTAGTATGGCGGAGCCTTGGCAGACAGCTGAGATCCCAGGTCCTAAGAAGGCCCTAGTAATAACTAAGCCCAAAATAGTTTCAGCGATGATAAGGAGGGCTAAGCGTCCAATACTCATTGTCGGACATGAAGCTGCCGATATTGATCTAGATGGAGAATCATTGATAGACTACCTAATCAGGCTCTCTAGGCTTGCCGGGATGCCCATCGTTGCCACTGCACACACAGTAAGGGACTTCATCCATAGGGGATTTAGGCCGGATGCTTGGATGCCCATCCTAGACATCGCTAATAGGCTTAGAGACCCAAACTGGAGTGGACTTGACGGCAATGGACAATACGACTTGGCCATATTCGTGGGAATACAATATTATATGGAATGGGTTGTTCTATCCGGCCTAAAACACTTCTCCCCGAAACTTAAGACCATAAGCCTAGACAGATTTTATCAGCCTCATGCATCATGGTCATTCCCAAACTTGAACATGAAGGATTGGATTGAGGGTTTGAAGGTGATTGAGGAGGATCTAAAGGAGAGGAGAGGATGAGGCATGTCTATGTTTGAGGATATCCCCGTTGATGTAAGCGTCATATATGAGGGTGAGAGGATACGTTGGGCTCAAGCGCACTGTGAACTCGGAGGGCCGAGGATAGATAAGAAATTCGAGCTCGTAAAGGCCAAGCCTCTAAGTGAAGTTAAGGACGGAGAAATAAGGATCATCGGGCCTGACATTAAGGACATGGAGAAGAAGAGCTATCCGCTGGGCATTTACATTGAGGTTGCAGGTAAGGGAGTAGAGGAGGATCTAGAGGGAGTCATAGAGCGGCGGATACATGAATTCATGAATTACATTGAGGGAGTAATGCATGTGAATCAGAGATACGATATTTGGGTGAGAATAAGCGAGAAGTCATACAAGAAGGGACTGAACTCCTTCGAGATAATCGGAAAGGTTCTCTATAGGCTATTTAAGAGCGAGCTCCCATTCATAGAGAAGATAAGCATAACCTTCATCACAGAGAAAGAAAAGGTTGATGAGATGTATGAGATGGCTTTAAAGGTATATGAGAAGAGAGATGCGAGGGCTAGGGGACTTAAGGACGAGGAGGTCGAGGAGTTTTATGGATGCAACCTATGCCAATCCTTCGCTCCGACACATGCATGCATAATAACCCCGCAGAGATATGCAAACTGCGGGGCTATAAGCTGGTTTGATGCAAGAGCCGCTGCAAGAGTAGACCCTAAAGGCCCAATATATAAGGTTCCGAAGGGCGAATGCTTAGACCCAGTTAAGGGCGAATATACGGGGGCAAATGAATCGCTAAAGAAGAATACTTCAGGGGCCGTTACGAGAGTATGGCTCTATACGGCCTTCGGATATCCGCATACATCATGCGGGTGCTTCGAGGCGGTTGCCTTCTACATTCCGGAGGTAGACGGCCTCGGAATAGTCCATCGGGGCTTCAAGGGAAAAACAGTTAATGGCCTAACATTCTCCATCATAGCCGATTCGGCGGCTGGAGGCAGACAGGTCGATGGATTCCATGGAATCTCATTTGAATACATGAGATCTCCAAAGTTTCTGCAGGCTGATGGAGGATGGAGCCGTATAGTTTGGATGCCGGAGAGCGCGAAGGAGAGGGTTAAGGATTTCATACCGAAGGATCTCGTCGATAAGATCGCAACAGAGAACGATGTATCGAACGTTGAGGAGTTAAAGGCCTTCCTTAAGGAGAAGGGGCATCCGGTCGTTAGTAGATGGAAGGAGGCAGAGGCCGAGGTGGTCGTTGAGGAGAGGGAGGAGGCTCCCGTTGAGATGCCGGCTGAGGCTCCGCCCTCCGCGATTCTCACCTCGGCCATTCCAACGGGCAGATTTAAGATAATACTCAAGAACGCTAAGATTCACGTTAAGAAACTCCGTATAAAGAGTGGGAGGAAATAATCTTGGAGAAAAAGGATGAAGAAAAGGGGAAGACGATAAAGATTGGACCTAAGCTATTGGAGCTTCTAAGTAAGCTCGGCGAGATAGAACTTGAGGATGTAGAGATCGAAGTTGAGGAATTGGAGATTCAGCTCCAGCCGGTGGCTGGAGCTCCTGCTCAGCCGCTTAAGGCCGCCGTTGCAAAGCCAGCGGCCCCGGCTAGGCCAGCCGAGATTCTGAAAGCCCCATTCAAACCGTTAATTGAGGAGTATCCGGGGAGAATAAGGGAGGTTAAGCTCGGAGCCACGAGAGGCGAGGGTGGAAGCCGAGGGAAGACGGTGATCGTTGGAGGCGAAAACTCTCCGTCATACTACCTCTTTGAGAGAGCTCCCCCTCATCCACCAGTCATCTCGGTCGATGTATTTGATATACCAATATCCCTGCCAAAGGCAGTGAAGAATTACGTGAAGGAGGTTATGGGAGACCCCGCTGAATGGGCTAGAATGGCTGTTGAAAAGTTTGGAGCTGACCTAGTCACCGTTGAGCTGATGAGCACAGATCCGCTCATTAAGGATGCGCCTCCAAAGGAGGCAGTTAAGACCGTTGAGGAAGTATTGCAGGCGGTCGATGTCCCAATAATCGTGGGTGGATGTGGAGATCCGAGAAAAGATGCGGAGGTCTTCATGGAGGTCGCTGAGGTGGCTCATGGAGAGAGGGTTCTATTGAGCTCCTTAACTTTAGACATGGATGAGGCTAAGGTTCTCGAGAAAGTCGCCAGAGCTGCGAGCAAGCATGGACATGCAGTCCTAGCATTTACGGCTCTGGATCTGAATAGGGCTAAGGAGCTGAATAGGAAGCTCTACACTTATGTTCCCGCCGATTCAATAATCATGGATCTTACAACGGCGGCCCTTGGATATGGGCTTGAATATACATTCAGCATCCATGAGAGGGCGAGGATGGCGGCTCTAATGGGAGATGAGGAGCTCCAGCATCCAACGCTCTCCGGAACAACAAACGCTTGGGCTGCACGTGAAGCATGGATGAAGCTTCCGTCGGAATGGGAGCCTAGGGAGCTTAGAGGGCCATTATGGGAGACGGTCACCGCACTAAACCTGTTTCTGGCTGGAGTAGACATATTCATGATGATGCATCCATACGCGATAAGGACGATGAAGAGGATAATCGAGGAGTTCTCGAGTATGGGGAAGGCCAAACCAGAGAAGATATCCGACTGGGTCTCCATGAAGATTTAATCGGAGGCTCACTGGATGTCTGAGAGGGAGATTAAGAGAGGCGCAACCGAACTCAGCCCAATCGAGATTTACATGCTACTTCCAAAGACGAACTGTAAGAAATGCGGAGAAGAAAACTGCATGGCATTCGCCGTGAAATTAGTGAATAGGGAGACAAGCCTCGATAAATGCCCCGAACTTGAAAAGGACGAATATAGGGATGCACGTGGGAAATTAGAGGAGCTTTTGGCTCCCCCTATCAAGGAGATCACCATTGGAACCGGGGATCGCGCAGTTAAGGTCGGCGGTAAACTCGTCTTGTATCGTCATGAATTCACATATCACAATCCAACGCCCATAGCGATCGATGTTACCGATGAGATGCCGCTGAAAGGCTCAGATGGGGAGGAGGGCCTATTAGATAGAATCAGAAGAATCGAGAGTTTCTCATACAATTATATTGGCAGAAGCCTAGGCCTCGACATGATAGCCATAAGATCAACATCAAATGATCCCTCAGCCTTCAAGTTTACTGTTGAAAACGCCGTGAAGGCAACGGAGTTGCCCCTGATTCTCTGCTCGTTCGATCCAAACGTGATGGAGGCAGGGCTTGTTGCAGCCTATAAGCGGAGACCCCTAATATACGCTGCCACCAGGGATAATTGGAGGGAAATGGCTGAGCTGGCGCTGATGTATAAATGTCCCCTAGCCGTATTCGCTCCCGGAGACCCTGATCTAATTAGGTCGCTCTCAAAGACCCTGACCGATTATGGAGTTCAGGACTTAATGCTTGATCCGGGAACATTCACCGGTGAGGGACTTTCAGATACTATTAATATCTTCACGATGATCAGACGGAACGCCATTAAGGGCGGCGATAAACTGCTGGGCTTCCCACTGATAGGAACGCCTATCACCGCTTGGATGAACGGTGGAGATCCAAAAGAAGCGGCCTTCAAGGAATCCTACGTTGCAGCGATGCTGCTTTCAAGATACTGCGATCTGCTCATAATGCACAGCCTAGAAGGATGGTCTCAGCTCCCAGTGCTAATCTGGAGATTCAACATCTACACCGACCCGAGGAAACCCGTTTCAGTCGAGCCTGGACTTCGAGTATTCGGCTCTCCAAACGAGAACTCCCCGGTAATGCTCACGACAAATTATGCACTAACATATTTCACGGTTGAGTCTGACATAAAAAAGGCGAATATAGACTGCTACTTGATCGTCGTCGATACTGAGGGCATAAGCGTTGAAAGCGCCGTCGCAGGGAGATACTTAACGGCTGATAAGATAGCGGAGGCTATAAAGGAGACTGGCATAGAAAAGAAGGTTAATCACAGATATCTGATTATCCCGGGCTTGGCGGCTAGGCTAAGCGGCGAAACAGAGGAGGCTCTGGGAGGAGATTGGAGAGTCCTAGTTGGACCGAAAGACTCATCTGGAATACCCGAATTCCTGAAGAGCAAATGGCCTCCAAAAGAGGAGGAATAGGATCTAGATCAATCGGAACGCTAAACCCTAATCCTCCGTTTTGCCTATCCTTTTAAGATCGCAGGCCTCATGCTCCATGTCTGGAGTAAAGTTAATTCCTCGATCATTTTTGATTCAAATCCTCTTGGAAAGATCCCCCACCTCCACTGTCTTTTAACCCTTTCAGTCAGGTTCCATCTCCTCGTGACCTCTGGGAGGCTGGGGAGACCATTCAATTCTATATTCTTTGGGAGGACTCCATGCTCAGAATAGTAGATGATTGCCTTTGCGGATGCCTCGAGAAGGGATGCTGGACCAAGCTGGACATTCTCCACCTCCACGGCTAGTGGAACTTCATTGTGTGTATCAATGAACTTCTTAGCTGAGCACAATGCATCCATGAGCCTTTCCCGACTGATCCTTACTGTCCCATCGTTCCTGACCGGTGTAGATGTAGGTCCAAGCGTGAAATGGACTGGTAAACGTTTAGGCTCCCCGCCTCTCTGGAGATGATCAACGATTAAGTCGGTGAATAGACGGAGCATCTCAGCCGGAGAGATCGATACTCCATCAATAACTTGCCAATCATTCATTTCAGCCGCTCTCCTTGCTAATTTAAAGATCGAGATTAAGTTCAACTCTCGACCTTCAGGCTCCCCATACAATTCCTTAATGTCCCTAAATGTAACTACCTGAAGGTTTGGATGGTCAAGTATGAAGCTCACGAATCTCTCAAAGACATGAAGAGACTCTTCGATCTTCCCTTTCTCCCTTATAGGCGGGGGTATCAGCCTATTATATGGCGGGTTTCTCCCCTCAGAAAAGTTAACGATATCCCAGAATTTCTCAGTGACAAACTTGCATGGATGCATAACTATCGTTAGAAGCCCGCCTCCAGCCTTAGACTCGTAAATCTCATCGAATCTACGCTTCAGGCCGTCAAGATCCTTCCATCCCGAATTCTCCGGGAAGCCCATTGATGCCTTAAAGCATAGGGCTCCGCAGAACCATACTGGATCGTCATTGAAGATTCCATCGGCATATACTGGAATCCCCATCTCCGCTAGGGCATAGGGGGTCTGCGGCGCCCAGCTTCCTCCCGGCTGAATGAAGGCTGAAGGCCTCACACCCAATATTCTTTCTATGTCCATTATTCCGGGCTTCTCTCTTCTCTTTACCTCCTCAACTCCCTCAATCCAGCCTTTATCTTTAAGATACTCAGAGATGAGTGGATGGACAGAATGCAGATTCGACTGGTAAGCGATGTCATGTCTTTTGAGAGCCTCCAATATGTCGGTTCTACCTCTCCTCTCTAAGACTCTAATCTTCTCACCGACGATGCAGAAGGAGCCTTTAACGCCGAAGTTATCTAAGACTTCGATGATATCGAGTAGTATATCATCGGTTTCGGGAGTTATGAAGTCCTCCGTATCGAATTGGAAAGCCACATAGACTGTTCCCGTCGTCATCTCCTCACCTGCACTATAATCTCAAGTGCAGTTATATTAGGGTGAGTATGTAGGGCATATCCGCTATTTACGATCCATTTTGAACTGGATTTTAGAAGCCGCTTGACGGGAAGAACTCTTTGCTTCCTGGGATGTATATCGACTCTGAGTATGCATCATTGAACATTGGATCTACAAGCAGATCCACATAGAACATCTTTTCGGCTATCTCACGGGCTTCCTCCCTCTTCTCCATCGACATCAACGTTGCATAGGCCCCTGCTATTGAACCGTTTCCTATCGGATGGATCTTTGCATTCGGAAATTCCGGGAAGATCCCGAATTTCGTGGCGTTCCTCAAATCTGTGTAGGCTCCGAATGCCCCGGCCAAGTATATGTTCTTAACATCGTAGATTGTTATCTTAAGTTTTCTCATGAGCGTTATTATCGCCCCGCAGACAGCAGCCTTAGAGTCCATGAGGTAATCTATGTCCCTCTGGGTTATTACTATGTCACGTCCAATAGCAGTCTTCTCAGCCGGGACAAGGACATACTCTAATCCATCCCTTCCCCTCCTGACGAGCGGAGTCTTACCTTCAACTATCTTACCCGTGAAGTCCAGTATTCCAGCCGAGAACATCTCAGCTGCAGCATCTATTATTCCGGATCCGCAGATTCCCCTTGGACGAGTATTCCCGATGACCTTAACTTCAGCCTCGAATGTTTCAGGGTTGATCTTTACATGCTCTATCCCGCCCTGCATGGCTCTCATACCGAATTTTATCCCTCCGCCCTCAAATGCGGGTCCTGAAGCGCATGAACACGATATGAGCCACATATTATTCCCGAATATTATCTCCCCGTTTGTTCCCATATCGACGAGAAGCGATATGTCCTCCGACTTATGCATCCCGGAGGCCAGCACATCTCCAACTGCATCTCCGCCAAGGAATCTGCTAACATTTGGGAGGCAATACACATACGCTTCTGGATTCACATTTATTCCAAGATCACCAGCCTTTCTTATTATGGGTTCTCTGGAGACCTTCTTGTTTCCGTCCACGTAGGCCAGAGGCGACGGGTCCATCCCCGCTAAAAGATAATTCATGACCGTGTTTCCTCCAATACATACATCGGTAATCTCATCTCTGCCTATCTTATGTTGCCTAGTCAACTTCTCTATTAGGTCATTGATGCTCTCAACGGCCTTCCTCTGCAGAGTTTTCAATCCCTCCGCCGTGCTGGCGTAGGAGATCCTTGAGACTAAAGCCTCTCCGTAGGTTATCTGGCTATTCAATTCCGACATCTTACCGAGGATCTTACCATCCGTCAGATTCACGAGTAATGCGACTACAGTTGTCGTTCCGAGGTCTATGGCAAGCCCATAATTTGAGCCTCTCTTATCTCCGGGCTCAGCATTGATCACCTCTGGTTCTCCTCCTGTTAGGCTGAGCGTCGCCGTAATTACGCTCTCCTCGGCGAGTGACAGAAGCTTCTCGTATGCTCCCTTACTGATCTTTGGTTTTGAGCCATGATATCCCTTAAGCTCTATCTGGCCATACTCAACTCTTGAGGGAGGAGTCTCTAATAGATACTTTTTAGATGCAGGGTTAATCCTATCTACGACTACTTCCATGTTCAGGAGGATCTTTGGGCTGAAGACCCTGCTCTCAACTGGTATCGTCACTTCACAGTCGCTTAGAACCCGCGTTTGACATGCAAGCCTATAGCCCCTTGAGATCTCCTCCGGAGAAAGCCACTTCTCGTATTTTCTGGATACATCCTCGACTTCTCCCTTCTCAATTATCACCTTGCACGTTCCGCATTCCCCATGTCCCCCGCATATACATCTGATGTTCACATCGGCCATTCTGATGGCTTCGAGCAGTATAGTTCCCTTCTCAACCTCGACTACCTTATTCATAGGATTGAGGATTACCTTCACGGGTTTTCTCATCGTCAACACCAAGATTGGATTAACTAATTTTATGGTCTCGCGTTTACTTTTTATCCTTATTGCATGTATTTACGATTAATCCTTAATGATTTTGATCAGCCGTTCATTGATCGCCTCTATCTCCCGCATCGCCTTTGATGATGGACAATATAGTACCGGAGAACGGCCGGAGAGGTCGGCTTCACGTACAGCCGGATCGTAGTGGACTATTCCGAGGATTGGAATTCCATTTCTCTCAGAGAATCCGCGAATTAAGTACTCATCCTTCTCATTTAGGACTTTATTTCCGACGAGTAGAATCTTCTCTATTCCCATCTGCGATGCGAGATCTCTTATGCGCCGAGCTGTTTCTATCGCCTTTATGCTAGGCTCAGCCACCACGATCATCGCCCCTACATGCTTGGCTGTTCCACGTGCAAGATGCTCTGTTCCAGCCTCCATATCAAGTATGACTGCCTCTCTTCTCCTAATGATGAGATGGCGTAGAAGCATTCGAATGAGATAATTAGCTGGGCACATACATCCGCCTGATGCTTCCCTGACGACTCCCATGACGAGGAGATCAACCCCGCATGGAGTCTTAACTGCATATCGCCTAACGATATCGTCAACCGTAAAGTTCAGTCTGAAGAGCATGCCGTAAGAGTCTGGTCTCACACCAGTCTTTTCCTCTATTAGATCCCAATTCTCAGATATTGGGGTTATCCTTTCAGCCTCATCGGCACTTAGCCCTAAGGTGTATGCTAGATTTGCATTTGGATCAGCATCGACCGCTAGGACCCTAAATCCCCTTTTATGAAGAATATATGCTAGTGCCCCTGCAATCGTTGTCTTTCCAACACCTCCCTTACCTGTTACGGCGACCTTCAAGACGACCTCTCCACAGCATAATCCTTTAGGTTTATACTAGCCGTATCCGGCTCTCCTCATTATCTCCTTCACTGACTTATAAGCTGGTGAGGATGACGGCAATTCCAGAAGGGACTTCCCCGAGAAGATGTAGTCCTCAACGTTCTTATCGTATTTTATCTTACCCAAATATTTCATTCCATCCATCTCTCCGCTTTTAGGTTTTAGATCCTCTGGAAATCTATAACCGCCAATCACATAGAAATTTTTGAATTCTATACCGACTTCATTCACGATTCTATAGGCCCTCTTTATATGCTCAAAGGATTTCTTGGATGGATCTATAATATCAAAGAGGTCATCGACTTTAGACGTTATTTTACGATTCAGATGCTCTAGGCCCGCTGGAGAGTCTATCAGGACGTATTTGTAGGTCTTCGTTAATCTCTGAAGCGCCATCTTTAAGGCTGCATCGGGGAGACAGTAGCATCCCTCAATCCACTTAGGCCCAACTGCCATAAAATCGAAGTATTCACCTTCATAGAGTCCCTCCTCCCAGATCCTCCATTCTATCCTATCTGACGGTGGAATTCCAACAGTTGTCCCACTGCCCTCTATGAAAGTCTCAATTAGCAACTCTGATATTGTCTTTTTTCCCTCATCCTCCAATGATACTCCAACTGCCTCGCCTAAATTTTGATCTGGGTCGATATCTACGAGAAGAAGAGGGGTGGCGTTAATTTCAATGAAGTATTTAGTCATTAAGGCGACGAAGCTCGTCTTTCCGCTTCCACCCCTACCCATAGAAACTATCATCTTCATATGCTTCTCCAATTTCAAACTCGCTCAAAATTAATAAATGTTGCTTAGCGTTACTCTAGCATTACGGAGAAGCAAAGATTTAAATTAGCCGCGATATTTAAGATTTTGAAACTCAATGTGCCTACTCAAGGTTTATCTTAGAATTGAGAAAGACAAACGCAGATTAATTGCTGAAGAAATAGCCTTTGTCTCAAGGGAAGGCGATAAATTAAGGTTAAGAGATGTGAATTTTAGGGAGACGGTATTGAGCGGCGTTGATATAGCCACGATAGATGCCTTAAACTCGATTCTCCTCATCGAGAGAAAGGGGTGAGTAGCATTGAAGATAATGATCTGCGGGAAGGGGGGAACTGGAAAATCCGTAATCTCTGTTCTAGCGGCGAGAATACTATCCAAGAAGTATAGCGTATACCTTATCGATTCAGACGAATCCAACACGTTGCTTCCAGAGATGCTTGGGGCTCCACAGCCTAAACCATTAGTTGAGTATTTAGGCGGGAGGGGAAGCATATTCAAGAGGGGAGAGATCGATATTGTCAGAGCATTATCTAAGGCGGGCAGGGGCATAGCATTAAGGGATCTGCCCAGCGAGTATGTCTCAAAGTCGCCTGAGGGAATAAGACTCATAATCATCGGCAAAGTCAGGAATTTCGGTGAGGGATGCGCATGTCCACTAAACTACCTTACGAGGACTCTGCTTAAGAATTTAGTCCTAAATGAGGATGAAGTCGTGCTTGTTGATACTGATGCTGGAATAGAGCATGTAGGGAGGAGGGTTGAGGAGGGAACTGACGCCATCCTAGCAGTTGCGGATCCAACGGCTGAATCCCTGAAGCTGACTAGAACCTTAAGGGATCAGTTTAAGCCGCTCAATAAGAAGTTCTGGCTTGTGCTGAATAAGGCATCTCCCGAAGTAGCCGATATGATGATAGAGAAGGCCGAGGAGATGGGTCTTAAAGTAAATGGCATAATAGGCTATGATGAGGAGATCTTCAAGTCATGCCTTGAAGGCAAAGTCTTGAGGGCTGGAGAGTCCATGCTTCAAATGGAGAACCTACTGAAAGCGATCAATCTTCTTTAGCATAGGAGAACGTAATGGCTACAGATAAAGGGATGACATTTGATTAAGGATCCCTATGGAAGGCCTATTAGGAGCATCCGTATCTCAGTTACTCAGAGATGCAACTTAAGATGCTTCTATTGCCACCGTGAAGGTGAAGACGCTGCCAGCGGCATTACGGAGATGACTCCAGATGAGATCAAAAGGGTAGTCAGCGTGATCTCATCCTTTGGCATTGGAAAGATTAAACTGACCGGTGGGGAGCCCCTAATCAGAGATGATATAATCGAGATCGTGAGGAAGATAAATGAGGTGTCTGGAGTTTCGGAGGTATCAATGACTACGAATGGAACTCTTCTAGAGGATCTTGCTGAGCCATTGAAGGATGCTGGTTTAACGAGGGTTAATGTGAGCCTTGATACGCTAGATGCAGAGACTTATAGGATGATAACTGGCGTTGACGCCTTGGAGAGCGCCATTAGAGGCGTAAGGAGCGCTGTTAAAGCAGGATTGAGACCAGTAAAGATCAATATGGTTTTGCTTAAGGGCGTAAATAGCGATGAAGTCTGGGAGATGATAGATTTCGCTAGGAAGAATAATGTAATCTTGCAGCTCATAGAGCTTGAGTCTCCAGATGAAAGCGAATTTTTTAGGAGATATCATGTCGATATGACTGGAATAGAGGATGAATTAAGGAGGCAAGCCGTAAGAGTGACTATTCGAAGCATGCATCACAGAAGAAAGTATCTACTGCCGAATGGCGTTGAGGTTGAGGTAGTTAAGCCCATGCATAATACTGAATTCTGCAGATACTGTAATAGGATGCGTATAACGTCTGATGGTAAATTCAAGCCATGCCTATTCAGATCAGACAATCATGTGGATTTTTTAGGTCCAATGAGGAAGGGGGCATCAGACGATTATTTGAGAAGCCTATTTATCGAGGCTGTTAAAAGGAGGAAGCCATACTTTACATAAATGCTCTGATCCTCCGAGACGCTATACCAAAAAATTCTCCACCATAAACTGCCTTTAAGGTCCATTTAAGTTATCAGTTAATGCTAGAGAATCCGCAGTAGTGGGTGGCGGATACTATTGTTTGGCGAATTTGTTTATTTTTTAAACAAATTTGCTTATTTTTTAAACAAAATTATTAAATATTCCGCATAATCTAGGCGAATATCGATTAGAATTTAGAGGTGAATATTATGGTTAGATTGGCATTCGCATCTGAGGATGATAGCGGATTAGACAGCCGAATATCAAGTCATTTCGGCAGATGCCCCTACTATACGTTTGTGGATGTAGAGGATAGAAAGGTGAGAAAAGTTGAGGTAAAGGCAAATCCATACTTTAATACTCACATGCCGGGAGCTATACCGCGATTCATAGCAAGCGAGAAGGCGAAGGTGGTTTTTGCGGGTGGAATGGGACCTAGAGCAGTCGAATGGTTCAATAGGCTTGGCGTTCAACCAATAACTGGGGTTTCAGGAAAAGTTAGGGATATACTCAATGATTATTTATCTGGCAGACTTAGAAGAACTGAAACTTAATGAAACAGGTGAACAATTAGGGTTCGTATACGTTATCCAATGCTCTTTGAATGCGGATTTCTAAGAAATCTTAGTGTTAATGATCCCTATTTTATGGGTTACCAGAGGAGATTGATGCTGACTTATAATTCTTAATGCCTAAGACTTCTCATATGTGCTTCCTAGTTATTTCCAGTCCAATATTCTCTTTTCTCCTTCGATCTTCTTGATTTGAGTTATATCTTGTGTGACTTCTAAAGTTCCTAAATACCGGCCTTCTCTATCTCGAACTGCAAAGTATCTTATATAGATCAATCTTTCATTTAGTTTAATCCAGAATTCGGCGGAGTCTCTTTCGCCTTTCTTAAATGCTTCCAGAATTCTATTCACTATATGTATGCTTCTCTGCGGGTGGCACTCTTGTACTTTCCTTCCAATCACGGCCTTAGGTCTCTTAAAGATTCTGCTTTGGGCTTTATTAAAATATCTCACTGTGTCATTTTTGTCAACGAATGTTAGATCTACAGGTAAAGATTCAAGTAAAGCTTCGACCTCTTCCTTCAACAGAGATCCATTCTCAAATATCAATTTCTTCTTGTCTTCCATATTGTTCACTAACCCACGCTAATTTTAGTCATTAATCGTAAAAACATTTGCTATGCCTGAGGGGTAAAGCTCAAAATTGAGGGGCAATTTGAATGGTGTTGTGGATCGTTAAATCCGTTTGAATGTCCTCATATCGTCTAGACCTTCAGCCATTAAAAGATTCATCTAAGAGCCGACATGCATAGGAGAGTCGCGTCTATGCCTGCCCGATCAATTGATATAGGGATTATTGTTGTGAGCAGGGGCTTATGCCCCATCACTTTTCATTCCATCCGTTAACTCGCATGAGAGAAGATCTGTGAGTATTAAGCGATCATTTTTGCTCCGCTCTATTAGATGTGCAGGCGAAAAATATTGGGGGCAGACCGTCTCAAAACTGAAAGGTTTTTTATGGGGCTTCAAGAGAACTAGAGTAGCAGAAGCTCCGCTTCTCTGAGTGTACCCTTTACCGGGTCTACCTCAAGCCCGAAGGCCTCTAAAGCTGTTACTCCCAGCACCGTTATGTCCTCCTCCTCGCCCATAATCACAGTGACCGTACGCCGCCTTCCCATGAGCTCAATCCCAACCTCCCCTATATCCCTCTCGATATATCCGCCGAAGGCTCTGAACTTCCTCCTTTCGAGGGGTTTAACCTCCAGCTCCTCGAGTATCTTTCGTGGAATGACGCTGTACATGGCTCCAGTATCAACGATCCCCTCCCATTCAACGCTTCCCTTCGGAGCCAGAGGATTGAAGATCCCGAACTTAACCTTGATGAGCCCCACGTTTGATCACCGCATCTAATAACTCCTCCGATCCAATTTAAACATTTAGAGGGGAAGCTACAACCTAAGGCTTAATACTCCCCGAATGTTATAGACATGCTTCGTGTCTCATCCTCGAAGTATGCTCCTTTAAAAGCATGAAATGCACTTCCGAGTTTAGATCGATCCACGGATGGAAACTTTGCCGCGCAGGCGCGAAGAAAAAATTTCTATATAAAGTACGCTTCCTTTTCGAAAGCCTCAATATCAGCAATCTTCACGCTGTGAAGCGAAGGGTGCTATTATGTCTGATAGATGGTCTATTTAAACACTTAAGTGTACCATGCCAACTTACTTCTCCATCCCCTCCGAGAAAGGCTTTAATCTGTAAAGGAAAATTGAATGTTCCGGGATGAGTGGTTATGAGCGGATCATCTTTTCGGAGCCCTCTCGGAGATGTTGCCAAATACTTTCTTTATACGGGAAATCGATTAAGGGAGATATCTTTTCCCATAGGTGGTATAGGGACTGGCTGCATAGGCCTCGCTGGAAATGGAAGGCTTATCGACTGGGAGATCTTTAATAGGCCGAATAAGGGGAGTGTAAATGGTCTTTCACATTTTGCCGTTAAGGCTGAGGCAAAAGGAGCAGTTCTGGATGCAAGAGTCTTAACTGGCGATTTGCCCCCTCCATATTCCGGCGAAGTTCTTGGACGGGGCTCCGAGTCATTTGGCTTCGGGCCTCCTAGAGGCTACTTGGCTGGTTTACCCCACTTTAGGGAGGTAGAGTTCGAGGGAACCTATCCGATTGCAACTTTAAGGTTTAGGGATAGTAGATTCCCTGGAAAGGTTAAGATGACAGCATTTAACCCGTACATTCCACTTAACGATTTAGATTCAAGCATACCGTCAGCCTTCTTTGAGATTGAGGTTCAAAACACATCAGAGGAGACTATTACATACACAATTTGCCTTTCGGTTCAAAATCCTCTGCCTGCCGGAACCACTGTGAACACGTATGGGAAGCGTGAGGGAACCCAATTCATAAGGATGACATCGAATAGACTCGAGGAGGATGATGTGAAATTCGGGGAGATAACAATAGCCACCGACTCAGAGAATGTCAGCTACCAAGAATATTGGTTTAGAGGGGAAATGTTCGATTCCATGCATGTCTATTGGAGAGACTTCACATCACCTGGCAGACTAAAGAATCGCTGTTATCCTAAGCCTATGAGGGGAATACAGGATCATTCCTCCCTAGCAGCCCACATTGAGATGAAGCCGGGAGAGAAAGGAAGAGCCAGATTCGTTATATGCTGGAGATTTCCAAATTGCTACAATTACTGGAACCCTGAAGTTAGGGGACTTGAGAAACGCAGAACATGGAAGAACTATTATGCAACCGTCTTCGGTAACTCGGTTGAGACAGCCGTTTACTGCCTCAAAAATTGGGATAGACTATATGGGGAGACGAGGAAGTTCAGAGACAGCCTGTTCTCCTCAACTTTACCTCCATTCGTGATCGATGCCATCTCAGCGAATATCTCGATTCTTAAGACCCCCACGGTCCTCCGGCTTGAAGACGGATCCCTCTATGGATTTGAGGGGTGCCGTGCAAGATCGGGATGCTGCGAAGGAAGCTGCATGCATGTATGGAGTTATGCTTATGCTCCCGCCTTTCTATTTCCAAAGCTCGACCGCTCAATGTGGGATCTACACTACAAGTACGATCAGCTGGAGGATGGAAGGATCATCTTCCGCCTCCAGCTGCCGCTTGGCAGGGGACAAAGGAGATCTTCACGAGCCGCAGTGGATGGACAGTTCGGCAGCGTGATAAGAGCCTACCTTTACTGGAAGCTCACTGGAGATGATGATTGGCTTAGATCGAATTGGGATTCCATAAAGAGATCTATCAAGTACGCCTGGGCCGAGACGAATGAGGATAAGTGGGATTCAAATAAGGACGGTGTCTTGGAGGGGAGGCAGCATCACACATGCGATAGGGAGCTCTTCGGTCCTAACTCTTGGTTGAATGGCTTCTACCTAGCAGCCTTAAAAGCCGGGGCTGAGATGGCTGAGTATCTAGAAGAAGCTAAGAAGGCCAAAGAGTACCTGAACTTATTCAGTAGGGGCAAGAGGTGGGTTGACAAGAACCTCTTTAACGGCGAATATTATCATCAACTCATCAATCTACGGAGTAGATCGATCCTAGAAAGGTTCCAGCACAAAGACCCTAATGTCATAGACGCCTACTGGGATGATGAGCATGGAGAGATAAAGTATCAAATAGGAGAAGGCTGCGGAGTCGATCAGGTTCTGGCGCAATGGCACGCTAACATCTGCAGTTTAGGCGAGATCTTCAATAAAAAACACATTAAGAAAGCGCTAAAATCAATATACAAATACAACTTTAAGAGCATGAGGGAATTCGAGAATCCATGCCGTGTCTTCAGCCTAAATGATGAGAGAGGAGTTGTCATATGCGAATGGCCAAAAGGTAAATATAAGCCAGTCATCCCCATTCTGTACGCTGAGGAGACATGGCCAGGCTGCGAATATGCTATTGCAAGCTTGATGATACAGGAGGGACTCATAGAAGAAGGGTTAGAGATCGTTAAGGCCGTCCGTGACAGATTCGACGGAGAGAAGAGGAATCCATGGAATGAATTTGAATGTGGAAGCAACTATGCCCGTTCAATGTCCTCTTACGCGCTTCTCCTAGCACTCAGCGGATTAAAATTCGACATGGTTAACCTCAGAATAGAGATAGATCCTCCGAGATTGATCAATGGTCATTTCAGATGCTTCTGGTGTCTAGGAACGGGCTGGGGAAACTTTGAGATAAATCGGAGCTCCATTACAATCCACGTTCAATATGGAAGATTAAAGATTAAGATTTTAAGCCTGCCCTTCCTAGAGGGCAGGGAGATTAAAGAAGTGCTTGTTGGAAGGAGAAGAGTCGATTTTGAGAGATGCAATAACGAAATAATATTTGCCAAGCCCGTCTCGATAGAAAGTGGCTCAAAACTCACCGTTCAATTCTAACCACCTCAATTTTAAATGTAAAAATGAGATTTCCCTGAAGCCAGAGGGATATGTCAGCCATACTAGGAGGTTTCACGGCGGCTCTTTTTATCTGAGTAATTTTACCCTATCAAACTTATCCTCTTCATTAAAGTTTTCTCGTGAACCCTTATTGACGCAATGAGGAATATTACCGTAAAAATGGGAATCATCGCGAAGTCCAGCAATAGTGGATAGTATCCACAATTGAGGATTAGATGCCTCGCCATATCCGTGAAGTACGTAAGCGGCGAGAATGAGGCTATTATCTTGCCCCAAGCTGGCATCTGCCTGATCGGCATGAAGACTCCACTGATGAAGATCAAAGGAAACTTAACGAGTGTAGAGAGCATCATAGCAGTTGCTGGAATATCCGAGGGGGGATAAGCCGAGAGTAGAACGCTGAGGGTGGAAAAGCAGAAGGCCGCTAAGATCAAGCCTAAAAGCAGAACTGAAAAGTTTAATATATCAACGCCTAGGATTATGGTTGAAATTAATGGAATTATGGATATTGCAAGTCCAAATATGAATGATGACAACATGTCCCCCAATAGTATCGCCCATACTGAGATTGGACAGCAGAGAAGCCTCTCCAAAGTCCTTGATCGAGTCTCCCAGGGCATTATGGATGGCCCTACTGACGTAGCCGTAAAGAATACCGTCATGCTAATTAAGCCGGGCAAAAGTTCCTTAATGGACATATTCCTCCCTACTATGTATGCTAGGAAAAGGAAGAAGGGGAGTAGCAGACCGAAGATTATCACGGGACCCTTCAAATAATATATTCTAATATTCTTTTTTGTAACAGCAAATGACCTCTTCAGTTGAATGAATACTCGATTCATACGGTTTCACCTCTATGCTGCCTCACTAATTTTAGAAAGACGTCCTCAAGCGATGGCAATAGCGTATTTAAACTGAGAATTCTCAATCCTCTTTTCTTGGCATAATCAACAGCGAACTCTATAACCGATGATGGATCCGCCGTGTAAATCTTAACCTTCCTTCCGGAGACCAATATCTTTGATATTTCGCATCCGCTCAAGAACTCTTCCGAGTCAACAGGCATATTGAAGGTTACCTCGACGCATTGAAGCTCCATGCTTTGCGCTCTAAGCCCTTCAGGAGTATCTATCGCAGCGATCCTTCCATGATTTATTATTGCTATTCTATGACATAGCCTTTGAGCCTCATCCATATTATGCGTTGAGAGGAATATGGTCTTCCCGTTCGCATTCTCCTCGCGGATCCTATCCCATACGACCCTTCTGCTCTCAACATCCAACCCGCTTGTAGGTTCATCCAAGAATATTATCTCCGGATCGCCGATAAGCGCCATGCAAAGCAGAAGTCTCTGTTTCATCCCCCTCGAGAATCCCCTAACGATTCTATCCCGTACATCGTATAGTCCGAAATCCTTGAGTAGCCTTATAGCCCTCTCCACCCGCTCACTCTTAGGAACACCATACAATTCGCCTATGAACATCAGATTCTCCCATGCTGAGAAATCGACGTAGGCATTAGAGACCTCGGGGACAACGCCTATATGCTCTCTGACACTTAATGGATCCTCCACAATATCGAAGCCATTAACTATTGCTGAGCCTTCATCGGGCTTCAAAATGCCAATCAACATCCTTATCGTAGTCGTCTTTCCAGCACCATTTGGGCCTAAAAAACCGAAAACCTCGCCTCCTCTAACTTTGAAACCTATGTGATCAACGGCTAGAACATCGCCGTAGCGCTTCGTTAAGCCTCTCACATCTATCGCAACATCCATAACCATCCATAATTTGCAAACAAACTGAAAATATAAGCTTTTATGTGGAATGTATCATTCAGTTCTCTTCTTCTTAGCCTTTTGAAGCATTTAATGAAAAGCAAATTTAAATATTACTTTATTTTAATTGGATATGTTTAATAAATAATCACCTCGTGATTCAAGATGAAGATAGACGATGTGGACAGAAAGATTATAACGGAGCTCCTAAAGGACGGAAGGTCATCGTATGTAGATTTGGGGAGGGCTATAGGCTATACGATAATGGGAGCTAAGCGGCGAGTTCAAAAGATGCTCTCCACGGGGTTGATAAGGGTCTCGGCTGATATAAACGTCGATAAGCTCGGTCTCTATGCTGCTCTGATTCTACTTGAATTTGAAAGCCGCGAAGCGTTGAATCGGTGCCTAGAAAAATTTAAAGATTGCCCGAGAATCGTAAATATGTTTACGCTCTTTGCTGGCTATAACTTGGCCGCTTTAGTCATCGCTGAGGATAAGGATACCCTCGAGAGCGAATCGATGGAGAAGTGCAGCCTAAGATGCAGCGATGGAGTTAGGAGAACAGAATTCTACCCTATAGGAACGATCTTTTTCTCGCCGTATCTGAAGGTGCGTATGAATCTTGTAACTAAAGATAAGAAGATCACTCCATGCAGGGTTAAGTGTGATGCGTGCGAGAGATACAAGGCTGATAAATGCGTCGGATGCCCAGCTACAATATACTATAGAGGCCCTCTTTAGATAAAATTATGAAATCGCAAATCTAGCTATTTTTGGAGAAACTAATTCATCGGATATCATTGATTAAATCTTAAACAAAAAGTTAATAAATACTGCCAAAAATTGGAGTAGAGGGGGTAAACGATTACGGAGGATTCAGACTCCGCTTCTGTTAAAACTTTCCTTTCAATACTTGATAATCCCCTACTTCGCTTTATAATCCGCTTCTCAGGAGATCACTACTTAAGAAGCGGAGAGAGCTACTTGGAAGCCGCAATTAATGATTTTATCGGCGAGAAGAGTGGAGATCGCTCCGTTGGCAGAATAATATTTTCGGGCCTCATCAAGAATGCAATTAGGATTGGATGTATAACATTTGATATCGATGAGGAAGAAGTCGTAAGCGCCCTTAAAGTTCCATATTTTAGGAAGGGTATAATCAACGTGCTGAACGGCATAGGGAGATATGGCGTAACAAGGCCCTATATAACCCCAGCACCGTTTCTTGTAGTCTGGAACTATACTAATGCATGCAACCTAAAATGTAAACATTGTTATCAACGCGCTGACAAGCCGACTCCAGACGAGTTGACAACCGAGGAAAGACTCGCAATCGTGGATCAACTCGATGAGAATAATGTCTCAGCACTGGCCTTCTCCGGCGGGGAGCCATTGATGCGCAGGGACTTCTATGAAGTTGCAAAATACGCCTATGAAAAAGGAATGTATATTTCAGTCGCAACGAATGGAACGTTACTGACGAAGAAAACAATCGCGAGAATGAAGAGATCCGGAGTTAAATATGTTGAGGTAAGTCTTGACGGAGCGACGAAGGAGACCCATGAGTCCTTCAGGGGCGTTGAAGGATGCTTCGAGAAAACCCTGCAAGGCATTAAGAATGCTGTAGAGGCTGATTTATACACGTGTATAGCCACAACTGCCACGAAGCATAATCTAAAGGAGATTCCGAGAATAATCGATCTGGCTAAGAGACTAGGCGTGAGGAGAATAATAATATTCAATTTTATACCAACAGGGAAGGGAGAGGAGATAGCCCATTTGGACCTCGCCCCCACTGAGAGGGAGAATCTGATGAAGTATCTCTATAGAGAGCTGGTTAGCGGAGGTATAGAGGCCCTCTGCACGGCTCCCCAATTCTCGAGAGTATGCCTACAACAGTCACGGATCGAAGGGGAAGATATGCTCTCGCCAACACACTTTGCAGCACTGGAATTCCATGGGAAAGCGAAGCAACTGGCCGATTTCTTGGGAGGATGCGGAGCTGGAAGACTCTATTGTGCGATACAGCCGAACGGCCTAGTCACCCCATGCGTCTTCATGCCCATCGTAGTAGGAGACCTTAGAAGGCAGAGTTTAAGGGAGATCTGGTTAAACTCTAAGGTTCTAAATGACCTTAGGGATCGCGACAGACTTAAAGGGAGATGCGGCCGCTGCGAATACAGGAATGTCTGCGGTGGATGCAGGGCTAGAGCCTACGCATACTTTGGGGATTATCTCGCGCCTGATCCGGGCTGTATAAGGGAGCTCGAGGAGCCAAGCACGGAGTTTGAATCGAAGTTCAACATAGAATACATTAATCAAATATCTATACCAACTAGATCTAGAAGCGTAAGCATAAGATCTGGTATAAAAACAAGAATGTGAAGCTCTTTAATTCGAACTTCATGAAACTTTTGTATGAGCCGATCTAACTATAAAGTTTTAGGCTCCGAGAAATCCGTCTGGAGCTAGGCTTGTCGCCAGCATCACCATATTAATATCTTCATGCTCCTTCCAATTGCGGCTTTCTCTACTCGCTGGTTTAAGCCAGAACCCGTCAATCTGATCGCTCAGCCACTTATAATATGTAAGGCTTTTAACTGTTGAGCATATCTCCTTATTCTTTGAGAATCTCGGCTCACGCATGACTAATCTCTGCAATTTAATGGCGGCCTTAAGCCCTATAGATAAGCCAAGCTCCCTAAATGCTAATCTCGTACTAGGCGGAGAACTCATTGGATCGGTTGATAAATAAAGTTCTAGGCTGAGAAGCGAAGAATCTAATATGTCCATTAGTAGATCAAGATGGTTTAAATGGCCGCTCTCGATTAATCTGGCAAGTATATAGGCATTCCAAAGTAGACATCCGATACCAAGCGGGTCGCTTGTTGTCCAGTCCATATCATCGCAGATCTCGAGTAATTCTTCAATCTCATCCCTTAGGCTCGGCCATCTTGGATCTTTCGGGGCGTACGCCTGAATCTCATTATACATGACGAAGCCGTCAAGCGGATCGTGCTGGCCCATAGAGGTTACGAGTGGACGTGAAAGATCGATGCTCATCTTCCAGTACATTCGTTTTTTGCCGTTCGGAGCCTCGTAGATGAAGGATGAATGAGCCTTCTTAGCGAGTTCAACAGCCCATAAATTATAGGTCATGTTGCCAGTTACCTGACTAACCCTATTGAGTGCATGCATCCACTTAGTTAAATAATGGTAATATTGCCCGTCCCTCTCCCACTCTAAAGCCTCGATGAACGGCTCCTCAGGTCCCCTCTCCGGCAGCCTCTTACCTATCCTCAAGCCTCCCGTCGTAGGGTGCCTCTTTCCCTCCTCCTCATCTAAGCCGCTTATCCAGCCGCTTCTAGGATCATCCTCTCGATGCCGACCCAGCACATAATGGACCTGATCAACCAATCTCAGCGCTAAACGCTTGAATCTCTCATCGCCAGTAATGGTGAACAATCCGAGGAAATTGCATACTGCAAACGCATCAGTCCATAGGTATCTTCTAGGCTTTAGATCCGAAGAAAGCCCAGTCTTATAGGCGAATTTAACCATTAAATCCTCGGCGAAGCTTACAAATTCAAGTTTCATCCTAACCATTAAGATCCAAAAAGGACCACTAAAACCTTAGCTTTAATTAATATCACACATGGCGTACCACTATCATCACAAATCAATTAGCCCTCACAGAGTTTTAAATTCTTTGGAGCCCTAGAGCGAATGCATGTTATCGTTTAAATTTCTTGGAAAAAGTAAACATTAAGGAGCTTTTATCAACTTTCGGATGAGATTAATCAAAAGTCTTCATTTATGTTCTCGTCAAGTCTCTAAAAGCCTGATTATATACAGGGCGTCTTTAGGGCTTCAGACCCGATTGAATGGAGCCCCGGGCGGGATTTGAACCCGCGACCTACGGCTCTCCATCCGCGTTGGATACAAGGCCGTTGCTCTAACCACTGAGCTACCGGGGCATCGATATTATTGGTTCAATTGGGGAGACTTATTAGTTTTGCCTAATATGCACTAAAGATATATTACTGAGGCGGCATAAAAGATTCTACATTATTTAATTTGTGTGGGGAGAGGGTTTGAGGGGTAAGCCCTTAGTAGCGGTTGTCTCGGCTGGACTCTCAAAGTTTGGTAGAATGGACGCTTATACCGGAAGGGATCTCTTCATCGAGGCTGTAGATGAGGCCTTCCGTAGATGTCCAAACCTAGATCCAAAGAGGGATATTGACGCTGTATTTGTTGGGATGATGAGTGAGGCATTTGAGCATCAGGGACATGTGGCTCCGATGCTCTCTCACTCGACCGGTCTCCTCCCGGCCCCCGCGATTAGGACTGAGGTTGCATGCGCATCTTCAGCCGCTGCCCTGAGACTGGGGATATTCAGCATCCTCTCTGGCACGTATGATGTCGTGTTGGTCGGGGGAGTTGAGAAGATGACTAAGAGGACAACTCCGGAGGCAACCGAGTTCCTTGGTATGGCGGCTGACTTCCCATTTGAGCAGTGGACAGGCGTGACTTTCCCCGGATTATACGCTCTAATGGCCGTGGCGCACATGCATAAGTATGGGACAAGCGAGGAGCAGATGGGGCTGGTTGCAGTTAAGAATCATCATAATGGAGCGTTGAATCCGAAGGCTCATCTTCAGAGGGAAGTCACTTTAGATAAGGTCTTAAGTTCCAGGATGATCGCTTATCCGCTGAAGCTATATGACTGCTCATTAATCTCGGATGGGGCGAGCTGCGCCATCATAACGAGGCCTGATATCGCCAAGAAGTTCACTGAGACGCCAGTTTACATAATCGGTTCGGGACATGGAAGCGACGCGCTTGGATTATTTGAGAGGGATGATCTGACGAGTCTAATGGCGACGAGGAGGGCTGCTAAGGAGGCGTATGAAATGGCCGGGTTAGAGCCTAAAGACATTGACGTCGCCGAGGTTCATGACTGCTTCACAATCGCGGAGATCATGGCCTACGAGGACCTTGGATTCTGCAAGCCAGGTGAGGGTGGAAGATTCATTGAGGATGGAACTCCAATGCTTAACGGTGAACTTCCAGTCAATACAAGCGGGGGACTGAAGGCTAAGGGTCACCCTGTCGGAGCGACTGGAATCGCGCAGATATACGAGATATATCTGCAGTTGACGGGACAGGCCGACAAGAGGCAGATTGATGGATGCAGGATCGGTTTGACGCATAATGTGGGCGGGAGCGGAGCTTCATGCTTCGTTCATATACTTAGGGGGGAGATGTAGTGGCTGAGGCTCAGCCATTCACGATCGAGCAATGGTATAGTTTTCTATCCGAGGGAAGGCTGATGGCTGTTCGATGCAGGAACTGCGGAGCAAAGTATATGCCTCCAAAACCAGTCTGCACGAACTGTTACTCGAGAAAACTCGAGTGGATAAGTCTAAAGCCGATTGGAAGATTGGTTACGTATACAATCATTCATGTTGCTCCGGAGAGATTTCAGCAATTCGTCCCATACGCATACGGTATAGTTGAGTTTGAGGATGGACTTCGCCTTCCAGGGATGATAAGAGATGTCGATCACGGGGAGATCCATATTGGAATGGAGCTAGAATTGTCCTTTGAGCCTGCAGTTGAGGATTGGCCTAGATGGCCAAGATACTATTTTAGGCCTGTGAAGCATTAAGCCTTAAAGGTCTTCCCTCTCAAACCTTATTATGTAGACTTTGGTTTCAGGAGTTATTCTTCCATATATCTTCTTTAATGCCCTCAAAAGTTCCTTCTTGTTTTTGAAGCCGTCCCTTCTCGCATCTTTATTGCTTATCTCCGAGATCCTCTTTCGCACTATGCTCTTTATCCTCGCGTATCCGCAGCTCTCCCCTCCAACAACTATCTCTACTAGATCTTTAGGCTTCAAGTTGGTATTCATCCTTATAGTCGTTAATTTTCGTCCGCTCAGCAATCTCTCCTTGTATTCCTTCTTAAAATTAAGCTGCTTCATAATGGGCTACCAGCCTTCCAACATTAACTCTTAAATCGCTCTTTACCTCAGATGGATGAGCCTTAACGATCTCAGCTGTCTTATCCCAAGATCTGCATTGTAAACATCTACAAATGAGTTCGACTTCAGATTTAAGTTCCAATCTCAGCCTATGCCTTCCTGAGCTCAGAAAGTGCGTGAATAAGATTCGTTTGACAGCGTCACATGCACCCTCATAGGTTAAGCTTCCCTGCACATACTCCTTAAGCCTATCCCTCTGAGATTGAGTTAGTCCCGACTGCCCCAGAAAGTCTACTCCTTGAACATTTAGGAGACTTGCGGCTACGTAGGGATCCAAGTTATAATATACGTCTGAGAGGGCCTCCAGGAATCTCACCTTGAAATCCCTATATATCTCCCAGATTATCCTCTCTGTCTTCTCATTCAGTGGCTTAACGAGTATCACACTGAACTCTCCTGAGACCATATTTCTCATTGGACTTATATGAACTGGCACAAATCCATTCTTCAGCCAAAAGTTCAGTAGGGGCTTGTCCGCTCCAAACCCGGCTCCTATCCAGTCGAAACCCTCATTTTTAGCCTCCTCGCATAGATTCTTCAGGGCGAAGCTGCCTATTCCCCGCCTCATAAAATTCGGATGAACCGCTATCCTCACGATCCTTAATCCCGAAAGCTTCATGAAGCCCTTGTATGGCGGATAATACTTGACTATGCATGATGGGATCATATTTCCGGAGGGAGGGTTACCCGTCAATATTAGATTTGCAAATTCATCAGGCATCCTCCCCTCCTCTGCTAGGTGCAATGCAGCTATTATCTTGCCAGTCCTTGTCTTCACGATGCGCGCTGAATGATGCGGCGCATCTCCTAATATGAGAAGGTCATCTGGTCTATTCCTATAATGCGCAAGCACGTATATCCCAATGAACTCCCGTAATTTCTCCTCCTCTCCCCCAAACCATAAGTCCAGATCAACCTTCTCATAGGTGAGATCCTCCATTTTAACTTCTTCCTCATCGACCTCCGCAGGTTCAGCGTCGAGAAGGAGAGCCTTATAGAGCCATTCCTCAACTGGATCTCCAAGCGCATACCTTATAGGCTCCCTCAATTCGATACGATGCAGATTGATCCCCTTATTCTCCTCAAGGGCCTTTAGGAATCTAAGGGAGAATCCTCTGCCGGCTCCTTCATAGCCATGTATCGTTGAGGCGAAGATAACCTTGCGGAATCTCTGGATGAACTTGAAGAGTAATGGGACGGGTATGCTTGCTGCCTCATCAACCATCAATACATCGGCTTTCTCTCCAAGCGCCCTATGAGGATGCTCAAACTCTAAGACTCCGAACTTACACTTTATTCTAGACGTCCACTTTTCGCTGAATTCCCTTGAAACCTTCTCATCCATCTCCTTTAGGCTTTTCTCAGCCATCTCGAAGATCACTTGAGTCTCCTCCCTATTTGGAGCCGTAACCAGAATTCTTTTCGCCCCAAGATATAGCAGGGTTGCTGCTCCAAGCCCTAATAGGGCAGATTTTCCCCTACCACGATTCGAGATTATCACCAGAACGCTTCTTCCCCTCTCATGGGCAACCTCCTCCAATTTTTGAAGGGCATCACACTGCTCTTGAGTGAGGGCTAGTTTATGGATCCTCCTTGGAACTCTACTCTGCCTCGGGATCTGTGGTTTCTTCCTGACGCTCTTCGGCGGATTCAGTAATTCACCCTTAATGATCCGCCATCCGTCGAGGATCCAAACTCCCCTCGTTTCGAGGAGTCTCCGAATAAAGTATCTTTCGAATCTTACGTTGATATCTTCAGGGCCGTATGGCGGAACAGTGAGCTTCTTATGGATACTAGTCTCCCAGTGCTTATCAACATTCAAACTGAGATTATATAGTATTATTAGGCCTCCTCCCTTAACGGTCTCTACTAGTCTGCCTATATCATTCGGTCTTGCTCCACGGCTCATATCTAGGATGAGAAGGTCGTTTGTCGTTCCAAGCAGACGATCACTCTCCGCATAAACGTACGATTTTAAGTTTAGATTCTTATGTGATAATCCTAACTCCTCAATCTTTTCGGTTAGGGACTTAAAGTTCGAGCTACAATTCTCATAGGTAACGTAGACCACGCTCGTCTCATTTCTGCCGCTGAGTTCACAATATGCCTGAATTAGGAACGCAACGACATCCTCTGATCCACCATTAACAGTAACAACTAGCCTTCTATGGGAGGCCCTTTTGGCCTCCTTAATCATCTCCATCAGGAGACGCATAGTTCTGATCTTCTCGTCCTGAACTGTCTTTTCCATCATCTTCTCCGAAGCCAAGGCTGTAAATGAAGAATCTTCAGCCCTTTTGGGCAGCTAGATAGATGATGATAGTGGTTCAATTTAAATTTATATGCCTTATATCTGAAGATTTTTCTTCAAGAACCCCATACTTAAATTGATCATGAAGGAAGAATGCACGGTCTATATTAGATTTTACAGCGAGAAGACCGGGAAGTTTTATAGGCTAGTTAAAACAAAGACTTGGCCTTATCTCGAGATATCCGGGATTCGCATGCATAGGGCCGACACCGTTGATCCGAAGATGGATGCTTTATTGAAGATTAGAGCGTTGGGGAGGATCTACGGGACTATTCTGGACTCATGCACTGGATTGGGTTATACTGCGATATTAGCCGCGAGGAACAAAAACGTTAGGAGGGTTATCACGATTGAGAAGGATGAGAATGTCATATTCATCGCAAGGAAGAATCCATACTCAAGGGACCTGTTCGAGAATAAGAAGATAGAATTGATCGTTGGAGATACCTTTCAGGAAGTAAGGAAATTTAGGGATGGATACTTCAACTTTATAATCCACGATCCCCCTAGAATCTCGATTGCCCCAGAATTATACTCGCTGGAGTTTTATAGGCAGCTCCACCGCATACTCAGAGTGAATGGCAGAATCCTACATTACGTCGGCAGACCCGGCATTAGGCAGGGGAAAAGATACGTTAAGGGCATAATAAGGAGACTTAGATCCGCTGGATTTTCAAGGATAAGAAGGGATGAGCCGTCCTTAAGTCTGATAATTGAGAAGTGAGACTCTACGTCATCTTTTTAGGAGAAACCGGGCTGCTCCAATCGCCGTGCAATACTCCCCATTCTCCGGTATTATCGGCTCTATCCCAAATAGTCCCATAGTATCCTCTATTATCTCTGATGCCAATTTGCTTCTGACAAGTCCGCCAGTAACGACGACGCTATTACTTAGGCCGTAGGCTTTAGCAGCCATAGCCCCGACAACCCCTATCACCTGACAGACCATATTGAAGATTCCAGCCGACACATCTTCCCTGGATGCCTCGGCCTTTATCCTCCCAAAGTTCGAGGCTGTCGCCTCAGATGGAACTATTCCGATCGGTCCTCCAACTATATCTGAGACTTTCAGATCGACTTTACCGGGATCTCCATTGATGGCTAATTCTTCGATCTCCCGGAAATCGCATGTTCCGAGCATTCTCATCGAGAGTCCAAGCAGCGTTCCCCCTCCAACTCCTGTTCCGCCCACATGCACTATCCTCTTTCCAGTATCGTATGCTGCAACTATCGCCGTTCCAGTTCCAGCATTAACTATTAGAGCCTCCTTTCTCTTGGATAGCATTAATCCCCCAAGTCCAATAGCCTGTATCTCATCGACCTTCACTGTTGGAAGGCCTAGAAGATCACGCTTAATTTTCCTGGATCCTCCACCCGAGATCCCAACTGCCTGAACTGAGTCTGAGCGTTCATCAAGTAGGATCTTTAAGGTCTTTAGGGCTGACTTGGCCTTCTCATCCGTTACGATTGAAAATTTCTTAAGTATCTTATCATTCTCTATTAAGACGCCCTTTGTCAGATATGCACCTACATCTATCCCAACGATCATTATTGATTCTTCCAGTGCCCTGTTATTTTTCTAGCCCTTTTTATTAGATATGCGAATGTCAATCCGGAAGCTATCGTCGCAGCTGAGCCTAACAGTAATGTTTCTGGCGGGAGTTTGCCGGCGAATATCATCCTTCCGCTAGGAATCAATGATGTTAGGCAGTATATCGCCATTAGTATCATGGCGATCGCTAAAGAGGACTTTATAATGTCCATGGGCTTCTCCCAAACCAGATCACAGTCTCCCTCAAATCCCATCCTCTCCAATGAGGGCTTAACACATCTGATTATTACTGGAACTAGGGGAACCATGAAGATTATCATGGTTACAAGCCAGAACAAGGTGAGGCCCGCTGTTATGGCAAACTTCACATTTAACGGTAGGGGAGCCCAGCTCGGAACTATAAACCAGAAGTATGCTAGGACCCCAAGTGCCGCAACCAGATTTCCAATGAGCAGGGCGATGAAGCTACTCATTATGAATGCAGATAAACTTCTCCACTTTGAAATTAAGTATCCAAGGACGTAAAATCCAATAAGATTTCCGGGGACGCCTGCTATTAGACTTAGTAGTGGAGTTGTTAATCCGAAGAAGGAGAGGGCGAAGTCCCCTATGAAGCATCCTATTGCGGCTCCAACGCCTCCTATGAATGGACCGAAGACTACTGAAAAGAAAGCTGGAATTACGACTCCCGGACGGAAATGCCCAACCCCCCAGGGCGTTGGGATGGGGGATGTCACGGCGATAGCAACGGCGTAAAGGGCGGCATTTACAGAGATAAGTGAGAGCTTCTTTGCCGCGGATAATTCCATAAGGTTGTCATTTGATCCAGCCAATCTGATCCTCTCGTCGAGATCACATTTATATCCCCTTCATTTTCTCGCAATCTATAAGAATTTTCTATGAATTGTCCATACTTGTCAATACTGTTTAGAAGTAATTCATAAATAGAGATCTCTGCCTATCCGGTGGATAGGGCAGGAATTGACAGTTGAGACGTAAATTTAGGGTAGTTGGGGTCGGCGGGACGTTCGATGAGCTGCATAAGGGGCATAAGGCCCTCCTAGAGAGGGCGTTTGAAGTCGGCGATATAGTCTGGATTGGATTGACCACCGATGAATTCGCAGCGAAGCTTGGGAAGGAGCATGAGGTATCGCCTTATCATGTGCGATTAAATATGCTTAGACGCTTCTTGAGGGAGAAAGGCCTCCTACATAGAGCTGAGATTATGCCCCTCAATGATCCATGCGGGCCAGCTGCTACAAGCCCGGAGATAGAGGCCATCGTTGTCAGCCGAGAAACTGAGGCCGGCGCTTACAAGATTAATATTCTCAGAATGAAGCGGGGTCTTCCGCCGATTAAGGTCATAGTTATAGATATGGTTCCAGCAGAGGATCACGTGCCCATATCGACTACTCGAATAAAGCGTGGGGAGATTGATCGTTGGGGCCGCCTGCTGATAAGGAGGTAAACTTGAGACATGAAAACACGCCGTAGATTCAGATTAAATTTAAAGGTGCGGCTGCAAATCATTTATTTGTGAGACGATTTGAAGAGGGCTGGATTCGCTGAGCTTCCACTGCATGGTGGGAGGGCTCCAGCATGGCTTGTGAAGAGGATGATTAAACTAGCCAACTGCATTGTAACCGTGATAATCGACGAGTATGGAAGGGATCTATTTCTTAGGAGACTGGCCGATCCCTACTGGTTTCAGGCTTTAGGCTGTGTTTTAGGTTATGATTGGCATTCATCAGGTTTAACGACCGTTCTTACGGGGGTTCTTAAGTCCGCAATTGACCCTTCTGAGTTTGGGTTGGCGGTTTGCGGCGGTAAGGGCAGAGTATCCAGGATGGCTCCATCAGAGATTCTCTCGGCTGGAGAGAAGCTCGGCTTATCAACCAGCAGGATCGATGAGATGGTATACGCGAGTAGGATGAGCGCTAAGGTTGATAATTCAGCCCTTCAAGATGGGTATCAACTCTATCATCATGCATTCTTTATGACTGAGGATGGGAAGTGGACGGTCATACAGCAGGGAATGAATACTGAGGACAGAACGGCTAGGAGGTATCATTGGCTCTCAGAGAACATTAAGAGTTTTGTTGTTGAGCCTCACTCGGCGATTATTAGCGAGCATAAAATGCCATGCGTATTAGATATGACGGCGAGGGCGAGCGAAGGATGCAGAAGGACGACAGTTGATATTGTTAAGGAGGATCCGAGGAGGCTCTCTAGGAATCTGCGTCTCCTTCAGAGGTCAAGTCAGAGGATCCTTGATGAGTGGATGCCAATGGATGAGCCTGCCGGGAAGTTTAAGGTGAAGTTTCTTTCGATGCCTCTTCGGATAAATTGGGATGCGGTGAAGAGGGCCTATGAGTTTCAGCCTAGAAATTACGAGGAGCTACTTGGCATAAGGGGTGTTGGACCGGCAACCGTTAGGGGGTTAGCCTTAATATCGGAGCTGATTTACGGCGAGGAACCGTCCTGGAGGGATCCTGTGAAATACTCATTTGCGTATGGAGGAAAGGATGGGGTTCCATTTCCAGTTGATCGAAGGGCCATGGACGAGTCTATCCGCATATTGAAGCATGCAATTGAGGAGGCTAAGTTAAACGATAAGGAAAGACTTAGGTCGCTTAGAAGATTAAGGGAGCTTCTGCCCGGAAGCCCTAAAGCCCCTTAGGACCGCCTCTTCTTCTCTGGGAATACAATTTCATAGACGGCTATTAATCCCAATGCCACGCCTGCCAGCGAGAATGAGTATGCAATGAATGAGAGCAGATAGCTCTTTTCGATCACCCCGATAACCATTAATAAGGATACTAGGAAACTCGTTATCACGAATACTGCGCCAACGATTATCTGCATGTAAATCTTATTCTTCCGAATCTGCATAGAGCCAGCAACTCACGAGATGTCCTTTTTCGGCCTCGAATTCAGGGGGCTCCTTTACGTTGCAGAGTCCCTTCTTTGCACATATGCATCTCGGATGGAATCTGCATCCGCTTGGCGGATTAACTAGGCTTGGAGGCTCTCCTGGAGGTATCTCTCTGATCACGAATCTATTCTTTGCATCCGGATCTGGAATTGCCTGCAACAGAGACTTCGTATATGGATGTAGAGGATTCTTCAGTAGCTCTCCAGTCAGGCCCTTCTCGATTATCTTTCCAGCATACATTACGTATATCCACTCTGAGAAATACCTCGTTGTCGAGAGGTCATGCGTGATATAGATTATGCTCAGATTATGTCTCCTCTGCAATTCTCTTAGCAACGTCAGTATCTCGATCCTCACTGATGCATCGAGCATTGAGACGGGTTCATCGGCGATTATTAGCTTCGGATTCAGTATTATTGCCCTTGCGATCACAAGTCTTTGCTGTTGCCCGCCGCTTAGCATGTGCGGATACTTCTTCAGGTAATCCTCAACTGGAGTCAATCTTACCTCGCTTAGAGCCTTATAGATCCTCTCGCGCCTTTCCTTCTTCTCAACCTTATTTATTATCAGCGGCTCCTCGAGTATTCTCATGACGGTCATGAATGGGGGTAGAGCGCCGAATGGATCCTGCTGGACGAATCCTGTCTGCCGCCTATACCATGCCATGTCCTTAGGATTCATCTCAGTTACGTCCCTTCCCTCAAAGAATATCTTCCCTCCTGTTGGATGTTCAAGTCCCAGGATCGTCCTTCCAAGGGTTGTCTTGCCACTTCCGCTCTCTCCCACAAGCGATATGGCCTCCCCCCTCCTCAGGCTGAAGCTCACTCCATCAACTGCCCTAACAAACTCCGTTGCGCCGAATATTCCCCTCTTTATCTTATACCACTTCCGTAGATCCTGTAGGACTAATAGGGCATCCTCATCCATCTCGGATCACTTCGCATACAACCAGCACTTAACAAATCCTCCCTCTTCAAGGTGGACTAATGGGGGATCCTTGGAGCATACTGGCATTTTAGATTGGCACCTATCGGCGAATCTGCATCCTTCAGGCGGATTGATGAGGCTGATCGGCGATCCGGGTATATACTCTGGAGTCCTATCCACTCTAAGAGTTGGAACGCTTGCCATAAGCTTCTGCGAGTATGGATGTAGAGGTGAACTGTAAAAGCCTTCAGCATCGTTTAACTCAACGATCTGCCCCGCATACATGACCGCTATCTTATCCGCCAATTCACTTGATAGGCCTACATCATGCGTTATGAGGATAAAGCTTATGCTCGACTCGGCCTTTATCTTCTTAAGCAGATTCATTATGTTCGCCTGCGTCAGAACGTCTAAGGCTGAGGTAGGCTCATCCAGAATGATTATCTCGGGATTCATTATTAGGGCCATCGCTATTATCGCCCTCTGCCTCATTCCGCCGCTCAGCTCAAACGGATATCTATCTATGAAGGCATCCGGGATCCCAACGAGGGAGAAGGTTTCCCTCGCCTTCTTCAATGCCTCCTCCTTGTTTATTCCCTTATGAACTACTAGTGGCTCGGCAACTTGCTCTCCAACTCGTATTACCGGGTTGAGCGAGTTTAGAGCTGCTTGGGCAACCATTGATATCCTCTGCCACTGAATACTCCTTCTAAATTGATCCTCATCCATCTCCATGAGGTCCTCCCCATCCAGGTATATGTGCCCCCTGAAGACCTCAACGTTCCTCGGCAATAGGCGTATCAGACACTTCGCCAGGGAGCTCTTTCCACATCCCGACTCTCCGATCAGCGCAAGCGTTTCCCCGCGATCTAACGAGAATGATACTCCGTCAACTGCCTTAAGAGAGCCCATAGTAGTGCGATAGTACATGTATAGGTCTTTTACCTCGAGGAATGCCCCGCTCATATCTCCTTCAACCTTGGATTGAATATCTTGTCTAGGGAGAAGCCTAGAAGCGCGAATCCCAGCGCTGTTAGTATGAGCAGGAATGATGGCTCTAGAACCCAGTAGAAGTAGCCCTTATAGAGGGCGCCGGCTGAGTATGCATCGTCTATGATCTTCCCCCACGTCGGCGCAATTGGATCTCCAAGTCCAAGAAGAGCCATCGCCGCCTCGAGGAAGACGAAGTCTGAGACTGAAAGGACAAGGGACGGTATTATCGTAGGCAGAATCTTGGGTATTAGGTAGAGGAATATTATTCTTAGGCTTCCCGCCCCATAGGCCTTTGCGGCTTCAACGTATGGGAACTCCTTTATCTGTAGGAAGACGGCCCTGTAAGTCTTGACTCCAGAACCGAATATGCTCAGGGCGATCACGACGAGCAGGAGCATCCAAATATTAAAGCTATAAAAGACGGATAGCATTATGAGCATCGGGAGGAATGGAAGGATCATATTAACCTCAGTTACCTTCTGAATCACAAAGTCTATCTTATTTGAGTACCACGCGCTTATAGCGGCGATGATCATCTGTATCATCGCGATCGTTACGGATGCCACCACCCCAAATGATAGGGCTATCGGCGTTCCCCAGAGCAACGCGATGCTAAGGTCTCTTCTTAAATGATCAGTTCCGGCTACTCCATAGACCTTGCCGTAAATTATGAGCTTAACATCCACGTCAACGTTTCTCTCGAAGATTGTTCCCTCAATGAGCATCTTATATTTTCCCTTCAATGGGGATGCCGTTTCAATCTTGAGGATGGAACTGTCCTCCCTTGCGAATAATCCGATCTCTGGACTAACAGCATAATTAGGTTCCTCCCCGAATTTCCTGTAGATGTAATCATGAAGCCTCTGCGCTACCTTCTCATCGTTCGATATGTAGTATGCACCTGACTTCTTCAATGTGAGCTCCTTAAGCCTCATCTCTTCCCCTCCAGGCTTTATCCAGTAGATCGTTATGTGCGGGGATGACTTGCTGTAATTTGCAGTGTAAAAGAGGTTTATCTCGCTTGGAAAGTCATCGTAGGGATAATTGAATTCCAGTTCTATTCTCAACTTGCTTGCCCTCTCACCGAATGGCACGATGGCCTTTGTCGCGCCTACACCTCCTTTCCGAGTATCTAATATTATCGTCTCTGGAAGCTTCTTTGAGAGGAAGAGGTTTATCCAAGAGGGCATGGCATTTCTTGGACATTCAAGCCATATTCCCTCCCCTGCCCTCCAGAGATAGGTTGCCTCTGAGTATGGTATCGCAATGACCGTGTAGATCGATATGCCTATCAGTAGAATGAGGATCCCCAAGCCCGCCACTGCACATTTATATTGAAGGATCAACCTCAACTGATCCTTTATCCTACTGGACAATCTACGTCACTCCCAACCTTATGCGTGGGTCTACTATGGCGTATACTATATCGAGCACAAAGACTGTAATCGCGAGTAGATAAGCGTAGATCACAACTTCGCCTATTATCACCGGCGAGTCGAATAGGTTCGCGGCCATGTAGAATAGTGTGCCTATCCCAGGCCAATTGAATACCCTCTCGGTTATTATCGCCCCCATCCAAGAGCTTATTAATGTAAGCGCGAAGTCCGTTATTATGGGCGGTAATGTAGGCCTCAATATGTACCTACGCTCGATCATTCTTGGTGGGAGACCCTTAGCCCTAGCCATCTCAACGTAATCTTCACTTGAGAACATGAGGAAAAATGTTCTTCTGACGTATGTCTGTATGAAGGCGTATCCTACTAGCCATGAGAGTATAGGTAGCACCATGTGCTTAAGCACGCTTAGGGCATAGCCAACCGTATCCTTAGGCGGGGGAACGTCGACTAATCCCCCATAGGGGAGGACGTGGAGGATAGAGGCGAAGATTAGGATCATGAAGATGCCGTAGAACCATCCGGGTATCGACGAGAGAGGAGAGAGACCTACGATTAGCTTGTCAAATTTGCTCTCATATTTCCTTGAGGCGTATAGTCCGCCGAAGAGCGAGATGAAGAATAGGATTAGATTTGTCGTTGTGAATAGCAGTATAGTTGCGGGGAGCCTCTCCAATATTATGTTTTTGACACTTCTTGATCCCGTGTCGCTCGTTAGGTATAGGGCTCTCCCCAACTCTAAGGTTAACGCCTGAACCAGATACTTGTAGCTTCTAAGGATGAATGGCGTATTTAAGCCAAGCCTCTTTATCTCTTTATGATAGAGCTTCTCTATCAGCTCTCCCTTCTCCCTCGGAGTTAATCCCTTATATGCGGGGTTCTGATTCACCTGCATGCCTATTCTAAAGCGAACCTCGCTCTTTATGATATTATCTACGTATCCGCCCATATTCGCTATGAGTATCGTGATATAAACGGCGATTACAACTACTACTAACAGTGACACACCGCGCGTCAGGGAGTACTTTAAGAACCTGTATAGTTCACGCCTCAACTATTATCACTTAACTCTATTCTGAATAAATAACATTATAAAAAATATTTCGAAAAAATGTGGAGAGATATTTGTGGTTTACTTCTTTTTCAGTATTGCGACTAAGGCGATCACTATCGCTATTATGGATACTCCAAGTGAGGCCATGACCAACGTATTCATTCGTGAGACAGAATCTTGCAATGAGCTTACCTGGGATTGGAGGCTACTAATTGATTTCTCAAGTGAGGCTGCCTTCGTCTCTAGTTGAGCTCGAATGCCGCTGAGCTTACCTCCAATGTAATCTTCAAGCGAGAGTGTAGTGAAGGAAGTCTCCTTCACTCCAGGAATGCTTACGAGCTTCGATGAGACTGCTACTAGCAGCTTAGCCGAGCCCGCTGCGAGGGCTGAGGTGTCAGCTGCCTCTAGATTGACTGCCCATAATCCATCTCCAAGGGGCTCAGCTGTTCTCACGGTCTTTACTGCTCCGGTAGCATCGATCACGAGATACTTGACGGATTCGACATCAGACGTCTTGTAGGGTTCTCCTTGGTATGTAACTTTAACTATGAATCTTGATCCTAATCCGCTGATTACGGTGGCTGGACCCTCAATCTTTATCTCAGGCATCTTTGGTTTTCCGAATATTGCCCATTTATCAGCCTTGTCAGGATAGTTCCTGTTCGCCTTGATCACTATTATGTGTGCTGTTGGATCTACACTCTCCAAGTAGAATGGTCCATCTCCAACCCAGAAGTGCCCTTTACTCTTATACCATGACTTGAGAGCCTTATATCTGGCTAGAGCCTCATCCTCAGTGATATACTTTCCAAGGACATTCTTGTATGGCACATATTTGCTCTCGATTGCGTAGTTTAGCATCTCCTCTAGAACCTTCAATGTTCCGCCGGTTATGTAGTTCAGCCTATCAACGCCCAGCGTCTTCGCCTTGTCAGCCGTGAATGCAGCCTTTCCTTTCTCTTCAGCAAGCATTCCAATGGTGACCGTGTGCCAAGGAGCTGGACCGTAAGATGCTGCAGGATAGAACCACCCGGCTACATCGCTAACTATCCACTCCGCATCCGGATAGATATTGTCAGTGTAGAATTCACATATCAGCGGGTTCTCACTTATTATCCTGAAGCCCTTAAAGTACGTTCTGAAGACCTCAAAGCTTGGGACATAAGCCTCATCATATACGGCGCTTACATTACTGGCACGATCAAACGTGATTATGTAGTTGTATATGAAGTCTGCGAGTGATACGTTGGAGCCGTCATGCCACTTCGCAGCGAATAGGTCATCCCTAAAGTAAACCACTACCTTCGCCTTCGCAGTTGTCCCCTTAGGAGCAGTTGTTATCTCCTGCTTTTTAGCGTCCCAACCATACCAGGCATCGGTTGGAACATTAATTTCACTGACGAAATGCAAGGTTAGCCAGTCTAATGTTTTAGTTACTGGAATCCCCTCTTTAACGTATACTTCTGCCTTCGCAACTTTGAGAGGCCAGAATAGTCCAGTATATGGGTCTGGCATCAGAACTGGATCGAAGGTTGCCCTGTATATCATCGTGTCGTATATCCAGTCGCTTCCTCCAAGCGGGTTCCAAGGCTCAATCGGTATGCTAGCTTGCGTGACTATCTTAACCGTTCCTCCAACCTTATCTTTAAATCTCAGAGTGTACGGCCAAAGTCTTGCACCATAGAATCCTCCAGCAAGGTCGCATGCCTGCGTTACCTCTTTTCTCGCCACCCATGCAGTCACCATATTTGTAAGCCAAATCCTCACCGAATCCTTCATTGAGAGCTCTAATGCACTTGCCATGAGCTTATTTCTCTCCTCCCAAGTTGTGTAATCCTTCGTTGCGAGCTTCTTTGAGACCTCATCGAACTCCTTGCTTGGCTTATAGGCTTGCCATAGTGGAAGCGGCAGGCCCCTCGGAGTGTAGAAGAAGTCGAAGTTGTCGGATTCATCTCTGCTTATGGCGGTTGTGATCCATCCTCCCGTATATACATGCCATTTACCTTCAGATGGATCTCCAAAGAGCCAAAGTGGAGCCGCCTCCTTGCTCGTTTTATACTCCCTCTTCACGGTGAAGCCTAATCGTTCAAGCTGATTTGCGAAGTAGTTGCCTATCTCCTTCCTCTCATCCTCAACCCTAATTAGAATGATTATCGTAACGGGTTCTCCCTTATACTGCCATTTGCCATTAACGAGCTTCGCTCCGAGCTTCTTCATCTCCTCAGTAACTATAGCCTTGGCCTTCTCGAAGTTATAGCTGTATTGAAGCTCAATCTTCTTGCATACATCGATTAGACGGGCGTAATCTGGAAATGACGGGGTTATAGCAACATATCTTGGAACCGCGAGGCCTCCGCAGATCTCATTAGCAATGTATTCCCTATCAACCAGATAGTTCATGGCCTCCCTGATCTTCGCGTCTGAGAAGGGATTAAGCTTTCCAGTCGCCGGAAACTCGGGTCCGACGGGGTTAAATGTTAGTTCATTATAGCTACCGTATGAAAGAGCATACCAAAGGTTCGGTGACGCCTTAACCTTCTTGAAGAGTTCAGGGTCAGTCAGCCCATAATAGTAGACATGGGCATCTCCAGCCTCGAGCATATTGATCGCTTGGGCATCATCAGTTACTGATGAAAATATGACCTCGTCGACCCATGGTCCATTGGGCACCTTCTCCGCCCAAACTGGAACGTAAATTGCTGGCATCACAAGCGAGATCGCTAAGATAACCAGAAGAACTTCAGTTAAAATTCTTTTAGTCATCACTTTTCCTCCAAATTTTTTAATGAAAACATTGTATCTTTTGGCTTAAAAGAGTTTTCCCTGATTCTCTCAAAATTGAATTTTCATAACTCCATCGTGCATATTGTAACTCAAAAATATTAATGTGAGACCTTGCAGAATTGAAGATGGAGGATGATTTAATGGTTAAGATCGGCATTATAGGCGGGTCTGGACTTGAGGATCCAAGGATCCTTAAGGATCAGCGGGAGATCGAATGTGACACTCCGTACGGTCGGCCCTCCTCACCGCTGATAGTAGGAAAGATAAGCGGAGTTGATGTTGTAATAATCTCTAGACATGGAAAGAAACATACGATAATGCCGACGAATGTTCCGTATCAGGCTAATATCTATGCATTAAAGGATGCTGGTTGCACGCACGTATTAGCAACTACAGCCTGCGGCTCTTTAAGGGAGGAGATCAGGCCTGGGGAACTGGTCTTTCCGGATCAATTCATTGACAGAACCACCAAGAGGAAATCAACATTCTACGAGAAGGATGTTGTCTGTCACATTCCGATGGCGGAGCCATTCTGTCCGAACCTTCGTAGGCTCTTATACGAGAAGGCTAGGGAGCTCGGCTTCAAATGCCATGAGCGCGGAACGGTAGTTACGATTGAGGGACCTAGATTTTCAAGCAGGGCTGAAAGTTTAATGTTTAGGCAGTGGGGTGGAGACATAATTAATATGACAACTGTTCCGGAGGTTGTACTTGCAAGGGAGGCTGGACTGCATTATGCAGCCATAGCAATGCCAACAGACTATGACTGTTGGAAGCAGACTGAAAGGGCTGTGGATATATCAATGGTCCTTGAGACATTCAAGCGTAACGTTGAGAAGGTTAAGAGGCTCATATTGGCAGTGATCCCGGAGATAAGAGATTACGATGACTGTCCATGTAAATGGGATATTAAATCGGCGATAGTCACGAAGCAATGACTGTTAAGAGCAGCCGATTATAAGGCTACTCCCTTTTTTATTCCGCTGCCGTGAAAAGAATTTTTAGTTTCCTCTCATATCCTCTTGGTGATGATTCTGGGAAGTTGATGCCCTTTGATCGGGAAGGATGAGATCGAGAGTCTAATCGAAAGATACGATCTAAATCGCATATCTATTGGCACGCTTGGCTCCCACTCAGCACTAAACATATTTAAGGGCGCTAAGGAGGAGGGCTTCAGAACGGTCTGCGTATGCACAAGAGACCGTGAAATAGTCTATAGGAGATTTCCAGTCGTAGATGAGTTCATCTTTGTGGATAGGTTCAGCGAGCTTTTGGATGAGAATGTTCAGGAGAGACTAAGAGAGTTAAACACCATACTCGTCCCCCATGGATCGTTCAACGCATACATCAGCATGGAGGACATGCTTGGCAGACTCTATGTTCCAATGTTCGGTAATAGGAGGCTGTTGAGCTGGGAGATAAGCCGTGATAAGCAGAGGGAGTGGCTACTGAAGGCTGGACTCAACCTTCCAAGAGTTTACAGCAGCCCAGATGAGATAGATGGGCTTGTAATCGCAAAGCTTCCGGGCGCTCGAGGCGGTATGGGATACTTCCTGGCGGACTCCCCAAAATCCTTCTATGAGAAGGCCGAAAAGATGGTTAGGAATGGATATTTAAGCAGAGAAGACATAAAAAATATTCAGCTACAAGAGTATGTTTTGGGAGTTACAGCCTACTTCCAGTATTTCCGCTCGATCATCAAGGATGAGGTTGAATTGCTGGGGATGGATAGACGTTACGAGTCGGCAGTCGATGCCCTGGGCAGAATTCCAGCCAGAGACCAGATTCATATCGACTTAAACCCGACATACACTGTAGTTGGTAATATCCCATTAACCCTAAGGGAATCTATACTTCCCGAAGTCTTGAGGATGGGTGATCGCGTAGCCAGGATAGCGGAGGAGATAGCGCCTCCGGGGATTATAGGACCATTCTGTTTAGAGGCTATAATAACCGATACCGGGAGGATATATGCCTTCGAGATCTCCGCTAGGATAGTTGCTGGAAGTAATGTTGGCATAGGAACGTCCCCATACGCTTACTTGAAGTATGGTGCTGGAATGTATATGGGTAGGAGGATAGCCCTCGAGGTAAAGTTGGGGATCGAGAAGGGGATGCTTGGGAAGATCCTTTATTAGCATCATCCCCTTAAGGTTATAACATGCAATTTTCTGGAGGATGATGATGTGGCGATCAAGAGGGAGGAGATACAGAAGATCGTCTCTTCTTATGATGCAGATTCAATAACGATCGGTGTCTTAGGCTCCCATTCAGCAGAGGAGGTTGGAGTTTCAGCGAAGATGATGGGGTTCTCAACGGCTGTCATCTGCCAAAAGGGAAGGGAATCCCTATATGCAAAGTATAACAGGCATCTATTTGATCACATCTTTATATTGGATAGGTTCTCTGACATGGTGAATCCGGATGTCCAAGAGAAGCTGCGAGAGCTAAATACGATCTTTATTCCGAACAGATCATTCTCCGTTTATGTCGGATACGACAATATTGAGGATAGATTGAAGATACCGCTTTATGGCAACAGGATGATCCTAAAAGCCGAGGAGAGAAACGCTCCGAGGAATCAATATTGGCTCCTAGAGAAGGCCGGCATAAAGATTCCAAAAAGATTTGACAGTCCAGATGAGATCGATAGGCTCGTAATAGTGAAGGTTCAGCAGAAGCATAAGCCGCTTGAAAGAGCATTCTTCTATGCTTCTTCACCTGAGGAGTATTATAGGAGAGCCGAGGATCTCATTAGAAAGGATGTTATCGACCGTGAGGGGCTGGAAAAGGCTAGGATAGAAGAGTATGTTCTCGGTCAGAAGTTCAATGCGAACTTTCAGGGATGGGCCATAACTGATGTTTTCGGAGACTTTGATTTCCTCGGATTCGACGATAGGAAGCAGACCAATCTGCATGGAGTCCTAAGCCTACCAGCCCGGGATCAGCTCTCCCTTGATGTTCCAATAAAAAATGAGGAGATAGGTCATTACGGCTTAACGATGAGGGAATCTCAGAAGCCTAAGGTCTATGATGCTGCTGAGAGATTCAGAAGGATATGCGAGAAGGAGTATCCTCCGGGCATGATAGGATTATTTGCGTTGCAAGGCGCCGTGGCCTATGATCAAGATGATCCATCCGGAAGGAGACTAGCCTTCTATGTCTTTGATGTAAGCCCGAGGATTCCCGGCTGTCCATGCGTCGGCCCTACATCCCCGGAGATGCGTAGGCTAACGCTGAAGCACAGGCGCTTATTGGATAGGTATGGCCTAAAGGAGATCTCGGCTCCCATGGATCTTCCAATGCTTGAGATCAAATATGCTGCTGAGAATGACATGCTAGACAGAATAGTTACTTAGGGCGATCATTCATACAGAAATTTTCCCCATCTGCTCTTTATGACGACGATATTCTTTCCATGGCTTCTCTCGCATCTACCGATCCTTTTGGCTTGAAGCCCGAAGCTCTCGGAGATGCTTATTATCTCATCCACAGCCTCGGGCCTTGAGATTATCTCGAATCCAACGCCCATATTGTAATTTTCGAACATGGCCTTCCACGATTCGCCTGATTCCCTCTGGATAAGCATGAAGATCGGATCTGGCTCTATGAGGTTATCCTTTATATACTTGATATTGAATCCTACTCTAAGCCCCTTCGTTAATCCCCCACCCATATTATGAACCATACCTGAAATTTCATCTCCGCATTTCTCCAGTATCTTCCTGATTACTGGTATGAAGAACCTCATGGGCGAGGTTAAAGCCTCACCTACAGTCATGCCTAATTCATCTATGTAATCTTCAACTCTGAATCTTCCATAGTATTCTTTTCCCTCTGGATCCATTATCTCCGGATACTTCTCCTGATAATCCCTCTTTAAGAGGCAATGCCTAGCCAACGTAAGCCCATTACACATTATTCCGCTATTCTCTCGTTTCTCATATTTGGTTCTTCCCCCGCTTCTCAGGCCAATAATCACATCTCCAGGCTGAATCTCACTTCCAGTTACGGCCTCTGACAGATCAACCCTTCCATTCACAACTCCTGAGATATCTAATGTTCTGAGTTGGTCTGGGAGATCAGCGGTCTCGCCTCCGGAAAAATAAACCTTCACGCCTAAACTCTCTAGCAGATCTAGGCACTCCCTGAATCCCTCATTTAAAACCTTTAAGAGCTCGATCTTGGGTAGCCTAAGCGGGTTTAGGGCTATGTAATCAACGAAGTTTATGGGCTTGGCCCCGACGCATACGATGTCGTCAAGGTTCATCGCCAAAACATCTTGGGCTAAACCCTTAAACCAAGAGAGATCCCCCGTCTCCCTCCAATTCAGGTAGGCCTGAACAGGCTTGCTTCCAGCGCTGTCAGCATGAGTTACTATTCCATAACCGGGCATATCAGGATCCTGCGTTACAACGCAGAATGCTCCTGGGAAGATATTGCTTATTATCTCGCTGAAAACCTCGATGCCCCTCTTCTTAACGTCAACGCCCGTCTCGGCATATTTGCTCCCGCTCATCTCCGATACTTCCTCAGATCCTCTTCAAATCTCCTTCCGGTGAGCCTCTCATAGGCCTCTATGTATTTTCTGGAAGTCTCGATTATCACATTTTCAGGCAGAGATGGAGCTGGAGGTCTCTTATTCCACTTTATCGATAACAGATAGTCCCTGACATATTGCTTATCAAAGCTCCGCTGGCTCCTCCCAACCTCATACTCATCCTTAGGCCAGAATCTAGATGAGTCTGGAGTTAAAAGCTCATCTATCAGGAGGATGTCTCCTTCGACGGTGCCAAACTCGAACTTCGTATCGGCTATTATTATGCCCCTAGACTCAGCCCTCCTTGAGGCCTCCTCATAAATCTTTAGGCTTGCCTCCTCTATCTCCTCAGCGGCATCCTCTCCAATATTCCTAATGACATCTTCTTTTGTTATCGCGACGTCATGGCCCGCCTCGGCTTTCGTAGTCGGAGTCAATATAGGCTCCGGTAGCTTTTCAGCCAAGCTAAGTCCAGATGGGAGCTTGATTCCGCAGATCTCACGATTGCGTTTGTAGCTTTCCCATGCTGAGCCATAAAGGTAACCTCTAACTATGAATTCTATCCTTATCGGCTTAGCCCTCTTGACAAGCGAGGTTCTCGAGTCAATTACTTCGATCAGATGATTTGGGAATATATGCCTCGTCTCAGTGAACCAGAATGCCGATAATAGATTCAGAGTCTCACCCTTATATGGTATCCCATTCGGTAAGACTACATCAAAGGCTGAAATCCTGTCCGTGGAGACTATCAATAATTTTCCGTCACTCTCATAAATGTCCCTAACCTTCCCCCTCTTGAGCAGCGTATATGGGAGACTCGACTCTAACAGGACATTGTTCGGGTCTATCCTCATCTTTTACCACTTATCTCCCTGTCAGCATCAATTATCTCGCATCTCTTTTTATTAATGTATTCTCTTAATTGACGCTGGAGATTTCGATCTGAAAGAGCGAGGATCTTGATTGCCGCCAGCGCTGCATTTTCAGGTCTAGCGGCAAACAAGACTGGAACTCCGGTTGGAGTCATAACTGAGGAGAATATCTTCGCCATCCCATACTTCTCAAGGTCAGGCGGACATGCTATTACTGGATATATGGATGTTCCAGCGGCCGCTCCTGAAAGGGCATCGGAGAGACCGGCGACTGTGATTATTACGGTGCTCTCACCATCCTCCTCAAAAGCCCTCAGCTTATCAACCAGAAACTCTGGGGTTTTATGGGCTGAAGAAACCGCATACTCATACTTCACATCAAAGCCCTCGTCATCTATGAATCTACCTATTCTCATAGCAAAATCCAAGTCTCTCTTCGAACCCATCAGGATTATCAATCTACCCAAATCACATCCATCCGTGGCAACTAAAATTGTAATTAGAAGGAGAGACATATAACAATATGCCAAGCAACTTCGCAACTTTTTTATCTCAGAACTTTAATGATCATATCATGAATATATAATAGGTGTAAGCTGAAAGCGGGGTGGGGTAGCTAGGTTAACCCGCTGGGCTCATAACCCAGAGATCGGTCGTTCAAATCGACCCCCCGCTACCATATAATTCTCCCTTTTCTTGAAGGTCTTGATGGGGAGACCCTGCTATTTTTATAGATGTGCAGATTATATTAGGCTATTCTTGTGTTAGATTTGGTTTGGAGGGTTGGGTGTGCCTCGAAGTTCCCGTAAATGCATCTTGATCGGGATGGATGGTGTAAGCCCGAAATTCGTTGAGAACATGATTAAGAAGGGTGACTTGCCTGCCTTTAAGAGAATGATTAAGGAGGGAGTTTACGCTCCATACTGCCTTTCATCTGTTCCGACATCTACGCCTGAAAATTGGACTACGATAGCGACTGGAGCCTGGAATGGTACGCATCAGGTTATGTCTTTCCAGGTTTTCCAGCCTCCTGAACTGCATGGCGGGTGGATGGCGGGCTATACATCTAGAGAATGCAAGGCCGAGTTTATATGGGATGCTCTTGAGAGGGCTGGTAAGAGATGCATCCTGATAAAGTATCCAGCCTCATGGCCCCCTACAATGAAGAGGGGCATTCAGATCTGCGGTTGTCACGTTAGGCCATGCCTACACCAAATAGATGGGGCTCATTACTTCTCAACATTTGGGAAGGGAAACGCTGAGATCAGATTAAAGGAGGAAACGCGAGAGAAGAATGATCTTCCCATCCTCAGCGGAACCCTTCACTTTGAGGCTAGAGGTTTAGGAGCGAGATCTCCTGGAGAGGGGCTTGACGAGAGAAGCCGCTTATACGGCGTTCCAGACGGGAATAAGCCTCCTGAAGGCGTAAGTTTAAGCACGCCAGTCTGCAAGCTCGTCCCACCAGGCAAAAAATTCTATCTTCAAGTTTACTCATCGAATGGCGAATCCTACGATAGGTGCTTGATCTCGCGGGACAGAAGCGGCAGAGACGTATTGGCTGATCTATCTCCAGGCGAATGGTCAGACTGGATACTTGAGACCTTCGATACCTACGATGGGCCTCGTGAGGGAACCTTTAGGTTTAAGCTTGATAAGCTTTCTCCGGATGGACGTATGATTGGCATATACGCCACTCAGATCATGGATATTGATGGCTATACAATGCCAAGATCGGTTGGACGTGAGCTCTATGAGGCCGTAGGGCCATTCATAACGGATATTGGATGGGAGGGGCTTGGACATGACTGGAGGAAATCATGGTTCGGCACGGATATAATGGAGGAGCTAGCTGACTATCAGAATAGATGGCTCGCTAAAGCCCTCAAGTATCTATGTTCAAAATACAAGTGGGACTTATGTATGCTTCAATCCCACTGCATAGATTGTGCGAATCATCATGCACTTGCCTTTGCGGATCCAGCTTACGGCGCCGAGCCTAAACTGAGGGAGCATTATCTGGGCTTCATAGAGAACCTGCATCGAAGCCTTGACAGGATGCTTGATGAGATACTTAACTGGGTTGATGAGAACACCGTTGTAATCCTAGTTTCGGATCATGGAGGTTTACCCGGCTATATGCGGATAGATACATTAAAGGTTCTTGAAGAAGCGGGGCTTCTAGTCCGTAGGAATGGCGCAATCGACTGGAGCCGAACAAAGGCCTACGTTCAGAATGGAATATTCATAAACGTGAACCTTAAGGGGAGGGAACCATATGGAATAGTTCCGCCCGAAGATTATGAGAAGGTCTGCGATGAGATCATCGCGGCACTACACGCTTATGTCGATGAGCGGACTGGACTGCATCCATACAATCTCGTGTTAAGGAGGAAGGACGCCCGCTATTTAGGGCTTTATGGGGATCCAACGTACAAGAAGATAGGCGATATAGTATTCACTTTTAAGGAGCCCTTCGGCGGGACTCACGGCGAGCAACTATCAACTGCAAGTACGAGCATAAGCTCGATCGGCTCACTATTCATCATGTGGGGAGCGGGAATACGTAGGGGAGTCGTGCTTGAGAGGAATGTCTGGCTTACGGATATAACCCCGACAATATGCTACATACTTGATGTGCCGCCTCCTAGGGATACGGAAGGAGCCATAATATATCAAGCCTTTGAAGACTTCTATATTGACGACTATTAAGGATTCTACGCAACTTTACATCTAATTGAGAGGGCTAACGAGTCCAATTTTCGGTTCTATCTGGCCTTTAGAATCTCTCTGCGTGCTTTTAGATCCTTCAGCAGGCTTCGATGGACCTCCTCATCGTCATGTATCGTCTTGAACAGCCTTGAGAAGCTTGGATCTGGGAATCGCTCGGCCATTATATTGAAGTATCTCGCCGATATTGCCTCAAGCTCTTCTAGAGCATCTTCTACCTCCTCCATTGAGACCTCCTCCTTCTTCATCGTTGCCGGATCGTAATCCAGAACATTCAGCATCACTGGCTCTGTGACCTCCTTTCCAAGGGCTCTTATTGCATGCTCAATTATGACTCTATGAACGAGGGAGTCGTTACAGATCTTCTCGTAAACTGCCTTTGAGACGGGATCCTCTTCATATTTAGCCTTTAACTGGAAGACGTGGAATAGGGAGTATTCAATGTTGCGTTGGTCTATGAGCTTGTAGAATAAGCCTTCATTCTTACTCAATAAATCACAACCTAAACTAAGCCCCTTAAGTAGGGAATACCAGATTAATATACTTTGTGGTTAATTAAGCATTGAAGCGAAATAGGAGGAGAAGAGGTTTGGTCAGGTTGGTTGTTGTAGGCGGATCTGCCGCTGGCATGGCCGCGGCTGCCAAGGCCAAGCGCGTCAACAAGGAACTTGAGGTCATCGTATTTGAGAGGAGCAGATATGTTTCTTATGCTCCCTGCGGAGTTCCCTACTACATAGAGGGGCTAGTAGGGGACATTAACGATCTGGTATATTACTCTGTTGATTACTTCAGGACTAAGAGGAATATAGATGTGAGAGTTAGACATGAAGTTTTGGATGTCGATCCGAAAGCCAGGATCGTTACTGCAAAGAATCTGGATGACGGCGGTATCTTCGAGATTGAGTATGATTATCTGGTCCTTGCGACTGGCGGAAGGCCACTCATACCTGAAAGTGTAAATCTAAATGTTGATGGGGTATTCACCCTGAGGACACTGGAGGATGGGGAGAGGATTAAGGCGGCTTGCGAGAAAGCTGAAAGTGTAGGCATAGTCGGCGGTGGATACACGGGCCTTGAGATGGCTGAGGCCTTCAGGTGTAGGGGTAAAAGGGTTACGCTTATTCAGAGGTCTTATCCCATGAGGAGAGCCTTGGATCCAAAGGTCTCAGATGATATAATTGAGGAATTACGCAGACATGATGTAGATTTGCGTTTAGGCGAGACATTCTTGGATGTTGAGGAGAGGGCTGGCTCATTACGTTTAGTCACTGATAAGGATGAGTATCCGGTTGATATGGTTATCTTGGCGATGGGCGTTAGGCCAAATGTGGATCTGGCTGAGAGGATGGGCGTTGAGCTCGGCGCTACTGGGGCTATAAGGGTGAATGAGAGAATGGAGACTTCGGTTGAGGGCGTGTATGCTGCCGGAGACAATGCCGAAACAGTTCATCTCGTCTCTGGAAGGCCCATCTATTTCCCCTTCGCTCCAGCCGCAAACAAGATGGGCAGGGTCGCCGGGGATAATATTGCTGGGGGAAACAGCAGATTCAGAGGAGTCCTGGGAACTACTTTCACGAAGATCTTTGACCTGCACGTTGGGAGGACGGGACTATCCGAGTGGGAGGCTAAGACTTTGGGATTCGACGTTGCAGTAGTCGATATTAACCATATAAGTAGAAGCCATTATTTTCCAGGGAGCAAGCGGATGCATATTAGATTGATAGCCGACAGGAAGAGTCATAGGATACTGGGAGGGGCTATAACTGGGAGAGAGGGGGTTGCTGGGAGGGTGAATACGCTTGCCGCAGTCCTGTGGGGCGGATTGACAGTTGAGGATTTAACCCAGCTCGATCTTGGATATGCCCCTCCATTCGCTCCTGTCTGGGACGGACTGATCATCGCGGCAAACGTAATGCTAAGGAAACTTTAACGTATCCCAATGCATTTTGGATCACACTTAAATTTCAGCGTGCTGATCATGCATTGCAATTTGAGGTGCTTTTATGAGCGGTAGAGGTTACGGTAGGGGAAGAAGAGGCGCGGGAGGACCGGCCTACTGCGTATGCCCAAACTGCGGCTATAGGGTTCAGCATACTAGGGGTGTTCCATGCCTCTCGATGAGATGCCCGAACTGCGGAACTGCCATGATGCCCTCATTTTAGAGCTTCCAGTTCAGATAATCCGTTGGCCCCGTGTTCCGTCATTCCAGAAAGTCTACGACTTCTCCTCATAATCCCGTCGCTGTCTTGGCCATCATACTTGCATGCCCATTTAGATCTAGAAGGAAGAATGACGTAATATTCATATTCTTCTCTTCATGAATATAGAGCGAGCGCTATTTCAGGGGTGTGCTTTTATGGTTCGATCCGATAGGGAGATTGTGGATGAGATAATATCTCGCATTTCCGAGAGTGCTGGTGTAGGTTGGTTTGAGGCTAGGAGGATGCTTCATAAGTATGTCTGTGAAGGCAAGTGTGACTGGTATAGGAGCAAGAGTAGAGAAGCCGGCTTTGACAGGCTAGATCTGACTGATGATCAGAGGGGGATTATTGAGGGGATAGTTAGGCGGCTGATGGCTGACTCTGGGATTGAGTATGCTAAGTGGAGGATACATAATATTCTATGCCCGGGTCATCCTAGGCCTAAGCCTAAGGATTCATCTTAGGGGATAGATTCCGATTGTGGGTATGTAGGAGCCGTCTGGACGTTAATTCTGTATTTCTGCGCGTCAATGCTTAAATCTCCCGTTTAATAATTTATTGCATGATACTTTTGGTGGGGTTCTGATTGGCTGGCTCTGAAACCTTCACATTGAGGGTTGCTGAGGCTCATGGTAGGGATGTTGGCAGGGGAATAGCGAGGATAGACCCCAAAGTAATGGAGGAGATGAATCTAACTCCTGGGGATGTAATTGAGATTTCTGGTAAGCGTAGAACAGTCGCTATCTGCTGGCCTGGATATGAGGATGATTATGGTAGGGGATTAATCCGCATAGATGGCTACATTAGGAATAATGCTGGCGTAAGCATCGATGAGAAGGTTACTTTGAGAAAGATCGAGGCTCGTAAGGCTCAGAGGATAACTTTAGCCCTAACTGAGCCTCTACGCATAACTGGGGCTGAGGATTACCTTGCCCATCTGCTTGAGGGGAGGGTTGTAACTAGGGGAGATTACATTCCTATCGGCGTTATGGGCAGGAGCATAGATCTCATGGTTACCGGCGTTCAGCCTCCGGCTCCAGCCGTGATAATAACGGCTGACACTAAGATCGTCCTGACTGAGAAGCCTGCCGCCGTTGTCAGGGAGGTTCCAAGGGTAACATATGAGGATATCGGCGGATTGCAGGATGCCATAAAGAAGATTAGGGAGATGGTTGAGCTGCCACTGAAGTATCCTGAGCTCTTTGAGAGGCTTGGGGTTGAGGCTCCTAAGGGAGTGCTTCTGCATGGACCTCCTGGGACTGGCAAGACGCTGCTTGCTAAGGCAGTTGCAAATGAGACTAACGCTGCATTCTTCAGTATTAGCGGACCCGAGATCATGAGCAAGTATTATGGCGAGAGCGAGGAGAGACTGAGGGAGATCTTCAAGCAGGCTGAAGAGAACGCTCCGAGCATAATATTCATTGACGAGATAGATGCGATTGCTCCTAAACGTGAAGAGGTGACGGGGGAGGTTGAGAAGAGAGTTGTCTCTCAGCTGCTCGCGTTGATGGATGGATTGAAGGCCCGTGGGAGGGTTGTGGTTATAGGAGCGACGAATAGGCCGAATGCTTTGGATCCGGCTCTTAGGAGGCCTGGAAGGTTTGATCGTGAGATTGAGATCGGTGTTCCGAATGAGCAGGGTAGACTTGAGATACTGCAGATACATACACGTGGCATGCCTCTCGCCGATGACGTTGATTTGAAGAGGCTTGCGAGTGTAACTCATGGTTTTGTGGGAGCTGATCTTGAGGCCTTATGTAAGGAGGCTGCTATGCGCGCTCTCCGCAGGATCCTTCCCGAGATAGATTTTGAGAAGGATACTGTTCCGGCTGAAGTTCTGAATAAGATCACCGTTACTATGGGGGATTTCATGGATGCATTAAAGGATGTTGAGCCCTCCGCTATGCGTGAGGTCCTACTGGAGATCCCGGAAGTTAAGTGGGATGATATCGGCGGATTGAAGGATGTTAAGCTTGAGCTTCAGGAGGCTGTTGAGTGGCCTCTTAAGTATCCTGAGCTCTTCAAGCACATGGATGCCAAGCCTCCCAAGGGGATACTGCTCTACGGCCCGCCTGGAACCGGTAAGACACTGCTTGCCAAGGCAGTTGCCAATGAGAGCGAAGCTAACTTCATCAGCGTTAAGGGTCCTGAGCTCCTATCAAAGTGGGTCGGGGAGTCTGAGAGGGCTGTTAGGGAGATATTTAGGAAGGCAAGGCAGGCGGCTCCCAGCATAATATTCTTTGATGAGATAGATGCCATCGCCCCCGTTAGGGGAGGAGGCTACGGGGACTCGCATGTAACTGAACGCGTTATAAGTCAGCTACTCACCGAGCTCGACGGCCTAGAAGAACTTAGAGCCGTAGTCGTTATAGCGGCGACTAATAGGCCCGACATCATCGACCCGGCTCTCCTAAGGCCCGGCAGATTCGATAAGCTCCTATACGTTCCCCCGCCCGATCTCGAGGCTAGAAAGGAGATTCTGAGGATTCATACTAGAAATAAGCCATTAGCCGAGGATGTTGACCTCGATGAGATCGCGGAGAGAACTGAGGGCTATACTGGGGCTGACCTGGCTGCTATATGCAATACGGCCGTCATGCTCGCCATTAGAGAGCACATAATGAAGAGTAAGAGCCCAGAAGAGGCTGAGAGGAAAGTTAAGGAGTTGAAGGTTCATAAGAGACATTTTGAGGAGGCGATGAGGAGGGTTAAGCCCATCTCCAAGAGCGAGCTAGAAATGTATAAGAGGATATCCGAGGAGTTCACCAGAAAAATAAAATAGCCAAATTTCTTCCGATACTGGGAAAAATTTGTATATATACTTGCGTGATTACGGCGGAATGCTCTTTGATTCCATCCTTTGATTTTCTGAATGAATTTTGAGATCGATCTATGCGTTGATGATCGATCTCCAATCCATGAATTCTCCAAATTCGGATACGGAGATTATGTAGGTGCAGAAGCCTCTTTCAAAAAAGCAATTCAGATTTTTGGTGCGGCCGCCGGGATTTGAACCCGGGCTGTCGGCTCGGGAGGCCGATGTCCTAACCAGGCTAGACTACGGCCGCTGATCCCGTAGCGTTTTTCTAGCTTAACTTCTTGGATGATAGATTTATTTTTTCCGCACTTCGGATGATTTTTGGAAAAGAGTATTAAGTTTCTGCTTTACCATATATTTTTGGTTACTGGAGGATCCATGTTGGGTAGGGAGTGGGATAGGCTGATCGATGATCTCATCAGGATGGGAATACTTAAGACTCCAAGAGTTATTAGGGCTATGAGGAAGGTTCCTAGAAGCCTCTTTCTCCCAGAGGAGAATAGGGCCTACGCGGCAGTCGATACTCCGCTACCGATAGGCAAGGGTCAGACCGTCTCGGCGCCACTCAGCTGATCAAACTCGATCAGCTGGGCGATACATGGTCTCAATAATGAATGAGGCATTGGAGCTCGATATTGGACATAAGGTCCTTGAGATTGGAACCGGATGCGGATGGCACGCCTCGACAGTCGCGGAGATCGTAGCTCCAAGCAACATTGATAGGAGGAGGTGGGGCCACGTATACACGATTGAAATAATTCCAGAATTGGCTGAGGTGGCGAGGGAGAATATAAGGCGAGCTGGATTCGATGACCGCGTAACGGTGATCTGCGGAGACGGCTCTTTAGGCCTCCCAGAGGAGGCTCCATTCGACAGGATATTCGTTACGGCAGCGGCCCCCTACGTTCCACCGCCACTAAAGAGGCAACTGAAGAACGGAGGCATACTCCTACTTCCTGTTGGATCGGTCGGATTCTACCAGACGCTTATTAGGCTCAGAAGGCTTAATGACAAGTTTGTGGAGGAGGATCTAGGCGGAGTTGCTTTCGTACCGCTGACGGGAAAGCACGGCCACAAGGTATATGGTTACTAGAGCCCAAAATTTAAGTCTCAAATAAACTTATATTCTCGGATAGTTTTACTCCATGATCGTTGAGGGGACTCCAGTGGATTCTACGATTTGGCTCGTACTGACAGGCATATTTGTGGTCTTATCAGTCGGCCTAGCAACGCTGCTGATAATTGAGCGTGAAAGAAGCCGAAAGAATAGGAGTTTAGGCGAGGCGAACTCCGCTCCTATCAGAATTCCATTCGCTACTGAGAGGACTATCTCGCCCAGCCTATATGAGGAGGCAAAGACGAGGCTTAGAGTGCTCGATCTGGAGAGGGAGATACTGAGCTACGCCATCCGAAGATTATATGAGGCGCATGCGGAGGGCAGAATCACGGAGGAGGAGAGGGATAGGCTCGTAGAGAAGTATAGGGTCGACCTTGAGAGGATAAAGGAGGAGATAGCAAGGGGAGAATCCATAGTTGCACTGAACGAGCTTGAGAGGATGAGGGAGGAATTCATCAGGATCTTCTCAGAGAGATTCGATGAACTGACGAGGAGGATCGAGCAGTTAAGGGCCATGACAGGTCTACCCCAGCCGGCACCGCAACCCACAGAGGAGAGAATGGAGAAGCCAGCGGCGGGGGAGGAGAAGGAGGAGCCTAAACCACAGCCAGCGCCTAAGCCGAGGAGGAGAAAGACCCAAATTAAGCCTCCGCCTGAACCTGAAAAGCCTGATGTCGAGAAGAGAGTTGAGCAGATAGTATCCGAGGTCGAGAAGGTCCTTAAAAGGCTGGGACAGATGGAAGTTGAGGAGTAGATGAGCTGGCGTGAGGATGCTAAGCGTAGAGCCGCCTCTGAAGCGGCGAGATACGTTGAAGACGGATTCGTAGTTGGGCTTGGAAGCGGATCGACAGCCGCATATGCAATAAGGGAGATAGGGCGGAGAGTAAGAGAGGAGGGACTGAGAGTTCTAGGAGTTCCAACGTCATACAGCGCCTTCCTCCTCGCAGTCAAGTCTGGAATACCATTAACGACTCTTAATGAGCATCCAACACTCGACCTTGACATAGACGGTGCGGACCAGATCGACCGTCGCCTAAACCTCATAAAGGGTATGGGAGGGGCCTTAACTAGGGAGAAGATAATCGCCGCCTCATCCAAAAAGTTCGTAGTAGTCGCGGATGAGACTAAGCTGACAAGCTCATTGGGTGAGGGTCAGCCCGTACCAGTCGAGATCCTGCCATTTGCATTGCCACTAGTCATCGACAGAATAAGGATGATCGGGGGGAGGCCGAAGCTCAGGGAGAGAAGGGATGGATCAGGACCATACATAACGGATAATGGAAACTTCATTTTAGATGTGGATTTCGGAGCCGTTAAGGAGCCGGCTAAACTGGAGATGAGACTTAAGGGCATACCGGGAGTAATCGAGACTGGACTCTTCTTGGGAATGGCTCAAGAGGCAATCATAGGCACGAAGGATGGAATTAAAGTCGTAAGGAGGACATAACCCGCTTAGATTATGCCGTTTCTCAGCAGATCCTCCCACCTCAACTTTCCAAGCATAACATACGCCTCCCTCAAAGTCAGAACTGGACGTGGAAAGGCGGAGTCGGCATCCAAAGAGACCCTTGGACACGCAGTATTCACGAATGCCCCGAAACAAGTGAAGTCCTCAAGCAATTCAGGGGTTATCTCCATCATAGCCAAGATATGAGCAGACTTCCCCATGCGAGTCAGTTCATCCCTAACCCTAAGGGCCTCCCCAAGCCTCCTCTGGCCAGGCTTCAACCCAACAATAACGCCGATAGTCTCCGCCCTTCCAGCCTCCTCGATCTCAGCCCACCTCCTCCTGAGAAGCCTCCTAGCATCATCATCCAGCCTGTAGGCTCTGCCCGTGAATGGATCAGCCGCTACAACTGGCTTCATAGTCGCCAAGGCTAAACCGAGAGGGTGGAAGCGCCCGCCACCTATGAAGAGGAAAGCCTCAACATTCGAGGAGATCGCCTTTGCATTAGCATAGTTGCATCCCAAGACTTGGCCTGGACGGAGCATGCCTGATGCCCCTCCAACATATACGGTCTTGCCCTCAGAGGAGAGGATCCTCCTCGCTTCATCCAGGCTCTTTATATGCTGGATCGTCGTCGCCAATCCTATTCTACTCCAACGCTTCAGGAGACCAAGGGATCTCCTAACGGCCTTCCCCACGGGTATCCTAGCGTAGGCCTCGAAGTATACGACTGGAACATCCACGTCACTCAGCATCTTAGAGTGGCCATAATGAACTATCAAGTCGACATTCAGCTCTTTAGCTTCAGATATGGCTATGTCGCATGCTCCGTAGCATGGATCCCCAGAGATTATGGCGGTTGCCCCTGCATCCTCGATGATTGAGGCAAGCCTCATACCATGAGGCTTCAATCCCTCTGGGAGTTGCAGTAAAACCCTCCTCGCCCCACGCCTCCTAATCTCATCCCTAAGCCTATCCTCTTCTAGATCGAATATCTCTCCTCTCATCCGAGACTACCCTTTCAGAATGACGGATGATCCTAAATTGAGCGTCAAGCCCTTTAAGGATTTAGATTCTAAAATTGAAATTTATCAACTACAAAAAAATGGGTGGAGGATTATGGCTTCATCGCCTTCAGTCAAGCGGTATATCCAAGTCCGGGTCTTCACGCATCCCTTTGCCTAGGAGCTTTTCAAGCATTATCCTCTGCTCTATCCTAGCGACGAGCTTCCTAGTCTCCACGACCACGTCTGGATTGACTGAGATGCTGTCTATTCCGCTTCTAACCAAGAACTCTGTGAACTCTGGATATACGCTTGGAGCCTGACCGCAGATGCTCACCGTCTTGCCGTCCCTATGTGCAAGCTTGATTAGCAGTCTGATCGCCCTCTTAACGGCCAAGTCACGCTCATCGAATAGGTGGGCTACGGTCTCATTATCTCTGTCACATCCGAGAATAGTCATTGTTAAATCGTTACTTCCAATGCTGTATCCATCAACATACTTGTTGAATTTGTCGGCTAAGAGGCAGTTGCTCGGTATCTCAGCCATAAGCCAGACCTTGAAGTCTGGGCCCCTCCGGAGGCCCTCCTCCTCGAATATCTTGTTTATCCTCACCATCTCATCGACTCTTCTGCAGAATGGTATCATAACATGCAGATTCTTTAGGCCGAACTCCTCCCTTACCTTCCTGACAGCTCTGACTTCAAGCCTGAAGGCCTCGATATACTTGGGGTCATAGTATCTCGACGCTCCCCTCCAGCCCAGCAGGGCTGATGGCTCAACAGGCTCATACTTGTCTCCGCCCTTAAGCTCCCTATACTCGGAAGATTTGAAGTCGCTGAAGCGCATGATGACGGGCCTCGGATAGAAGGCTGCACATATCTTCCTGAATGCCTCAGCCAGGCTGTTGATTACCTTCTCGGGTCTCCCCTGCTCGATCAGGTAGAGCGGATGCTCGCCAATCTCGCTACTCCATACGAACTCCTGCCTGAGCAATCCGACTCCATCGGCTGGGAGGGCTGCGACCCTCTCGGCTATCTCAGGCTCTCCCAGATTCACATAGATCTTCGTGCCGGTAACTATGTATGGCTCCGCAACTTTAACTGCCTTTCCAGTTATGACAGCCTCAGCCGCCTCCTGCTTCTTAACTGCCTCCTCCAATGCACCCTCATAGACTACGCCGAGCTTAGCGTCAACCGTGACTATTGCTCCATTTGGCAAAGCCTCAGTCGCTGGTTTCCCACGTGATGCCGTTCCAACTATACAGGGAATTCCGAGCTCCCTCGAGACTATAGCGGCGTGGCATGTCATGCCTCCCGAGTTAGTCACTATCGCAGCCGCCTTCCTCATCGCTGGAACCCAGTCTGGAGCGGTCATCTCAGTTACGAGTATCTCGCCCTTCTCAAACTCGTTTATCTGCTCCACGCTTGGGATTATGTGAACTCTGCCCACGGCTATTCCAGGAGATGCTGGAAGCCCCTGAACGAGCACCTTCCTCTCAGTTGTAGTCTTGATCTCGGCTTCAGGCTTCTCCTCCTTCTTCATAGCCCAGACAGTCTCTGGCCTAGCCTGCAGGATAAAGAGCTTATTCGTCCTCTCATCCAATGCCCACTCGATATCCATAGGCTTCTTATAGTGGTTCTCTATCATTATCGCGTATTTCGCCAGCTCCTTTATCTGCTCATCAGTTAACACTTGCTTGTCCTGCAACTCGGGCGGAACGGGCTTCTCGACTGTTCCTCCAGTCGGGGCTCTAACGAGCTGAACAGTCTTCCTCGGAACATTCTTCTTTACTATTTCGAGATCCGATTTCCTAACGAGATACTCGTCAGGCGTTATCTTCCCCTGAACAACGTACTCGCCGAGTCCATATCCAGCCTCTATAAGAACTACGCTTCTATCACCATTCGCGACGTTAAGCGTGAACATTACTCCGCTTGCCTTACTGTAGACCATCAGCTGAACGGCGGCGCTTAATGCTATTGAGAGATGATCGAAGCCCTTCTGTATCCTATAGAAGATCGCCCTATCAGTGAATAGGCTTGCATAGCACTTCTTAACTTTATCAACTACCTCCTGCGCTCCCTGAACGTTCAAGTATGTCTCCTGCTGACCGGCGAAGCTTGCATCGGGAAGATCTTCAGCCGTGGCCGAGCTCCTAACAGCAACGAATGGATCCTTAACCCCAACCTTCTCAGCCAATGCATTATATGCATTTACGATTGCCTGCTCTAGATCCTTAGGCATATCAGCCGACTCTATTAGCTCCCTTATCCTAGCTCCAACGCTCTGCAGAGTCCTAGTATCGTTTGGATCCTTTATCTCGCTGAGCAGCGCAGCCATCTTCTCATCGAGCTTATTCGCCTTAATAAAGTATCTGTATGCCTCAGCCGTTGTTGCAAATCCGTAGGGAACGGGAACTCCCGTCCTACGGGTCATCTCCCCTAGACTTGCACTCTTACCTCCAACCCTCGGGACATCTTCCATTCCGATCTCGTCGAACCACAATACGAACTTCTTTTCAGCTGACAGTTGCCTTCACCTCCAAACTCGGGCTTTCCAGTTCCTCTATGACTATCCTACATGGAGTGGGCAGTTTCGCCCCGGCTCTCCTAAGAGCCTCCTTAGCGATCTCAACATTACTCTTATTAACGTATACCTCAGCTATGGGCTGATCAGGCTCAACCCTAGCGGCCCTACCAACGGGCTTGCCGAAAGCCCGCCTCATACCCTCCTGAAGCCTATCCGCATGCGCTCCGAAGATCATCTTGTTCTCGCGGAGTACGACATGCGGCAATGGAAGTATCCGAAGGAAGAAGCTCTTTCCAAGGTTCTTCTGGAGGTATCTGTTGGCGGCGACCCTAGCGGCCTCTAGGGCGTTATGTCTAATCTGAACCCTCTTCTTCGAGAGCAGAGTGACCCTATACGTATAAGAATCCGAGAGCTCCCCCATGGTATACTTGACTATCTTAGGCTGGGGAGCCCCATGAATATATTCTATCCTCGAGTATGGAACCCCCTTCACCCTACGGTAATTGTATGCCTTCATCTCGCTCAACACCTTCCTTTATCCAAAGGAACGAGATATTTAAATCTTCAGCTTCACTCCCTCAATGGTTTTCTGCTGAACCAGATCTTCGCAAGTTCATCGTAGTTATCGAATACCTCCCTTAATATTGGAATGTATAACTGTATCTCCTCATCCGTCATGTATTGAAATTGATACTCGCCCGTGTATGGACATGGCTTCCCAATCCTAGTCTCAAACTCGATGTGAATCAATGGATCTCCACGCCTAATAGTTATGGGCTTCCTCTCATTACTTAAGTTCACGAGCTCCAAAGCCAGCCTCCCAACGAATCCGCTGTGAACCTTAGCGGCGTTCAGGAATGACAGGCCAGCCCTACCATACTTGCTCTTCGCCGTCAGATGCGCGACGTATCCGGGGGGAGTGAAGACAACCTCCTTCGAGATCACATTCTTATGCTCAAGGTAATTCAACGTAACCTCATCCTTCACGGTCAAGACGTAGCTATCGCCATCCAAGAGACTCATATCAAACGGGTAAATACATTTATACTTCTCGATGAGCTCCATGAGCTTATCCTTTCCGAGTATACACATCCCCCTTCACCAACCCTCAAACCCTCAAAATTTAGGATTGGGATGCTTAAAAAAATAGCTGATATCACAATAATATCGGCAGTTTTCACCGCCAATAGGTGAATCCCTCATGCACTTTGGAGAGATGAACGCTAATCTACGAGGAGACAAGTCCTATCCCTCTTATCGAACGCTACGAAGGCCTCAGCATACTTCACCCCCATCTCTAAGCCCCTGAACCTCATCATCTCCTCATGAACTGGATACCAGGATTCAGGCTTACAATTCCTATGGCAGTATGCAGCCTCCCTCTTAAGCTCAGCATACTCCGTAACGTCAACGTATATCTCAGGAACGAAGCATCTGGACTGCTTTCCAGTCATAACCTCATAGAAGTATAGTTTCGGGCGGCTCTCTACTGGAAGTGCCTGAATAGCCGATATAGTCATTATGCCCGTTGCTCTATGATCCGAGTGCGTATCAACAGGCCAATGAGTTAAGACTATATCAGGCTTCTCAATATGTAGAAGCCTCTTGATCACGTCTATGCCATCAGGAGTCGCATATACGCCTGCATCCCTGAAATCTAAAATCTTCACTGATGCGCCAAGCAGCCTAAATGCCTTAACTGCCTCCTCAACATTTATCCTCTTATTCTCCTCTGGATTTCTAGCTCCAGTGCAGAGCTCACCTTTAGTTAGGCTTACGGCTAGAACCCTATGCCCCCTCGAAGTATACTTCGCGATTAGACCTCCAGCTCCGGAGTCTGGATCGTCAGGATGCGCCCCAAAGACTATCAGATACATCTTCTCATCAGCCTCAGCTAAAATGTGATGGATGCTAAAACGCCATAGTGATCCGATGGGTAGTAGCCTTGAGAGTCGGGCTTATCCGCTACGAGGCGGCAATCTAGAACCTTAATTGATGGATCTACAAAGATATAGTCTATTCTCCTATCCCTATGGGTGTAGCCCTCCTCATCCGGATTCGCTTCCTCCCATGCGTCCCGGAAGCCCAAACTACGCCCATGAATCTCCCCCTTACCCTTCATGAAAGAGACCACAGGCTCATCAGGCGTTTCATTGAAATCTCCGACTACAACTGCCGGCGACGAACGTGAGAAGCCCCGAACGAAATCCGCCAGCATTAAGGCTTCAAGAGGCCTATCCGGTTCATGCGTAGATAGATGCGTCACGAAGAAGCATATTTCCCCGAGTGGAGACCGGATCCTAGATGCAAGGACCATTCTGGGATGAGGATTAATATGAACGCTGTATGGGAGGCTTATATGACCCGACTCAATTATGGGATATCTGCTCATTATCGCAAGTCCAGTCTGCATGAATGGGAATTCCTCCGGCTTAACGCCTCTCGGGGGAGGATGCCTATGCAATGAACATACAAGATTGTATTTCGGAAGTGACCTCACAATCTGTTGAGCCTGATTCCTCCCATCCTCATCGAATCTTTGATCGCTATAGACCTCTTGGAGGCCCACTATATCCGGAGACTCCATCCTTACGGCATCGATTATCAGCCGCCTTCTCCTCTCCCATGAGTGACCGTATCCCCAGATGTTAAGTGTCATAACAGTGATCTTTCTATCAGCCAATACCCATCACCTCCAAATGAGCCGATCACGTCCCCCAGATCTTCACATATATTATCGGCTGATTCTTCGTTTGAATATGCGCCTGCAATCTCCCATCATCCGCCACCGTCCACTCCTCAACCATCTTATCGAATCGCTGGAAGATCGGCCTTTCCTCGTTCGGGTCAATACTCTTCCATGGAAAGTCAACCTTAGACCAATCAACTCCGAGGCTGGGATAAAGGTGGAAGTATTCTGGATAGCAGATCCCAAAGAAGCTCTTAATGAAGCTCCGCGGAATCCTACGTTTAGGCTGAACATCCTTCACCATGACAATCTCGCCATATCAACTAAAATTCTGAGAATCCATATTTTTCATTTGTGGTCTCAGGGATCCCCATGCATCTTTACCCTAACAGTTGATATGCCAAACGGCCTCATCTGAACCTTTATGTGATCGGCCTCAGCCTCTATCTCTTCCATATCCTCCTCAACTGGACTTGTCAAGTAGGCTCTTGACGCCTTGATGAATGGCAGTCTTATATTTGCCTGGGCATCCTCTCCCTCAGTCTCTATCAGCCTTAGGATTAATCCATCTCCATCCTCAGCCCTCTTCAATGTTAGGAGAATAGCGTTCGGCTTATCTACATTGCAGAAGCCCATCTGAACGGGGAGACTTCCATTTTTTCTTCCAGTCATATAGACTGGTATTGGAGGATTATGAAACTCCCATCCGAACTTTCTAGCTTCACGGATCCCCATGTCTCCACTACTACTCGTTATTGAATACCTGAATAGTAGATCTCTAACTTGGATAGGTTGAAAGTTCGTGCGGAAATTATTACTCATCACGTAAGAGTATATGTATCCCGTCCTGAATTCTCCGGGCTTGGCGAATTCACGTCCATACCCAGATGGAGTTATGCAGTGATGTGCCTCCGAGACGTAACTGGGCCATAACCCCCCGAACTCGACGAGAGGAGCCTCTATGCTCGAGAATGCAACTCCAAGGCGTCCATTAGATATGTATGCCCAATGCTGAATAGCATAGTAATTCGTGTTTGAGCCTGGAAACTGATCTCTTAATGGCCTGATCACCGAATCCGATGCCTCGAATCTGATCTCCGGATCCTCTATTCCGAAGGGGAATGCAAAGTACACGTCCAGGAATGGGGTTGGATCCTTTAGAAGCCTATTAGATATGTCTATGCGTTTAACTTGGTCATACAGGGTTATCTCTTGGATTATGTATGGGCATCCCACGCCCCTACCTTTAATGATTATGCTTCCAAGTATCGGCCCGGATCTTCCGACGCTTACAGTAGGCTCTTCGATCGTATGCTCCTCTCCACCCTTACATGTGCGGATTATGTACTGGTTGAAGCTGTGCGGTGCATTCTGGTCTAGGAGCTCCCTCCCCAACTCCTTATCGAGTATGCTCTTTACAAGCCCAGTCTCCCGGTCAACCTCTATCCTATAAAATCTGTTCTCCAGAATCCCATCGGATGCTCTGATGCTCGTTTCGAACTTCGGCCTTCTCCTGCACGGCATGATCCTGTAGGCTCTGTATCCCATGGGCGGGAGATCCTCAGCCAAGAATACTATGGCCCTTGCATAGCGCCCATCAAGATGACCCATCGCATACCTGTACGCCGAGTATGGAATCGGATCGTATGGACTTGAAACCTCGATTATCTGGTATGGAATTCTCCGACCCGTCTCCTCATCGATCAATTCGAAAGGCTCATTAATGATGGATCTTGGAAGTCTAATGATGTCTCTACCTATCGTGGAGCCGGAAACGAGTATTGGAGGCTCCTCTACAGGTGCTCCCTCCGGAGCCTCTTTGAGCTGATGTATTGGACGCCCACACGGCTCAGGCTCCCTCAAATATGCATAGACGATACCGCTCCTACTCCATGAGAGCGGATTAAAGACTATAATGTAATAGCCATCATATTCTAGCCTAATTTTATCGACTATTACGTTTAGGCTCTTTATGAGGATGTCGTGGGCTAGAGCCGAGGCCTTATAGGCGTGTAATGCCTTCTCAGCCCAATTTGCCTCCTGAGCGGGGCCTATAGGGTTTGCCTGTCCCCACGTATGCTCGTCATATAGGATCATGTGTTCATAAGCTTCTCTCAACATCTCCGCTGGATACTTGTAATCCGCTATTATGGAGGCTATCGTGCTGAACTTCTCAGCTGAGAGCAGCGTATCATGCGTTATCCTATTTATGCCGGTCTCGTATGCCGTTGAGGATGCCCCGACAACATAATCCGTATCTGGCAGTTCACCTCTGAATCTCGCAAGTTTAGTCCCGCATTTCTTCTCGATATACCTGAAGAACATGCTGTTCGTTGCGATTATCATCCTCGGATAAGCCCATCTGCCATTCCATTCCCTCGCCACCTGACTAAATACGAGCGAGGGAGGAGCATTATCCCGATGAGCCTTCTGAACCCTAAATCTAACAGCATCGTATGGGTATCCATTATCCTCAAGCTCAGCTAAGATCCCTGGGAGAATCTTATAGGCGGATTTGTATCCACTTAGGAAGTAGGTCTCGCTTACTCCATATCCCGGGCCATACCAGAATAGGACTTTACTTCCATCCGGGCCGACCCAATAGAATAGTCTGGGCATGCCTTTAGGCACAACCTTAGATTCATCCCAGAATGGATGGGCGTGCTTGAAGTATCCACGTGGCATTCCAGGAGAGAAGTATCTCACGCCGCAGTTTGATAGGATCATTGCTAATGCCCAGCTGAGCCCAGGAACATCCGTTATCTCGGCATACTCGATCGGTATTCCATACTTCCTCTTTAGGGCGAATGATGGGTATAGCAGTCTTATGAGCTCCTCATGCCCGCATAATTCGCTTATCACATTCCCGTATAGAGCCGATACCTCTATTCGCCCTTCCCTAATGAATTTCAAGAGCTTCTCCACTGACCTTACTGGCTTATGCCTAATGTAATTTATGAGTGACCATGACTGCTCAATGCTGTATCTGAATTTTGAGTCTTCAGGCCAATCCGCCGTCTCCTCGCAGAATTTTACGGCTAAATCTATGAATTCCATCTGCTCCCTGATGACTTTTTGGGGTAGATCGGTATAGCCAAGGTCGTGATGAGACTCTTGGACGATATATATCTTCCAATGCCTAGTTGGTCTCCATCTTAATCTCTTCTCATCCTGCAATTCTCCGCTGAATAGAACAAATTTTACTTCGGTAGGCCTTCTTATGTCGGGGATCTCAACCTCATACTCCGCTAATCCCGGCTTTATCTCTCCAATCCTAACATGATAAGTCTTCGAGTCGAATTCTACTCTTAAATCAGCCTCGGCTGCGTCACCCTTATTTAAAATCTTCAACTTAACGATCTGTCTTAACTCATCCCCCACCCTAACAAAGAAGACTGTAGGCTCGATACTCTTCAGCCTGAGATAAGCAGTCATAATCATCACTGGAGAATAGATCTCTCATTCAGTCGAGATTTAACTTTGACGGACGCCATTAAAATTATGAGAGGATTATGCCGTGGTCTCTTATCCCACGATTTGCTTAAGGAGCCCATTGGGTTTAACTCTTAGCTCATTCAATGCAAGCTCGTCAGGCTGGAGCCCCAACGCTAAGCCTAGGAGCTGAGGGTAGTGGAGCACGGGAATCCCTAATCTCAACCCGAACTTCCTCTCTATCCTAGACTGATTTAGATCATACATTATGTGGCAGAATGGGCAGACGGTTATTAATGCCTGAGCCCCCACGGCTCTTACATGCTCGAGCTTCTCCCTGGCTAATTGTAGGGGGATCTCCTCGTTAACCCCGATTATTGGGTTTCCGCAGCATTCATCCTCATCCTCATATTCGAGGCATTCGGCGCCCGTGGCTCTTATAAGCTCCTTCAGCATCTCCATGCCTCCGCTGCCACCTCGGCTTGCGTATTTCGATGGGCGTATGAGGTGGCATCCGCTGTGCTGTGCGACTTGAATGTTCCTTAGGGGCCTTTTAATGGCCTTCTTTATCTCTTCTACGCCTATATCCTCGATTAGGACGTGAACTAGATGCTTGACTTCTATTGACCCCTTATACTCCATGCCTATCTCTCCGAGCGCCTTATTGATCTTCTCCCTGAAGCCCCTATCCTCCTTTAGCATTCTATTCGTCTTATTCAGCGAGCTGAAGCATCCATTACATAATGTTAGAATATCCATTTCGAGATCCTCTGCGAGGCATAGGTTGCGGGCTGCAAGTGAAGATGCCAATTCATGGTTTATGGGGTCAACGGGGAATCCGCAGCAGTTGAAGCTCGGCATCTCCACGAGTTTAATGTCGAAGGACTCAAGTATCCTCCTAGCCGATATCTCGTAGCTCTGAAGCCTGTATGGAATTACGCAACCTAGGAAGATCAGATACTCAGCCATCTCTTAATCCACCTTATCAAATGTTTCCGCCTTTTCCAGTATGTCTGACATATGCATGGCATCAAAGAGCTTAGCGATCTGCTTAGATTCTGACTTTGGAAGCGGCGGTAGGCCGCGTTGAATCCGCCTCTTAATCCTTAACTCAGGAATCACATATACGTAGCCTGTCTTCAGAATATTCGATAGCATCTGCTTGTATATGGCTGGCATAACCTTTCTCTCTTCCACAGTGATGTTCCTCAGCGCCCTTATGATGTATGCCATCTCAACTCCCTGTGGGCAGTTGTCAATGCATGTATAGCATGTGGTGCATAGCCAGAGGGCATTATTAGATATGAGCCTATCCTTCAATCCCAGCTGGATCATACGGGCGATCCTTCTCGGATTATAGAAGTCGTTGAAACGTGAGATTGGACATCCAGCAGTGCATGTTCCGCACTGAAAGCATAATGAGAGCTTCTCAGCTCCATGCATCCCGCCGACCACGCGTTTAAAAGCGGGATCCACCCGATTTACGATCTCAAACTCTTCTTTCCGAGACATCGAGCAGACCATCTGGAGCCGATTTTAAATTAACACTTATAATTAGCGCTGATTAAATTAATTTTTCTGTATTTTATATTTGGGCATGATTGTTGCCTATGAAATCAGCCGAGAAGAAAAGGGAGAATTCTGCATGTCAGATGGATTAACGGGCAGCGTGGATGCTCATATTCCCTTTCTCGAGAGCATCCTATCCAAGATCGGCTTTAGCTTCGCATTTTCAGCCTTGATCCTCTCCTCTCCTATTTCCTCTAGCTTCTCAGCCATCTCCCGGATTACATTTGCGAATTTAACTCCCTCCGCAGCTGAGATGTATTCAACCCTGAAGCGTTCAGGCGTTAATCCGAGCTTCTGAAGCATCTTAGCCAATGCCTTCATCCTCTCAGTCATCTTCCAATTCCCATCTATGTAGTGGCAGTCGTATGGTAGGTGGCAAGCACCTATGAGAACCATGCCCGCGCCCCTCCTGAACGCCTCGAGGACGAAGTCTCTGTCAACTCTGCCTGAGCACATAACCCTGATTATCCTAAGGTTCGGCGGGTATTCGTGGCGGCTCGTTCCGGCCAGATCGGCGCCAGCATAGGAGCACCAGTTACAGCAGAAGCCCAGGATCTTCCGTTCCGGATTCTCCTCTAGGGCGGCTCTGATCTGAGCGAATATCTGAGCGTCCGTGAAGTGCATCTGCGTTATTGCATCAGCTGGGCATTCAGCCACGCATGTTCCACATCCATGGCACATTGCGGCTCTAACCTCTGCGGGCTTCCCCTCCTCTACCACGATCGCTCCATATGGGCATTTGCTCGCGCATATGCCGCACTTAACCCTAACATTCCTGCATTTCTCTGGATCCACAACGGCGATTATTGGCTCTATCTTAACTGATGGCTTAGATAGGATCGTTGCGGCCCTAGCAGCGGCTCCGCTTCCCTGAGATACGCTGTATGGTATGTCCTTCGGCCCCTGACATGCGCCAGCCAAGAATATGCCATCGACGGGCGTATCTATGGGCTTTAGTTTCGGATGGCTCTCCATGAAGAACCCATCGGATCCACGTGTGATGTTTAGGAGCCTTGCGACCTCATCTGCTCCCCTAGCTGGGATGGCCGCGGTTGCTAGGACGACCATCTCGGCCTCTAGTTCAATTGGCTCCCCGAGAAGCGTGTCTTCGGCGTGTATTATCAGGTTCTTCTCCGGAGTCTCAGTTATCTTCGAGACCCTTCCCCTTATGAAGTTGACTCCCATCTCCCTTGCCCTAGCATAGAACTCCTCATATCCCTTGAAGTGGCTTCTTATATCCATGTAGAAGACGTAAACTTCAACATCATCCCCGTAATGCTCCTTAAGTTGAATAGCATGCTTCAGGGTATACATGCAGCAGAATCCGGAGCAGTATGGATACTTGTTTATGTCTCTTGAGCCGACGCATTGGATGAATGCTACAACCCTCGGTCTCTTGCCGTCTGAGGCTCTGATGACATGGCCTCCAGTAGGCCCAGCGGCTAGGATAAGCCTCTCAAACTCCAAGCTCGTTATGACATTACTGTATTTTCCATATCCGTAGATGTTCCCCTCCTCCGGCAGGTATATATCATAGCCAGTCGCAACTATTATCGCGCCGACCTCAAGTTCGATCTCCTCCGGCTGCTGACTGAAGTCTATTGCCTGACGCTCTCCACATGCCTCCACACACTTGTAGCATTCGATGCAGTAATCCCTATTTATCGTGTATACGAGTGGAACTGCCTGATCGAATGGGACTGATATTGCCTTCCTAACACCCAAGTTCATGTCCCATTCATTCGGGTATTCTATTGGGCATACGTCTCTGCATTCTCCGCATCCAGTGCAGTTCTCCTCAATGACATACCTAGGATTCTTCCTTATCCTAACCTTGAAGTTCCCAATGTACCCCTCAACGCTTAATAGGTCAGCATACGCTATTATCTCAATGTTAGGATGCCTCGCGACATCGACCATCTTAGGCCCCTCAATACAGATGGAGCAGTCGAGCGTTGGGAACGTCTTGTCCAGCTGAGCCATATGCCCGCCTATGCTCTCCTTCTTCTCGACCAAGTATACCTTGAACCCCATCTCTGCAAGGTCTAGGGCAGCGCTTATTCCGGCTATTCCGCCTCCCAGGACTAGGGCCTTATTCGTAACTGGAACCTCTATGGGCTCAAGCGGCCTTAGAAGCCTCGCCTTCGCAACGGCCATCTTAACGAGGTCCTTGGCCTTCTCAGTCGCCTCTTTAGGCCTGCTCGGATGACACCAGGAGCAGTGCTCCCTGATATTCGCCATCTCAAGCAGATAAGGGTTTAATCCGGCCTCCGAGACTGTCCGACGGAAAGTGAATTCATGCATACGCGGAGAGCACGCCGCTATAACCACCCGATTCAACTTATGCTCCTTTATCGCCTTCCTTATCTCCTCCTGTCCGGGATCCGAGCATGTATACCTATTATGGGTTGCGAATACGACGTTTGGGAGGGTCTTGGCGTATTCGGTTACCTCCTCGACATCTACTACTCCAGCTATGTTCAGCCCGCAATGGCAGACGAAGACGCCGATCCTAACATCTTCAGGTTCGGATTTCTTCATTCAAAAATCCCTCCTAGCTGAGTCTTCTCCTAACTGATTCAAGCGCCCTCCCCATCCTCCTACTCACCAACTCCTTAATTAAGCCCCTAGTCGAGGTTAACCTTTCGAGGGCTGAATTCCAAGCTCCGGACTGAACGGGAGCGTGGGCGATAACCGTCCTCTCCAAAACCAATGCATCTTCAACTGGGCAGACTATCCTGCATGCGCCGCAGTATATGCAGAAGTAATCGTTAACCTCAACCCTACCATCATCGGAGACCTCGAGGACCCCAGGTATCGGACAGACATCAACGCAGTCCCTACATCCATCCGGGCACTTACTCCAGTCTATGCGGATCCTACCTGAGAATATCTTCTTGACTGTTATTGCATTCTCTGGGCATTTAGCCTCGCATAATCTACATCCAGGGCAATGATCCAGATCCACGTCTATTCGAACCGAACCGCCGTTCCATTCGACCTTGATGAGGTCGAATGGGCATGCCTCTTGGCATTCAATGCAGTTCCTTGGACACTTAGATGAGTCTATCTCAACTCCACGCATCAATTCTGGGAAGCTTCCCTTCTCTATGACGGGGGATTTCTCCTCCCCATCAATGATCAGCTTCAAGGCTCCTACGGGGCATATGGTGCTACATATCCCGCAGAATGAGCATTTCTTCTCATCGATGCTGATCGATGCGTGGCTTAACCTTTCGCCCTCAACCCTTGTAGGCTTTATTATCTCTATTGCCTCCTTCGGGCATGCGGCCTTGCAGATCTCGCATCCAATACATCTACCCTTCTCGAGAATCAGAAGGTATCTTCGAGTGTAGAGTGTCCGGCTCACCTTTAGGTGCTCATCAGTCTCAGTTCGGAGTAGCTTCATCACCATACATTTATCTCTCCAAGCCGGATTTAGATAAATGAGCTCAAGCCATACATGACGGTTTTTAAAGTATTCATTCATCATACAGACTCATATCTTTTTTGGAAGACTCCAAAACAGCCAAAACTCGATTGGGATTCAAATCGCCAATTTATGAACTTTATAAGGGAGGTTTTCATGGTGCCATGAAGAGATCGTCAGAATCAGAGATTTGGATTTGTGGTGGGGCCGGTCGGATTTGAACCGACGACCTCTACCCGATACGGGGCTTAAACCCCGCATCTACGGGTTTCTTCAAGCTCCAGAACCTCATCATTCCCATGATGGGTCTGCAAACCCGTATCTGCATTCTGGAGCCCGTCGTCATGCCGTTCCAGCAGGCCGCCGCATGGGCAAGCCGTTGCTAGACTACGGCCCCCAAAGAATTGTTTAATCCAGCAGCTCAGATATATAAGTTACGTTTCCCACGGAGACCTGAAACGAAAGATTAAAAAAGAGCGGATTCCAAATTGTGTTTCGGCTGCCGGCCATAGGGCGCGGGAACCACCCGAACCCATTCCGAACTCGGAAGTTAAACCGCGCTCCGTCCCTAGCGGTAGTGCAGTCTTCGGCTGCGCGAAGCTAGGGAAGCCGGCAGCCACCTATTCTATGATCGGCTTGAACCTTCCGGTTCTCATGAATTCCTCATGGTCGTATATCCTTACGCCCCTTACAACCCTCGTTATGACTCCCTTCTCGCTTGGATTATCAGGCTTCAAGCCTAGATTTAACGATTTAAATAGAGCTAGCATCTGAGCGACTATAACGTCGACTATTGGCCTACACTTATCCGGAATGCTGAGTTTCCCTTCAGGGTCAAGCTCTATTACGTGATCAACGTATCTGCTGATCTCCTCGGTCGATCTATTACAGACCGCTATCTTCACAAGCCCTAAACGCTTAAGATGCAGATCCCTCATGAGGTCAAGTTCATACCTCCGAGTGAACGGATCATTCGAGACGTAGAATACAAGTATTGATTTGTCGTTCACAGCGACTTCAGGTCCATGCCTCAGCCCCATATACGAGTCCGACTTGCATATGACCCTGCCAGCCGTTAACTCCTGAAGTTTTAGGCTTGACTCGACTGCGCATCCATAAAGCGAGCCGCTTCCAAGGAAAAATGCCCTATCAAAGTTCAACTCTGAGACTTCCCTGAGTAGGGCTGAGTATCTCATGATAAGGCCTTCTGCAGCCTCGGATAGGCTCCTAATTATGCCCTCGTACTCCTCTGGTTCTCTGATATACGCCAAGAACTGCGCCGTTGAGGTCATGGTAGTGAAGGATGAAGTCATGGCTAAACCCCTATCATTCGCCTCATCTGGACATAATAGGACAAGGGAATTTTCAAGGCCACTGGCCATCTGTGCAAGCTTCCCATGCCTATTACACGAGACGATTATGTGATTCACTCCCTTAAGGAATCTATTCGCCAACAGTATTGCCCCAATGCTTTCCGGACTGTTTCCCGATCTAGAGAAAGAGATCATAGTAGTATCGAATTCGCTTAATAAGATCGATCTCCAATCCGTGATTATCTCAGTTGATCCCCTAGTCTCAGCTATTCTCCTCCACTTACTTCTTAGGAGGCCCTCAACTGAGAGGCCTATGAATTTCGATGTTCCAGCGCCTGAAAGTATTACTCTGACAGGGCCTTTCTCAAGGATCCTCTCCTCAATGAAACCTCTGATCTCATCCTCCATCTTCTTCAGCATCTCGAAGTTTTTCATCCATACCTTGGGCTGATGGAATATCTCCTTAGGCGTGAATTCTATCCCCAAGGATCTGCGGGTCTCCAGTGGCAGCTTAACCAATTCTTTCAGGGCTGACGAGGCGCTCACCTCCCATGATGCTCACGCATAAACCTCAATACGGCTTCCTCCGTGATCTTCCCTCCAGCCCCGCCGAGATACAGGCACGAAAGAGCCCCCATGGCATTCGCGAACCTCAATGAAACGTCAAGGCCCATATTTCTGCATAAGTAGTAGTATATGAATCCAGCGTCAAATGAGTCTCCTGCTCCAGTCGTGTCTATAGGGCTTATTCTGATAGGCTCCGCCCTGACGATCCTGCCCCCTCCCATGCCGACGGCTCCCTTCGACCCAAGCTTCACGGCTAAAACCTCAACTCTCGAGCCGATCTTTTCTATGGCCTCATTCAGGCTTGAGGCCTCAGCTATTCCCATAGCTTCCCTCTCATTTGGGAGGAAGATATCAGTGTGCTTGAGTATCTCCCATATGTGCTCGTATCTTCCAGAGGGATCATCCTGAGTGTCCAGCGATGTCGTAAGCCCCATCATCTTGGCCTCCCTAAAGATCTTAGGTATGTAACCTAGGATCCTCGGCTGAAAATATATCGAGGATATATGCACATGATCATACTCGCATAGTATCTCGGATCGTATATCTGAAGGCCTTAAGGCCCCAATGCTCCCCATGAACGTTATTAGAGCCTTATCCTCGGGGTATGTAAGCGAGATCGTAACTCCAGTTCGAATATCATCTCTGATTATCACGTGATCCACGCCGACACCATTTGCACGCAGAGTCTCCAAGACTATTCTGCCATGATAATCATCTCCGACAACCCCCAGAATATCGACTTGAGCTCCGAGCTGACCGAGCCTGCAAGCGAAGATCGATGTTGATCCTCCCATCACCGTCCTTACATCTTCGCAGCGGATCTCACGTCCCATCCGCGGAAACTCTTTCATGCCGCTTACAATTATGTCTACATTCAAGTCTCCGATTGCCAGGACCCTCTTCAAGCCGTCCACCAGAGAAGACTATCCCCCTAGCCCTTAAAAATGAAATGGATTTAAATTTTAATTCCAAATCCAGAATTATTGGCTAAGACTGCCGAAGGGGACAAAGATTTATTCAGAAAATTATATCATTATGATCTTAATGGGGGGTATTTTTTGATTCATAAAATGAGACGCGCCGCTATTCTAGTCATTCCTCTTTTAGTCTTAATCTCGCCGTATCTATGGGTGAAAACCTCCTATGCGCTTACAGTTAAAGTTTCAGGCAGAGTTGTAGATGAAGACGGCTGCCCATTAGAGGACGTTAAGGTTGAAGCGTACGCCTACGATGAGACGTATGGAATTGAAGTTCACATTGGACGGGCTTGGACTGATCATAACGGCTCATTCAATATGAAATTGAGCGTCGGGAGGGAATACACGCTTAAGTTCATAAAGAGCGGATATGCCGAAGCAAGCAAGAAGATAAGCGTGGGCATATACGGAACTGGCAGAGTTGATCTGGGCAACATAACCCTTCTTAGGTCTATAAGGCTCTTCTCGACAATCCTAAGCCTATCAGCAGACTCAGGAGAGACCATCTCGCTTCCATTCCGCATTATCAATGTAGGCGGAAGAGAAGAGATTATTGAACTTGAGGTTTCCAGTCCACCGGGATGGACTACCAGAATCTTAGATCAAGCTGACCGCGAAGTTAGGAAGATAAAGATATCATCGGGTGGAAGCCTAAATCTACGATTAGAAGCTTCGATTCCAGAATGGGCCGAGGGAAGATACTGCCTCAAATTAGTAGCGATTGGAGAGTTAAATTCAACGTTAAACTTTATAATTGAGGTTAAGCGGCCAAGCGAACCTCTGCTCTCATGCAGGTTCCCCGGAAAATCAGTTACAACCGGCGGAACAGTCCGATTTGGGATTACGCTTGAAAATCCATTCGGAACCAAGATGAGATTTAGATTATCATTCAGCTCCATACCATCCGATTGGGTAGGCTTAATTAAGACCGTAGATGGAGAATCGATCTCAGAGGTCATTTTAGGCCCAAGAGAGAGGGTGAACCTTATAGTCGAGGTTGAAGTTCCAGAATGGGCTGAGGCTGGGAAGACCTACAATCTAACGGTGAAGGCGGAAACCTCAGATGGTAAGGTCGCTGATCTTCTTCCATTAAGCATATCCCTGATCGGAGTTAAGGAGGAAATAAGGTTAGCCGCCAAGTTCCTCGAGGTGACTGTTGAGGCTGGGAGAAGCCTAGAATACCCAATCACGATTTTGAACCTCGGAGACACAAATGTCAGCCTATATCTGTCAGCTGAGCCTCCGGAGGATTGGAGAGTAACATTTAAGTCTGGAGGACTTGAGATATCCAGGATGTACCTCGAGGCTGGAAGGTCTGAAAGCCTAATAGTTGAGGTCACTCCGCCCAGCACTGTGAGTATAGGCGCATACACTATACCCATACGACTAGTATCCGAGAGTGGAAAAGTATACGCTGAGACCAGGTTAAGAGCGAGGATCATAGGCTCCTACAAGATGGCAATGAAATCTTCGACTTTCATGACGAGCGTCACAGCGGGAGGATCAACCTCATTTACTATTAGAATCATGAATACTGGGCATACGCCGATCACATCTGTTAGGCTTAAGGTTGAACTTCCCAAGGAATGGGAGAGCTCCGTATCTCCGGCTCAGGTAGGAACTCTTAAGCCAATGGAGTCTTCAGTATTCAACGCTGAGATTAGGGTTCCGAGCAATACGGTCGCTGGAGACTATTTGATCACGATTACTGGCATCAGTGATCAGACGAGAACAGATCCGTTTCAGATAAGAGTAACAGTTACTGTTCCCACATCTTGGGGGCTGATAGGTTTAGGCCTAATAGTAATCATGATAGTAATCCTCATATCGGCATTCTTGAAGTTTAAGAGGAGATAGTTATGCCTGAGACTATAATAGAGACGTTCGAACTGACAAAGAAATACGGCTATATAACAGCTGTTGACCGCCTGAATTTAAAGGTTTATGAAGGGGAGATATTCGGTTTTTTAGGGCCGAACGGGGCTGGAAAGACAACTACGCTACTCATGCTTATGGGCCTAACCGTTCCCACGTCGGGAACGGCTAATGTCGGAGGATACGACATCATAAAGGAGTCGAGGGAGATAAGAAGGATAGCAGGCTTGCTTCCAGAGGGAGCCGGATACTACGAGGATCTAACGGCAAGGCAGAATCTAGATTATATTGGGCAGCTGAATGATATTCCGAGGCTGGAGAGGAGGAAGAGGATCGATGAGCTCCTAGAGGTCGTCGGCTTGAAGAGGTGGGCTGACGTTAAGGTTGAAAAGTTCTCGAGGGGGATGAAGCAACGTCTAGGAATAGCCGGGGTTCTTATAAAGAAGCCGAAGATAGCGTTCTTCGATGAGCCGACTATAGGATTGGATCCTCAGGGAACAAAGGAGATCAGGGATCTATTCATCCGCCTAAACAGGGAGGAGGGATTAACGATCTTCCTATCATCACACCTGTTATATGAGGTTCAGCAGACATGTCATAGGGTGGGAATAATACGCGATGGAAGATTGGTAGTAGCAGATACGATCGAGAATCTCTCTAGAAGAGTCTTCGGCGGAAGAATAGTGATGGAGTTTAAATTGACAGATGTGAATTCAGAGTTGATCAAGAATATAGAGGCGATCGATGGCGTATCCTTCGTTAAACAGGAGGATCATAGGCTCTACGTACACATGGAGAAGGATAAAGCGAGGGAGGTCTCGGAGACTATAACAAGGAGCGGATCGATAATTCTGCTCATGAGGCCAAAGGAATACAGTCTAGAGGATATATTCCTGAGATTCTATAGGAGAGGCTGAGGTATGGCTGGGATGATCGCCGTATGTAGAAAGGAGCTGGCGGATCATCTTGGAAGCAAAAGATACATCATACTCTTCGCTCTGATACTATCCCTCTCGATGCTACTCGCCTATCAAGGAGCAGAATATGTAAGACATAATCCGAGATTAGGCTTCATGGCCGCCTTTTCCGGGGCGCAATTCGGATTCTCATTCACGGCGATAATGGTTCTATTCGGGCCTATAATAGGATTATCGCTGAGCTTCGATTCGATAAATAGGGAGAGAGCCAGTGGAACCCTCTCAGTGATACTCTCCCAGCCAATACATAGGGACTCAGTCATAAACGGCAAGTTCTTGGCTGGGACAATAGCCCTTTCGCTCCTATCCACAACAACCATCGGAATAATGTGTGGAGTAACAATCTTCATCCTAGGATTCGGACCGACAGCTGAGGAATCAATAAGGATATTAATCTACGCACTATTTACGATCCTATACTTAGCTTTCTGGCATGCATTAGGCCTGCTATACTCAACCGTCACGAAGAAGACCTCAACTTCAATGCTCATCTCAGTTACGACATGGCTATTCTTCTCGATAATAATCGCTATAATAGCAGCCCTAATCGCCTTCCTCCTCGTTCCAGCTAGAATTCCAATAGGAGCAGAGGGAAACATTACACAGATAATTCAATCGGAGGAATTTAAGGAGTCGATGCGTAGGAGAGTGCAGATACAAATGAATATTCAGAAGCTCTCTCCAGCATACCTCTACAGCGAAGCTTGCAACCTAATTTTAACGTCCAAGCTATCAAGCGAATTTGAGAGGCCGGTTAGATCATTAACTCTAGCCGAAAGCCTACTGGCGATCTGGCCTAACGTAACGGCGATAATCGCTGCTCTAATATTCTGCTTCGTCGCCTCATGCATACTGTTCCTCCGCCTAGAGATCAGGCCTGAAAGATAAGGTCGATATTATAAGGCGTAACCTTAAGATTATTGGGGGATAACATGATAGAAGTTATTGGGCATAGGGGAGCGGCGGGATTAGAGCCTGAGAATACACTTAGATCAGTTAGGAGAGCCATCGAGCTTGGAGTTGATAGAGTCGAGATCGATGTTCGAGTCTCAAGGGATGGAAGATTGGTCATCATGCACGATGAGACCGTAGATAGAACGACGAATGGACATGGATATGTTAGCGAATTGACATTCAATGAACTCAGAAGCCTAGATGCTGGGATGGGCGAGAAGATACCGACCCTCAAGGAGATTCTGGAGTTCACTATGGGAAAGGCGAAGTTGGAGATTGAACTTAAGGTTCCAGAGGCTACTGAGCCTACGATTCAATTGGTAGAGGAACTCAACGCTGAAAAGGATGTTATAGTGATCTCGTTTATACATGAGCTGCTAGAGAGAGTGTATGATCTCAACACGAACATAAAGACTGGAGCACTATTCTTTGACGTTCCAAAGGACATCATTCAGAAAGCCTTGAAAGTTCATGCCAGCTCCATCCATGTATACTATCGAAATGTAAATTCTGAGCTCGTAAGAGGGGCGCATAGAAGCGGATTGGAGGTTGCAGTTTGGAACCCAAACAGGATTGAAGAGATGCGGGAGATGATAGGCTTAGAAGTAGACGCCATTGGAAGCGACAGACCAGACGTACTGATTCAATTGCTTAAGGATATGGGCTTGAGATAAAACGTGCAGAGGCGCATCACCAAAAGGGAAGCAAGATGCGTAGAGTGATGGTCTCGTCTCCTGGAAGAGCGGACTTCCTGAATACCCATCAGGACTATAAGGGCTTACCCGTAGTTCCGGTAGCCATAAACCTCAGAATGTATCTTTACGGAGAGACAACTGGCGATAGAAGATTTTACGTGAGATCGTTGGATCTTGAGGGTAGAGACGAGCCCTCAACTGATTCATTCACCATCGGAATAAACAGCATGGTTGGAGGCAAGTTCTTTGGGGATTATTTACGAGGCGTAGTGAATGTGCTGGTGAAGAGAGGATTAGCCGAGAAGATCGGCGGAATGAAGGTTACCATTAAGAGCGATATACCTATAGGATCAGGGCTTTCAAGCAGCGCGGCATTGGAGGTCGGCTTCGCATATCTATTAAATGTCACTTATGGACTGGGACTTTCAAGGCGAGATCTGGCTGAGATAGCATTCGCAGCCGAGAATGTAGAGGCTGGAATTCCATGTGGAAGGCTAGATCAGTATGGAGTCTCATATGGTGGGATAATAAGGCTTGAGTGCAGACCGCCATACAGAGTCGAGACGTTACCATTTAGGGATTTAACATTCGCGATAATCGATTCTGGAATTAGACATTCAACAGCCGACATACATCCGAAGAGGCAGGAGGAGATAAATAGGGCGCTTAGAGCACTGATGGAGGATCCGGATGTCCCGGGGAGATTGAAGGCTCTCTTGGGCTACAGATTCGATGAGCCCATGTGGGAGAAGATAGATGAGGATCAATTGGAGGATCACCTCGCAAAGCTAGACGAGACCAGTAGGAAGAGGATAATCTTCACCATTAGAATGCAGAGGTGGACGGAGTTTGCATTAAAGATCCTACGTGGAGAGACCATAGGTAGAAGCGAAGCCAAAAGGATGCTTGGAGAGGAGAGATTGAGGAGAATAAGCGGCGCTCCCATCCATGAACGTAAATACATGATCCTCGGAGAGGTTATGAATGAGCAGCATTCCCTCCTCAGAGACCTATATGATGTCAGCCTCCCAAGACTCGATGAGATATGCAGTGCAGCGTTAGATGCTGGTGCATATGGGGCTAAGATCTCAGGCGCGGGGATGGGCGGAAGCATCATAGCCTTAGTTAAGGATGAGAAACACGGAAGAAATGTTATCAACGCCTGTATAGAGGCGAATGCGAGGGAGGGCTGGGTATCCAAGGTCGGCGGCGGAGTTAGACTTGAATCGAATCCAAAGCGGCTGGGAGGCTGATCCCAAAAGAATAATATTAGTGCAGCTGCATTAAAAATAATAAAAAAGGTTATTTACGTTATTGACTTCATTCTCCTACAAGAAGATGGGGACTTGAGGGGATCTTCTTGTATGGGTATGCCGGACGAATATTAAAGGTTGACTTGTCAAGGAAGACATATAAGACTGAGCCTCTAAGCGAGGAGTTCGCTAGGAAATACGTTGGGGGAGCGGGATTCGGCATAAAGATGCTACTCGATGAGCAACCTCCCGGAATAGACCCATTCGACCCTGAGAACCCGCTGATCTTCGCGGTCGGCCCAATGGCTGGAACCATGGCTCCTACAAGCGGAAAATACGCTGCATTCGCAAAGTCTCCTGAATCAAACTTTCTCGGAGAGGGATATAGCACCGGATTCTTCGGGCCGGAGCTGAAACGGGCAGGCTACGACATCCTCGTGATTAAGGGGAGATCCGAGAAGCCGATATACCTCTGGATCGATGATGACTCCATACAATTCATGGATGCAAGGCACATCTGGGGGAAGACTACATGGGAAACCGAGACCATGATCAGGGAGGAGCTAGGCGACTATTACATACGCATAGCTACCATCGGACCTGCAGGAGAAAAGCTCGTTAGGGTTGCAAGCATAATAAATGATCATTGGCGGGCCATTGGCAGAACGGGCTTAGGAGCAGTTATGGGATCAAAGAATCTGAAGGCAGTTGCCGTCAGAGGAAGCCATGACGTTGAGGTTGCCGATCCAGACGGGCTGAAGGAGCACTGCGCGGAATTATATGAGGAGATGAGTAAAAGCCCAAAAACGGCGAAGTATAGAACCCTTGGAACGCCAGCTAACGTCATCCCACTGAACGAGGCAGCAGCCCTTCCAACAAGGAATTATCAGAGCGCAACATTCGAGGGAGCTGAGCTAGTAAGCGGAGAATACCTCAACGAGCACTTCGTGGTTAAAATTCAGGGGTGCGAAGCATGCCCAATGAGATGCGAGCACATAGCCCTCATACAGGATGGACCTTGGAAGGGAACCGCGGCGAGGATACCCTACGAGCCGCTCATGGCCTTCGGCCCATACTGCGGCGTGGATAGATTAGAGGGAGTTATAAAGGCTAAGGAGCTATGCGACAAATACGGCGTCGACGCGATCAGCACTGGAATAATCATAGGATTCGCCATGGAGTGCTTCGAAAGAGGCCTAATAGACGAGAAGGATACAGGAGGCCTCGAACTTAGATTCGGAAACTACGAGGCCATGGTAGCCATGGTCGAGAAGATAGCCCTAAGGAAGGATATAGGAGATGTCCTGGCAGAGGGAGTTAAGAGGGCATCTGAGAAGATAGGTAAGGGATCAGAGGAGTTTGCAAGTCACATAAAGGGAGTAGAGACTACCGGCTATGATCTTAGAGGCCTAAAGACGTGCGCGTTAGGCTACGCCGTCTCGAGAAGAGGAGCTGACCATCAGAGACATGGAAGCTACGGCCACGACTTAAGCGGTAAGGTAGACCGATTTAAGGTTGAGAAGGGTAGGGGGAGACTCGTCATGGAGGATGAGGATGTATACTGCGTATTCGACGCTCTGATAATATGCAAGTTCAGCAGGCGCCTTTGGGATTATGACCGTATGGCTAGGATCTATAGGGAGGTAACTGGAATACCAATGACTGGAAAGGAGCTACGTAAGGTAGGAGAGAGAATAAGCAATCTTGGAAGGCTATACAATATACGTGAGGGATTAACAAGAAAGGATGATCATCTCCCGCCGAGAGTAATGAATCTCCCGATACCCTCAGGAGTGGCTAAGGGAAGCTATGTAACCAAAGAGGAGCTCGACTTCCTCCTAGACGACTACTACTCAACCAGAGGATGGACAAGAGAGGGGGTTCCAACGATAGAAAAGCTTAAGGAGTTAGGCCTAGAAGAGTATACATACATCGTTGAGCCCAAACTGAAGGGAGAAGCGAAGAAGTAGGGGGGGCGGATGTATGTCTAAGACTGGACATCTATTTGTAGCCGCGGACCCCGAGAAATGCGTTGGATGCAGAATATGCGAGTATGTATGCTCATTTGAGCACAACGGAGTTTTCAATCCGTTAAGGTCTCGGATCAGGGTTGTCCGAATATACCCGACTATTAATCTTGCGATAACATGCAGATTATGTGAGGATGCCCCATGCGTTAAGGCATGCCCAAGAGATGCATTAACGCAATCCGAGGAGACGGGCATGATAATCGTAGATGAGGATAAATGTAACGGCTGCGGATGGTGCATTGAAGCATGCGACTTTGGCGCCTTAACGCTTGATCCAGACAAGAAGATAGTGATGGTCTGTGACCTCTGCTCCCACAGAGAGGACAAGAAGCCCCAATGCGTAGAATGGTGCCCAGAGGAGGCTCTAAGCCTAACTAACCGCGTGATCCTAGCTCAAAGGGCGCGTATAGACGCGGTGGAGAAGCTATTCAAGGCCATGCTTCCAGAGTAGATCATCCCATCCCCTTTATTTTACAGATCGATTCTAAGTCTCATTATAGAGCATATTAAGGAAAGACTAAATTTTTTGCTGAGATAAGATCATAACGTTTATAGTGGAGCCTCATGGGCTGTTGAGGCATGGTAACGAATCTCCCAGCTGAGGCCAAGGCTAAATGGGCTGAAGTTGTAGCATGCAAGTCCATACCAGAGAAGATAAGACTTATGCGGGAATTCATCTCCCTCGTCCCGAAGCATAAGGGAACAAGCCATCTCCTAGCGAATGTGAGACGTAGAATAGCGATTCTAGAAAGGGAGCTAGAAAGGAAGAGAGCGCAGAGGAGAGGGGGATACGGCGGATTCTCAGTCCCAAAGGAAGGAGCAGGCCAGATTGTGATCCTCGGCCCCACAAATGTTGGAAGAAGCAGCCTACTCACATCCCTAACCGGAGCGAAGGCTGAGATAAGCCCAGTATACTTCACGACTAGAAGGCCGATCGTCGGCATGCTCCCATACAAGGATATACAATTCCAGCTCGTCGAGGCTCCAGCGCTCGTTGAAGGCGCATCTGATGGCAGGATGGAGGGCCCCCAAATACTTGGACTTGCCAGAAATGCTGATGGGCTTATATTGATGGTTGACCTATCGGGGGATCCCCTCAGAGACTTTAATATGCTCCGCCTAGAACTTGAGAGGGCAGGAATAATGATCGAGAAGCCTGAGGGAGAAGTTGAGGTCATCAGGAGGAGCGGCGGGGCGGGAGTGCAGATGATCGGCGGGGGAACATTAGTTGACTGCACACTTGATGATGTCAGAAGGCTCCTCTCAAATTACAGGATAAACTCCGCCCTCGTCAAGATACGCGGGAAAGTTACGTTAGACATGATCGAGGAGTCACTGTTCTCAAGCCTGACATTCAAGCCTACAATCCTCGTCGCGAATAAGCTGGATGCTCCTGGAGCCGCGGAAAATCTGGCTAGGCTAAGGGAGGCCATCGATGAAGATAAGATCCCTCTGATCCCAGTATCATGCAGTCGGAGAATAGGCCTAGAGGATATAGGTCATCAGATCTTCAGGATGCTTAGGATAATTCGTGTCTACGCGAAGGAGCCTGGGGAAAAGAAGCCCTCCCCCAAGCCTCTAGTGATCGAGGAGGGATCAACGGTCATAGAGGCCGCAAAGAAGCTTCACAGCAAACTTTACAGGGAGTTTAAGTATGCGCGTATTTGGGGTCCAAGCGCCAAGTATCCAGGTCAGAGGGTTGGATCAAACCATATACTGATGGATGGGGACATAATAGAGATTAGGCTTTAACGCTAATCTTCTAGACCACTAGTTGATATTCGCAGAGCCTCCAGTATCATCTTACAGCCCTCAAATGTAACCTTATCTCCATACATGACATCCTCCCTCGTCGGCTCTATTATCAGATCCTTATAGAGCCCGGATGGATTGAGTATGTAAAATGCCTGAATAACGAAGAGTAGGAGATTCAATTGCTTACTTGTCAGATTTTCTTCTAGCATTCTGCTCTGCCTCTCGTTCAAGTGAACCCTCTTTTTAAGAGCATCCATTATCCCCTCCTTATCCTCATCCATCATACTCAGCAGATCAGACAGTGTTATTCCCTGCTCCTTCAGATAATTCTTCAATGCCGCCCTCAGATCTATATATCTTCTCTTGGAAGACACTCATCATCACCTAAAAGAATAATTAAAAGCCAATTCACCCGGCATAAATTGAATTTTCAGATGGATAATAATCTTTTTGGCATGTATGCACAATCTTATTTTTAGGCTTAGAATAATTATGCGGGAGGATAAAGATGCTATGGGGAGGACTTAGCGGCGAGGACAGAATCCTCGTGACTGGAGGGGCGGGCTTCATTGGCAGCCACCTCATCGACGCACTGATGAATTCAGGATTGAATGTAAGGGTGATAGATAACCTCAGTAGCGGATCATTAAATAACATTAAACGCTGGATCAATAGTCCATCATTCGAATTCCTCATGGGAGATATGCTAAGAAGAGAAGATCTTCACAGGGCAGTTGAGAACCGTAACGTCATATTCCATTTAGCAGCAAATCCCGAAGTTAAGATTGGAGCTTCAAATCCCAATGTGCACTTTGAACAGAACGTATTGGCGACTTATAATCTGCTTGAGTCAATGAGGCTTTATGGAAGTCCTGAACTTCTAGTCTTTACATCCTCATCGACTGTCTATGGAGATGCCGCGGAGATCCCGACGCCTGAAGATTATGCTCCATTAAAGCCAATATCGATCTATGGAGCCTCGAAGCTGGCATCCGAAGCATTAATATGCTCCTATGCATACAATTACGGCTTTAAGGCCGTGATCTGCAGATTAGCCAATATAATAGGTCCGAGAAGCAGACACGGCGTCATATACGACTTTATAGAAAAATTGAGGAGAAATCCACGTGAACTTGAGATTTTAGGCGATGGAAAACAGAGAAAATCATACCTTTACATAGACGATCTCATATCGGCATTCTCCCTGCTCATCAGGAAATTCAAGGATAAGGTTGAGTTTTTCAATATCGGCTCTGAGGATTGGATAGAGGTATGGAGAATAGCCGAGATCGTCGTGGAGGAGATGGGATTAACCAACGTATCATTCCATTTCACCGGAGGAGTTGATGGAGGAAGGGGATGGAGGGGAGATGTGAAGTATATGCGCCTATCAATAGAGAGATTGAAGTCCCTCGGATGGAGACCCAAACTTAACAGTGAAGAAGCCGTGAGGAGAACTGCCCAAGAGATCATTAAGGAAACATGCATGGATTAGCATGCCTTCTCAGACCTTAAGATACATTACAAAAAGATTATAATTCCCATATAATTGATATAGTGTTGAGCGTGATGGAGAGTAAAGGATACAGGAACTTTTGAGGTGCCAAACCGCAATTAGACCACTAAAAAGAATATTGGGAACGGGAAGATCATTCTCGAAGTCTTAAGTGAGGGGATGGAGGCGAACCTGAAGGTTCATCTGCTGTTCTCGAATTCTCTCTCCTTGAAGAAGGAATAAAAGGTGACGTGACCATCGATCGTGAGGTAGTCTCGCTTCTACAATATAGACTTTAGATGATTGAGAGGGAGAATACCAAGATAGGATCGAGAGTTTAGGCGTATTCAAAATCTCGAGATATATAACGTTACTGATCTGAAGAGGAATCTTAGTGACCTCGTCCTCTCCGAGACCATGAAGGCTCAGTAGATTCTTGACTTGACGCTCCGGAGGGTTAAACTTCATGTCGAGCGGGATTCCTCGAGGTGCTTCGCCACTATCCGTATGCATTCATCCAGTTCTCTCCAGCCTTCCCTCAATGCCAGAAGACCATGCCCGGGCAGTAAAATATCAGGCTTCGCAGTCTCCAAGAGGTTTCTTAGGGAGTTAAGATAAGTCTCTATCTCCTTTGGGCTTCGCTTTCCGATCCACGCAGTGACGGGGTGACCTCCCATTAATCCCCTTTCACATTTAAAGGCTACATCTCCCGTGAATAATATTGATTTGCCATTCGCCTCGATTAGATAGCATAGGTCACCTCCCTCCCTCGTATGTCCCGGCGTATCTAAGACTTGAATCTCAAGGTCTCCGAAAGTTAATGATTCGCCTCCACGTAGCTTAATCTCAACGTGGGCCGCGGGAGGCTTATTTTGGCTCTTTTGAAATCGGCTCTCTATAATCTCGGCTGTAATCTTATGTGCGGCTAATTTACACTCGAAGAGTTTCTTAGCCCTAGCCGCTCCTCCAGCATGATCCATGTGTGGATGGGTTATAAAGAGCACCGATACGTCCTTAGGATTTAGATCCTCAGACCTAATATTCTCCTCTACGAGCTCCACATCGTCTTCCGATCCAATATCTATGAGAAGAAGTTCTCCTTCAGCATCGATGAGATAGACATTACATCCCCCTGAGAGGTTATATCCGGCTCCCCCAACAAGGTATACGCCGTCTAATATCCTCATTTAATTCTCTCCCCTGAAAAGTATTATCTGGAATGTTGCCTTTATAGTTAATTTCGGCGTTTACTCGTATCTTAGAGCCTCCACTGGATCAAGCCTAGCTGCTCTCCACGCCGGATATACGCTGGAAAGCAACGTTACGGTTATGGAGATCGTCATTGCCAAGCCCATGTATATGGGATTTACGATGGGATTGAATGTGAAGGCGAATGGCGCTCTCCTCGGCCCTCCCATGAGGCTTGGAGTGAAGCTCTCCAATATGTAGGGCATAACGTATGCCATTCCAAAGCCGAGCAGAGCCCCCACGATGCTTCCGATTATCCCTACTAGGACGCCCTGGATCATATATAGCGATAGAACCTCCCTATCCCTCATTCCCAAAGCCTTTAGGATCCCTATCTCCCTAACTCTCTCCAAGACGGAAATCATCATTATATTGAATGTTCCCAGCCCAGCAGCTATAAATGATGTGCTCGCAATTCCGAGGATGAGAGAGTTTATCTGCGCCGTTACAGAAAAGAACGTCTCCACGATCTGCCTTATCGGCGTGACGCTCACTCTTCTGCCGAAGGCATATCGGATCATCTCTGCAACTTGATCAACGCTTTCAGCATCCTCAGCCTCAACCAATACGATGTTGTATGAGCCTGTCTTAATGAACATCCTCACATATTCTATCGGTATGAAGATCGTTTCGTCAACGTCTATCCTCATCGGCGATGTCCCGTAAAGGTCCAGGATTCCAACGACTGATATTATATTTCCTCTGCCTATTCTAACGGATACGGCTCGACCAGCCTTATATCTCGTCCGGCTCATCTCGCCGGGAAGCATCGGCTGTCCAACCCTATACCTCATCTCTCCAGCCTCATCGAAGGCGATATTATAGCCTATTAATGCCTGAGGGGCTGGAACATCCATGTATAGGCTACCATCGATCAATTTTATTTCACCGAGCAGATTCTTGAGATCCGATGATGATATGCATAGAAGCGTCACCGAATCTTCCAATCCAGCGATCCTAGTTCCCATGATGAACATCGGCCTAACAGCTGAGACTCCATTTAGCTCCCTTAACCTCGCAACATCGGCATCCGTAAAGGGCATCATCCCCCCACGAACGGTGACTATTATAGTGTTGGGTCCGAGCTTACTGAGATTCTGGATTATACTTGCCCTCGCCCCCTCAACCTGAGCTGATAGGGCAATTATTGTCGTTACACCCACCGCGATTGCCAGTATCGTCAGTATGCTTCTAAGCCTACGCTCCCTTAATTGACGCCAAGAAAGGGCGAGTATGTCCGGTATCCTCATCCGTTCTACCGCCACCTCTTCAAGGCAATGACTATAACGGCCGCAACTGCTATTATGATGGCTATTATGCCGAGCAATAGCGGATCCTGTATGCTCATGCCGGTTCTTCGAGGCTTAGGCGCATGGATCTCTGACTTTCTGAGCGGAGTAACATTTATTGGAATATTGAAAGTGACATTATGCGGAGTTCTTAGATTATCCAGGTACCTTATGATCACGGGCAGAACTATCCTCCTTTGAGTTGTATTTTCAAGTTGAAGATTAATCGTGATCGTTGTTGGAAGATTAGTCTCTATATTTCCGACATAAACCGATCTTGGACCGAAGGATCTGAGTGGCAACCCCCTTAAGTCTGGTATGGCATAAGCCGCGTATGCAGTTGATGTTCCAATATTAGTAATGGTAATCGTTATGGAGAATGGGCTTCCCGGCGTTGGAGCGGATGGAATAACGGCAGTATCAGTCAGAGATATATCGATGAAGCCTCTCAGCAGAGCGCTTAGATGATGAGTCTCACTCCTAGATACCCAGAGATCATCATCGAGATACGTGACTACAACCTTCAATGACGCAGTCTGAGAGGAGACTAACGGAACATAGACTTCCGTCTCGATCAGCCTGCTCTCTCCAGGAGGTAACTTCTCGATGTAGAAGCTTGTAAGCCCAAATATCTTTAGGGCGCCTTCAGAAGATAATGATACCTTAATCTCAGAGAGACTATGGCCGCCCATATTCTCCAATCTTATGCTTATCCTGCTTCTCCTGCCAATAATCAATTCTCCCGGTGTAATGGTAAGTCTCAGCGAGGCTGGATTCGAAGGCTTCACTGGAAGCTGAATGGTCTTTGAGAACGAGTAGGCCACATTTGTCGGGCCGAGATAAGATCCTTCAACGGTTAGGGATGCTATCTTCCCGCTTAAGCTGGCGGGAACAAACAATTTTACTGGCAGGGTTAAGTTTCCTCCAGCTTTTAGTTCGCCTATTGACTCGTATCTCGCCGGCTCTACCGATACGGTTGATGAATGTATTCTGGTTATTCTGAGGCCATGCATCGATGCATCTCCCTCATTCAATAGGAGAAGTAGGACTCTCTGCTCTCCCTGACGTATGGAATCATTTAGGGCTCTAATGGCTATTGTGGGTTTTCCAGTAACTTCAAACTCGACGGTAACAGTGGAGTTTAGAATCGTACATTCAGAGATGAAGTACTCGAGCGTTAAATTCGTAATGTATCTTCCAAGCGTGACGTTTGAACCTATGAACAATGGGAACCGAAGCTCCAATATTGAGCCCTTAACTATGGTCTTTGTGTAGACTACTATCGACTCGTTTCTTCCTCCAATCGCCTCGAAGCCTTCTGGAAGGGATAGAGCCGCCTTAAGATTGTTTAGGGATTTACTCATTTCATATCTTAGGATCACCGTTAGCTGCGCGGTCTCTCCGGGGGAGACCTCAATGGGCTGACCTTCTCCCCAATAGACCTTAAGGACTCTGAAGTGGACTTCCTCCTCTTCACACTGGGAAGGAAATGCTGAAAATGAAGATAGGATGGCTAATATGATCATCAGAGAGAAAATCCTATTCCGCATCATCTATTACTCTCCACTCCAATGATCCTTCCATCCCTAATCCTGATGATCCTGTCACATGCCCTTGTAAGTTCAAGGTTATGCGTAACCATTATGACTGATACTCCCTCATCATCGACAAGTCTCCTGAAGGCCTCAACGACTGTTCTGGCTGATTCACTATCGATATTTCCAGTAGGCTCATCTGCAAGTATTAATTTTGGGTCATTAGCCAGCGCCCTCGCGATCGCAACTCTCTGCTGCTCTCCGCCGCTAAGCTCATTAGGCCTCTTATATGCCATCTCTGAGAGACCGAAGGCTTCAAGAAGCTTCAAAGCTTTAGCCCTACGGATCTTCGGAGATAAACCGCATATCGACATCGTGAGCTCAACATTCTCAACGGCCGTCAAGTATGGGATTAGATTGAAGAATTGAAAGACGAAGCCTATCTTCTCATTTCTATACTCGGCAAGCTTATTTCTTCCCAGACTCGAGAGATCTACGCCTTCAACCGTAATTTTCCCCTTTGTGGGTCTGTCAAGACCGCCTATGAGGTGAAGCAACGTGGACTTTCCAGATCCGGATGGACCGACAAGAGCGACGAACTCCCCATCGTAAATCTTCATGCTGACGCCTCTTAAAGCCGGATAGTCAACGCTTCCAATACGGTAGATCTTCCATAGATCCTCCGTTATTACGATCTCATTCATGCTGTTTATCCTGCCATTCAAATATTCACTTCAATATTTAAGCCGATAAACTTTCAATAAGAACTTTTAGATAAGGAATATCGTGGGAAGACTGTTCCAGAACGTTTCAGAAAGGACTTATTGGTTTATGACTGGCTGGATTAAGTTTTATATTACCTGCTAATCTTAGGATCGTTTTGACAATGAAGGGAAGAGTGAAGAAAGCCTTAATTTTTATCTCTGCATTCTTCATATTCATGATAATAATCCCGATACTCTGTGTGTTGCTCGGATTCTTCATCGATGGGCTTCTCGGATTCACCAACCTGATGATTGGGCATCCAGCCCTCAGGATCTCTATCTCCATAATTTTCCTCGCGGTTGGGGGATACCTAACGATAGCATCAAATCTGTATCTCTATAGATTCGGAGGCGGATTTGCTTGGGGTGATGCCATCGAGGAACATGAAACAAAGACCCTAGTGACGGATGGACCCTTCAAGTATACGAGGAACCCCATGCTTCTCGGATATGCACTGGTAATTTCCGCCGTTGGACTTCTGGTAAACTCATTGTCCACAGCGCTGATAATACCATTATTGCTGATAATCGGTGAAGGCGTATGGATAAAGCGCGTTGAGGAGCCGAGGCTGGAGAGAAGATTTGGACGCGAATACCTTGAATATAAGAGAGAAGTTCCCTTTCTGATTCCACGCATCCCAAAAGGGATAATAGCCAAAATGAAAAAGACCGAAAAATGATTTATGAGCTGGTCTTATCATGCATAAGCTGACGCATCGCGCAATTTAAGATGAGAATGATCAAATTTTTATCTCTACACGCGATGAAATAGATCCTAATCTGATCATGGAGGTTTTCTGAGTGGGAAGAAGAGCGATAATCGCTCTTCTCGTCCTCTTACTTATAGCGGCATCTGCAATAACGATCCTCCAATTTTTAAATCCTCCCTTAAAGCCAAGAGAGGAGATCCCTGAGAGGAAAAAGCCAGAAGAGAAACCTGCGGAGAAGACCATAGCCAAAAAAATGAATGTGAGCGAGACTATTAAACGCGAAGAAAGAGAAGAATCTAAGGAGATTGGGGAAAGAGAGGAAGAAGTTAAGGGGCCACCTGAAGCTCCTGTGGAGAACAAATCCTACTATAGGCTTGAGGATGCGCGGTTTGGCGTTCTACAGCAATTCCACCGGAGCAGGCCTTGGCTTTTAGATCTCGGCGCGGTTTGGGATAGGCCGGCTGGTCCAGGAGATACTCCATTCCGATGGGGAGTTATAGAGCGGGAGAAGGGAGTTTACGATTGGAGAGTTGCGGATGATTGCGTCCAATGGTGCTCTCAGAATAATAGGTTGCTGATAGGGATGATCTTTCCCTATGCAGAGTGGGATCAGATTGAGGGTTACGGGGGATATTATGAGAGGGCTCCGCATGACATGGATGCATACATAAGATTCGTTAAGGCTTTGGTTGAGCGTTACGATGGGGATGAAGTGGACGACATGCCCGGCTTGAAGCATCCAATAAAATATTGGGAGGTTATGAATGAGGTTGTTCCTAGGCCCTGGGGTGAGAAAGGGGAAATATTCGGCTTCTTTAATGGAACCGCAGAGGAATACTTTAAGATTCTAAAGTTGACTTATGAGGCCATTAAGGAGGCTGATCCGGAAGCAAAGGTGCTTGTGGCTGGAATAGCAGATATGACCATCGGAAATGAATGCAAAAGGTTTTACAGTAGAGTCTTCGAGATGGGAGGGGCGAAATACTTCGATATCGCAAATATACATTGGATATATAATCTAGAGGCCTTCAAGGAGTTTCTCTCCAGCCACAAAATAGATAAGCCTATATGGATTACAGAGGCTGAGGCTCCAAGCGACGAAGAGCCAGGCGGCATGAACATCGATTCTTCAATATGGAATATCATCCAGTGCTTCGCTAAAGGAGCCGAAAAGATAATCTTATGCCCAAGGGTGGAGAGATCTGAAACCCCCGCATTTAACGCGCTTAAAACAATGATCCACATACTCAGCTACTTTGATAGGGCGGACATGATCAGCAATGGATGCTGCAGATTCATCAGCAAATTCGGAGTTACATACGTAATCTTCAATTCTACATTGCCAGATGAGGTCTCGGAAAGGCTGAAAGAGATGAACATCATAGGATTAACGGGTGAGCCGATAGAGTTAGAGGAAAAATTCGTGAAGGGACTTGTTTACATATCAAATGCAACTGAACCGATCGTTCCCAAGCCGGAAGAGAAGCCTAGAGTGAAGCCTCCGCTTGCTGAAACAGAGGATATAATATCGAGGATCAGAGTGAAAATCCTAAATTCAACATACCGATATGTTGTGTCTCCTCCGAGCGGCGGATGGTTCAGAAGCTGGCAGGAGGCTGACATAGTCCTTAATTGGTTTGGATTCAACATGTCCGGGGGACCTCTATTCTTTAATCATCCAATGGGCATAGCAACTGATGGTAAGCATCTTTTGCTTGCGGATACGAGGAACAATAGGGTCTTAATATGGAATAGGCTTCCCGACGGGAATGAGCCTCCGGATGTAGTTTTAGGCCAGCCGAACTTTTACACGAATAATCCAGGCGATGGGCCGGATGAAATGAACTGGCCGGTTGCCGTTGCGACGGACGGCAAGCATGTAGTCGTTGCGGATACGAGCAATAATAGGATTCTAATATGGAATGAGTTTCCAGAGGAGAATGGAGAGCCAGCGGATATCATATTATCTGAGGGGCCTAACTTTAGAATAGCTGGTCCCTGGGGCGTCTGCATCGTAAACGGTAAGCTTCTCGTCTCAAGCATGACTGATGCGAAGGTTTACGTTTGGAATAGAGTGCCGGAGAGTGATGATCAGCCTCCAGACATAGTTCTAACGGGTAATGGAATGTTCGGAACCCCTAGAACCATATGGAGCGATGGGGAGAGGCTAGTAGTATGCGATCATAATGCCCGAGTAGGGGTTGAGAGGGGCGAGTGGAGCATGAGAAGCGGAGCCTTCTTCTGGAGGAAGTTCCCAACGTCAGATGAGGCTCCAGATTTCTTCATCGAGGGCATGCTCTGGGGACCTGCAATGGATGAGAACGGCAGATTCTACCTGTTGAATAATTATGGTCTTGCAGTATGGAAGGCATTTCCAGAAAGCTGTGATGATGAGCCTGACTTTATAATTGGTAGCCCAAGCAGATCTGGATGGGCATTTAGGAAAGAGTATAGGTTTGATGATGGTGACGGTTCTAGCATAGCGATCGCTGGCAATCGCATATACATCAGCCTATACAACTTCAATGGGATCGTCTGTTATAGGATGCCTCCATCCAACGAATCCGACCTTCCCGACTTCGCCATAGGCTCATCATCAATATGGAACGACACGTTTGCAGATAGGCTCTTCTTGGATGGAAGTAACGTCGCATCTGATGGGAAACACCTCTTCATAGTCTCTGGCATAGACTCAAAATTGCATGTCTGGAGGAGACTGCCAGATGAGAGCGGCGCTAAACCAGATGTGATCTATGACTTCATGGGCCTGCCGCCTATATTTGAGCCGTCCGATGTTGCCGTATATGATGATATGCTCATCGTTACGGGAACAAGCTCCCTAATGTTCATCTGGAACAAGCTGCCATTAAATGGTGAACTGCCAGATTTGTTGATAGACATGAGCCGATATCTCCCTCCGAACCCGGAGACCGGGGAGCCTGATAGAGTCTGCATAAGGGGAGTCACAATAGATGACAAATACGTCTACATCTCCGTTCTCGACCAAATCTTGATCTGGAAGAAGCCGATACTTGAGGAGAGAGCTCCAGACTACATAGTTAGGATAGGTGAAGACGCGTCTGGAAACATATTCAGTGATGGAGAGCATCTCATAATAACGACAAGGATAATTCCGAGGAAGATAATAATCTACAACCTGACGGACATATTCAGTATCGCTGAGCCGTACGCCATACCTGAAGAGGAAGCCGAGAAGCCGCCTAAGGAGAAGAAGCCTCCAAAGGAGGAAGAGAAGCCTCCGCCAATGGAGCTACCCAACATTCCATGCGTGATTCTATCAATGATAAAGGAAGATGAGCCGATTGGAGCTCCCCAGGACGTATACTCGGACGGCAAGCATCTCTTCACGGTGGATCTGGAAAGGAATCTAATACTGATATGGAATGAGATTCCGCATGAGAATGATACTCTGCCAGACATTATGATAGGTAGCTGGAAGCCGATGAATACGAGGAGCGGGCTTTTCTGGCCTCGCTATGTATGGTTTGATGGGCACTACCTTTGGGTTGGTGAGGTAAAGTTCTCGAGCAGAGTATTGAGGTTCAGTCCATTAGCCGAGGATTAGACTGGGATGGCTGAATAAAAAAGGCTTAAAATTCCCATCATCAAATATTTATGTGGCGTTTACGGCTCTAGGAGGGTGCTCAATAATAGTTGGGGATATAGCGATTTCTGGCCAGATCACATGCTACTTGAAGAGGAAGCCAAACTTAAGCGCGGATGATTACTGGCTTAGACTCTTGGATCTACTCAAGAAGAGAGTAAGATTCAAGGGGGAGGAAGGCGGATTCTACATATTCGAGGATGGAAGGATCTCCCAATTCCTCATCCCGGAGGCTGAGGTTGGAAAAGTCAAGGTGCCGTTTAGATTCTCAACTCAGAGCCCCAGATTCGTAGATGAGATATTCATGGCGTCGACTGAGGAATTCGGATACTGCGATCTCTCCTGCAGCCTACGGGGAGACATAGACTTTGAAAAGCTGAGGAGCTGGACTAAAACCTTCGGTCTGGTATGGCTTGGAGAGACTGAGGAGACTTTTAGCAGCATACTCGATGTGGGCGGTCAGATACTAAAGATAACGGCCTACCCGAGGAGGGGAATGCTGAATCTCCTCGGAACCCTCAGGAAGAGCTTTAGAGAGCCGAGTGGGATTTTAAGGGCGATATTCCAGGAGGAACCGATGGCAGTCATCTCAGTCAGGGTTCCCCTATGCTATAGGGAATCATGTTTAAAGATGGCTGAGTTGCAGGGCTTGTCGCTATCAGATGTTCAGAGAAATGCTTTAAAGATGTGTTTGGAGAGATTTTATAGAAGAGAGATCAAGAAGCTGATGAAGTTATGAGCGAGGAGTATAAGCGCCGATACACGTTTGGAGCGGATTATGGAACATCAGATTTTAAGTTTGGACCCATAACATGCGGGGAGACTCCTGAGATAATAGAGAATAGGGGATATTTTCCGGATACTGAGTCTCTAATGTATAGGATTATGGGGACCCCCAAAGAGGTCGTGGTTGGGAAGGAGATCCCCCTATACCTCGGAAGCAGGGAGGATCTAACCCTAAGAATGGTATATCCAATGAAGAATGGCATAATTAGGAAGGATGATGAGAGGGCGTGGAGGGTCGTATATGAGATTACGAAGTATGGATTGGAATCCTTCAAGCCCCCAGAAAAGGAGTTTGACGGATTCTACGTTGTAGCCTCACTCTCATCTATAGCGCCGAGATATATGTATGAGCGGCTCTTTGAGATCTATCGACAAATCGACGAGGAGGAGAATCTTGTAAAGGCTGTTACGATAATACCTCAGCCCCTCGCGGTGGCGATAGCGCAGAAGATACCTACATGCGTAGTCTTAGAGTCTGGACATGGAAATACGCAAGTGTGTCCAATCTCGAGGTATCCCATAAGGAATGCTGTTGTCGCGATAAATCGCGGAGGGGGAGATGCGAACTCGATTACCGCTGAGATACTCAAGGATTGCGGCTATGGGGATCTAGCGCGTGAAGAAGCATTCGTTAGGAGGATAAAGGAAAAGATAGGGTTAATACCTAAGGATCTAACGAAGGCCGTTGAGGCGGCGAAGAAGAACCCTGAGAGGTTTAGGGTTATATATAGGGTTCCAAATACGAGGATCGAGATCGACTTGGCTGAGAATTCATGGATGAGATTTCTGATAGGAGAGTATGTCTTTAATCCGAATCATGAGCTCTTTCATAGCTATTTTAGTAGGGGCATGCCGAAGCCCGAGGATGCCAGGATAGGCGATATAACCTTCAGAGGTATGATCGACTTTGGGGAATCGATAATCGAGAGCGTCGAGCGATGTCCAATAGAGCTCCAGCCATACCTGTATGGGCAGATACTCTTGTCGGGAGGAAACTTCGCATGGAAAGTTCCAAGAGAATTCAGGGATGTAGCCACGGATTCAGCGTTGAAGATCCGGCTGTTACTCGAGGATAAGGGAATTCAGGACGCCAAGATCGTCATGACTAAGGATCCCCAGTTCAGCGTTTGGAGGGGATGCATAGTCTATGGATATGCCGTTCCAGAAGATTATGAATGGAACTGGGAGAGAATGGAAGGCTGGTTAAAGCTCCGTGAGTGAGATAATTAATCAGATAAAGGAATATTTTGTGCGTAGGGGAAACAGGATTCTATCGATTGATGAGGTAGGCTCCGACGTAAAGCCGAGCCTCGCTTTTACGGATGGAGAATCAACCATATACGTTAAGGTATTCTTGGAGGAGGAGCTCTCCGATAGAAACTCGATACTTGACGCCGTCCTACAGTCGTTGAGGTTCATTGGGGAGGCTAATAGGGTCTATTTGGCTTTGCCCAAGATCTACTCTACCATCCTTGATGGAAGGATCCTTCAGAGGCATGGGCTTGGCCTTCTCATCTACGGTGGGAAGGGCGTGACGGAAGCTATTCCAGCAAGGCAACATGAAATAAGCGTTCATAGGGGGTTAGGCTCCGATGAGATGAAGATGATCCTCAATGGGCTTCATGAACTAAGAGACCTGAAGAGGAGAGTTTCGGAGTTGGAGGAGACTGTTAGGGTGCTGAGCGAGGAGATCTCAAGGTTGAAGTCTATGAGGGTTAGGGTTAGAGCTGAGGAGATGAAGCCTCCTCCAGTAAGCGTTTCGATCCCCCAAGAGTTACCATCGTTCTTCAAGGATAATCCGTGGCTTGAGATACTTACAAGGAGAGGACAGGAGAGAGCCTCTGCATGAGCCTCAAGGAGATAAATCGGATAAAGATAAGGAGATTGATGATAGTTGTGGATATTGAGGATGTATTCGCGCCGGAATTAACAATTGAGGAATTTAGGGAGATCCACGGGGCAGAACCGGAACCGCCAAGATACAGAATAGTGAAGTTGGAGCTCGTCACATGCCCGGAGGATAATCAGCCAACACTAATAACCGAATGCGGCAGATGCCCAAAATTCATCAAAAGATACGGGGATACAATAATCTGCTGGAGAGAAATATAGGGCATATATCACTTCAGGCCGTCGATTCAACGGCTTCTCTCCGAATCTTCCTCTTCGAGATCTGTTATTCCCTTCTCTGTTATCATGAATGTAGCCTTCCTCTCCGGCAGATATGGGCTGTCTATGATCTTGGCCACTCTGGTTCCTCGGCTTCCCCTACGTAGGAAGACCCTGTGTGTACATGCATGAGCCATTATGTTCCCTCCAGCCGGCCTATTTGGATCTCCAAAGTATGCAGCCGGGTCGGATTGAACTTGATTTGTGACTACAACTGCCAGATTGTAGGCTTCAGCCAGTCTTAGGAGCTTATGCAGATACTTGTTGAGCTTCTGCTGTCTCTCTGAAAGCATCTCTCTGCCAACGTATTCACCTCTGAAGTGACTTATCATGCTATCGACCACTACTAGCTTCACGTTTTTATCCTTGCAGATCGAGAATAGCTGATCGATCAGTAGGCACTGATGAGCGCTGTTGTACGCTCTGCCGACGAGAATATTATTTGCGACGGCATCGGGATCCAATTCCATATGCGAGGCTATTTGATATATCCTTTCAGGCATGAACGTGCCTTCAGTGTCTATGAAGACTACGCTTCCCTCAAGTCCTCCCCTCTCATAGGGCAGTTGCGCAGTGACCGAGAGCATCATGCATATCTGAGTCTTACCTGAGCCATACTCGCCTATGAATTCGGTTATCGCTTGAGTCTCAACTCCCCCGCCTAAGATCTCATCCAGCCTCTTACTTCCAGTCGTGCATCTTTTCAGAAGCCTCCTCTTCTCATAATACTCTTTCGCCGTCTTATAGTCTGAGGACATCAACCTCCTAGCTGATTCCTGAATCTTGATGACAGTATTAAAGCCCAAACCCGTCCTTTCCATTATCTCCTGCGGAGGAGAAACAGCTATAGCCTCAACGGTCGGATAGCCAGCAGATATAAGCTTCTTAGCAGTGCTCGGACCGACACCCTCCAAGGCTAAAATATCCTCATCTAACAAGACCTATCACCATCAATCCGAATCCGTAGAGATAAACGATCACCTAGCGATCGATACTCGACAACCACTTTTAAAGGATCTGTGCATTCTGAGGGAGGGGGTATAATGCCAAACGAGAAACTTAAAATGAATGAATAGAAAATATGCAACAATGCAAATTAACGGCGAGTATTAAAAACTTTATAAAGAATTTTTTGTGCGCATGAAAGAGATGATTTCGTGATCAGACCTGTCTTTTAGCCTCACGCTGACGAGCACCCGAGGATCCGAATCTAACCTCTCTCGGCCTGATCACACTATACAATATTGTCAAGGAGTAAGTCAATAGTATAGTTACCACCAGATCTATTGGAACTCTAATGTAGTATATCGCCGATTCCTCAAGCACATTCAATAATATCAGCATGCTAATCATCCTTCCAGACACAAACAAGATTAGGCTGGTGATCAGCATCTTCAGCGATTTCACAGTCTCATTCTTTCTTAGGAAGAGCCTAGCTAAGGAATATTTTATCTTCTGCGATGAATACAGACGTATTCTCAGCGTTAAATATGATGCGATCAGAGATGCGAATATACCGACTAATACTGGATTCAAGTATTCCATCATCATGCCTCGACTATCAGGCTTAAGTTTCTAACCGCTGAGAGAAGGAATGTTAGGGCTAGTATGCTGATTAACCCGCCCGAAATCCTAAACACTTCAAGGTTCGTCAGCCACCACGAGTATATGAGAACCGCAAAGACCAAACATGAGAGAGAAAAGAATAATAGATCTCCCAGAAATTTCAGGAATCTATCACCTCTGAGAAATAATCTCGAAGATGAGACATTAACGTTATCTAACTTAAGAAGTATTTTAATTCCATAAAATATTATTGGCAAGCCCAAAAGCACATATACGGTCTCCCTGAATGCCATGAAATAATCCATCTACCACACTTCCAACAGTAGCGTCAGATAAATAATAATGCGAAAATTGGATTTAAATTTAATAGACAATCAATCCATTTTAAACGGCGTCCAAACAAATTATAAAATCAAAAATCTCACAATAACGAGATTGCATGAAAAAAGAGACAAGTCTACCCTACTAAGGGGTGAATGTAGACTCTAGAGCGCGTAGATTCTGCTCAGCCAGAGCTGAGCTCTACTTCAACCTGACTTCTTCCTTTTCGATAATTATTAGGCCGAAGCGCTCCATCATTCTGAGCTTTTCATCGATCATTCTCTTAGCCTCAACGTCCCCTCCGAAGGCCTTGTAGATCTCTTCCTTAGAGGCTGATCCTCCAGACTTCCTCAAAAAATCATGAATCTTATACTCATATATTTCAGACATACTATTCCACAACAGACTATTGACAATAGTGAACTATAACTCTTTCGCAACATAACTGCTGAGCGGCACGTAGAATCAATCGATCGAAAGGAAACCTAAGGAGACGACCTTCACATCGCCAAGATGCTCCATTAAGAAGCGCCTTATATCTTCATCATCTATGTGTCCTTCATCTCCAGAGGCTCCCACGGGAATCCCCGTCTTATGCAATGCCTTCCCATCGGCATAATCCGTAAAGACATAAGTATCCATCTCATGATAGAATATTAGCTTCAAACCGACCTTGGGCTTAGCTAATGGATTCGATTCCTTAGCATAAAATATGATTTTAGGCATAAACCTTCTAACTAGACTTCTAAACTCACTCCATCTCATAATGCGATGTAGAGCCATAGCGGATCCCCCTGCACAATTCAAATCTACGCTTCTTACAGATTTAAACCGTAGATGCCGAAGCAGATCCTACCTTAACCTCTCCAGCATAGACTTGATCATTCTAAGCTTAGCCTCAGCAGCGTCAATTCTACGCTTCAGATCTTCTAGGCTCACCTCACCAGAAACTTGGGGGGCAACTAGCATGGAACTTCTAGGCGTGAACCTTGGACATGCCGGCCCATTCGGGTTTACTGGAACTCCTAGGACCAAGCATATGCCATCCTTGAAGTTTATACAATCCTTATGCGTGGGAAACATGAATCACCGCAAGATACATGCCATTACATAGATTTATCTCTTTCCAAAGCGCATGAGAAGGGCTAAGATATTTAGGCACTAAGGCTTTAAGATCGAAACTAAAATTGTACGGAATGCGGGGAGCCTAGGTGTATCAAATTGTCACATAGGATCTTCGATGAATACGCTGATAGATATGATTCATGGTATGAGAGGAATCCCGTACTCTATGAGTGCGAAGCCAAAGCGATAAGGGCTCTGGGGCTTCAGGGAAGAGGACTCTCAATCGGTGTTGGAACTGGAATATTAGACTCTCAAGCTCCCATCGATGTAGGCATAGATCCCTCAGCGAATATGCTGAGGTTCGCGTTGAAGCGCGGAGTGGAATCCGTAAGGGCCGTAGGCGAATATCTGCCATTCAAGGATGGAAGCTTCGACTTCGCACTTATGGCAGCCACAATATGTTTCCTCAACTCTCCAGAGAAGGCCATAATTGAGGCGAGGCGAATCTTAAGATGCAGAGGCGAATTGGCGATCTGCCTGATCCCAAGAGACTCGAGCTGGGGCAGGGAATACATTAGAAAAGGAAGAATGGGACACGCCATATACAGTCACGCACACTTCTACACGCTGAAAGAGATCAAGCGGATACTAGAGGAGTGCTCATTCAAGGTGACTGGCATAAAATCCACTTTGGGATATTCGCCACATGAAAAGCCCAAGATAGAAGAGCCGACAGATGACCCGAGGGGGAAGGGCTTCGTCTGTATTAAAGCCATGAAGACATAACTTAGAGAAAGAGCATTATCAGAAAAGGCGATACCCACGCCTTGTTTTGTCTTGCCTAAGATACGTTCTCTATAAGCCTTTTTTCAGGACATGGGCTTCAGCAGAATCTTTAGCGGCGAATTAAATTTATATCCTCAAACACAAGGACCTCCAGACTCTTACACAGAAGTTTTCTTTTAATATATTCGATTTTTGTAGCCTTAACAACATCCCTTGCACTCTTAGGCTTATAATCACTCAAAACGGACAAAACAGACCCCTTTAATCCTAAAGCCATCATCGCCTAAAAATAAGCCAAAACAACCCTGAAAAGCCAATTATATATGGTAGCCCGGGAGAGATTCGAACTCTCGTCAGCGGGTCCAGAGCCCGCCATGCTTGACCGCTACACCACCGGGCTTTCCAAAAATATTCTGTTTAATCGTCAGATATAACTTTTATCGGTTCTTGAATAGGAACTCGTCGAGTTGATCCTTTGCCTTCTCCCTTCTCTTCTGATGCTCCTCTAGGAACTTCTTTATCTTCTCAGAGAGCATTATTTTGTGTTCTCCGCATAGAAGCTCACCGCTTCTGCACTTCATGTATAACTCCTTGATCTTCCCGTCATCATCCTCGAACAAGTAGTAGTCATAATAGTAGATTGGGCAGATCGTTGGGTCTCCCCCATGCATCCTCTGCTCCTTAACTGTAGGCCTCCCACCGGTAAAGGCGTTCCAAACCTTCCTATCCACATCCTCCGGCGAGTCAGTTGTGAATATGCAGGTCTCAGGGAGGGATGCCGACATCTTTCCTCCCTTCCCCAATCCTGGAAGAAACTTACAGTGTATCTGAGCGGGCTTTAGATATCCGAGCTTCGGCGCAATATCCCTCGTCACCCTCCAGTATGGATCCTGATCTATTGCGGCTGGGATTAGGCATGGAACATTCTCGCCTGTCAATTCGCTTTCTATGAAGCATGGAACCGCCTGAACCGCCGGGAAGAAGATTATGCCTATGTTGGAGCTCTCATTCAAGCCGAAAGCAGCCTTGATGGTTGAGAAAGTTATCTTCTTGGCGACTTTAATTGCAATTTTATATATAATATCTGCATCCTCAACATCCATGATTATCTTAGTCTTTTTAGCGTCAAATCCAACAGCGATCACGTCCAAGGCGTTATCGTAGGCAAATCTCCTAGTCTTATCCAAGGTGAAGTCGGGGTTAACAAGAAACTTCTCATCATCGGTCATTTGGAAATACAGCTTCACATCAAATGCGTCTTGAAGATACTTCGTGAATATCCATGGAACTAAATGTCCGATATGAACCGGGCCTGAAGGGCCTCTTCCAGTATATAGGACAAACTTTCTTCCAGCCTCATACATATCGAGTATCCAATCTAGATCCCTATGCGAAAAGAATAGGCGTCTCCGCAACTGCAGATGTAATTCTCCAGCATGTCTCTCTATTCTCTTCAGTAGATCCTCCGTGAGAGGTTGCGTTCCAAACTCCTTTATTAGACGATCATAATCTATCTTTCCGCTTACCCTCCAAGGAGTAACGATCATCCCTTCCTCTTCATCATCACTGATCATTAATGATCACCTATGCAACGTCATCATTTTGGAGAAGAGTTGCAAATATAAATTGTTATTCTCTTAATCAGAATAACGTGGATCTTATAGGGCTTTAAATCTATTAAACCACTTCTCATAAGCCTCCAAGGAAGCATCGGATATGCTCGGCTTCCTATTCTCTAAGACCTCAAGGAAATCCCTCATTGTGATCTCACGTGGAGACGATGATCTATCAAGCCTTCCAGACTCAAATAATTCGCTACTCACCTTGAGCTGAACCGACTGACACACATCGAATATGTCGCTTCCAGAGAAGCCTTCAGTTAATCTTGCGAGCTCCCCAAGGTCGACATCCGAAGACAACCTCAAATCTTTAGTGTAGAGCTTGAAGATTCCAAGCCTCTCATCGAATCCAGGCGGCGGAACATAGATCCTCTTCTGGAATCTCCTGATGAAGGGCTCATCTAGTGTCCAAGGCTTATTCGTCGAGCCGATAACATAAACGTGAATCTGCCTCTTCTTGTCTATTATACTATCCATCTCCTTTAGGAATTGATTTCGCACCCTCATCTCCCCTCCAACCTCAAGCCTATGGGTGCCCATCAATGAATCAACCTCATCAATGAATATGATCGAGGGAGCCCTCTCCCTAGCAACCCTAAAGACCCTTGCAACATTCTTTTCCGCCTCACCAAGCCATTTTGACATTATCGAGGCAGCATCCACCGAGATGAATGTAGCCTTCACCTCATTAGCAACGGCAGCGGCCAGGAGGGTCTTTCCACATCCGGGAGGACCGAAAAGCAGTATTCCCCTGGGCCATCCGAGCGGGAAGAGATCCGGCCTTAACGATGGATAGACTATTGCCCTCTTGATAGATTTCTTTGCCTCTTCCAGTCCTATGATATCACTCCAGTGGACATCCGGGGGCTCATGCAATATTAGCTCATCAATCTGATCTCTTTGGTTTCTATGTTCAACCTCGCAGCCCGTCACATCCTCCTCTGTCCTTCCATCGATCCATATATCCTGCAGCAGCCTTATCCTCATCTTATAGGTTTTAACTCTTTGGATGAAGAATCTGCTGAGATTATGGTTTGGATATGTGTGTATCAGCCTTAAAAGGCAGTCGATTGCTCTCTTATAGGCCGCGATAGCCTCCCCTCTTTTTCCCTCACGATCAAGCTTCACAGCCTCCTGTGCATGTCTTATCGCTATTCTCTCAAGCTCCTCTAGGGCGCTCATCTCCTCCACTGCTTAACCTTTAACTTCCCCTTCCTCCTCAGAGAATCCAAAGTGCTCAATACGCGCTCATATGGCATATTCAGCTCCCTCGCACATCTAGCAACATCCATATTCCCATCGTTTCTCTCAATATAATCCATCACCAATTCCTCTGTTAAGAAAGAGGATAAATCAAACTTCTTCTCTGAGGAACTGTCACTCTCCGGCTCAGCTGATTCATCGCCAAGAGCTGAAATAGCTACTAAGCGCCCAGCAGATCCACTTGTGACCGCGTGTCCTTCAAGCGGAGGCTCAGGAATCTTAGTCCTTATCCGTTCCTCAGCAACCGATGCAGCCTCGTACAGAATGCCCTCAACGCTTGGATCATTCACCGCTATCGGTGTGGGCATCTGCATGCTAATCTCGGTCTCCTTGATTATCTCATTCACAACGCTGTTTAGCCTGTCAACCTCCGGAATCATAGAGGGCATTACATCTGCAATGAGATTTAATGCCACCCTAACCTCCCCGAATATGCTACGGAGAGACTCAAGATTCGAAGAGACTATCTTTATAGTGTCGAGTCTGAGTATTGCCCTCTCAACCGAGAGCTGAACATATTCCAGTGTTGAGAGTATCCTTCTTATCTCAGCTATCTCATTCGCGTAGATCGAGGCTCGAGTCTTCATTCCCCTCTCAATGCAGGAGACGCATGAATCGAATAGATCCTTACTTCTCATTTTGAGCTTCGATCTTAGAAGCTCAATTCTAGAATAGCATTTCCCAAGCTCTCTAACGGCCTCCAAGATAGTCTCATTAAGCGGCTTCCGACCCCTACGAAGGATCCTGTCGATCATTTTTACCTCGCCAAGAAGAAACGATTAATCTATTCGGGGGTTGCGCCCACGGGGATCGGTTCTTCCTCTTCCCCCTCCGAGCCTTCCTCCTCAACTGGCTGAGGCTCTTCCTCAGCCTCTTCTTCTACGGGAGCTTCAACTTCGCCCTCAAGAATAGAGTTTATCCGCTCCTTTATTCGAAGGATCTCTAATCTCTTCTGCTGCTCATTCTTCATCTCCTTGAGGAGGGAGACTATTGACTGCTTATATGTCTCCTCATCTATCGTTCCCATGGCATGTTCTATCTCCAAGAAGGCCCTAGCCATCTGCAGAGACTTTATATTGTCCTCTCTCATCTCAGCCTCCCTTTCTATCTCCTCTATGAGACTTCTAGCCTCATCCTCAAGCCTCTTTAATCTCTCATCTATCCTCTTGGCGAGGCTCTCTATGACCTCCGAAGGCACAACATTGCGTTCCGACAGGTCCCTCAGAACCTCTTTTCTCTTCTTTATCTTTGGAAGAACCTCGGAAAGGGCCGTTAACCTCTTCTCGATGGGCGATAATAGAAATACGTCTTCACCTCTGACCTGCAGCATCTCAGCTGGATGTCTCTCTAGGCTTCCTCCCTTCTCTATAAGCACGTCCTCGATCTGACCGGATGGACCCATTATGAAGGAGATTATCCTACCGACTTCCCCTCCATCCGCCCTTACAGGCTTCCCTATAAGCTTTGGGGCGTCAAATCCCGCATTACCAGCCATTCCGATCCCCTCTAATATTGTGAGTGCTCGATGTCCTCGCCGTAATCCTCAGTCTTCTTGAGTGATGGCAACTCTGGGAACTTCTCCTTCATCCTCTGCTCAGCCACCATCGCTGCCTCCCTAAGGATTTGCTGTGCATCCTCGTTTGCAACTTCAAAGTCCGGATTCATACCCGTCATGTGTCCAGCCTCAATCATTATGTCATTAAGCATGGTTCCAACTTGATCTAGTTCCCTCTCAGCGTTGGGGAGGATCCCGGATATTCCAGCCTTGACGCTTCGTAAGACTTCTATTGCTGGGGCTAAATTGACAACTGCGTTGCCAAGCTGACTGACCGTCCGCAACCTAAGCACAACCCTTTCCAGGGCTAGCTGAGCATTCATCATGAAGTTCGTCATCTTCCTCAATTCTGCCAGCTCATTGGCGAATACGTTTGCCCTTTGAATTTGATTCTTTGAGTATGCATCAACAACCTTGGAGAAGAGGTATTTATCCCTCTCAGAGAACCTATTTAATGTCCCCTCTAAATATTGGATTTGGGCTTCTATACGTCTAATTGCAAGTTCTATCTTGGATCTTAACGGGACGGAAGGCTTCAGGATGTCCCTTATGCTTCTTTTATCGCCTTCCTCCCATCTTTTAGCGAATCTCGATGACAATAACTACTCACCTTGCATAATGCATTACCTCCACAAATTAGAACCTTCCTATTATGCTCGGAATATCCACGTATATATGCTGACATATATATCAGCATGAAGAAGCATCGATCCTTTTGTATTCTAAATGGCAAAATGAAAGGAAAGAAACAACAATATTTTACGAGAATATTCGATATGAGAGGGTTATACCGGCGAGAATTCCTCTATGGGCTTCTTAAAGATTTCAGGCTGGACGTCCCCACGTATCTCATCAACCTTACCCAACACATTCCTAACCGCTTCACTCCCAAGATGGATGGAGACCGTTACTCCAGAGTGAAACTTCTCTCCAGGTTTGAGATTGATGATCCTTCCACGGCTCCTTTCGAAGGGCTTTACATTCGGAAAACTCGTTCCAGGCTCCAATCCAGTTACGTAGCCATCCTCAATTGAGGCAGTATTTTTCCATAATGTGAAGTATGGAAGCTCCTTGACCGAGTATAATATTGATACCGCCTTATCTCCGTTACTATTCGTCAGGACCGCGAGGGTTTCGCCCTTGCCATCAGCCAGAAGATCCATGTAATAGACCTGCTCTATGAATCCAGGCGTGGGAGGGCCGTAAACGTCAAACCGTTCAACTCCGTCTGCCGCAACGGGATCTCTTGGAGCTAATCTCTTAATCGGCGCTACGAAGCGACTTCCCTCCTCGAGGATCGGAGAGCCAAAATTACAGTGGTATAGGATCTGCATTTCGCTTGGGACTCCCCTGAGATTCTCAATGACATCCGAGATCGTAAACGAATTACTTCCAGCCACAGTCACAATTGAAGATGTCATCTTTAAATTTACGCCGAACATCGATCTTTCATAGACTACGCCTTCTATCTCCAGTTTAACAGGGGATTCCCCGTGGATCCTAACTTTAACGGTTGACGCTGGGATGTTTGCTATCCTTCCATGAAGGGTGAGCATGACCTCCGCCTTTCTGCCCATATCATCGATTATCACATCCTTTCCCGGAGGGCCAAAATATTCTAGGCCGCATCGAACGATCATCTCATTGAATCCGTCAAGCCACCCTAAGCCTCCCTTTGCCTCAAGATTTATGTTAAATGGGTGGACAAGACTCTTCACTGGCGAATTCCATCCCAAGAATACTCCTTCATATTCACCCTTCCATATGCCCATACCTCGCGTTGGCACAACAACAATTGAGAGCTTACCATTATCAATGATGATTATGTCTACGCCATCTGAAACTCCTCCATGGAGTCTGCGCTTCTCGATCCTCCAGTCTCCTCCCACCTGCAATTCGCTACTTGTGAGACTCCACTCATCAACGTATATTCCATTCTCTAAGTCTATTAGAACCTTCTCGAATATTGGATCCCCGTTGATATGTGATCCCTCCATTACTATTCATCTACCAGTAAACAGTCTCAGTGGGCTTTCCCGATAACACAGCTTCTGTCTCATCGGGTTCCAAAGTCTTTTTTATGCCAGTCTTATAATGCCAATCATAGCAACAGTATCTAACCAGCTTCACCTTTTTGCCCCTTATCTCATCCGGAATCTTCTCCTCAGGCGTTCGCTTAGAAAAGTTTGTTAATTCTATTGTGAATATGCATTTTTCCCACTTATCCCCATACTCATCAGTGATCGTCTCTCCCGTCCGTTCGATGCTGAGAACTATGCCCTGGAGCTTCCTAATCTTACGCAATACTGCATCACCAAACAAGTGTATGCCCAAATTTCTTAATTAAGTTTAGTTATAGCTATCTTGTCGAGTTTCATGCTTGGCTCGCAATGATCATTCACTAGCATCTCAGCTGTTTGGATCTGGAAATTTTTCGATTTTTAGTACAAAATATAATAATGATCACGATTATCTATTTGCAGCAACATATTAGGGAGAGTAGGTGCTTGAAGACTTCGAGAATCTCCGGCTTCTATAAGCTCAGCATTGAAGAGCGAATAAAGATTGTTAAGGAATTTGCTGGACTTACAGATGAAGAGGCAAAGCTACTTCAATCTACTGGTTCCTTAAGCCTCGAATTGGCTGATCGAATGATAGAGAATGTTGTTGGAGCGATTCCGATCCCCATGGGAATCGCTGTTAACTTCCTAATTAATGGAAGGGATTATTTGATTCCCATGGCAATAGAGGAAACGTCTGTTGTTGCAGCTGCAAGTTACGGGGCTAAGATGACGAGAAGTAAGGGCGGCATATTCACGAGTAGCACTGATCCCATAATGATAGGTCAAATTCAGACTGTTAAGGTTAAGGATCCATACTACGCGAGGATGGCGATACTCGATGCTAAAGACAAAATCCTAGAGAAGGCTAATGAGCAGGATCCGCTGCTCGTCTCCTTAGGCGGCGGAGCTAAGGACCTAAGAGTTAAAGTGATACATACTATAAGAGGCCCGATGGTTATAACCGAGTTACTCGTCAACTGTAAGGATGCGATGGGAGCTAACGCCGTAAACACCATGGCTGAGGCTGTTGCGCCTCTAATAGAGAGAATCACTGGCGGCCGCGCAGTTCTAAGGATAATCTCAAACCTTGCAACTGAGAGGTTAGCTAGGGCTTGGACAGTTGTAGATAAGAGGGAGGTTGGCGGAGAAGAGGTTGTCGACGGAATATTAGACGCCTACGCCTTTGCAGCGGCTGATCCATACAGAGCTGCAACGCATAACAAAGGAATTCTAAATGGGATTATAGCCGTTGCATTAGCGACATGTAATGACCACAGAGCTATAGAGGCTGGAGCTCACGCCTACGCTGCAAGAACAGGATTTTACTCTCCACTCTCAGTCTGGGAGAAGAATGAAGACGGCGATCTTGTGGGCTCAATAGAGCTCCCATTGGCCGTCGGCATAATTGGAGGGGCAACCAAGGTTCATCCAATCGCAAAGATCGCACTAAAGATTCTGGGCGTAAAGACTGCCCAAGAATTAGCTGAAGTCATGGCCGCAGTCGGATTAGCGCAGAACCTAGCCGCCCTGAGAGCTCTGGCCCATGAAGGAATACAGCGGGGACACATGTCTCTGCATGCAAGGAACATAGCGATCATGGCCGGGGCAACGGGAGAATTAATAGACATAATTGCTGAGAAGATGGTTGAGGAAAGGAAGATTAGAATGGATAGGGCCAAGGAGCTTTTAGAGGAATACCGGAAAAGACAGGGTTAAAATGCAGAGCCGATGGGGGCAAACGAAGAAGTCGAAGACTGCTAGACTCTTCTTCTTAGTCTCAGGGGAGAATCCTACACTTCCCTTCGCTGAGATAAAGGCTATTCTAGAGGCTGAGGGATACAAATACGCAGTCCTATCTAAACTGGCTCAAGTCTTGATTCTAAAGTCTGATCAGAGATGTATAGGATCAGTGGCTAGGAGAGCCTCGCTTACAAGGGCATGCGGGCCCCTCATAGCTCACTGTAAAGCCTCAGCCAGAGAAATCTTAAAGGCGATCAAGAATGCGCACATCTCATCTTACATAGCTCCTAATGAGAGCTTCTGCGTGCGAATTAAAAGGGTTAGAGGAAGCTCTCCGGAGCTTGATAGACTAGCCCTTGAACGTAAGATCGGAGAGGTCATATTGAGATCCGTCGGGAAGGTGAAGGTTGATCTAAAAAGACCGAAAAAGACATTTCTCGGAGTACTATCCGATGGCAATTTTGTCTTCGGCCTGAAAGAAACAGAGATTAGAGGCGGAGATTTTAAGAGACGCAGCCCTCCGAGAAGCATCTATTCTCATTCAGCCGCTATGCCTCCGAAATTGGCCCGGTGCATGATCAATCTAGCACGCGCAAGAGTCGGGGATATAATCTTAGATCCATTCTGCGGAACTGGAAGTTTCCTTGTTGAGGCAAGCCTTATAGGATGTAGAGTTATGGGCTTAGATGTTAAGCGCCGCATGATTGAGGGAAGCACCGTGAATCTTTCGGCATGTAATGTAGTGGCTGAGGGGCTGATCGTCGCCGACGCCAGAAAACCCCCAATCCCATCGGATAGTATAGACCGTGTAGTAACAGATCCGCCCTACGGAATATCAACTACTACTCTGGGAATGAAAACCTCCGACCTTTTCGAGAAGTTCCTCATGGCTATAAGGGATCCCCTCAAGGATGGCGGATACATCTGCCTTGCCGCCCCAAAAAGCATCAACGTCAACCGGATCGCTGAGGAGCTAGACTTTAAGCATGAAGAATCACATTTTATTTACGTTCATAGGCGATTAACACGTGAGATCGCCGTCTTCAAAATGCCATGATGTCTACGTTGGTGATACGATTTGAGTTTGAGGATCACGTTCCTCGGAACTGCCGCTAGCATACCGACTGAGAATAGAGCCCTCTCAGCCGTGGCGATTAAGCGTGAGGGAGAACTCTTCCTATTCGATTGTGGAGAGGGAACTCAGAGGCAGATGATGATCGCCAAGATCGGATTTAATCGGAAGACCAGGATATTCATTACTCATATGCATGGCGACCACATTCTAGGGATTCCAGGTCTCCTTCAGACCATGTCGCTGCTCGGCCGGGATAAACCCCTACAGATATATGGTCCTGAGGGAATAGCTGAGTTTGTAGATGCGATAAGGAGAACCGTGAAATTCGCACTTAGATTTCCAGTTGAGATCTATGAGATAAATGAGGGATTGATCTGCAAAGATAGGGATTATGAGATCCATGCAAGATGGGTTGAGCATTCAATTCCATCATTAGCATACGCGCTCATTGAGAAATCAAGACCTGGCAGATTCAATCCTGAAAAAGCATTGACGCTTGGAGTCCCTAAAGGTCCATTATGGTCGAGACTTCAGCGTGGGGAAGATGTAAAACTTCCGGATGGCAGAATAGTTAAGCCAAGCGACGTCCTCGGCCCTCCCAGGAGGGGAAGGAAGATCGTCTATGTAGGCGATACAAGGCCCTCAAACTCGATCATAGAGTTTGCCTCGGAAGCGGATGTTCTGATCCATGAGGCAACGTTTGCGGATGATCTCGCCGAAAGGGCCGAGAAGGAGATGCACTCCACGCCTAGCGGAGCGGCATTAATAGCGAGGGAGGCGAAGGTCAAGCTCTTAGTATTAACGCATATAAGTGCGCGTTACAGAGAAACTGATGCTCTTCTTGAGCAGGCAAGGAGGATCTTTCCAAAGGTCTTAATCGCGGAGGACCTCATGAATATTGATGTTCCACTGGAAAAGTAGTCTTTACCTCCCATTCATTTAAAAAAGAATCTCCCTTATTCTCTCTGAATGTCTCCTTCGAATCATGCTATGTTTTTGATTGCGCTCCTAGACTTTTGGGGCAAGCCAGTCTATTACCGCCCTTGGATTATCACTCTCAATCTCAACTCTTATCGGGCCGAGGGGAGATTCTCCTACTGACTGAGAGAAAGATATGTGCCCCACATAGGCAACTTGCTTATTCAAATAGAAGCATATCACATTTCCCTGTATTCCCTTCATTAAGACGCTTCTGGCAGCGCTTAGTATCTGCTCTCTCCTTAGGAGCTCATGGAATCTAAACAGCGCATGTGGACTTTCAGATCTCCCTACTAAACGCTTTACTTCCCTCACCTCCTCCATCTCAAATGGAATATCGCCAAGCACCCTCTCAATGGCAACCCTAACCTTATCTGGATCTTCCGTTGGATTTACATCAGCACACGCCCTCACCACTATCCTCTTAAAGTCCATAATTCCTTCACCTCCCTCTTTAATAGCCTCATCAGGTTCTCCTCAAGCTCTCCCTTAGTCCCTTCATTAACGAGCATATAATCCGCCGTCGCTATGACATCCCCAAGTCCAACACTTAACTCTCTCATATCACGTTTCATGAAGTCAATCCAGCTCTTAGGATCATCCTCCCTTCCTCTCCTCAGAAGACGCTTAAACCTAGTCTTAGGCGATGCATGAATTGCAAGAACCTTAAAGTCAGGGAATACCTTCCTAAACTCTTCCACCTCATGTAGGCTTCGAATTCCATCAATAAGGATGAACGGAGAATCCATCGATTTAATCTTCTGTATGCATCTCTTCGCTATGACGGCGGGCCCTTCCACCCTCCTCATTTCAAGCATGACCTTACCTAAATTTTCGGGGGTAATATCTAATCCTCTGCGTTTCGCCTCGGATCTCACCTCATCTCCCATAACTATCACTTGGAAGCCGAGTTTCTGAATAACCTTCCTTACGGTATCCTTACCAGCACCCGGCATTCCAGCCGTGCCTATGAGCACCTTCCTCTTATCAGACATTCCAACACAACCCAGCGTGGTAATTTAAGATTGGCAATTGTTTGACGTTTCGATCGAATCTGCTAAGAGGATGAAGAGTAATGAATATAAAAGTATTTGTTCCAGCAGATGATGGATAGGTCTATTTGGAGATAACTTAATATTATTAAGGCTCCGATTCTGAATAGAAGGCTGACATAACGGGTGGAAGAATATCTTGAATGGTATCAGAAGCTTCATAGCCTTCGATATTGAGGATCCACAGATAATCAGAAATATCGAGAATGTTCAGTCCATGATTCTGCGAACGGGAGCAGATCTTAAGCTCGTTAAACCACAAAATATACACATTACAATAAGGTTTCTCGGGAATATCCTACCATTTCAAATCGATGAAATATATAATGAGATGAAGAATGTGGACTTTAAGCCATTTCAGATTGAGATTAAAGGAGTCGGAGTCTTCCCAAACATGAAAAGGATAAGCGTTATCTGGGCCGGGATAGGCAGGGGATCAGATGAATTGCAGAACATATTTAACCAGCTTGAGCCGAGACTCTGGAAGCTCGGATTTAAAAAGGAGATGAAAGAATTCAGTCCGCACCTGACAATTGCGCGTGTGAGGACAGGTCGAAGAAGAGATGAATTAATACGTTGCTTAAAAGAGTTTGAAGATTATGAATTCGGCGTAATCGAGGCCAGATGTCTAAGACTTAAAAGGAGCATATTAAAGCCAGATGGTCCGACTTACTTGACATTGAGGGAGAAATGTCTGTAAAGGCTGAGACAGAGTGAATCTCAATGACAAAACTTGATTCTAAGGTTCAAATGATCTGCAAAGAGGTTTTACATCGTATAACTCCAAATCTGAAAGAGAGGATAGAGATCCAAGAATTCATCGACTCCTTAATTGATAGATTGAGATCCGAGATAGAGAAGCTCGGCTTAGAGGCAGATGTATGTGTTGAGGGCTCAGTGGCAAAGGATACGTGGCTTAGAGATGAGAAGGACATAGATATATTCATGCTTATCCCGAGGAGGTATGGCAGAAAAGCCTTCACTAAGTTGCTTGACGCCGCAAAGAGCGTATGCGGCGAGAAATATTTGGAGGCCTATGCGGAACATCCATACATAGAAGCGGAGATTGATGGATTCACTGTCGATTTCGTCCCATGCTTTAAGCTCAAAAGTGCCGATGAAGCGATTTCGAGCGTTGATAGAACGCCGTTCCACACGACTTATGTGAAGAATCATCTCAGCCAGGCTGATAGAGAGGAAGTTCGGTTATTAAAAAGGTTCATGCATGGAATAGGAGCTTACGGTGCGGAGATCAAGATTGGAGGATTTAGCGGTTACCTATGTGAGCTCCTCATAATATATTACGGTTCATTCCTAAACGTGCTTAGAGCAGCATCAGATTGGCATGGAAGAATACTCATCGATCTGGAGGGGCACTATAGAGGAGAGGAAGAGAAAGCCCTCAAAATCTTTGATCAGCCCCTGATAGTAGTGGATCCAGTTGATAAGAGCAGAAACGTTGCATCGGCTGTTAGAAGGGAGAGATTTTCGGAATTCATAGCGGCTTCAAGATGCTTCCTTAAAGACCCCAGAATTGAATTCTTCTTTCCTCCAAGGATTAAGCCTTTTAGTGCCGACGAGGCCCATAAAATAATGAAGTCAAAAGGAACTTCATTTATCCTTCTGCAGACGAGATTCGTTAAAGCCGTTCCAGACGTGCTTTGGGGACAATTATATAAGACTCAAAGAGCGCTAAGAGAGTTAATCTCCAGATATGATTTTGAGATTTTAAGGGATGCAGTATGGAGCGACGAGAAAACGGTAATCACCTTCATCTTCGAGTTGGGGTCACGCTTACTTCCCTCAGTCGAGAAACATATAGGCCCTCCAGTTATGAAAAAACAGGATTGCATGAGATTTCTTGAGAAACACCTCAAATCGGAGAGATTAATCTCTGGACCTAGGATAGAGGGGGATCGGTGGGTTATCGAGAGGAAGAGGCAATACTGGGATGCATACACACTTCTCAGGGATAATCTCAGCGATGATGGAGGAAAAAAGATAGGCGTTGCCAAGATGATCTCAAAGGCGTTTTCCTCATCCTTAAGAATCTTGATAAACGAAGAGATTTTGGATCTGTATTCAGAAAATTCTGATTTCGCATCCTTCTTCACGGAGTATTTAATTGGAAAACCAAGATGGCTCAGCCGAATGAGATGAGAAATACACATACCGTTCCATTAAGGGATCTCTTTCAGGAGAAATTTGCACAGATAATATGCTATCCAAGATTGGACTGGGAGGAGCTTGAAAGGCGAATTCACGAAATGGAGACTTTAGGGATCAAGGCAGTATCTTTTGTTGGAGAGAAGAAGATCGGAGAGATATCAGTTATGGGGAAAGGATGCGTGGGCATAGTTCTTCTTGCCTACACGGAAGAAAGGAAGGTTGCCCTCAAGATTAGAAGAGTAGACGCTAACAGAAGAGACATGAAACATGAGGCTGAAATGCTCAGGATTGCAAACTCGGTTGACGTCGGTCCGAGATTAATAGATTTCACACAGAATTTCTTGCTGATGGAGTTTATTGATGGACGGCACCTCCCATCATGGCTTGATAATATTAAAGGAGAAAAAGACGCTGCAATTAGGACTAGGAGAGTTTTAAGAGAGATCTTAGAGCAGTGCAGAAGGCTCGATGAGATCGGATTGGACCATGGAGAATTGAGCAGAGCTTCCAAGCACATCATAATAGACGATGATGATAAGCCTTGGATTTTAGATTTTGAATCCGCAAGCACTACGAGAAGAAAAACAAATGTAACCTCGATATGTCAATTTCTTTTCCTGAAAGGAAAAATAGCGGATCAAATAAGCGATATCATACACTACAGAGTGGGAGAATCGATCATTCCATTTTTGAGGGCATACAAGCATGTTCAAAGCGAAGAGAATTTCAGTAAAGTTCTGAAAGTATGCAGATTAACGGACTGAGTATTAACAATCTTTATATAAACATGCTTCTAAAGAATTAGAATTTGGAGGTCTTACGGTTATATACTCGATGAGGCAGATTCGATGATTATTCAGCGAGTTCCCACAGGCATTCCGAAGTTTGATGAACTAATCGAAGGCGGCTTCCCCAATAACAGCATGATACTGCTCGTCGGATATCCAGGCGCCGGAAAGACGACCTTCTCAGCCCAATTCATATACAACGGTGCAACAAAACAGAGAGCTAGAGGAGTTTATGTATGCTTCGCTGAGACTAAAGAAACCTTTCTTAGGAATATGCTGAGGTTCGGATGGGACTTTGAAAGGCTAGAGAGAGAAGGGAGAGTCGCAATCCTAGATCTCTCAGTAACCAGAGAGTCTGGTCTCCAAAAGAATCTCGATACGATAATGGAGACCATGGCCTCACTTAACGCCAGTAGACTTGTGATAGACTCATTCACGGCTATTAGCATGGGATTAAAGGATCCAATAGATATCCGCGTCATGGTTCATCTCCTCTACCGATTCCTGAAGAAGGCCGGTTGCATATCGATCTTAATAGTTGATCAGCCTTGGGGATCAGCATCTCTTGGTGAAGGGATCTCAGAGTTTTTGGCTGATGGAATAATACACTTAGAGACTTACTTCGACAAAAATGAGGTGTTTAGGAGAAGGCTTAGAATACTTAAGATGAGAGGAACAAATCATACGAAGAGACCGCATGAATATGACATTACATCTGAAGGGTTCGTCATTTTGAATGGTAGGGAAAAAGTGAAGGGTGCAAAAAAGACATTTCCCAAGCCATTGATATTCACTGATCTTTCAAAGGTTAAGGGCATAGGCTCTAAGCGTGCGGAGATCCTGAAGTCTATCGGGATCGATTCAGCCGAGAACTTAGCTGAGGCTGAACCTGAATTTCTCTCAGAGAAACTAAGAATCTCGGAGAGAATGGCTTATAGGCTAATAGAGAATGCGAGGAAACTCGTCTACAAAGGTAGGATTTAACCATTTTTGAGAATCTTATCGTAGGTATGGATCCAAGATCTGAATTATAGGTTAGAACTATAGTTCTTAGGAAGATATTTTACATAAATATTTAAAAAATTGCAAACAAAAATATTAATTTTCTTCATAATTATTATAATTTTCTGCTGGCGATCATTTCATGAACTTACATGGGAAAAGTCCATTTATTACATCAGAAAAATAAATCTCTCTTTCCCGAATCGTTCTACTCTCTAGTTCTTAAAGAGAGGGAGAATTACGTTAAATGCAAGCGTTGCGGGAATATTATTGACTTGAGAAAGGCTAAGATATCGGGATATGACTCAGAGAATTCCCTCCGACATGTCCACTGTAATAGATGCGGCAAGATAGTCATGTGGTCTCCTGAAAAGAGAAATTCCATGGGGATCATCCAGGGTGTATGTGGCATAATCTTAGGAGTAGCCCTTGCTTACATACTTTATCCTCACATAGACCTTTACGGTTTACAGGCGGGTTTCTTTACATCTATGTTTGGATTTTTGAAGATCTTAATTTCATGAATAAACATTCCTATTGTTGTGATAAAAGAGTTTTTTAAGCATGTAATACATCATTATTATTGGGGATAGTATTGCCGAGGATAGAAGGAGATACGAAGGGAGAGCTTCTCTGCACAAGGGTTACCTCAGCAATAAAGGAGGCTGTTATTCATGAATCTCAAATTGAGGGATTAACACCATCTGAGTGGCTACGCAACTTGATAGTAAAGGAACTCAAAGCCAGAGGGGCATTACAGAGAGTCTACAGATTTCCAAGCATAGATAGGTCAAAACCTTAAATTTTTAGATTTCTAACATGAAAAGCGGAACTGCTTGTGGATATATATATTTGAGGCTGAATACCATCTCAAAGAAGAATTACACCATAAAATTTTGAGGAGCGGACAGTGTTAATATTGCGCATAAACTTCGGCGGGGAGAATTCTCTTCTTCGGATATAAAACTCTCTCGATCCTCCTGTAATATCCTATTACATCCTTGCCTTTTTGCGTTAATGAGAAAGTCGTTGAGGCCTCATTCACCGTCTCCTTCAGGAGGCCTTGAGCAATTAAGAAGTCAAGATATTTCTTTAATCTTGTCCATGAGAGATTAGCTCGATACATTATGTGTGTTGGTTTCTTCTTTCCCTCGGCGACCGCCTTCAGAATATCTAAGTAAATTTCAAATTGCGATCTTCTCGTCATAATCGCTCGCCGAGGGATAGATCACCTTTGATGCGCTTATAAGCTTTATGAACCATCTGTTTCATTTTCCGCTTGTGTAAGCCTTCATCTACATTTTCCGGCAGAGTTTACGTGCTAACTACTCCTTGAGGGAATCGATTATTCTCATTAAATCCTCTACCTTTTGTCCCTTCAATTTCATATAAATCAGTGTGTTTTGTTGAGGTGGGTGAGGTTTCTCCTTCTCGGATGCGGAGATCTCCTGTATCTCAACGATCTCTGCAAATCTTTTAGAGATCTCCTTAAGGCTACTACATATCTCCTCTAACTTCTCCACTAAATCATTCAGGTTTCTCTCATGCTCCATCAATGTGCTTACGAGGAGATCCAAATAGCTTGCCCTTCCTCTCTCTTCGGAGCTCATAAGTGAACCTTCTTATTGTCTTTATACTCGATATTAGGCGGATCATATTTTAAGATTGTCTTTTAAACTCTTTGTGAACGAACAAACTTGATGCCAAATTATGTCATAAATTGCGTAATTAACATACTTATTAATGTTTTTCATCTTTCATATCTATAAAGAGACCATATCGATCTTCCATTCGAATCGACCTAAAGAAGGGAACGGACGGGAGATAATGAAGAAACAGAAAACCCTACCCAGAAGATTCTATGAGAGAGATCCAGAAGTCGTTGCAAGGGAACTTCTAGGCAAGATAATAGTGAGAAAATTGGGTGGTGATATCTTGAGTGGCATGATAGTTGAGACAGAAGCATATTATGGCCCAGGAGACCCGGCTTCACGAGCCTACGATGAAATGAAAAACTTTAATAGACTTATGTGGCTCGACCCAGGAGTGGCATTCATTTATAACGTTCATAAATATTGGATGTTTAATGTTGTTGCCCATGAACCCGGCGGTGTCGGCGCGGTTCTAATAAGGGCGGTAGAGCCTCTTGATGGAGTCGAGATCATGATGAAGAATAGAGGAGTCTATGATGAGCTGATCGAATTGACTAGTGGTCCTGGAAGATTCACAGTCGCCTTTAAGATTGATAAGAGCTTAAATGGAACGGATCTAACATCAGCTGAGAATTCGATTTATATCGCTGACAATAAGGTTCAATTTGAAATCTCGAGTTCTAAGAGGATAGGTGTGAGAGCAGATCTTGATCGAGACTTAAGATTCTACATTAAGGGTAATAAGTTCGTCTCGAAGAAGACCTGAGATCACCTTAGAATTACCGCAATACTTTAATCCTCTACCCGATGATCCGCAACGATCAGTTTATGCCGGCGGGCAATTTTATGAATTTCAGAAGTTTGAGGCTTCCTCGCTCTTATTTGAAAAGCTCCAAAAAGACTTTAAGAGTTAATCGGATATCAAAGGGGATTTTCCGGGTCTTCTTTTTAAGTGAGTCCCATGACGCAATTAAGAGTAAATTTAACGATTCTTCATTGAGCAAAGCAGATCTACCGATGAGATTCAATGTCCTAAAGGAATAAGAGACGATTAAGATACAGATTTGAAGTTCCCAGAGGGATCGATGGACGGCTATCATTATAGATCCCTCGACAATTATGATTCAATACTTGAAGAGTCTACTTTTCGAAAGTTAAGCCAAATAACATCTATTTTCAGTGGTTGAGAGTAACCAAGATTCAAGGGCTTCATAATCTAGGCTATACGATGTTGCTTGCTGGGAGGAAATACTAAATTGAAGGATCAAGATCTACTAGTCAAATCTCCTAGAGAAAAGATAAGCCCAAAATGCGAGTAGATGAGTTATAAGGTGGATCTTTCCTCATGATAAAGAGGATGCGAATCAGGAAGTAACGGTAAAAAATATTGCGGGTTATGGCTTAACTAGAACTTTCACCGCTCCTTCAAGCCTCTTCTCTGCAACCTCAAATGCTCTATGAATATCATCTAGCTTAAATATGTGACTTATCAGGGGTTTAAGTCTCACTCGGCCTGAGACTGCGATCTTGACGGCCCTCTGGAACGTGTATGGACTGCGATATGAGGTCTTTATGGTCAACTCCTTATCGTATAGCTCGAAGGGTCTGACCTTCCATACGGCGTCCTCAGGGGAAACGCCGAAGATCACAAGTCTCCCTCCTCTCCTCGTAGCTCTCATCGCCTGGGTTATCGCCTCTGGTTTCCCCACTGCCTCTATAGCAACATCGACTCCATATCCGCCAGTCAGCTCCTTAATTGACTCAACGGGATCCTCCTCAGTCACATTGATCGTGTGATCCGCCCCGAGATCCTTAGCTAGGCTTAACCTTGAATCCTCCATATCAGTCTGGATCACCATTGAAGCTCCAGATTGCAGTGCCAGTTGAAGGAGAATCAGCCCCACTGGTCCGGCGCCAATAATAGCGACCGTATCGCCAACCTTAATCTCGGCTTGATCTATACCCCTTACACAGCATGCTAATGGCTCAATTAGCGCTGCCTCATCTAGATTGTATCCTTCCGGCAGCCTATAAACGTTCGATGCGACTATCTTCACGTACTCCGCGAAGGCTCCATTGATGGTTACCCCAGTCGCCTCCAGATTCTCGCAGAAATAATTCCTTTCTGACATACGGCAGAAATAGCATGAGCCACATGGGATATTCGGTTCAGCTACAACTGGATCTCCAATATTCAGGCCTTTAACTTCACGTCCAACATCTGCAATAACGCCTGAAAATTCATGTCCGAGGATTATTGGCGTATTTGTCTTCCACTCACCCCTATAGATATGAATATCCGTCCCACAGATTCCAGACGCACCAACCCTTATTAGTACTTCATTATCTGATAACTCTGGTTTCGGCACATCCTCAAGCCTAAGATCTCGAATGCCATATAAGACAGCGGCCTTCATGGATCTCCATCCCTCATGTCAGCAAATTATTGTGACTTATTATGCTGGTTTATTCATTCTTCCTTTTTATTCTTATCCATGCTACTGCTTGAGAGCCTTCTCAAATCTAATCGCATCGAGGTCGAGTCCATAATAGTCCCTTATGACCCCCTTTGGTTCATAGCCGAGCTTAAGGTATAAGTTCTTGGCAGCTATGTTATCGCTGCGAACCTCAAGGCATGATCTTACAGCACCTCTCTTGATGAAGAATCTCTCTAGTGCCTTAAGGAGAGCCGATCCCACCCCGATCCTTCGAAATTTACGTTTAACATCAATCGTATAGATGTGCCCAACTCTTTCTCCACCAGCATCTTCAATTGATCCTACAATAAAACCTGCCTTCTCGCCGTTCACAGATGCGATTAAAGTTATGAAGTTCGGGGAATCCAAATAATACTTGAGCTGCGGATACGTGAATGATTCTTCAGCGAAACATTCAATCTCAATCCTGTATATCTCATCAAGATCCGATTGTTCGGCCTCTCTAATCTCAAGCGAGAAGTTATGCATGCTTCTTGTCTTTAATGAGAACAATGACCTCTCCCTTCCCCATCTGCAGATACAATCTATATATTTTTTTCACTAAAATGTCATATGATAATTCTGAGCCGAAATAGAGGAGATGGCTTTTGCAACCCATATTACAGTCTGAAGAGCCGAAATTTGGAATTGGAATTGTCGGGTTAAGACCTTTTATCAGATGCTGATTTACGTTGCATTCCATTCTCTCCTCAGTGACGAGAACTAGAGCGGCTTCGATGCTAGCTTTACCACTGCATAATAGGTAATCTATGTGCCATTTTCTCCTCTTGTTCATTCGTAGATGCCTAGATATCCTACCAGCCAGGTCCGTTGAGCCTCTTCCAAGAGCCGAGCCAGTATATGTATAAATTCCCCTTTTGATCAGCCTTTCGCCGAGACCTCCAATCCTCAATGGAAACGTTGATTTCACGAGTATCACTAGCGTATATACTCCCTTTAGATCCTTCAACTTTAGGATCTCTGAGAAACCGAGGATCATAGCCTCCGATTTGGATTGTTTCCTCCAGCAGATCAAAGAATGCATCCCAATCCAAGTAACATAGAGATCCGTAATTAAAGTTTTAACTGTATAGGGAAAGTTAAAAATGCATCGGATACAAATTCTTCCTGATCAGATATGGCCCGTGGAACCATTAAGGTAAGGCTTCTCGGAGTCTTTAGGGAGGCCTATGGAACCAGCAATGAGCATGTGGAGATTGAAGGTAAAGTTCGGCTGAAAGATATTATCTGGAGACTGGCCGATTCATCCGAGGATCTCAAAAGAGCACTGATCGATCCGGAACTCGAAAGCCCACTTCCAAATGCGGTTATAATCGTTAATGGCAGGGATATCAGCGCACTCGATGGATTAGAGACTGAAGTAAAGTCTGGAGATGAGATAGTTCTTATACCGCTAATTCGATGCGGAGTTACTAGATGATAATACATTCAAACATAAACGTTTATGTAACGTTAAGTGATTGGAGGGAATTTCGCTGCTAAAAATTCATGAGGCTCTAATCGTTCTCTCAATGGTTTTGATAATATTCTCGACGCCCCGGGAGATCACATCTGAGAACATGGGCTTTCACGTGGAATCGGTTGTTCTTACAGTGTATAGGGATGGAATTGTTCATATCGTTCAGGACATAAAGGTAAATGAGACTATTCCGGACATTACCCTTCCCATCCTATCCGGATCAGCCTATAACATCCTTGCGATCGACGAGAATGGAAGCGTCCTCGATTATGAGATTAATGGGTCAAACATCACGATCTTCACGTTAGGGGCTACCGGGGTAACCTTGGAGTATGATACAAAGGAATTAACGAGCATGAAGGCTGGGGTTTGGACCATATCCTTTAAAAGCCCATATAATGTGACTGTTAAGCTCCCAGAGAGTGCTGAGGTGATATTCTTAAGCGATGCCCCATCGTCCATAAATATCGAAGATAAGAGGATAGTGGTAAGTCTATTTCCAGGAGAATGGGAGATCAGCTATATCTTTCCAATGGTTCAACCGTTAAACTTTAGAGTCACGGATCTCAGGATAAGCCCCAAGTTTGTTAGATCCGGAGAGGCCGTAACAGTCTCGGTCTTAGTTATGAATGTTGGAGTGGAGACTGGCTTCTATGATATAGTTTTGAAAGTTAATGGCTCAGTTGAGGATAGGAGGACTATTATGCTTGATAGAGGAGAATCCGTCAGGATCAACTTTACGATCTCAAGGGATAAACCCGGAACGTACATCGTTGAGATCGCTGGATTGAGAGGAAAGTTTGTAGTTAGGGAGACTTCAGTCCTCCCTACGCATCTGATTCTTCTTCCCGTTCTATTCGCCGCCGCCTTAACGTCCTCGCTTATGCTCATCAAACGGAGGAGAAAGCCGAGCATCGATAAGATATTTAAGAGATATCCGTATTTGAGGCAGGAAGAGAAGGAAGTATTGTTGTTTATCGCTGAGAAGGGAGGAAGAGCCTTCGAATCTGAAATTAGGAGGAGATTTCCTAAGATTCCAAGGACATCCCTATGGAGACTTGTTAGGAGACTTGAGAGAGAAGGAATAGTTAGGGTTCGTAAGGTTGGATATGGAAATCTGGTTGAACTTAAAGGATGATTATAAGCGGGATCTAAGGGGGAGCCTATGCAACCTTAAAGATTAAATTATTGGGGATGCTTACCTTTCCAGCATAAACGCCTTCTTCGGAACCGGCAGCTCCCTAACTTCGTGAATCAACATCTCCATTCTCTCTCCGACTCCGAGAACATAGGACTCCTCAAGTCTGTCTATCGCTCTCTGCAACTTAACATCCTTTTCAGCATAGATCGTAAATAGAGGCTCATCCTTCTTTACCGGATCGCCGATCTTCTTGTATAAACGCACCCCAGCACCCTTATCCTTCGGAGCGCCAGCGAGCCTCGCAATCTCAACCAGCGACGTATTATTTATCCAGAGGAGATAGCCGCTTCTCCTCGAGCGAATTGTATATCTCTCCTCGCCCACAAATATATCCTCCGGCTTTATTTCTGGATTACCTCCTTGGGCAGCGATTATCTCTCGAATCTTCTTCTCAGCCCTCCCAGATCTTAAAATCTCAACTGCAAGGCTCTTTCCATTTTCCTTTCCGCTCATCTCAAACAGCATACCAGCGATATCTGTCGCCTTGTCCACAAGGTCTGGAACATGAGCCTTCCCCATAAGCACGCTTAGAGCCTCACGGGCCTCTAGAGCAGGACCTATAGCATATCCAACCGGCTGCTCTCCATAAGTTATTGCACATTGCACCTTTATGCCCAATCTTCGACCTAGCTCCATGAAGTCCTTTGCCAGTAACTCGGCGTCCCCGATCGTCTTAACTTTCGTTCCCCTTCCAGTTGGAATATCCAGAACGAGAAGGTCAGCATTAACGGCCTTCTTTTTACTCATGATTGAGGGGAGAAGAAGCGGATCTATCGAGAGTGGATGCTCTATCCTAACAAACATATCATCTGCTGGCGCTAGGTTTAGGGAGCCACCCCAGACCATGCATCCATTCGTCTTTTCAACTACGCTCTTCATCTCATCAATGCTTAAATCTACCGGCATGAGAACCTCCATCCTATCAGCCGAGCCCGCTGCCGAGGTTATCGCTCTTGAAGAGGATTTCGGTATTACAAGGCCCGCCGCTGCAACTATTGGAACTACGAGAAGCGTAGTCTTATCTCCTGGAACCCCGCCAATCGAATGCTTATCAACTATTGGATGCCTATCTATCTCAAGGGTATTTCCGGTTTCAACCATTGCACGTGAGAGGCTAGTAGCCTCATCCAAGTCTAATCCATAAATATGGAGTGCTGTTACAAAGGAGGCTATCTCAATCTCGCTCAGGTTCCCCCTGACCATATCCTCTATGATCTCACGGATCTCCCTGTACGTCAGTTTTCTCTGCCTCAGCTTATTTCTGATGAAATAGACGGATCTCGGTGGAGGAGCTATCTCAACTTCAACCTCTTCCTCACCCTTTAAGTCTAGGGCAGTTCTGACCTCCTCATATACTCCTATCATTCCCCTCTCAATGAGCTTAGTTGTCGTATTAACTATCGCGATACATTCTCTGTTGCCCTTCATCACCCTGATCCTTTCGAGACTTGAGACTCCGATGTCCTCAGCATCTTCCTTATTAAGAACTGCAACAAACTTTCCACCAGCCTCTAAGCCTAGAATCTTAGCCTTAAGCCTCATCAACTGGGATCTACCTCTCCACCTTTCAGTATGTCCCATCAAATTTAAAATTTCGTAGAGTTTGAGCGGAAGGGATAAAAATCCGGCGGTTATGCATTAAAGTGAAGCGGCTTCGATGCCGCGTTTAAATTTAGGTGATCACCATGCGCGAATTTAGGGATAGAGACTACCTAAGGACTCCCGAGGGATTCTTCTTCTGCGTGCTAGGCTCAGTCCATCCGGATGATCGTGTCATATCATATCTCAAGTATATTCCAGATCCATCCGGAAGATGGGGTAGTGAGAATGAGAGGATGAGGAGGATCCTGCCGAATTATACGATGCGGGATCTTATGAGGACATTTAAATTCTTGAGAGAGAACTATCCGGAATACCTCTTTTACTCACCGGTTATGGGAATCGAAATGTCGGCGGTGCCGACGAGAAGGATCTCAATGCACTATAGACCAGAGGAGAAATTATCGAGGCTTATCCAAGCGGAAAGGCTGGATGATCTTCAAAAGAAAACGGTTGAGCTAGCCCATTTAATCTCCGATATGAGTAAAGTTCCAATAGGATCCTTTGGAGTAACAGGCTCGATCCTAATAGATATTCACAAGGAATTTTCGGACATAGACTTGGTGGTTTATGGAAGGAAGAATAGCATATCTGTAAGGGAAGCCCTTAATCAGGCTTATGAAAGACCAGACCTTCCGATTCGAAGATTTAACAAGAAAGAATCTCATGAGTGGTGTCTAAGTAAGGCTGAAATGTACCCATTGACTTACAGAGAAGCGGCCGAAATTCTTAGGAGAAGATGGAACCGCGGAGTCTATAAGGGAACATTATTCTCCATTCATCCCGTAAGACTGGAAGGTGAAGTTAATGAGAGATATGGAGATAGAATCTTTAAGCCTAAGGGATTAGTCAAGATCGAGGCGACGGTCTCGGATGATTCCGAAGCGGACTTCCTCCCTTCAACATACAGAGTTGAGGATGTAAGGGTGATAGTTGGGCCGAGGATCAAGGATATATTGGAGGTAACAACTTATGAGGGGCTTTATGGCGGCCTAGCCGAGAAGGGCGAGAGGATACTAGCATACGGGAAGCTCGAAGAAGTCCTCGATCTGAGGAGTGGAGAGCAGTATCATCGCGTCCTTATAGGCTCAAGAGAGGCTGAGGGAAGAGATTATATAAAGCCGCTAACAGGCTGATCTGCTAATCATAAAGTCTGAGGGTTTACCGCCTAGGATCATCCTGAAATATTCAGTTCCATCCCTTTCCGTGACCTTCTCGATCTTCCCTTGAGCTATGATGACCTCGCCCCTTTTAGCCTGCTCGCAGAATCTCCCTCTAAAGGATACGATCTCCCTTAATGAAGGAACCTTCATTCCTTCGAGAAAGTCCACATCTTCAATAGGGTATCTGCATGGCGTGAATATAGCCTCTGAATCATCTGTGACCGTGGCCTTTATCCTCGCATATCCGATTGGGGCATAGGCTCTGTCACCGTATTCCTCTTCAACTTCACCCCAGTCGAGTATGAATCTCACGAAGAAATCCCTCCCCATGAACTTCCCTTGCATATGCTTCCTCTGTTCGATCCTAACGAAATCTTCGTATGGCATTGATGTATCTTTTGAGCGAAACTCATAGAGCCTCCTTATATCGGCCTTGTCATACCTTGAGATCCGCCCCTTAGGCCTCTCCATCAGGGACTTTAAGGATGAATATACCGATATGCAGTTTTTCCTACCATAAACTATTACATCGATATCCGATTTCTCTGTGTGAAGACCAGCCATGATAGAGCCTGAAATCCCCATACTCTCGATCTTAACATTGGATGATTCATGGAGTATTCTAATGAGAGCAACTGCGCTTCTTTCCAGATCGCTCAGAATAGACTTCTCCATTAGGGCTTGAAGAACCTCCTGCGGCCTGTAAACTTTCCGGACCCTCTCCTTTGGGATCCCTTGCATCTCCATTCCGAAGATCCGATCAAAGTATACGTATTGCGGATAATATCTTCTGAGGATAGCCTCCCTCTCATTAAGCGAATATACCTTCCTGTAGGCTATGCCTCCTCTAAGCCTATCCCCGCTTGGATCCGGAATGTAACGTAGATACGCGATTATTCTATCCGGAGGATGAACTAACCCCTTAACGTCGAAGATCAATCCCTCAATTGTCTCTATAAAGTCTCCCTCACGAGCTCTAACACTCATCATTCTGGATCACTAGAACCTTAGGCCTAATAGTAGGGCTATCATTAGGGAACTTGCGGTTAGATCAGCCGTTGTTCCAGGATTATAGTCTCTGCCTAAGCTCTGAAGTCTCCTATCGAATTCCCATATTAGTTGCTCCCCTTCACGTGTTGTTAACCCTCCCAGACTTAGGCATCTCTTAGCCATCTCAGATATCCATCTTGTCTCCTTCAATCCGATCTTAACGGCGTCCCTCACATCATCAACTACTTTTAGGCCGACCTTCCTCGCGATAAGAGTATCTGGAATAAGCGATAATATCCTTAGAAACGTATGGACTACTGCTACGTTTATGTCGCCTGTCCTATTGAAGGTCTCAGTCAGCTCCTTTAGTCCGATGTTGAATGAGACCTCCATTCCGGTTACCAGTTCTCTTGCGACAGTATCGTAGAATGATGATTCCTTCATAGCATCGAAGAGCGATACTCCGCTCTTCAAAATCTTCATTTTGGCATGCTTATCATAAAGATCCGGTGTTTCCCCGCCCTTCAGCCTACCCAATCCACGCATTGACCCCGCAAGGACTATTGCCTCGTAAACCTCAACTGTGTCAAGCGGAGTTGTCAATTTCATGATCTCATCAACGTTTCTTCTCAGATCATCCATTGAGAGGCTGCGTTCTTCAGCGTAGGTCTTTGAGGCTGAAGCTGCGAGGGGAACGAAAAGGAGGCATATGCCCAAATGGGTATTCCCGCCCAAATGAGAATCTGAGACTGCTTGAACCGCTTGTTTCACGAGCTTACCAATACCTAACTTTGAGACTTCTAACTCGCCTTTACCCGCCCTATAACCTTTAAGGGCGGCGTCTCCAACAGGCCTACCTAAGGCTATTGAGCCGGCCAAGAACTGCTCGTAGCGTGTATCTGGATGATCTATTGTTCTATGAACGTTTCCGGGCTTCGGCCATGCACTTACCTCCAATGCGGCTGCGAGCTGAGCTGAGAACCTTACATGCTCAACTAGATCCTTAAGGCCAAGAGTGGACTTAATTGATCTTCCAACAAGATTATTCAGCATCGGCTTGACCTCTCGAGTATTTCTTTGATCATCATCCTGAGATCGCGGTTTCTCGTGCTATGATAGACTATATCCTTGAATATTTGCATTCTCTCCTTAAGCTCCCCAGCCACTCTCCTATCAGATTTTCTGAAATGTAAAAGTTTTGTATAGCATATCAGGGCTTCGATTACGGCCGGTCCAGCCCTCTGGTAGGTGACAACTGGGTGCTTAAGGACGCTGATGAGCGTTGGTTTTAAGTAGACCTCGATGAACTCTTCACGCTCTGACCTGTTGATGATTATACATTCAACGTATGCATTACAGCCGCTTATTCTTGGAGATGATACCTTCTGGGAAGGACAGTATGCTATTCGATCCTTCCTAAAGACAGCGTCATAAAAGACCCTTGGATCATCTGTTATGTTCAGAATGCAGTCCTCAGCCCCATCCATTATCATTCTGCATGTCTTTTGGTCCTTATAGACCCTTAAGTGTAGATTCTCATCCTCGCCGAGCAAAACCCCCATGGGAGCAACATTAACTTTATCTCTATGCCTGATCGATAAGATGACCTCGCTGTATGTATGTTCTGAAAAACCGAGATTTCTGATCTGTGTTAGGATCTCCATGTGTGATCAATCTTGTTCTAACGAGCCGGCATATTTAAGCCTCGGCGTGGAGATGTCGTGAATGTTCTATCAGCCGAAACAATTTAGTTCTTAGCGTTCACAATTATGTCTTGAGCGTGTCTCTCTTGATCCCTCTTAGAGTATGGCTTGAAAAGTATTCCGCCATATCGAAGTTTATGGGTTACAATATTGAGCGTGATAGGGAAGCGACGAGGATGCTCTCGGAGACGCTTAGGGCCGCGCACATAGATCTTCCACTTGATGATCTTAGAAGGCTATTATTTGAGAGGCCAGCTATGATCTTCGGTGCCGGTCCGAGCTTAGATGAAACCATAGATGAATTGATGGATGTCCTTCCAGAATTCTCAGATAAATTTACGCTGATCTCCGCTGATGGAGCTACCCAAGCCTTAACTGAGAGGGAGAAGATCCCGCACGTAATCGTTACGGATCTCGATGGGGATCTAGATTCTTTACTTCATGCCGCCGCGAACGGCTCGATATTGGTGATTCACGCTCACGGGGATAACATGGATAAGATTAGGCTCTACATGAAGCGTATAATTTCTGAGACAAGGCTGATCATTGGGACAACTCAGGTTGAGCCCCTGCCTCCACTCCAGAACTTCGGAGGATTCACCGACGGTGATAGAGCAGTCTTCTTGGCATATAGTTATGGGGCTAAGCCCATAGTTCTCGTTGGAATGGACTTTGGGGAGATTATCGGCAGGAGATCCAAGCCGTGGTTGAGAAATGATGCTCCGGCTTGGGGGGATAAATTGAAAAAGCTTAAGGTAGCCTATGATCTTGTATCTTGGCTCTCAACATGCTTTAATGCTGAGATATACACACTGTCTGAGAGTGTTCCTCCGGGAGTTAAAAGAGTGAGTATTGGGGTTTTAAGCCGAATGATTGGAGGATGCGATTCTTGAGTAGAATTCTATGGTGCATCACTGGCGCTGGAGGTCAATTGCGCAGAATATTTCGGGCCTTCAGAGAGTTTAGGAGTAGACGCTCTGATGTAGAGATTGGAGTGGCCCTATCGAGGGCCGGAGAGGAGGTCGCTAGGATCTACGGCATACTTGATAGGCTCAAAGAAGTCTCTTCTGGAGGCAGATACGGCGGGGTATACAGAGATGCCTCGTGGAGCGGAATAACTGAGGATGGAGTTCCACTTGGCGGGAGGATCAGCCTAAACCGTTACAGTCTAGTCGTGATAGCTCCGGCATCATCGAATACCATAGCGAAGATCGCCGCTGGAATAGCAGATACCCTCCCCACGATCTCAGCCAGCCAAGCAATTAAGTCCAGAACGCCACTTATAATCTTCCCAGTAGATCACGCTGAAAACCCATCTACTACACTTCCATGCATCATCAAAAGCGAGAGATGCATGTATTGCCTTCTCTGCGTAAATGTATGCCCCTATGGGGCGATACGTATCCTTCCAAGCAAAGAAGTGAAAATAGACTATAACAGATGCAGGGGATGCGGTAGATGCGAGGATTCATGCGAAGCCGGAGCTATAAGTTGCTGGGAGGAAAAGGAAGTAGCCCCAAATCCAATAGATTTAGGGAATATATCAAAGCTGAAGAGAATTAGGGGATTACATGTCGTGACCAGCCTTGATGAAATGATCAGTAAGATCGAGGATATTCTTGGATTTAGATCCTCGGATTCTTCACGCTCCTAACATACGCGCTTATCAACCTCTCCTTTGCATCTCTCAATCTCGGATGGAAAACCCAGCTCAGAACGGTGCCCCTAGCATCCATTAATTGCATGTGCCTGATTAGGTCTTTGAATTCTCCGCCGGCAATCCCATTGGCGACTATCCCATATCCCTGAGCCGCCTCCTTTGAGAACCTCGCCCCTGAAAGCATACCTATGATTCTTACTGGAGCGATATCGTGAAGTCTCTTCTGAACAAGCATCCTAAACCTAGGATTTCTAGAGTATCTTCCGGAGAGAATTATCTCCCGCGGCTTTTTAACCGATGATGTTAGGCTTCTAACGGCTTTCTCAATCCCATCGAGCATAGACTTTATGGCCAGCACGTAGGGTTCATCGCCTTTCTCATAACCGTCAAGAGCTTCATCGAGGTTGCTTGCGCCGCATATATCAGAGGCCCCGCCATGAAACACATCGCTTCTGATCCATTCACGCCCCAAAACAGCCGCCTCACCATCAATCAGGCCGGCCGTTAAGAATCCTGTATGAACTAATGTTCCGCCTAGTCCATCAACTATTAGGCCGCCCTCAACGGCTATGGCCGCGTCATATCCAAATCCTAACTCGACAAGTATGAATCTAGTCTCATCATAGTTTATGCCCAATCTTACTGATTGATCGTGAATTCCCAGGGCGGCTATGGCCATCTTATCAGCGGTTCCCATATCCACCTTATTGACCTTCCTATAAGGGGGAACCGTGGGCAATAATATGCATGATGGAATATAACAGACCGGTAGACCTCTCTTATGAAGTTCAGTAACGACCTTCGTTATGGCCTCATATACGCGTATGCCGATCTCGCCCTTATCGACTCCGATCTTCAGATCTTCCTCTCGAGTTAGAAGTAGGACCTCCAATGCAAATCTGTGAGGATCCACGATTTCATGGTTGAATGTCACTGGAACTCCGTAGCCAGATGGTCCAGCGATTATATCAACTTCCCCAGCCTCTTCTATCGCTTTAATTAAGGATTCAGGATCCTCAGCGACCTTTAGCGTATCTATACTCTTCTCCCAAACCACACTTTTATCCTCGATAACTGCAAGATCAAAGCTCTTAGTGCCGGGATCTATTCCTAAAGCCCTCATCTCCAATCCATCTATTTCTGCTGAAAGAGGATCCTTTTTTTAAGATTTCCGGCTAATAGATGCGTGGTGTATAGCATGAAGATAGGTATTGAAGGCTTTACGTTTGATTCGGGCCATTACACTAGGGGTTCATCTGGGAAATGCCTGAATCTGCACGGTCACACATTTAGGCTGGACGTTGAGGTTGAAGGTGAGATCGACCCGAAATCCGGAATGGTGATCGACTTCAAACTACTAAAGAAAATAGTCAATCGCGTCCTAGAAGATTATGACCATAAAATTATTGTTCCTAAACGGGATCGCGACTCAATTAACTTTTCCGGACCATTCAAGGTGGACGTTAAGGTGATCGATTATCCGGAGGCGACAACCGAGTATATAGCATTAGATATCGCCAAGAATCTTCATAAAAGGCTTGGAGTTAAGGTAAGGGTTAAACTATACGAGGGAGGCAGAAGCTATGTTATTGCTGAATATCCCGAGGAACGTTAGGTTTCGATTATCTTGTGTATGAATCCTCTATTACGCGGCTTTGCGATAAATATCTCAGATTCTATTCCCATCTTCTCAGATGATTTAATCATGTAATCAAGCAGCCCCTTGGCTTTCTTAGCTCCCTCAGTTATGCCATATGCAGTGGGTCCCCAGCTACTTTGACCAGCGCCATAGGCTCCGCCCTCAATTAAGCTTTTAACGAGCTCCTCAGTCTCCCAGCAACAGAACTTACCGCCCTGAAAACTTGAGAAGTATTCGCCGACTAGAAGCTGAAGCTTCGTTAAGGCCTTTCCGAAGCTCCTTGCATCTCCGCGGGCTAATGCTGGTAGCATATGTAAGAGCACAGTATCGTGCAGTTCATGTTCTACGCGGCCTTTGGAAGTCGGAGCCTCAAGGATTGGAGTTTCCTGCCGCTCGTCAAGTCCACGTATCCCCTTTGGAATAGCAACTATGAAACGCCAAGTTTTAGGAATCGCCATTCTAAGCATTGCTCTGGGAATCTCCTTTGGGCTTTTGGGCTTACAGATCTTATTTCCGATTGGAGTTCGGCCGCTGTCTAGTATGAAGCCTCCATGCCTAAATGAGGCAATACCAATACCAGACACGATTCCCCTACCAGTGAGGAAGGCTAATTTTAGAATACTATGCTTCAATCCGTAAACTCTCGTTAATGCATACGCGATGCTCAGCTTCAGTTGCGTCGTTGACCCTAAACCAACATGTCTAGGTATTCCGCTTAAGATGTCGATCTCCCCAGTTAAACCAAGCAGTTCAGCAACCTCCATGGCGTCTCGTTTAGCTCCTGTCTCGGTTAGGTCCCTTATCTTAGTCCTCTCCGACCTCTTCACGTTAACTATAACCTTAGGATTATCAATTGTCAATCCGATGCTTCCATAAGCCACCTCATCTGATAATATCGTATAAAAGCCTAAGTGAAGCCTTGCAGAGGACTCAACATGTATTCGCATGGATCCTCACTTAATGCTAATCGGTTTGGGCAATTCGAGGAGATTCTCTTCCTGCACGTAATTTTTTCCTATCCTAAGCGCCTCTTCAGCCCTGCCAAGCTCAACGCCTAGATAGAATGCATGTGAAAGTTCAGATACCAGCCCTCTCTTCAGGATCTCCCCATAAATGGATCTTGCGGTTTCGCCTCTAATCAGAATCTTGCCCTTACATCCCTTATACAGGGCCTCTATGACCCCATCTTCATGGTTCACGTTGATCGTATAGAAGCCCATTGGATCTTGGACGTAGCCTCCATTGCTCCTTGACGCCTCGATAATCGTTGAATTATTTAGATCTAGCCTCGTCTCAACCTTCCTCTTATCTTTGAGGATCAGTAGGTTAAGACCGAGATCTTTAGGTGGAGCTTCCTTCTTGTAAGCGATAGCGGCCATTTGAGCAGATATCTTTGTCTCAGCCGTGGATCTCATGGTCTTTATGCTTCTCTCCACTACGAGTAATAGGCTAACGCCAATCTCAGCCGCCAACATAGTCAGAGTGGCATTTACACCATGCGAGTCTACGTCGATCAACTCAGAAACATTGCATAGCCCCATTAGCAGCGGGACATCTGGCATTTTATGCTTAAGTTTATGATATGCCATTAGAGACTGGAATGTCCCGGCCGAACCGGATGGATCAATCGGCTCCAATATCGGATCGGCAATTACGTTCTTCACTCCATGCCTCTGCGCAGATTCCATATTCCTCTCAAGAAGCCTCAGCTTATCCTCAACTGTCCTTGCGGCATAGTCCACCCTCGAATCGTATGGAATTATGACGGCTGGTGTATGCTTGACTTTATCTGCAACCTTCATTATGTTCCCCGCTTCAAGACTCATGATCATGCTGGCTCCAGCCTCAACGCCAGCGATGATCTCGCTTGGAATAATAGAGTCAACAGCTATTGGAACATTAAGATCCTCGAGAAGCTTCACAGATCTTCTAACTTTCTCCGCATTTGCAATACCTGCTTGAAAGCCTAATGCCAGAATATCCGCTCCCTCTTTGATGCGTCTCTCCGCAGCCATCATTAAATCATCTTCAGAAAGCAGATGCACATCTGGGATCTCCGAGACTATTCTTATTGGAGGAGGATCGGCCGGGATTGGCAGGCCGTTCACATCGATATGCGGCTTTGAGGTTGCAGCTAATTCAATCTCCTTTATGGCTTCCTCTGCATACTTAAACATCTCCCTGATCAAGAGGATATCCGCTGGAATATCCGGCGAGAGCTTCCTTGGATCATAAAGGCTTAGAATCACTGGCAGATCAGATGCATGCTTTGGACCTTTAACGACATTTATGCCTAAGGCATCCTTAACTGGCCTCATCGACTCTTGAATCGCTCCAGAGACCATTACTAGATCGTAATCTTCAAGTCTGACGCTTCTGAGATGCGAGATTATAGACTGAGAGGTTGCAAGTGATGCTACGCTCAAAGGCATCACGGATACTTCAATCTCATATTTTGACGGACACTTCCTAGCTGCCTTGCGGACAATAGGCTCAGCTAATCTGCCAGTCAATAATAGGATCTTCAAGTTTGACACTGATAAGAATATGACGAGAAACTTAAAAAACTAATTTTTGGGAAGAATTATGTATTGAGCGGGCACAGTTTAGGCTTATAACTACTAGGAAGATCATCCTAAGTGATTGCCCAATAGTAGTTCTACTTAGACCATTAACGGCATTAAATTGCCCGATAACCACAATTAGGGGCCTAGCTCACTAATAGCAACCGCGTTCTTCACGATGCTGACAATATACATCGCCTCGCCAGTAATAATTACTGAATTTCGGAAAAAATAGAAGCAAGCCGATCTGGAAGGAACAGCGTAAAAAATATAGGTGCGACGGAATAATTTGGAAGTAGCCGGGGTAGCCTAGCCTGGTTTGGGCGCCAGACTCATAATCTGGAGAACTCCAAAAAGGAAAGAGGGTCCAGAAGTCGCGGGTTCAAATCCCGCCCCCGGCACTATTCTCCCGGATGTCAATTCTTACCATGCCATCTTAGGTCCCAAAATTCTTTTGTCGGCGAGACTGCAGGCATATACGACTATGGAGGCTACACATAACCTTCCCATTGACCAATAACAGTATATAAGATCGAATTGGGTAGTTCCGGCAATTCTTCGTAGATAAGCAGTTACTTCTCCTCTTTGGCTTACTTATCCTTTCCCATCACAATTACGGCTTGTTAAAGACGAATTTGCTCTATATCAGCTTAAGACTTATCTTCTGAAGAGTTATAGGATCGGAGGGAAAAGTTTAAATAAAGAGGATTTAGCTCGTCTTTCATGTGTTGTGGCTCTATATTCAAGTTGCCAACAGAAGAATACAGGTTCGCCAGCGAGAATATTTCTATTGATCCAGGTAAGAAGGTCTACATTGATCCGTCTATTTGGTGCATTCATGGAGAATATGAAGCCCGTGAAAAATATATCATAACCAAGTCTAATGTTACAGCGCATCTCGTTCAGATTCATCCGTTTACTTTCGGTTGGACGGCTGATCTCCACTTTGGCAATCCGAATCAAAGTTGGATTTCTGATGCAAAATGGGGAATTGATAGGCTCAGTTTATGCAATCCAACCCTTACTGCAATAGGCGGGGACATAGTCGAGCCGAGCTTAGAAGGTTTATGGTTTGAGGACGCATGGAACTACATGAAGGATAAATTATCCAATAATTTGTGGATTAAGGGAAATCACGATGTCGGCGGCGAATTCCTTTTTTGCTATCATTATTATGACTGGTTTGAGAGGTTATGGTGCTTAAGGATTGGGAAATTCAAGTTTATAGGCTTCGATACTTTCAATGAGCGGATCGCTCTTCCAAAATCATGCTATCCAGGCATATCATTACATGACATGATATGGCTTAAGAAGAGGTTGTCTGAGGACCAACTATATAAAGTCATGCTATTTCATCATCCCTTAAGTCAATGGTACTTTAAAGTGCGCCCATACGCTCTTAACGAGACTTTAAATGTCAAGTGTGCATTCTTCGGCCATGACCCAAAAATCAACTACGAGGAAGTACTTAACATTCCATGCTATGGTGGGGGAGAATGTGCACCTGCCAATCCAATTGTAAGTATCTTCACAAGATCAGGAGATGAGTATGCATTTCGGGTGATGGGCAATATAAATGTGGCTGAAAACTCCAGCCGCATCAAAATAGAAACTCCATCTGCATCCTCATTTAATAGAGAAGTTAAGCCAATAATCCCGATTAGACTGATTAAGCGATACAATAAGTGCCACCTCAATCTGATAGTTTTATGTCCCTCTGAAAGTGTAAGTCATATACGAATTGAAGATGAGGGAGACACTCTAAGAATAATAAGCGACGTAAACTTCTATGTTCTTGGAAAGGAGATATACTCAACGGGTGATTTATATGATTCTTGGAGATGTTCCTGCGGGATGACATGGAACTCCTATTATGTGAGCGCTGAAAATCCCATTAAACTCCATTCAGCACTGACTAAACGTAGATAAAAAGCCATTTTGGATGGAGGCGTTAGATGAAAAGAGTATTTTATCTAATTGTTGATCAGCTAGCGGGACATTGGGAGGAAAGCGTAAAGATCGAAGGAACAAACCTTCCTCCCGTGAATGTTAAGGGCTATCATGAGATGGGCTTAATCCCCAACCTATCCTACCTCATAGAAAACGGACTGTGGGTTAAGAGACCTTGGAATAGGGGAGACTGCAATACTAGGAGCGGGATGAGGTATTTGGCCACTGGAAGATACGCACGCCCACTTTATGGAAAAGAGTATTGGGACAGCAGAACTGCGTATACCAACGAGGATCTTGAGGGCTTCTTTGAATACGCTAAGATGTATCTTGGAGGGGAATTCAGATGTCTTGTCTTCAGCGGCTGGTTTCAGAGAGGATACTTCTACACTCCAGATATGATAATAAATCCCTACAGTGAGAGACGCATCGACCTAGGCAACACGCTATTATGGTCTGACCTACAGTTGTGGAGAAATTTCATCCGCCCCTACCTAGACGACTTTCCAGACTTCAACCTAGTTCACGTATACTTCCCAACTTTCGATTTCGTATGCGGATGCCCCTCCTATTTGAGGGAAAATTTCCATCCATTATCCTCGAAGCATGCCTATATACTATTTTTAGACGAACTAATAGGCGAGATTATCAGGTACTTGCAGGCTAAGAAACTATGGGACGAAACTTACTTTGTATTAGCTTCGGATCACGGATACCATCTAGGTTGTACAGTAGCCAAACAGATGGGGGCAAAGACGAATAATTGGTGTTGCGGTCATCAACCACCTTGGGACTGTGAAGTCTGGGACTTCCAAAACGATAGATCTACGGGAATCTATTCTGGTGGACCTAGGAGAATAACCTTCATTCTATCAGGAGGCGGGCTTGAGGAGGAGTATAGAGGAAAATTTATAGAAGAAGCGGAAATTATAGATGTCATCCCAACAATCGCCCACATATTAGATATTCCATATAAGTGTGAGGGAAGAAGCATACTAAAACTAAAAGCTAGGGATCAAAAAGAGCTAAGGCAATGAGAGCTGCTAGAAACTGACCGTGCCAACTGGAGAAGAGTCGCCCCAATCTGCTGAAAATCCATATTTGATCCTTCTAACTATCCTCTATTTTCGTGGTTTTATTTCTTTCACAGTCTGCAACGAGCAGCAATATTCTTTACATGGCTTGCCTCGAAAAGCTTAACTGGTGGAGCGTGATCATTAAAGGATAATTTTTTGCGATCATGGTCGGTGATGGCTTTGCCGTTCGGCTATACGGGTAATATACTAAGAGTGAATCTGTCAAGAGAGAAGGTGAGAATTGAGAATCCAGATGACATCTTCTATCGCAGGTATATTGGCGGGGAGGGCTTCGTAGCCTACTATCTGCTGAAGGAATTGAAGCCCAGAGTAGATCCATTAGGACCTGAGAACATATTGATCTTCGCTGCTGGACCTGTAACTGGAGCGCCGATTCCCGGATCTGGAAGGAACAGCATAGGCGCTAAGTCTCCATTAACCGGGGGATTCGGCGAAGCTGAGGCTGGAGGCTACTGGGGAGCCGAATTGAAGCGTGCCGGCTTCGACGCCATAATTTTTGAGGGCAAAGCTTCCAGCCCAGTTTATCTGTGGATACATGACGGAGAAGCTGAGATTAGGGATGCAAGTCACCTTTGGGGGAGGGATACGGGGGAAACTCAGGAGCTCATCAGGAAGGAGCTAGGCGATAAGCATGTTCGGACGGCTCTAATCGGGCCTGGAGGGGAGCGTCTCGTAAGATATGCCTGCGTAATAAATGACCTGAAGGATGCTGCTGGCAGAACCGGCATGGGTGCTGTTATGGGCTCAAAGATGCTGAAGGGAATAGCCGTTAGGGGCCATGGGAGAGTTGAGGTTGCTGATAAAAGTAAGCTTGCGGAATTGACGAGGCGGCTCAATCAGAATATGATGGATCTAGTTGGAAACTTGCATGAGTATGGAACTGGATCTGGAATAGTTGCCGGAGCGAAATCTGGGAACTTGCCGACTAGGAACTTTAGGGATGGAAACTTCGAGGGAGCGGAGGCGATAGATGCGAGAACTCTAAAGAAGACCCTGAGCGTCGGCATGGAGGGCTGCTATGCCTGTCCAATAAGATGCAAGAAGGTAGTTAAGGTTGAAGAGCCTTGGAGCGTAAATCCCATATATGGAGGCCCAGAGTATGAGACGCTCGCAGCTTTAGGCTCAAACTGCGGCATTAGCGACTTAAAGGCGATATGCAAGGCACATGAGATATGCAATAGATACTCGATCGATACAATATCAACCGGCGTAACCATAGCCTTCGCCATGGAATGCTACGAGAATGGCATATTAACTAAAGAGGATACTGGAGGCTTAGATTTAAGATTTGGAAATGCCGAGGCCATGGTTAAGCTCGTTGAGATGATAGGTGAGCGGAGAGGACTTGGGGATTTACTCGCCGAGGGAACGAAGAGGGCGGCCAAAAAGATAGGTAGGGGAGCTGAGAAGTACGCGGTTCATGTTAAGGGGCAGGAGGTTCCGATGCATGAGCCTAGACTGAAGAGGGCTTTAGGTCTGGGATATGCCGTTTCGCCGACGGGAGCGGATCATGTCCATAATCTACATGATCTTGGACTTGATACGATGAGTAGGAGCCTTCAGGAGCTCGGCTCCTTCGGCATTTTAGAGCCCATCCCACTTGAGGATCTTGGACCTAGAAAGGTTAGGGCTTTAATATACGCCGTGAACTGGCGCGTTCTGGAGAACACCCTTTTACTGTGCATCTTCGTGCCTTGGAGCTACATACAGGAGGTTGAGATAGTTAGGGCCGTCACTGGCTGGAATACGACGGCTTGGGAGCTGATGAAGGTTGGAGAGCGCGTAACGACCATGGCTAGGATCTTTAATGTTAGGGAGGGCTTCAAGGTGGAGGATGATTGGCTTCCAAGTAGATTCTTCACTCCGCATACTTCAGGCGCGCTCTCGAATACCGCTGTAGATCCAGATAAGCTTAGAAAGGCTAGGAGCATATACTATGAGATGATGGGCTGGGATGAGCAGGGCATACCGAAGGAGATGAAGCTAGAGGAACTCGATATTGGATGGACTGCGAAACTATTGAAGTGATGAAGACCTACAGGAAAGATCACTTGAATCGATGGGTTTTCCTTTATTCAAAGAATCCCTGTAGGAAATCTTTCAGTGATCCATGATGTACAGCCTTCGCCAAGAACTCTGTTCCCTGCTGATTACCCCAGCTATAATAGATTATCGTCTCACCTCTGAATTCGCATAGGTCGACATCGGAGTTATTGATGTTTAAGGCTTTACGGATCCTTCTACGCTGCTCGTCGCTCAAATTTGGATTCGCGATCTTCTTATCCTCTTCGGATGGAGACATGAGGGGATTGTATGGACTGCTCTCCCAATGAGTTAGGTCTCTTGAGCGTATGATGTGAGGCTCATATCTCGGGCCGGGCTTAGCCTCGAGGTAAATCATGTAGTAATAGTCGTTAAGGAAGCGAAGGGCTGGACATGCAGTGTAGCGATCTTTAGAATAGACATGATCGAGCGGGGATAGTCTCCAATTGATGAGATCCTTGGACTCGGCAAAGTATATTGTGTAACGGACGCCTACCACCTCCTTAGGTTCGCCTATCTCGATCGCCATCACATAGCCATCCTTGCCCATGCATACGGAGTTATTGTATATGCCCCATCCCGGCAGTTTCAACGCTAGCTTAGAAGACCACTCCTTGAGATCTCTTGACCAAAAGACCCTTATTTCTGACCCTCCCCACCTCTCGACTCCATAGACAAATACAACATCATCTTCCACGTATGCGCTGCCTAAGTGATAGCCCCAAGCGAAGGCCGAGATAGGCTTATCCATCTCCACATCTATAAATCGGAAATATGAGTTTCCAGTCTTATTCTGCCAGTAGTTTGGGCGGACATACTCGAAGAGGTAAAGCCTATCCTGGAATACTATAGGCGTCGTCTCAACCATGTCACAGTCAACGGCGCCCAACTTTTTAATTGATGGCTTGGATCTTCCAGACAATCCGATAGTCCCATCCGAACTTCAATACTGAATCTGTGTGCATGTCATCTTAATTCCTAAGCAATAAAAATTTTAGTTCTTAACGATGATCAACCAACGATATGAGATGAGACAATCTAATATTACGCTTAGAAAGAAAGCCCTTGAGCCATTACCGTTAGGCTCTATTCGACCTGAGGGATGGCTACTAAATCAACTACGCATACAGGCAGATGGCCTCAGCGGACATTTAGATGAGTTCTGGCCGGACATCAAGGATAGCGCATGGTTTGGAGGTAACGCCGATAATTGGGAGCGTGCCCCCTACTGGCTTGATGGAATAGTTCCCCTCGCATTCCTACTTGATGATCCGACATTAAAGGCTAAGGTCGAGAAATATATGGATCTTATCATTAAACGTCAAGATAAGAGTGGATGGATAGCGCCAAGCGATGACCCGGCAAACTATGATCTTTGGGCAGTATTTCTGGTCCTAAAACCATTGATCCAATATTATGATGCTACAGCCGATGAGCGCGTTCCAAGAGTTGTTAAGAGATGTTTACGCTGGTTAGATGAGCATATCGGCAGCCATCCATTATTCAATTGGGGAAAATTCAGATGGTTTGAGTGTCTAATAAGCATTTACTGGCTTTATGAGAGAACTGGGGAGAAGTGGCTTCTGGATCTTGCCGTCAAATTAGAGGCTCAGGGCTTTGACTGGGAAGACTTCTTCGAACGTTGGCCACTAAAGGAGCCTACTCCAAAGGGAAAATGGAACTACATGGGGCATGTAGTTAATAATGCCATGGCTATTAAGGCCCCCGCACTGTGGTGGCGCCTAACAGGAGACGAGAGGGACAAGAGGATGACGTATGAGATGATCGAGAAGCTGGATAGATATCACGGCACGGTTACAGGCGTCATATATGGCGATGAATGCTTAGCCGGAAAGAATCCCTCACACGGCACCGAGTTATGCGCAATCGTTGAGTATATGTATTCACTTGAGATTTTACTCTCCATCCTCGGAGATCCGAAGTTTGGGGATCGCTTGGAGAAGATAGCCTATAATGCTCTTCCGGCGGCTTTCTCATCGGATATGTGGGCGCATCAGTATGATGAGCAGGTGAATCAAGTTGAGTGTAGCATTAGGGAGGGCAGGATCTGGACGACTAATTCCGCAGATGCGAATATTTATGGTTTAGAGCCGAATTATGGATGTTGCACAGCGAACTTCAGTCAGGGATGGCCGAAGTTCGCGGCTCATCTATGGATGCGAACGGCGGATGATGGGTTGGCAGCCGTTGCTTATGCGCCGTGCAGAGTAGCGACTACTATCAGGGGAGTGCCCGTTAGAGTCGACGTTACTACGGATTATCCCTTCCGAGAGGAGATCGACATAAGCATAGAAGTTGAGGAGACCGTGCAGTTTCCGCTTTATCTAAGAATTCCATCATGGTGTGGAGATGCCATACTTGAGATTGATGGGGAAAGGATTGGTCCTCCCGAGGCTGGAGTGTTCTTCAAAGTGGAGAGGATATGGACCGGCAGATCGAATATTAGATTGGTATTGCGGATGAAACCACGCATTTACCGTCGCTATCGGAATTCAATAGTCCTCGAACGCGGCCCTCTGGTATATGCATTAAAGATAGGAGAGAATTGGAGGAAGATACGTGAATACAAATCTTATCGTGGATTTCCAGTTGCTGATTGGGAGGTCTATCCTACAACCCCATGGAATTACGCTCTCGACCTAGGCGAGAAGGATCTTGGCAGACTAAGGTTCATTGAGCATCCAATAGGCGAAAGGCCATTCTCACCTGAAGAAGCGCCCATCTCAGTTAAGGTTAAGGGTATAAGGATAGACTCTTGGAGGCTAGATAGAGGCTCAGCTGGGGAGATGCCAGAAAGCCCAGTCAGCGCGGAGGGAAAACTCGTCGACCTAACACTAGTTCCTTACGGCTGCACCCACCTCAGGATAGCTGAATTTCCAACAATAAAATAAGGGTGGATATCTCTTCTCCTATGCAAGTGATCTTTATGAGCAGAATCGAATATCTCAAAGGCTTATAGAACGCTCATACGCATCTGAAACAGGAGATCATTAAATGCCACGAGATAGCGAAGAAAACCATCCTATAAAAATTGCTGATGGAATGAAGGTTGAAGATAAAGCCAGAGGCAAGATAGTTCTTGGAACGATCATAGGAGACCTACATGACATCGGGAAGGAGATCATAAAGTCACTGCTCATCTCCGCTGAATTTGAAGTCTACGACTTAGGAGTAGATGTGCTTCCTGAAAGATTTGTTGAAAAAGGCAAAAGAAACAGGAGCGAAGATCATAGGCATCTCAGCACTACTCTCAAAATCAATTGCTAACACAGCGAGGGTCGTTGAAGCGTTGAGGGAAGCGGGGATCCGCGATGAGGTTAAGGTTATAGTTGGAGGCGCGGCTGCTAGGCCATGGATGGTCAAGAAATATGGCGTAGACGCTGTCGTAAACGACGGATCAGTGGGCTTGAGATAATAATGAAGTGGGCGGAAGAGGATTGAGCGGCGTGAGAGATTCCTCGGGCTCCTCTAGCATGAGAAGCCCATTTGATCCCGCTGGATGTATGGTGCTCCCCAGCATTCGAGGTTAAGTTACGCGGGCGATTGGACGGTAAGAGGCTAGAAGGGTTATCTCAGGATTTATGGCTTGGCATAAGGTCTGTCGGTCCTGGAGTCTCGGAGGAATTCGTGCGTAGAGGCGTAGTTCATGAGCCCTTTATTCACTATGGAACAGAAGTGTGGGTCGATGAGGATACTATGGAGGATGAGCGGGGAATAAGACGGCGATTAACGGCTACGAGAACCGAGAGTTGAGTTGTATACTCACCATTGAAAAATGTCAGTGTAGATTCGCTCGATGATTATCCGTTTCCGGATTCGAATGCTCCAGGTAGGTTCAGGGTGACGAAGGATGATGCTGAGGAGTATAAGGAGAAGGGATGCTGGGTTGTAGGTCACTTCGGAATCGATACATTCTGGTGTTAGGCTTGGCATCTCAGGGGCTACAGGCAATTAGCGGTTGACCTTATATGAATCCGAGATTCGTTGAGAAGCTATTGGATTAACTGCTCGAATATTATTTGGGGATAGGAGGGAGATTGGCGGATCTCGGAGTGGATCAAGTGAATATGATGATGTTGCATGCCAAACTGGTATGATAATCTCTCTTAGATTATGGCGCAGATACATTAAGCCCTATTTTAGGAGGCTGATAGATGCCTTACGTCCGAGAGTCAAATACATCTTTTATCATCCGGTGGAGACTTGAGGGCTATTAGCCATATATGATGTGGTGAGGAAATATGGCAGGTATCCACTATGACCGTGAATCCCCTGTAGATCATAGCCTAAATGATGTTTAGATTAAACTTTGAGACTTGTCTCGTTTGGTTTAGATTTTGAGAGTGTAGAGGCTGCGAATATGAGGCATGAGCTGAGGAGTATTATGCCTAACGATAGGAAAGAATCTGTATATCCAACCGTTACGGATAGGATTAGACCCGTTATGACTGGACCTGACATTTGACCTATATCCATTATCATCGCTAGGAAGCCCATGGCCGCTCCGTATAGGTCTTCTCTGGCCAAGTCTCCAACGAGAGCCGGAGCGGCGGAGGTGACCATCGAATAGCTCAGCCCATAAGTTATGGATATCAATAGTAGGATGGGGAAGCATGTTGTGAATGGGATTGCTGAGAGGCTGACTGCGCCGATAAGAAGCCCAAGGATTATCGGTATTCTCCTCCCGATCCTGTCTGAGAGCCTCCCCATAAATGGGTTTATTAAGGGGATGAATACGAGCTGCGAGCCCGTTATCACGCCTATAAGTAGGGGATCAAGCATCACAACATTCTTTAAGTATCCGACTAGAAAAAACTCGAGGGCTCCATAGGAGTATCGAGTTGATGCCTCAACCAGTCCAGCGGCTAATATTCCGCGATTCGCCGCTACAACACTCCATCCATCCATCAGCCTAGGAGATCTAAATGATAGGTTCATTTTCGGCTTCTCTTTAAGCTTCTCTTCTTTCAGTAAGACGAGCGTTATGAGGAATGCTGTTATCCCGGCGACTCCCACAGCGAGGTATAAAGCTCTAAAGTTCCAGACAGTCATGTAGAGAATGAAGCCGCCGAGGAACGGAGCTACAGCCCGTCCGACAAGTGTCGCCGAAGTGAATGTTGAGATCTTCTCTCCCCTGCTCGACGGGAACATCTCAGCTATCGCCGCTCTAGCCACAGGCACGAATATTGCCGTTGCGAATCCGTGGTAGAAGCGCACGAGGATCAGTTGCCACCACGAATCTATTAGGATGTAGAGGAAAGGGGCTGAGGCGAAGATCACGGCTGAGAAAAGTAATACTCTCCTCCTACCGAGGATATCCGAGAGTGAACCTGCAGGGAGACTTATAAGGACTCCCGGCACAGTTGAGGCAGCTGCAACGGTGCCCATAAGCGCCTCAGGCGTATTCAAGCTTTCAGCGAATGGATTGAGAACAGGATTCTTCGACATAGTTGAGCTTAATATTGCTACTGCCCCGATTATGCATAGAATAGCGAAGAATGAACCTTTAACAGCGGCTTCTCGCGCCAATCTAACCGTCAGCTCCACCTAGCATTCTATAGCTTCTCTCGCCTATATGCTTTGGGAGACCGATGTCTTCTCGAATGAATATCATTCCGCCACGCATGGAGTATCCAACTATATCTCCGTCACGCTCATAAACTACTATCTTATCCTTATTTATGGTATTTCCAACGCCATCCTGAGCATCGCCGTGAATATAAATTGTAGGTCTATTCATGAACGCTCCAAATCATTACCACGAGTCGGTTAAATGCGCAGTTCAGTTTAGCCTATAAGCCCGGTTCCAATGTATCTTTGACCCCTTCAGGTTGTATAGATTGATCCTTTCATATTTGCCGCTGTAGGATTTTAGGAGAATATTGAGAATCCACCGGAGTCTTATCATCTCGGATGCCGGGCAATATGCATGTCCCGTATAGACTCTCCCAAAATCTTTACTTTGGAGAAGGCGGCTTCGGCTGATGCGCGATTTACGGCGATCAGCATTCATATTCTGCACTATTACCCCTAATCCGGTAAGATCCGGAATTAATGGAATATATTAGTAAAAAGGCATATATGGATTGATAAAGGATATAAATAAAAAATATATGGAATGTTGGAGATGATGAAGAAGAAACTAGAGTATAGGAAGATACAGCGGGTTGGGAAGGGATCCTTTATTTTAACTCTCCCTAGAGAATGGGTTAAGGAGGCGGGTTTGGATAAGGGAGATCACGTCGCGGTTATAATGCAGGATGATCAATCTCTTCTTCTTATTCCAAGGAAGATTCTTGATGAAAGGGAGAAGGAGGAAAGGGCTCAAAGGGAATTTAGGATTCACGTTGGGGCGGAGAGTGATATTGAGTCTGTATGCCGCATGATCAGATCATTGTATGTTGTCAGTGCAGATCTAATACATATCTGCTTTAAGAGTAAGGTTCCTCCGGAGTATAAAACTGCAATAAGGCATCTGAGCAAAAACCTCATGCTTGGATCCGAGATAATCCGCGAAACCGACAATGAGATCACCCTGCAGATCCTTATTGATCACCCGGATTTTCCCGTTGATCAGGCCATCAGAAGAATGGCCGTACTCGCGCTTTCAGCGAATCAAGAGGCCATTTCGGCTCTTCAAAAATGTGATAGGCACACGATCGAGATAATCTCTGAGACATGTAATGACGTTGAGAGACTTAATCTCTATGTGATACGTCAGCTAAAATATTATTTGGAGCGGAAGGATCCTGAAGCTTTGGGATTTAAGAGCCCAAAGGAATTCTTGGGTTATAGGATAATCGCGAATGAGATTAAGGAGATAGCCGATAACGCATTGAACATCGCGAACAACATAGAGACGGTGCAGAATATGATAAAGGATCAGATGCTCCTGCTGAATCGTTCTTTAGATGAGGAGCTATATACGCAGATTTTGGAATTTAACTCAAAGGCGCATCGGTTCTTTGAGGAGGCTCTGAACGTCCTCTTCAGAAGAGACTATGAGGGAGCTGACAGGCTGATCTCCGAGTATCAGGCGACTACCAGATTGGAGAATGACATAGTCATCATGCTATCATCTAAGAAGCTCGACCCGAACATATCAGCGATCCTAAGGCTTATCATGAATAACTCAAGAAAGATCATTGAAGGCGGGAGAAACATAGCTGAGATCACGCTTAACCGAACTGTAGAGGAAAAAGTAGATTAGACGATCCTCTCCTAAGACTCATTTTCGCCTTTTCTACTCCTAATCTTGATCGAAACTAAGACTACAAGCAAAAAAGCCAAGATCAAGCCGGTCAAGAAGCCCCTGAGATACTCATATGCTCCTATCACTTTCACCTCCGGTATCTCCACGGCCTTAAATGTTAAATATCCAATCGAGACCCTTCCGCTCTTTTGAAGTTTAATCTTCGAGCCATTTACTATCAGAGATGACCCGCCCACCAGACATATCCTAGCATTGTTATCCCATAATCTCGATAGATTCAGAAGTATATCAGCATCCTTTAATTCGGCTGATAGGATCCTGCATGTAGTCAGATGGATTACATGTGGAGATGAGGGCTTGCCGAATTTAATTTTGAACTCGTATCTTCCATGCTCCAGCTCGGGGAGGATCACGTAATCATCCGAGAATAGAGGGTAGGATCTATTCATGAATTCGACATTACGTATCGTCTTTCCATCTACCCTCAGGCACATGCATGACAGATATCGTAGGTATTCCTCCGGAACATCATGTGTGTCCAGCCGAACTATTATCAAATCGGGCATATATGTGATCCTAATCTTAACTTTCTCCCATGCTTTAAATCTACGGAGAAATTCCGTGGCAGTCATCGAGGAGACATCCACTCTATTGGCATACTCGTACCTTAGAACTTTAAGGAAGACTGCTCTTCTGGTCTTATTGATTAGGCTATAGTCATGCCATAGTAGCAGGTAGGGAGCTGAATGGCCTAAAGCATAGAAACCATCGAAGTTTTCCTTCTCGATCCTAAAGGCTTCTTTGGGCGAATACTTCATGAGGTCAAAATAGTAATAGTCTGATTTTGTGCTCCTCCAGAATATGAAGATAGAGTCGTTCTGTAAAGGCTGAATCCCAACCATGCGCAGAAATGGGTAGGCGAATGTTTGGATGGCATATTCATACCCAGCCTTCCTCATGAGCGGATAATACTCGATCGGGAACATTCCATCTGGAACCTGCAGACCGCTGATCCTAGTTAGATTTCCAGCGATATCCCTATAGCTCTGGGCGAGTTCAAACATAACTCTCTCTTTACTCGTAACGTATCTCCAAACTGGATGATGAACTGTGTGACTTGCAAATTCGACGCCCGCCTCTAACGAGGCATTAAATAGATCCCTTAGTGAGAGCCAATCGATTGTCTTCTCCAATCCACTATAATTTCCGGTTATAATGGCCCAAGAGAAAGTGAAACAATTCTTTTCGGATCTCCTTAGAAGCCATGATAGGGCATCTCCAGTTGCATCTCTATCGGCGGACCAGTCGGCGTCGATATTGAGCATCCAGATGACCCTTCCACAGGCCAAGTTCAGGCCTACTGGAGTGTGATCTCCGAAGATACACCATTGAATCGACCTAAGCATGATGCTTGTCCTCTGGAAGAGGCTGTCTGACGCTGAGAGGGTGAATAGAACCGCCCGGCCACCTCCATACCTCGATGCCACGGCCAGGATGTCTCCTACATTCGTCCGTAAGAGAACAGATGCATTCGGCGATGAACTTAAGATTATGTAATCGTAGCTTATATCTTCCAATGGGATCCTATCTCCCACGTGATCCAATGTTATTCTATGCCTCTCCGCCAAGACAACGAAATCCTTTCCGGATCTAAAGAAGACCCTCTGCAAACCGAAAATTCTCCCGTAAAATCTTATCCAATCATCCATGTAGAACGAAAGGTTTCCTCTCCGATATGCTGGTATTCCAAAGCAAATAAATGAACCTCCGGACTTGAGCCATTCATCAAGCGCATCTAAAAAGGGCGTAGAGACATTTCTGCTGAGATAGCGGGCATACGGGAAGATTAGGCATGAATACTTTGACAGGTCTATGTGTAAAAGATTCTGCTCATCGATTATCTCATACGGGATTCCGGCGAGTAAAAGGCAGTATTGAACCGCAAGCAAGGCATAATGGGATTCTGCAACATTAATCTGGGCATACCTTAGCGAGTAGACTATTGCAACCGGCTTAACCATGAACTCGATTGGATATGTATGAGCGGCTGACGATTCCACGTGGACGAGGCTTGAGAGTATAAGTAGGAGCATCAGAACATTCAGGAATCTTCGGGGCAGAAGCATCTCCCAGAGGCGACCTAAGCTATGTTATGCTTTATGGCCAATCGGCTATTATCCTCTCATAGGCCATCTCAAAACATGCATGATATCGGTCTTCGTTATTATTCCAAGCAGCTTCTTAGGGTTTCTTTTGTCGACAACCAGTATCCTCCCGATTTTATGCTCGCTCATCTTTTCATAGACGTTCATTGCGGACTCGGTTGGGTACGCCGTTATCAGCCTTTTATGGGCTATCTCTTTAACTAGGGTCTCCTTGCGTCTTGAGGCTGGAACCCTAGATACATCATCGAAAGTCACTATCCCAACGAGCTCATCCCTTTCATTTAGAACTGGATAGCCCATGTGATGATGCTTGGTCATTATCGTCAGAACATCCTCAACGGTATATTCAGGCCTAACAGTTATTATCTCCCTCGTCATTATCTGCTCAGCCCTAAGACTTGAGAGCAGACTTATCTCACGGGGCAGGAGCTCAAGCATGCGAATATATACTGGAGGAACAGGCTCTCTCCATCTCTTTCTCCTCTCTATTTCTTTAGCGGCGTATCTCTTCTTTAGGAGACCCATCTCTACGAAGTGAGCGTAGACATCCGGTCTCTCCTCTATCTTCCTAACGCGAATGACATTCGCTTTTACAGCGTCCTCAAATATTTCCTCGCCTATTTCGGTTCTTATGATGACTATCGACCAGTCCTTCAGTGGGTGGGCTCCTCCAACTGAGATGTCGGCGAGCTCGGATGTGAAGTCCTCACACATCTTACAGACGCTTAGCGTGTGCGCTTCAATTTCTGGTATGGATATTGATATAACCCTTCCATCCTTCATAGAAACCTCATACTTCTTGTCAAGGTCGATCCTTAGGATATCACTGGCATTTACATTATATGCCTCCTTCAGGAATTTTGTGAGTTCAGGAAAGGAGAAACTCCAGAGGCATATTAGGCCTATAACTATCTTTAGGCTATTCATGATCTTATGCTCCCAGGCCTCAAGCTTTCGGATCGCCCTGACATGGCACGGCGTTCCAACAAAGGCTATCTTCGTCTTGCCGTATTCGTGAACTGCCCTTCCGAAGGCCTTAGCGACTGATGATGGAAAGTATTCGAAGTCAACTGCTGATAATAGATCGTCTGGAACGAGACTAAGTAATGGCTTAACCTTTATTGGAGTCTCCTTCTCGCTCTCTGATGTTATTGCGCCATCTATAAATCCAGTCTTGATTGCATGCATAAGTAGTGCGGTGATAACCCCTCCGCTATGACTTATCTCCCTCAATCTCTCATCGACGGCCTGTGCCAGGATTATCTTCCGATAGTATCCTATGCTCTCAGTTATGTTCGGAGCTCCAGCGACGAATCCTAAAGTCTCTAGTAGAAGCGCTTCAGTGAATGGACATATGTCATAGCATATTGGACAGAACTCCATGAAGTTTGTGCAGTCATGCGTATATTTGAGGCTTCTACCCTCGATCTTCAAGGCATGCACGGGACAAGCAGCTTCACATGCACCGCAGAGATTACAAAAACCCGGCTCAATTATCATCTTCTTTAGGTCATTATATGCGATTAGATCCCTAGAAGTCTTCATGATCTCCACTCAGACTTAACTTTCTCTCCTATACTCATAAATCATTTTCTCACGGTCATCACCGGCATGCTCAAATTCGTCAGTCATGGTTATTGCGTTTCTTGGGCAACTCTCAGAGCATTGCCCACAGAATATGCATCTGTCAACGTAATGTTTTATCTCGGCTTTTAGGCCCTTCCCTATCATCTCGATCGCGCCGGAGGGGCATATGCGGCTACATAGTCCGCATCCAACGCACTTTTGCATGTCCCAAACTGGACGTCCCCTGAAATCCTTGGGCACGGCTGCCTTCTCGAACGGATATTTGAGAGTGATCGGAGACTTGAAGATCTGCCTTATCGCCTCTAGTATTATGGACAATGCTTTCTCATCCTCCGTACATTCTCTCTTAGGGTGTCGAAGTCTAGGATCTTCTTTCTTCCCGTGTTTACATCGATGAGGGCAAGCCTATCCATGCATGCGAAGCATGGGTCTATTCCAGCTAGGACTATCGGTATGTCGGCTACATGCTGTCCCATCAGCATCTTGCATAGGGCTGGAATATTCGCTAGTGTTGGGCTTCTAACCTTATAGCGTTCAGGCCTAGCCGTTCCATTAGACCTTGCATAATGGATGAGCTCGCCTCTTGGAGCTTCAACCCTAGATACCGCCTCGTTTGGTTCTACAGCCATTGGAACCCTAACGCGTAGCATGCCTGCAGGCATGTGATCAAGGGCGTAGCGTATCATATTTATGCTCTCAAGCATCTCCTCGCACCTCACGATTATCCTAGCGAATACGTCGCATCCATCATGGATTACTACATTGAATGGTATCTCGTCGTAGGCTGCATACGGATCGTCCCTACGCACATCATTCTTTATTCCGCTTGCGCGTAGGGTTGGGCCTACAGCGCAGAGTTCAATCGCGTCTTTAGGCTTCAGAACCCCAACATCCACAGTTCTTTTTTGGATCGTCCTATCTGAACTTATGATCTTCATGTAATATTTGATCCTCTTCTCTAGAAAGTCTAGGCCATCCTTTATCTTTGGAATCATCTCCGATGGTATGTCCCTTCTAACCCCTCCTATTGTATTCATTGCGTAGTGAACTCGATTCCCAGATATGAACTCAAGCATGTCCATCACCGTCTCTCTGTCACGCCACAGATACATGAAGAGCGTATCGAAGCCTATCTCATGAGCGGCTATTCCAAGCCATAATGAATGGCTGTGTATCCTTTCGAGCTCGGCTATTATCACACGTATATACTTCGCCCTTAGCGGGGCCTCGATGCCTAGAAGATCCTCTATTGCCTGCGTGTAGCATGTTGTATGGGCATCTGAGCATATTCCGCAGATACGTTCAGCCAAATAAATATTCTGAATGTATGTTCTTCTCTCGAATGCCTTCTCTATCCCCCTATGATTGTAGCCTATTCTAGGCTTGACGTTAACGATTATGTCCCCATCAACCTCGAATGTAAAATGCTCCGGCTCCTTTAAGGCCGGATGCTGAGGGCCGAATGGAACCTTAACTATTGATCCGTAACCCGCCTTTCATCCCTCCCCGACTTGAGTATTGAGCCGCGAAGATCTTCTAGGCGGTATTCCTTTCTGAGCGGATAGATGCCCCTCGGCCAATTCTCGGGTAGAACCAGCGGGATCAAGTCTGGATGCCCAACGAAGTCTATCCCGAATAGATCATGAACTTCGCGCTCATACAATATCGCTCCTGGAATAACATCTGTTATCGTGGGGACTCTGGGATTCTCCTTTGGAACGTTGAATCTTAGGGATAATTCTATGGAGCCCTTATATGCGAAGTGATAGATAACCTCAAAGTTCTCTTTGAGGTCTACTGCCGTTATCGTGGATAAATGCGTGAACCCCATGTCTTTCAGGTGTCTAATCGCATCCTTAAAGGCTTCGCTTCTTACCCAAACAAAGATCCTACGTTTCCTCGGAACCTTCACATCTATTATGCCTTCTCTAAGCTGTCTCCTCAACTCAGATACTATCTCATCCTCTTCCATTAGCATCGCCACGCTTGATCTTTTGAATGAGCTTTACCACGCCGTCGATTATAGCTTCAGGCTTAGGCGGACATCCCGGAACATAAACATCCACTGGGAGAACCTCATCGACCCCTCCCAGGACATTATAGCAATCCTTGAATGGCGCTCCGCTGCATGCGCATGCCCCTATAGCCAGAACGTATTTTGGCTCAGGCATCTGATCATATATCCTTACAAGCCTATCCCTAACCTGAAGTGTTACGGGACCTGTAACTGCGAGGATGTCAGCATGCCTCGGGCTTCCCTTAAGGAGGATGCCGAAACGTTCAACATCGAATCTTGGAGTGAAGGCAGCTACAACTTCTATGTCGCATCCGTTACATCCGCCGGCGTTAAAATGTATGATCCAAGGCGATCTCGTTTGAGCCCACCTAAGCAACCCCATGACTATTCCTTCTTAGGAGGTATTCCTCAATCCTTTCTTCTATAAAGAGGAGAGTATGGTTTAAAGGTTTCTAGGCTCAAGGACTCAGAAGCCCTTAAAATAATCGTACATCTCCAGGATCTCCCTGATCTTTTCAGAGAATACGGTCTTGGAGAATCTATTTGGGTCTCCGATGGCTTCTTCGAGCACATGATCGAATGGTATCTCCCCGAGATATTTCAGGCCGATCTCTCTTATTCGCTCTCGTATAAACGTGGATTCTCCCATCTTCATGTTCTCGATCACTCCTACTATCGGAACATTCAATTCGAGGAGTAGATCAATCAGCTTTTTAACGGTCTCAAATGCCAGCCTAGATGGCGTCACCACCAAGAGGAACCTAACCCTCTTCATGAGCTTGATTACGTCTAGGGTTGCATCGCCAATCCCCGGAGGCATATCGACTATTAAGTAGTCAAGTTGACCCCACCGAGTTATTGCTAACAATTCTATCAGGGCATTTGATGCTTCCAATCCCCTTAGTGGCAGGGCTCTGTTGTCGGAAAAGTAGATTATGGACATGTATTTTATGCTGTGTATCTCAGGCGGGATTATGCCCTTCCACTCGGTCGGATGGGCCTCTCCCGCATTTAAGATGACATGTGTTGATGGGCTTGTGAAGTCCAGGTCTAAGAGTCCAACTTTATACTTTTTCTTCGCTAGGGCTAGGGCTATTGCGGATGCTATTAGGCTTTTGCCGACTCCTCCCTTCCCGCTTGAAACGGCGATTATATCGCTTATGTCCTTTAGTCTCTCATCTATGATGGATAATCTTGGATCCGACATCTTCACTTTACGCCCTTCAAGTCCTCAATCCAAACTCCACGTCCACCTATAACCTCAAAGTCCGGACTGCCACATTTGGGGCATCTAATAAATGCGTGGATGACCTCCGGGATGAAGTGTATTGCCTCGGCTACATTCCCATCTATCTTCTCCTTTTCAAGGGACCATTTGAACCCGCAGTTTCTACATTTAATCTCGGCGTTAACGACCTCTATGTTGAACTTGGCATTCTTGAGGAGGCTTGAGTCTCTAAGTTGAGTTAAGGCGAACTTGAATACTTCGAGCTCTATTTGCTGGAGCTCCCCGATCTTCAATTTTACCTCCCTAATCTCCCTAAGTCCTTCACTCTCAGCTAGTCTAGAAATAGTTGAGATGACTGCTTCGGCTAAGGCCCATTCATGCATGGGAAAGCCTAGACTACAACAATATTTAAAGGTAATGCTGAGTGGAGATCCGTGGTGAGCTACAGCGTGGTGCATAATGGATGAGGAGTAGAGATGGACATATTACTATGCTTCACGGCGCTGGCGGAACCGCCATGCACAGCCTAATCAAGGATTATATTCTGAAGTATTTTGGGGAGGATCTCGAAGTTGATGTTCCGCTTGAGGCCTTGGATGACGCCGCGGTTATTGGCGATATTGTATTGAAGAGCGACTCGCACGCCGTTAAGCCCATATTCTTTCCGGGAGGAGATATCGGCTGCATAGCGGTTGCTGGCACCGTAAATGATATTGCGGTTTTAGGCGCTGAACCCCACGCCTTAGCGTGCGGCTTCATCCTAGAGGAGGGATTATCCCTAAGCGACTTCGAAAGGATCTTAATGAGTATGCGGCGGATGTGCCGCATGGCAGGAGTGAATATCGTTACTGGAGATACGAAGGTTGTTGAAAAGGGAAGTTTAGGGGGCTGTGTCATAAACACTTCTGGGATAGGCAGAAGGACTGATGCCCTAGAGAGAAACCTTAAGGTTGTGAGAGAGTTTAGGGGCGACTTCAAGGCGCGGTGGATTTTAGATTCGAATCTGAGGAAGGGCGATAAGATAATATTGTCAGGCACAATTGGGGATCACGGCGTAGCCGTTCTATCAGCGCAGGAAGGATTAGATTTTGGAGGAGATATAAAATCTGATGTTAAGCCTCTAAACCGGATGATACAGGGCCTTTTAGGCGAGGTTGGCGGCGTAGTCGCAATGAAGGATCCAACTCGCGGGGGATTGGCTGATGCATTAAACGAGATCAGCGAGAAGTCCAATGTCGGCATACTTATCTATGAGGATAAGATTCCGATTAGAGATTCCGTGCGGGCTGCATGTGAGATGCTGGGCCTTGATCCCCTTGAGATAGGGAATGAGGGTAAGGTGGTTATAGGCGTCGTTAGGGAGGCAGCGGAGGACGCCCTGGAATTTTTAAGGTCTACTGAGGAGGGGAGGGATGCTGAGATAATTGGAGAGGCAACCGATGAGTTTTCAGGCGTGGCCATGCAGACCATGATAGGCGGAAAGAGGATAATTAATAGGCCGGTTGGGGATCCAGTTCCGAGGATATGCTAATCCCCTCTGAAGCTCATGTTCTTCGCCCATATCCTGCATGTGCCCTCCATGCTCACCATGCATGGCCCCACTGGATTCTGCGGAGTGCACGCCTTCATGAATAGTGGACATTCAGTCGGCCTTATCCTCCCAACTATTATGAGGTGACATTTGCATCCAGCCGGAATATCAACTCCACGTTCAACCCTTACGTTATACTTCAGCCTTGAATCGTAGTTTTCATATTTGCCGCGGATCCTTAGTGCTGAATCCCTGATCATGCCGAGGCCTCTCCATCCGCCATCTACAACCTCAAAGGCGGCGCTCATCATCTTCTGAGCACGCACATTCCCCTCAGGCAGAACAGCCCGCACATACTCATTCTCCAAACGGGGCTTTCCCATTCTCAGTTGCCTGAGAATCATGTATATAGCGAATAAAACGTCTAGTGGCTCAAATCCCGCGATGACTGTTGGGATGCGATAATATTTCGGGAAGATCCTGTATGGTTTGAGCCCAATAATAGTGCTGACGTGACCTGGCGCGATGAATCCATTCAAGTTTAGTTCTTCCATCTCGGCTAGGAGCTTCATTGCAGGCGGGATTAGCCGATGTGAGATGAGGAAACTCATGTTTCTTGGAGGACCCTTTATGATCTCTACGGCTGTTGATGGAGCCGTAGTCTCGAATCCTATGGCGAAGAATGCGAATTGCCTGTCCGGTTCCCTCTCCGCCATCTTCACGGCGTCTGAGACGCTATAGACTACGCGTACATCCGCTCCTTCAGCCTTCGCATCTAGAAGGGACATGCTTGATCCTGGAACTCGCAGGACATCCCCGAAACATGCGATTACGACGCCATTTAATGCTAGTTGGATCGCTTCATCAATCTCTGATGCTGGGGTGATGCAGACTGGACATCCAGGCCCGGCGATGACCTCAACGTTAGATGGTAGTAGACTGCGTATTCCACAGTGCGTTATTGTCCACTCGTGTGTTCCGCAGACATGGCATATCTTTATCATGTCCTGATCTGATGCGAGCCTATGGATCCTCTCTACTATTCGCCTCGCTAAATCGGCATCTCTAAACTTTAAGTTTCCGATCATTAGGCATCAGCACGCTGAGCCTCATCTGCCTCTAGGATCTCATTCCATAATCGAATCGTCTCCTCAGCCTGCTCTCTACTTAGGACTTGAATTGCATAGCCAGCGTGAACCAGAACGTATTCTCCAACCTTAACGTCCACCAGCGTTACGTCTATCTCCTTTATGATTCCCCCTCCGAAGTCCACTTTAGCCCTATTCTCATGGATGCATAGGACCTTAGCCGGAACAGCCAGACACATGATCATCCAAGCATAAATGAATTGGAGAAATAAATCAGTTATGTTTGGTTTGAGTAAGCCGCTATGGCTGCCTGGCCGAGGGATAATCCGCCATCACCCGGTGGGATCGAGTTATGAACTAGGAATTTTAATCCTGAGTCTTCGATGATCCTCCGCATGATCGTGGTTAGGATCTGGTTGCATGCCACTCCGCCTGAAAATCCTACTGTCTTAACGTTCTCTTCCATGGCTTTCTCTATGGCTAATTCTGCGAGTCCCCTAGCGAGATATGAATGCAGCGAGTATGCGAGATCAGCCTTTGAGTATCTGCTTCTATTCTCGAAGATCTCAATTAGGGGTTCGGTTGTATCTAGGATGTCATTTGCTATATTGGGTTTAAGTTTGAGGATGTCTCTGCCGCTGATCGCTAGGGACTCCAGCTTCATGGCCGGCTCCCCCTCATAGGTGCGTTCGTAGCATACATCTAGAATCGCCGCTGCGGCGTCTAGGATCCTCCCGCAGCTCGTCGTCCTTATGCCTCTTCCCCGCTTAATCTGTTTGAGGATAACCTCTATTTCCCTCTCGCCGTGTGGGAATGACTTCCTATGCTGTAGGAGCCATTCTTCAACGTCAACCCTTCCATGTAATATTCCGGCTGCCATTCTCAGCGGGTAGCGTGCGGCTAGATCCCCGCCTGTCAGCGGCTGCCGTTCTAGATGTGCTAGACGCTTGAAATCTACGCTCTCCCGCGTGCAGAGGAGTATCTCGCCTCCCCAAGCTTCACCGTCCAGTCCATATCCGTATCCGTCGCATGCTATGCCTATGATCTCGTCTGTGCCATGCTCAGCCATTAAAGCCGCGATGTGCGCGTGGTGATGCTGAATTTGGATCATCTGCCAATCATTCTCCTCTGAGAGCTCCTCTGCAAGGCTTGTCGTTACGAATTTCGGATGGAGATCACATGCTATAACCTTGACCTTCCCATTCGTCAAGTGGATTAGATGCCTTATGGAGCTCTTGAGGAAGGCTCTAGTCTCAACGTTCTCTACATCGCCTATATGCTGGGTCAGAAAGGCCTTCCTCCCAATTAGGATGCAGCCAGTATTATTTAGCTCTCCGCCTAAGCCAACAGCGCAGCGTTTAGCTGCATGCCGCAACATTATCGGAGCCGGCGCATAGCCGCGTGAACGCCTCAGAAAGACTGTGCTTTCACCGTGGACGCGTATGACTGAATCGTCACATCTCTGGGCGATCCGTCTATTATGGAAGAGTATGTAGTCGGCTACGTCACCGAGCCTCTTCAGGGCTTCCTCATCATCCTTCACTATAGGCTGATTCGGGGGGTTAGCGCTCGTCATCACGAATGCGGGATCATCGGTCTTATCGAAGAGCATGTAATGCAGGCCTGTATATGGGAGCATAACCCCAACATTGTGTAGGCTAGGCGCAATCAGATCTGAAAGGTAATAATTCTCGGATTTTTTCAGGAGGACTATGGGGCGTGCATGGGATGTTAGAAGTTCACGCTCCCACCGGTTTATTTCAGCGAATGACCTAACTGCATCTAGACTTCGAGCCATGATCGCGAATGGCTTCTGCCTCCTATGCTTTGCCCTCCTAAGCCTGAGAAGCGGCTCATCCATCAGTGTTGAGGCGGCTAGGTGGAAGCCTCCGTAACCCTTAATCGCGACGATATAACCCTCAGATACGAGCTGGCCAGCCATACGGATTGGGTCATTACACTCTATCCGCTCGCCTCTATTATCCGTGAGATAAACTTTTGGACCGCACTTTGGGCATGCGATGGTCTGAGCGTGGAATCGCCTATTTAATGGGTCAGCATACTCATTCATGCAGAATTGGCACATGGGGAAGTCCCGCATTGTAGTGTTCTCTCTATCGTAGGGTAGGCTCTCAATCACCGTGTATCTTGGGCCGCAGTTCGTGCATGTAATGAAGAAGTAATCGTATCTTGGATCCTTGGGATCTCTCAGTTCCCTTAGGCAATCATCGCAGATCGCAATGTCTGGAGGTATTATTGAGCCTGAAAGCTCAGCTTCCCTCGAACTCTTTTGGATAGTGAATTCCTTGAATCTATATTTTCCCTTTAGATGTGAAGTTTTTATCTCGTGGATTACGGCGAGCGGAGGCTTCTTCGCTCTTAATTCCCTTAGGAAATCATCGATCTTCTCCTTGTCTCCTTCAAGCAGTATCTCTACTCCAGCGTCCCCCCTATTTCTGACGTAGCCATTCAAGCCCTTCCCGACTGCTAGGCGGTATATGAATGGACGGAAGCCTACCCCCTGAACTATTCCCGTAACTCTAACCTTCAAGCGTGCCATTACCATTCCCTATCGGCATCATTAAACTATGGGATCGTATTAAGCCGCGATTAGTTAGGTGTATTCATCTACATAAAAGATCCTCAGTTTTAACGGCGTTAAAGATATATCCTCCGCATCAAACCAAGATCTGAGGGGAAGAGTATGAAGCCTCCCTGCATAGTAGTCGTGAATTATCTCCTACCTGCAATTAGGATTCTTATCGCTAAGGAGCTGATTGAGAAGCATGGCTTAAACAGGATTGAAGCGGCTAAGAGGATGGGATTAACTCCAGCCGCTATCACACAATACTTTAAGAGAGCCAGGGGAGAGCCGGCACTTAAAATAATCAAGATACCAGATGAGGCGACGAAGATGATATCTGAGATGGCGGAGGAGATCGCGGAGGATAGGGCATCAGCATATGATATAATAAAGAGGATATGTAAGATCTGCTGGATGATGAGATCTAAGGGTCTCCTCTGCGAGGCTCATAGGGAGATACTTCCAGCCCTAAGGGAGGACGAGATATGCGAGAGGGAGTTTCGCCTTCCACTCAAATACTGCTTAGAGAGAACCAGCTAGAATAATTAATCCCTAAAAGTTCGGGAGGTGGTAACATATGGCTCAAAAGAGATTCCTGACATGTCCTAGATGCAACTTCAATTTTGAGGTGAGCTATGCTAGAGTATTCGCTTGCTCAGGATGTCCATCATCTGTATTCTGCAAATACGTGAAGTGTCCGAAGTGCGGCTATGAATTCCAGATTCGAAGATGACAACGTTAGATATTACTCCTTAACTTTGAGGTTTTCGTTCAGCTCCTTCAGCAGCTCATCTAAATCAGCATTGTATGCTCTTGCAACCTCGCCTATCCTCAGCCTGCTCAATTCAAGCCTGGCAAATGGGCATACTGGGCAGTAGATACCATGCTTAACTAATATCCTACCCGCCCCTGGATCCCTCAGTATCTCCTTTAATGTCGTGTTCTCCGTGATCTTTCTTTTCGACAATGTATTCACGTGCTAAATCTATAATTGCCGCACTTAAATATTTAACGCTGTTAAATGTCCTCATCTGAGAGTATCTCAAGAAGCATCCTCGCGATCCTCCTTGCTGATCTTTGAACCTCAAAGCTCATCTCCTCCCCAAATCCGATCCTCCGCGGCTGTATAGCCAGGAGCATGACCCTCGCGCCCAAAGTCTTCTCGATGACCTCCGCTAAAACTGAGAGTGGAACGTTATGGGTTGATAGAGGGATGCCCGAAATCATTTCTGGCTTTATAAGCCTAGCCTCGCCTGGGTAGCCTCCGAAGTGCGCAGCGTCCATCATCAAGACGTGGGATGGACTGAACTTTCTTATCTCGCCTATGAAGTTCTCCGGAACTGACTGGCAATCTATTATCTTAACTTTGTCTGGGACTTTACCCTTGAGCAACCTGACTATCTCTACTCCTACTCCATCGTCTCCCCTCATGGGGTTTCCTATGCCGAGTATTACCAGTCTCCCATAGTTCTTCAGCCAATCTGAAAGGCATCTCATTAACATAAGAGCCGCTTCCGAACTGAAGTTTTAGAGGAATCTTCCCTTATAGAATGTTGTGGCTGGGCATCCTATACATTTCCCAGATGGGTAGCATAATTCTTCGCTGCATATCTTTCCGCAGGGGGATCTACTTCCCCTCTTATACCACATTTTTATTGGAACAACGAGATCCTTCGCCGTTGCTATGACCACATTGAACTCAACATCCGTGACGTTTGGATTCTTCCTTATGTGGTAGTTTATGCAGGACTCAATCGCTGAGAGCCTCTCACCTATGAAGAATAGACATAAATTGTGCCTGCCAGAGGTGACCAGTCCGTTAATAAACATTGGGCAGTTCTCAAAGAAGCCCAAAACCTTCCATGGATCCCTCGCTGTCATATCTATCTTCGCTATGTATAAATCCGTCTCCTTCAGGTTCATTCCGACAACATGCTCTATGACCCCGGCGTCCTCTAATCTCTTTATCCTAGCATAAACCGCCGGCTGGGATATTCCAAGCCTCCGAGCGATCTCGCTCTGAGAGATCCTCGGTTCCTCCATCAGATATGATATTATTCTCTTATCAATCTCATCTATCTCGGCGCCTCTCAATGCCTTCACCAGCCTACACTTAAGTGCCAAGCCGCTTATGCACTATCAGATCATACATTATCATCCATAAAAATTTTTCCACAAAAAACTATTAATTATAGATAATTTTTCCGAAAGCACAAAAGATATATAGGAAAAAATGCGTTTCTTTTTTATAATTCTCAAGTGGAGTTAGGCAGATCATGCTGACGAGAACAAAGAGCAACCAAAGGGTTCTACTATTTGATCCTGCAAGGTGCACTGGATGCAGGTACTGCGAGATCGCATGTTCATTCTATCATTTTGGGACGTTAGGCTTTGAAGGGGCAAATCTGCATGTGATATTTGATGAGGAGAGAGACGAGTTTGAGGCTATATATTGTCAGCACTGCGATGAGCCCATATGCATGGCTGCATGCCCAAACAGTGCTATAACAAAGGATGAGGAGACGGGATGGGTTAGGATAAACCCAACCATATGCATAGGATGTAAAACTTGCAGTATAGTCTGCCCTCTCTCCGCTCCATGGTTCAACGAGAAATTCCATGTTTCAATGAAATGCGACTTCTGCGGTGGAGATCCACAATGCGCCAAGTTCTGCTCTCCGCAGGCAATAAGGGTGACGACGCGTGAGGAGGCCTTAAGACTCAATAAGAGGAGATATTTGGAGGTTTAGGTTCATGCGCATTGAGGAGGAGATCGCCGATTATATGCGTAAGGAGCTGAATAACGCTCTTATAGGCGTAGATATACCACGTGAAAGGAGAGTCCTACTGATTATTAAGCCAGAAGCCCTAAGGAGAGCCGTTAATGCCCTAAAGAATAATTATTCAAACCTCAGATTCATAACTATCACGGTTGTGGATAATGGATTAGACTTCGAGTTCCTACACCACTTTAATATAGGCGGCGTAATCGCAACTCTGAAAAGTTTAAGGGCGAAGGAGGAGAATATTCTCGAGTCTATCGCTGATCTAATTCCAGCGGCGACCTTCATAGAGCGGGAGATCGCGGATCTATTCGGCATAAAGATACTTGATCATGAAGCTAAGAATCTGATATTGACGAGAGACTGGCCGGAAGATAAGCGTCCACTGAGGAAGCCGCTTATGGGGCCTCTTCCAAAGCAGGCTAGGCCCGTAGCCGAGGCTTTGATATCAACTGGCTGCGTCGCTCCAATCTCGAGGATGATGGAGAGAAAACGGGAGTCGGCTGGGCTTTCTAAAACGCCTGCCTTCACTTTCACGGAAGATGAGGATCTACGTGAATTTCACGAAATATTGAGGGACACCAGCCTATCAGAGAGTGTAGGCTTCGATTGGAAGAGAAAAAAGTTGAGATATAGGTGAAGTTGCATGGGCAGATATGCTCTTTTTCTCGGATGTCAAATTCCGATGCGCATTCCAAGCGTTGAGATCGCATCGAGAAACATATTTGAAAAGTTAGGCCTGGAAATATCTGATCTTAAGGGTTACTCATGCTGCCCCGAGCCCGTTATATCCCGGCTATTAGATGAGAAGGCTTGGCTTACAGTCTCAGCGCGAAACATTACGCTGGCGGAGGAGTTAGGTCTCGACATAGCAACGCTATGTAATGGATGTTATGAAACTCTACTCGAGGCGAATGTCATTCTCAAGCGTGACCGAGAAATGAGGGAGCAGGTGAATAGCATCCTTAGGAGATATGGAAGGGAGTATAGAGGAGTAGTCGACGTTAAGCACATAGTCGAGGTTCTATATGAGGATGCCGGGTTAGAGAAGATTAGGGAGCATGTTGTTAAGCCTCTGAAGATCCGCGTTGCTCTACATTACGGTTGCCATTTATATCGGGAGCCGAATGGCGGGGATATTATGCGTAAGCCAGATATGATGAGGAGGCTGGCGGAGGCCGCTGGTGCCACAGTAGTGAATTATGGGCTTGAACGTTTATGCTGCGGATATCCAAGCATGCAGGTAGATGAGGAATTCTCACTCAATCAGAGGCTGCTTCCGAAGTTGAGGAGGATAAAGGATGCTGGAGCAGACGCTGTAATCCTAACATGCCCAGCATGTAACATACAATTTGAGACTGGGCAGGTGCTTCTTAGAGCACGTGGCATACGCTTTGATATTCCATGCCTGAACCTAATGGAGCTCCTAGCATTATCTTTTGGAGTTCCATACGAGAAGCTGCATCTCGAAGTTCATAGGAGCCCCGTTCTACAGTTCGCTAAAAGATTGGAGGGGAATTAAGCCTTGCCCGAAACCGTTCATATTGGACCATACCGTCCGCAGATGGTAGAGCCTGAAAGATTCGAGCTTCTAGTAGAGAATGGCCGGATAACCGATGTTAATATCGAGTTGGGTTATGTTCACAGGGGGATAGAACGGCTCTTCACTCAGAAGACCTACATGCAGAACTTGGCGCTTGCCGAGCGAATCTGCGGGATATGCTCCGGGGTGCATACGCTCTGTTACGCGCAGACTGTTGAGGCGATAATGAACGTGGATGTCCCGGAGAGAGCCGAGTATCTGCGTTGCATATACATGGAGCTTGAGCGGCTGCACAGTCACTATTTATGGTTTGGAGTATTGGCTCACAGCCTACATGAGCATGAAGCCTTCCTGAAGATAATGACTGAGAGGGAGCAGATTCAGGACCTACTTGAATACCTAACTGGGAATAGGATAAACTATTTGATTAATACGATAGGCGGCGTCAGGAGAGATATAACTTCGAGGAAGGCTGAGAAGATTCGTAAGGTCCTAAGAAGCCTTAGGAAGCTCTCAGATTATCTGCTCTCACTTCTAGATGAGGATGGAGCATTCACAGAGAAGATTAAGGGCATAGGGGTCTTGCCGAGGGAGAAGGCGTTAAGTCTGGGAGCAGTCGGCCCTACACTGCGTGGATCCGGAGTGGAAAGCGATGTGCGTAGGGATGATCCATACGCTGCCTATGACAGGTTAGACTTCAATGTGATAACTGAGGATGAGGGTGATGTGTGGGCTAGAACCTCTGTTAGAGCGAAGGAGACATTGGAGAGCATAAGCATAATTGAGCAGGCCCTTGATGAACTTCCTGGGGGCGAAATAGCGGTTAAGCCCGGTGAGCCTCTGGAGAGGGAGGAGATTGGGAGGGCTGAAGCTCCACGCGGAGAACTCGTCTATTACATTAGATCGGATGGGACGAATATACCTGCGAGGGTGAAGGTGAGAACCCCATCCTTCGCTAATAACTTTGCATTAACAGAGATGCTTCGCGGCGATAGACTTCAGGATGCAAGGGTGATAATTGAGAGTATAGATCCATGCTTCGCATGCACGGATCGCGTTACAGTTGTAGATGCGAAGACTGGTAGGAGACGGTTGGTGGAGTTGATCTAGATGGGTGATGGGAAGATCTCAATTTATAGGTTCATGTCCGCTGGCTGTAACGGCTGCGACGTGCAGATACTCGAGTGTCTAGTTCCAAGATACGGGCTTGAGGATCTTGGAGTGGAGATTGTATCAACGCCTGATAAGGCAAATGTCCTCGCGGTAACCGGGGGAATAAATGTTAAGGGATTAGAGGAGCTGAAAAACGCCTATGAAAGGCTTAGGCCGCCTAAGATCGTCATTGCAGTCGGAAACTGCGCCGTAACTAAGGGGATATTCAGCGACGGCTACCCAATGGTAGGCCCACCCGACCGGATAATCCCGGTGAACCTTTATATTCCTGGATGCCCGCCCAGGCCTCAGGCCATAGTCTCAGCCATAGCGAAGATTTTAGGCACTAGCATCGAGAGGAGGGAGGATTATTGGTGTACGCCTGAGGGTTTCAGGGGGAAGCATGAGTTTGACGGGGATAAGTGTATTGGATGCGGTGCATGCGCTCAGATATGCAGCTCCCAGGCCATAGAGGTGCATGATGAGGATGGAAGGCGAATGATAAGAGTTAACTATGGGAGATGCACCTTCTGCGCCTTCTGCCAGGATGAATGCCCAACAGAGGCGATAAGGCTTACAGGGGAATATCACTTATCAACTGTGGATCGGGAGGATGCATATGTCGAGAATGAGGTTGAGATGCTTAGGTGCCGCATATGCGGATCATATTATGCGCCTGTAAGGCAGGTTGACTGGGCAATAAAGAGGGCAGTTACGGAATCGGATATAAGGGATGAGCTAGTCGGAGAATTAAGGAGGGCCACTGAAGTATGCCCAGACTGCAGAATGAAGATAGATAATATTAGGAGGGCAAAGAGGATACTGGTGCAGCTCTCTTTGAGGGGGTCGGGAATAGCCGCAGGCTGTGACGCTTCCAAGCTAGAGGGTTAGTCATCTCAGATGTAATTCAGCCCATGTATTGGCGTCGGCAATGGTAAAGCAACCGATATGAATTCTGGATGTGGCTCCATCCTAACCACTGGCTGCGGCGGCCCTCTGAGTTTCTCCGGCGATCCAAAGAATAGGAGGGTAAGGGCTCTTGGGTCCAGAGGGCTTACCATCTCGCCGTTTAGGTATAATCTTATCCTTCCATCTGTTAGGCTTGAGATTAATTCTTCTGATCTCTCTTTTCCGATCCTCTCCTCTAGGTATGGCTTTACCTTCCTGAGGAAGCTTTGTGGATTTATGATTGAGAATACCGCTTGAGCCTTTGAGGGCGGCCTCTCCAGGCCGATTCTCTCTAGGAGATGTAGCATATTTATGTCCTGATGTGGAACAGCCAGCCTAATCACGTTTACATTTAATATCTCATAAAGGATTCTTAGCGCATGTAAAATTGCGTTTCTGGATCCTGCATACTCGTATATCTCAAGTGTGCTTGGATCCCTTATCGACTTGACGGCCACGTATGCTATCGGCTCATCACCGGCCAAGACAATGTAGGTCTTTATCTTAACTCGTCCCACCGATATTTCGCGTCCTGCTAGGAGGCTGAAATCTTCTAGGCTACGCTTGTATCTGACGGGTTCCAGATGGTAGATTCTGACCAGATCCTTTAGTAGGCTCTTATCGTAACCTATTAGGTCTATGTCCTCCGAGTCTAAGTTTAGTTCTCCACGCCTCAGATCGTATATGTAGATTCTGCCCGCCTCTACGCATCCAAGCCTTTTATATAGGCCTCTTGAACCCGAAATGAGGACGAAGTCGACATTGTCCCTCCGCATCTTTGAGAGCGCATCCTTGACTAGGGCTGAGGCATATCCTCTATTCCTGTAGTCTGGATGTGTGCAGACGCTTCCCAACATTCCAACCTTAAACCAGCAGCCGCAGATGAGCAGATTTCCCTCCCATATACCAGCGTGGGAGACGGGCTTCCCGTCGCATATGATCACCCGGAGATTCTCAAGGTTGTCCTCGTTGAAGATATGTGGAAATCTGTTCTTCATCAGCGGGGGCAGATTATGCCTTAGCATGAAGACCGAGTTTACCAGATGGACTATATCGTCCAGCTCTTCAGGTTTAGCTGCCCTAGGACCCTCTAACATAAACCTCACGTCAAAGGGGGATTTAGGTTATTGAGAGCATAAAATTATTGATCAAGAGGGCTGCTCTGCCTTTTTGATCAAGGAGCATGCTCCCACGCGAAAAATCTTTTCTTTTATGGCCGAGTTAGTAGTTTTGGTGGTTTGATGATTCGGTGCGGCTCAATAGCGAGGAAGGCGACCCTTGCGATAGTAGAGGCTGGAAACTTGAGGCTCGTGGCTGTTATGAGCCACAGCATCGACAAAGCTAGAAGCCTCGCTGAGAATTATGGCGCCTCCAGATATTATAATGATCGGAATCTAATTCCTCAAGAGAAGGATGTTAATGCAGTCTTTATTGATGGAAGTGAAGTTAAGTGATCTTTGAGATCCTTCTCTTGGCTCTTGGCTTTGTGATCTGCATGATCCTCGGGGCGAATAATGCCTCTGCATGCTTCGGAGCTAATGTAGGCGCAAGGTTCTTCAGGTACTCCGTGATCGCTGGCTCCGCCGTTTTAGGGGTGTTCTTGGGAGTGCTTCTTGAGGGTGCGAAGCTATCAAGGGCGATACATCATGGAGTGCTGGCTGAAGGCAATATTGGGGTCGTATGGATAATCATAGTTGTCGCCTTAGCTGTGATGGTTATAGCCACCGTATTCCATGTGCCCCTATCATTATCGGAGAGTATGATCGGCTCCGCCATTGGCGCTGGATTAGGGTTTGGGGCTATCATAAACTGGAGATTCACATTGACGGTGTTTGCTTCTTGGGTGATAAATCCGTTCTTTGCGGCTTTTCTCGCGATCGCCGTATATAGGCTGATAATGCATCTATCCTCATCCGTTAAGAATGTTATGATGCTCAGCAACCTTTACGGTAGAATCTCGCTTCTCCTATCCTTCTATGTGGCTTATGTTTTAGGCGCGAACACTGTGGGCCTCCTAAATGGTATGTATGCGCCCATCATCGGAGCAGAGCAGATCACTCCATTAATCTTTGGTTCTGGAACTGCAATCGGCATATACTTCTTGAGCCGCGGGATAACCGAGTCTGTGGGTAGGAGGATAGTTGGCTTAAGCCCCACGGCGGCCTTCGTTGCGCAGCTAAGCGGAGCATTAACGGTGCATCTCTTCACGCAGTTCGGGCTTCCCGTATCGATCACACAAGCCCTGATAGGCGGGATTTTTGGGGCAGGCCTCTCAAAGAGGATACGCCTGATAAATAAGCGCATGATAAGGAGGATCATCGCTGGATGGTGCCTTGCGCCGGCGATCGGAGCACTAATATCCTACACAATCACGCTCCTAATATAACGCCTAAAACATATTCCCACGCTGGCGCATATCAAAATTCCTGTTGCTCATAACCCTGAATTATTTATTTATGCGTATGCTAATAGAAGAGTTCAAGCACTGCCCAAGGTAGATCTCGGATGGCTTTGATCTCTGATGTTAAGAGCGAGTTCCCCATGCTCAGAACTCCAATCTCGCTTATAATAGACGATTGGACATTTGGGTATCTAGGCACCGAAAGGGATATTCCCCTCGACTTAGAGTTCAAAAGGGCGTCTGACTTCCTTCTTGACATGATAGGAATGGGGAGGGATGGCGTTAGGGGAAAATTAAGCCTTGTGCCATACTTGACCAAGCCCAGAGGAAATGGGAAGTATGAGATCTTGGGATGCATAAGCAGGGGCTTAAAGGGAATACCGAGAGAGAAGATCCAATGGATGCTCAGGCTCATCAGGGATGAAGCCTCAAGATACTTTGACATAACACCTGAGATTCTAACACATCAATTAGTATTGGACATTGAGACTGGAAGGCTGATGGATGAGACTGAGTGGGAGTGGTCTCAAAGACAGAGCCTCGAAAGCCTAACGAGGTATATCGCCCATGCCCTAAGCGTCCTACGTGAGGCTGGAATAATAGCAAATGGGGTTACGTCGCCATGCAACTTCGGAGTTGAGGTTGAAGGATTATATGCGAAAGCCGTTCTTGAAGCTGAGAAGACCATAAACAATATTGGATTAACATGGTATTTCCTCCACGTAGAGCCAAATAAGAGGGTTCCATTCGTGAATCCAAGGCTCATGTATCTAGACGAGGATGCTGGGGAGGCGGTTGTAAGCGTTGTGAGCTGCTCGGGGGATTGCCTTGCACGCTCTAGGGTCGAGGAGGCAGACGGGGACATCCATAAGATAGCGGATTCCTGGATAAGCAGTGATGGAAAGAGTGGGAGGCTCATAGACCTCTACAATGATGGGGCATACCTCATCTTTCATACACACTGGCATAACACCCACAGGATAGATGATGATACGGGATTTAGAGCCTTGAAGGAGACGATACATAGGATAAAGAGGAATCTCGGCGATAATGTTGTATGGATGAGATGCAGCGAGATAGCCAGATACTTCGCCGCTTCAAAGACCTTCAAGCCTGAATTGCATGAAAGCCCAGAAGGAGCTGAGCTGAGGCTCAACTCTCCATTCAACTGCTCAAACTTCACATTCAGCATGAAAACCTCAAAGGAGATAAGACGCATAAAAATCAACGATATTCCAATAAAGAGAACAACGGAAAGACTAAAACCAAACTCCTGGATGATAAGGAAGGACAGAATCTACGTATGCACAAACATAAAGAGGCAGACAAAAATCAAGATAACACCCTCCAACTAAAATGATAAATGAGCAAAATGCACATTCACGTCAAAAAAATGCTCATCGACGAACAAAAACTAACATCACTTACATACCAATTTTTTACACGCAGCGACAAAAACGGATTTAATAGGAGCCTTAAATTTGAAGATGCTCAGCACTCATTTATTTTAGATGCTTCTCGAGATCCCTGATATCCCTTATGATGACATCTGAGTGAGCTATTATCCAAGGGCTTGGATCCTTAATCTTGCAGATCGTAATGGTCTTTTTGCCCTTAAGCTTCGCATAGAAGAGCTCCATGCATGTCCCGGCTGATAGTCGGGGCATATACGCGACCAGAATATCACAACGCTCTATATCCTCAAGATCCCTCTTAATGAAATCGAAGGATGAAACCTCAGTTTTGCCCTTCCTATAAATGACTCTCTCACGAAGCCATGGATCAATGGGCTCAAATCCACAGCGCAAACAGATACTCCTAATAGCCTCCCTATATGACTGATTAGACTCCATCCCCTGTATAGGCCCGGAAATAAACACCCTCTTCAATCAAATCAGCCCAGAAAGTGAGGGGGTGAATAATTCAGTCATCGATCAGCCCAGAAGCCCCTCAGACTTCAGCCTCTTAAGGGCTCTATGCACCTGGGCGGCGCCGATTATGAAGCTGGCATTATTGCGCACCCAATACTCATTCGTGAGGTATGCGTATGTCCAGCCCCAAACATCCATGTCTATCAGCGGATAATCAACTGGCAGCCTATCCGAAACAATGAAGTTCGCCGTCCTTAAGTCGCCTATATCGAATCTCTCACCATTCCCGCCGACGATTCCATTGAGGATTCCTCCAGGCACAACTCCATCCTCATGTCCCTCAATGAAGCAGTATCTGTGATGATAGCAGCCTGGACCCCTACCGACACCAGCCATTAAGGATACATCCCTAGGATTGAAGCCCAGAAGCCACTGGATCTGATGCTCAGCCATCCTCAGGAACCTCGGCTCATTGAATAGCATGCTTGCAGTGGCCAGGCCCCAAGCGTATGACCCAAAGAACTTACTTGTGGGATACCTGCCCAGATTCCTCGGATTTCCCTTCTCATCCAACGTTCCAACCTGACCGAAGGGCGATAGATCCGTCAATGAAGCAACAAAATCTATCCACCGCCTAAACGCATTTAGAGCCCTTCTCTTAAGATCAGCGTTTACATCGAGATCCGCGAACTCATAGAGGCCGATTACATGATAGTCGCAGAACAGATACTTGGATGAGCGGTTTCTGTCAATGTAGAAGTATCCCCTCTCATCCTGAAGGGGCAATAGTTCCTCCACGCATTTCTCAGCCGTTCTCAAGTATTCCCTATCCTCCAACGCCCTGTAGAGTTCAATGCTCAGCATTAATAGCGAGGATTGAAAGTTGAGGTATCTCTTGAGATCAGACTCTGAAGGCTTAGAGTTCATTATGTAATCATAAACTTCCCTTGCTATACCGATGTATCTATCTGAGACTTGCCTATCATACTTGGAGATGTTCCTTCCAAGCTTAGCAAGTGACATTGCCACTCCAGCCCTAAAGGTGTGGCTTGGAGGATAATAATCCAGCGACTGCTCTAGGGTGACTATCCTTGGAGGATCCTTCTCAGGCGAGCCGAGCCACACGCATACATTCTCAAGTGGCGGAAACTCATCTGAGAGAGTGAAGTTCCTCGTTGATGTGAATACTTGAAGGAAAGTCCCCAGCCTCTTATAGTATACTTTGCTGAAGTATTCGCCCTCCCACAGAGCCTCCTCTAAGACCTCATGCGCCTCCCTCTCACGCCCAAACTCCAATAGAACCTCAGCGAGGACATTTAAGGCCCAGACTCCATAGGCTCCTGTTCCAATCCACTTTCCATAATCCCCAGCGTCATGCCATCCTCCAGTAGCATCCAGCCTAGTCCCATCATCGAGTATAATCGCATCCTCCGTATGGCAGGCCTTATGCCAACCGGGAACTTCAGTTCCACACCGCTGATAATAGAACCACTTGGCTGCCTTCAAGGCCAGATCCAAATATAGATCCTTCTTTATCCTGAAGACGTAGGATACAGCAACCTCATAGGACTTGGGAACCTTAACCTCTATCCAGTAGAGGCCTTCCTTCCTGAAGTCTGTGAAGTCAAGCTTATAGTTGTTTCCGCCCCAAATGTGGAATCCCCACTTCTTGAAGTTTCCCCTGTAAACTACGGATGGAACTGCAGGCGGCTGCTTATTCGTAGTCACATCGATTATCTCGAAGTGACCAGAAAGATCCACATTGTTAGCCCACAAAACAGCCTCCTTTATACCGTCAACATCATATCCGGCATGGCAGACTATTGGCTTAATGAACTTCTGGGCTATTATCTGCCCCTCAGCCGGCGGAGACCAGCTCTCAAGCTCCTGCCTAACCCTTCTAATCGTCCTAGCCTGAGAAAGATCAAAGAAGAGCTCCTTCCTCAAATCGATCACCAACGATAAACTATGTGGAACAGCATCCTTTTAACATTTTGAGAGATACTCGCTGCTTGGCTGCGGCTCTTATCCATCAATTCTGCTGCGAGATCTTCCTCCTGAGGATCTTAGTCACAACGGTTCCGCTTGGTATGAGTATCTCCTCTCCACCAGCATCCAAGACGAGATGCATAAGTCTAATCTCCTTGACAACCCCGGTTTGACCAGCAACAGTTATAGTATCGCCATAGGAGAATGGCCTTGTAATCAGCAGGAAGACTCCCGCTATCACGTGGGTCATGGTGGTTTGAAAGGCGAAGCCAACTATCATTCCGCCGAAGGAGCCAATGGTTAATGCAGCGGCTGGACTCACATTAAATACTGATCCAACAAGCCCAAGCAGCACCGCTATTCCTGAGATCCTCGCTAAACTCTTTATCGTAGCCGCTGCGTTCCTATCCGCCACTCTAAGGGCGTAAATGTATATGACCGTGCATATCGAGTTGAGGGCTAGATATCCAAAGATGAAGATCAAGGCTGCACGGACATATATGAGAAGAGGCCTCATAAGCACGATCGATCCTTTGTATGGCTGTAGGAAACTCGGAATCTCAGTGAATGGAGCTTCGCCGAAAATGTAATTCACGATGGAAAGTGAGAGTATAAGGGTTGTCAAGTAGAGGATAATCTTGTAGCCTCCACGGCGGATACTCCTTAATCTCTCTTTAACCTCAGCTATGTCTGGATGCATACATTACACCGACAAGTAGGTTAAATACGCAGTAAATAACGTTTATGATTCAGTAGTGCACTGCAACGTGCAAACTTAACATTCTAAGCCATGAAGAATGCGTATCTGAGGATCTTTCGAACCTCACTCTCAACGTATCCCTCGAGGTTCCGAGCGATATCCAAGGCTGAGATGACGCCGTATAGGATGCCCTTTCTAACAACGGCAAGCCTTCTGATCTTATGCTCATCCATTATCTTAGCCGCGGCTATGAGATCGGCGTCTGGATCAACCTCTATCAGCGGAGTTGACATTATCTCCTTAGCCCTCACCTTCTTCGGATTCAGACCCTCAGCCGCAACCTTATATGTTATATCCCTTTCAGTCACCATGCCGACCGGCCTACACTCACGAAGAACTATCGCGCATCCCTTACCCTTCTCCCTCATCTTAGCCGCTGCCTCAGCAACCGAGACATTCTCGTCTACAGTAACTATCTCCTCATCCATAGCCTCTGATACCTTCAAAATTCCCACCGCAACAGATAATATCTAAATATTCTTGTAGGCGAAAGGATATTTAAATGGCTTTATACATTCCGATACTACTCATCCAGAGACTTCAGAACATCGAATATCTCCGTGAGGGAGTCTATCACATAATCCGCTACGCTTCCGGCTTCCCTTGGCCTCTCGGCGAACGAGTCTCCTCTCCTAATCCTAACGGTTATGAATCCAGCCTTGTTGGCGTATAATATGCCCCTATTGGGTTTACTACTCACATAAATTGCCTCTTCAGCCTTAACATTCAATCTTCTAGCTGCCTCGATGAACTGCTCAACCGTGAACTCCTCTGATCCCAGATCCTCCGATATCAGAACTGAATGGAAGATGTGATCAACGCCCAACTGTATGAGCTTCTGCCATTCCTTAACTGATCTGCCTTCAGCGATCACACCAATCTTATATCCCAAGTCACGCAGCTTAATGAGCGTCGGAATGGTATCGGCGTATGGCTTCAGATAGGCCTCGCTTGTCTCACGGTAAGCCACAACCCCAGCAGCTATCACCCTTGGATTCCATCTCAGGCCTAATCGCTCAAGCAACCTATCGAAGTGCTTAGTGTAGTGGACGCCGTAATCCCTAACGATCTCCTCCAGCACCTTATATCCAGCCTCAAGATCTATCGGAAGCCCAGCCTCATTCATAGCCCTAATCGCATTCAAACGCGCCATCCTCATCTGCAGGGAAGCATCGTAGAGCGTATCCTCAATATCGAATGTTACAGCCCTCACCTTACCCATCCTCACCTCACCACCTTCCTGAGCTTCTCAGGTCTATCAGGATTAAAGCCCCTAAATACAGAGGAGTAATAGGCGAATACCTGAAGCGGGAGGACATAGAGTAGCGGAGAGAATATCCACGGCATGCCAGATGAAACGGTGAAAATCTCATCCACTTCACTGGATAATCGCGTAACTCTAGGCGTCTCCTCGGATATAAGCATCGTAAACGCACCAAAACCCTTCAAGCTCCTATTCAACTCAACTATCGACTCAATCTCATTTGGAGTCGCCATCATTATCACGAGGGTATCCTCATTTACGAGCCTCAACGGCCCGTGCAGAAACTCCCTCGTAGCGAATCCCTCAGAGAAAACATTACAAGTCTCCTTCAGCTTTAATGCCCCCTCCAACGCCGTTGCGAAATTCGATCCGCTTCCAAGCAGGAAGATAACATTTAAATCCTTAAATCTCCCAGAAGCCTCCTTAACCTTAGAGATTAAAGATTTCAATGTGTATTCCGCCGCTTGAGGAGCCATATAAAGGCGCTCCCTAAAATCTGAAAGTTCATCATTCCCCGCTCTTCTCATGGCGAGCTCCAACGAGAACATGAATAGGCTCATTAACTGCGTAACATAAGTCTTCGTCGCCGGAACGGCATTCTCCCTTCCAGATCTCGGGAAGATCCTGAAGTCAGCCTTCTCCGCTAAGCTGCTGCCCGGAGTATTAGTAACCGCAAGTATAGGGATATCCCTCTTAGAAGCCGCGTCAGCAGCCTCTAAAATATCTGAGCTCTCACCGGACTGGGATATCGCGATCAATAATGTCCGCCTCGAGACCCTCCTTGGAACCCAACGGTCAAACTCCGAAGCGGGCAATGCCGACGCCATGAGACCCGACAGATTAGATAATGCATACTGGCTTGCAAGCCCAGCGTGATAGCTCGTTCCGCTCCCCGTTATATAAATCATCTCATAATTCTCGGCGACTACCTCATTTGCCACGCTCCTTATTCTATCTTGCTCTAGATCTATCGTCCTCCTTAACGCCTCAGGCTCCTCAAGGATCTCCCTGAGCATGTAATGCTCATAAATGTTCGATGACATTCCTACAATTGATATTCACTCATAGTAGATAAGGCCTTCCTCTTCGAGTCTTCTATGTAGCTTCTCAACGGCGACGTAGACGTCCTCCTCCCTTTTAGCACCTGTGCATACGAGTTTTCCACTTGCAAACAGGAGAATAACGACTTTCGGGTCGTCCATGCGGTATATTAAGCCGGGAAACTGTTCAGGCTCATACATCGTCTTTCCAAGAGTGAATGCTGCCTGCTCAAGATCGATTATTCCGGATAGATTTGCAGAGGCAACTATATTCTGAATCTTAAGATCCGGCTTACCGACTATAACTATTCCACTCCTCTTTAGTTCATCGATGACCTTCATTACCGCCCCGCGAGCCTCCCTCTCAGACTTGGCACCCGTGCAAACCATCTTCCCAGAATTGAAGATCAACGTTGCGGTCTTAGGCTTCTTCAGCCTGAAGACCAAGCCGGGAAACTGCTCCGGACGATACTCAACCCCAGGGTAGCTCTTAACTACAGCCTTCAGATCTATCCTTTGATTTAGGGAAGCTGACGCAACTACATTCTCTATTCTAATCTGCGCTTTAACCTTTGGCATTCGATTCGCCTCTTAACAGAATTGGACAGCAGGACTTTACCTTCCTTATAAAGGATTGAAGCGGCACAATTTATATTTAATGGTCAAATACAAATTCGTCATTCATCTTCGCTTCGATAATCCATCAGCTGCAGATATAATAGTGCCGCAATATCCACTGCAATTAGTATCATCCTTAGGGTGACTGCGAACCCTCCGATCTGCAGTTTTATCTCATCAAGCCCCCTGAAGACATATCCGAGCTTGGGAATAACGAAGATCACTTTCCCGATTATGTAATCCTCTGGAATTACCCAACCGAAGAGCCTGTAATCATTGTAGTAATTGTTGTCTCCCTTCGTTATGAAATACCACTTCCCATCCCTCTGGAACTTCTCTATGGCCCTGTGAACAATTGGCATGCCCTCAGGGTTATCCGGATTCTTAAAGACTATTATGTCTCCATCTTTGGGGCTGGCATGGATATCCTCGGCTTTCAGTCCTCCGCATATTATGAGTAGATCTCCCACCTTCAACGTCGGCTCCATACTTCCAGATATGGGCGTATGGAGAGGGACATTCGTATGAAGGACGAGGGAGAGGACCCATTGGAGAGCTAAGCTTCCAATGAGTGCAAGCAGAATTAGCATGACGAATATGAATAATCCACTCTCTAAGGCCTTCTCCCTTCCCGAGCTTATCTCCTTATTAGACAAAGCCCGTGTTCTCCGCTTTTTCAGAAGATCACACCATCATCAAACATATATTTTACTTTTCCAGAATCCCATGCGCTTACTTCAACGCTTTCCTCGCAACAGTTATATATCCCGTATGGCCCGTCATCAATGTCTCAGGTCGAGTTCTGCCCCTCTCTATCTGCATGCCCCTAAACATGGACTCGAAGGTTTCTATGCCCGCAAATCCATTCTGCCTCAGAGCCTCAACGGTCTTTACGGCTTGGTCCACAGTTGGACTGAATGATATGAAGGTTCCGCTTCCCCTAAGGGCCTCGTAGGCATGCGGAACTACAAGCCAGGGAGTCGCCATGTCTAGGATGACGGCGTCGACATCCCTCTCCTCTATCCCCTCCGTTAAATCTCTATTCTTTAATTCGACATAATCGATCACGCCTATTCTCCTAAGGTTTTCAGCTGCCAACTCCAAGAATTTCCTTCTGATCTCATAGCTATAAACCTTTCCTGACGGCCTCACATAATTCGCCAAGGCCGCCGTCAAAGCTCCAGCGCCTGTTCCTCCCTCTACAACTCGGCTTCCAGGCCCGATCCCGCTGAAGAATACTATTAGGGATATATCCTTTGGGTATATTATCTGCGTTCTCCTTGAGATCTTAAATATGTAATCCCTTATTGTGGGCTTGAACGCTACGAATTCGACTCCCTTGTTGCTGAGTATTCGAGCGCCAAATTCTCTGCCTATCAGCCCAGTCAGGTCTATGAAGCCCTTATGCGTGTGAACCCTCTTTTCTCTTTCTATCCTAACGAGGTAGCTTCTCCTTTTATCGAGATATAAAAGCACATCATCCCCTTCTCGGATGATATTTCCCAAGATTGATCACTGACCTCTTTTAGTGTATTATTAAATCCGATATCTTTTATCCTTTTCAGGCGTTATTATTTCGCCTCTTATATCCCTCATGAATCTGCGGAAGAGCTCTGAATGAACTCCGTGAATCGGGAATACAACCTTCGGATCGATCGTCATGATCGATTCTCTAAGATGCAAAGGCGTGATATGCCCAGAGACGTGAATGTGAAATTGTGGAAGGCCGTAGTGCTCAAGCCAGTTTATCAGCCTATTATAGTCCATCTCCATCTCCTCATTGAATGGCTCAGAAGCGGATAATATATAGCAGCTTCCGGCATCGGGTCTTATCTCCGTGAGTTCGGTCAGATCATAAAAGGAGCAGACAAGGATGATCTCGCTTTGCCTTCCCGATATCTCATGGGAGTCTATCGTCTCGGCCGAATCCATAATCTCCTTCTCCCAATCATAATATCTCTTCTTCTCCCTCCTGAAGATTAGGAGCTCATCGACCTTCGGAACATTCAAGTGCGGATCTCCGCTTAGCTGATTCAGAAGATGAGCTTGCTTAGGCGTGACGACGAGGCTTCTCTCATTCTTCTCGGCGGCCTCATAGAAAGATCTGAGCCTGTCAATGTCAGCCCATGAGAAGTTTGCCATCACAAGTCCAGATGCTCTACTGACCACATTGTTGATCTTCTCCATAACCTCCCGCTCAGATGATATCTCAACTGAAGCCATATTCGTGCTCTCGCAGATGAGAGCTTCCGGATGGCTCTCTGAGGATCTGCTTATGAAGTCCTCCGTTAAATCAGGCCTTGAACCGTGCCTCCTGAAGTCTCCCGTGTAGATGATCGTCCCGGAGGTTGTGTGGATTATAAAGCCATAGGATCCTGGAACCGAATGGTCCACGTGAATCGGCTCAACCTCGATGCTTCCAATCCTCACCTTATCTCCAGTTCTGAAGGTATTGAATCTTAACCCTTCAATATTGAATTCTAGGCTAGGGAGGTGAACTTCGCTGTAGGTCCTTAATATGGTTGCCGTTGTCTCGCCGCAGTAGATCGGTATCTCCCTTTTGAGGAAGGATATGTATGCCGAGTGGTCGAGATGCGAGTGTGAAAGGAAGACAGCATCAATTGCTGGTTCATCACGCTCGAACTTGTATGCTCCCTTAATTCTGGGTAAGATCCCAAATTCTAAGAGATCATTCTCATCTTTGGGTGAGAGGAATGGAATCGAGTAATACTGGTATCTCAGAGTAAATGACATGCCGAAGTCGAGGAGTATCCTTGAATCCTCATCTTCTATGAGGATCTTATTTCCACCTACCTCATCGACTCCTCCGTAGAAGGTTATGCTCGTCATCTCATACCAAGAATGATTAAGGTTCATTATGGATAAAAATGGATTGCTCAGCCCAATTCCGCCTTGATCTTCCTGACGCATGTATTCGCTATTACGTAGATTATGTGGGGCGGAGTGAAGAAGCTAAAGGCCCTAATGTATCTTGGCGATCTAACACGCTTAACATTCTCGACTCTCCCCCCGCCCCTTAAGTATCCATCTATGAAGCTCTCGGTGATCCTTCTTGGAACTTTAAGTGGAGATAGGGAGGCGTAGTGCCCTGAATAGTAGAGGAACTCTGCTATGTCCCATGCTTGATCACCGCCTCTCTCAGCCTGCTCTAGATCGAGAAAGAATATCCTTCCGTCCTCGGCTAACTTGATATTTTCGGGCTTGCAGTCTCCAAGCGAGACGTTTAAACCGTGGATCTTGGCTATCTCTTCTCCAACCATGCTGATTATGGAGTAAAGCTGATCCTCATCGCCACCTGACGAGCATATCTTCTTTATTATCCGCGTTAAACTCTCACCCTCAATATATTCCTGAATCAGTATACCCTCAGATGGGCTTATATGCAGAATTCTCGGTACGGCTATCCCATTGCTTGAGAGGAGCTTATTTATGGAGTATTCTCTCTCAAGCCTAGTCTTCCCCAAAACCGCGAACTCCTTTGACCCGAGGGTCCATAATGCTATTGGAAGCCACTTTAGATTATACCAGCTCTTAAAGACTTTTGCGACTTTCCGTTTAGGCTTTCCCTCCTTCATAACCGTTATGAGATAAACGGAGTTTAACACTCCTCCCAGCCTCTCAATTCTAACAGTTGAACTCTTCCCTGCGAATAGGGAATCCATAAAGCTGCTGATTCTCCTCTTTTCCGATAGGGATACCAGCCCCGAGGACGTCGGAATGAAGAGGAAACTCTTTGTATCTTCAATTTCGGATAGAAATCTTCCCTCAGTAATTGATTGACTTGCAAATGCAATATAATCTTCTAGGAGGGAACTCATCATCTTAGGGAAGAACTCAATTCCATGCCTAAGTATGGCGTCTCTGACATTTCTGAGGAGACTTGGGATTCGTATCCTCCAGCCCTTGAGAGACTCAATATAGCGTTCACTTATCTTGACGTATCCATTCGAGATGGAGATCACATGATCCCTCTCTAGTCTCTTAAGGGCCTTTAGGAACCCAGGCATGATCAATTCTTGAATTTTCCTGCTGATTAATCCGCGTTTAGGATCTAAGAGCCTGCATATGTTAGGCGGATACAGCGAGAGCTTCCGGGCTATAGTTTCCCACATGAAGTATTCGGGCTTGATCAGTATCTCCCTGGAGAGCTCCGGATACTCGAGGATAAGATTATCTATGATCTCGCTTATCATCCTCATTTTAAGCTTGATCTCGTAGTGTCTGATTAGAGCCTCATTGATCAATGGCTCATACGGAAAGAGCAGGCTCTCGGTTAGTAATCCTCCAAGCCAGTCGCTCTCGACATCCATCTCAAACGTCCTATGGTCGGCTACTAGAATGGAGACTATTCCATCATTGAGAGGTTCCCGTCCATAAGACAACTTACGGGACGTAGACTTGAGTATTACAGTTACGTCTATCCTGCCCTTTGTTCCATTCATCCCTACGAATACTGGCTGGGCGAAGGCCGCCAGTATCTCGTCAGAGAATCTCCGCACACACAGATTCTGAATTGATGCCTTCAAGTTTTGCTCTATGAGGTTGCGGCTCATACGCTCATATTTCCCGAAGCCCCTCACTAATCATTAAAAGGGCAGCTTCCCCTATATTTCGTTTAGTTCTACAGTTTCATTTTGGAAATGCCGAGGATGAAGGAATACTTCATTAGTGCGATCAGAACGGAGTATTGGATGCCCAATTCGAATTACTTGGATATTATAGTCTCGGCTCTCAGGGGCAAATTGAACGATGGAGACATAATCGTAATCTCTGAGAAGGCGTTGTCTATCGCTAAGGGGCTGATAGTTGATGAGAAAAGCGTGAAGGCTGGATTCTTGGCTATGTTCTTAGCACGCTTCTGGACGAGGATAATATGGGGATGCTTCTTGGGGAGATTATGCCGCCTGAGGGAGAAGAACATTCAGAGATTAAGAAGGTATCCATGTGAGGAAGGAAGCAGACATAAGCAGGTGGCATTGAGATACGCGGGATTCTTGGAGGCTCTACTTTGGGGTTCTGAGGGCGGAATTGACGGTAGCAACTTGCCATACGCCTATGTATGTCTCCCACTGGATGACCCGCAGAGAGATGCTGATAAGATTAGGCTTTATATACGGAGCAGGCTCGGAAAGAGAGTTGCGGTTATGATCGTGGATACCGACAAGACATACTCATTCAGAAACTTTCACTTTACACATCGCCCAGTCTCCTTTGATGGAATACATAGGCTTCCAGCGGCGGCGTATATCCTTGGGAGGGCGCTGAGACTGAAGCATAGATCAACCCCCATTGCCATCTCTGGGATAAGATTAGATGTTGAGTCAGCCTTGAACATAGCTGATGCGGCGAATAGGGCTAGGGGCTTTGGGGCGGGACGGACGGTTTGGGACATGGCTGATAGGTTCGGCGTTGACGTAACGGGTGTTACATGGGAGATGTTGAGAAAAATCAACCATAAACCAATCGTGATCGTTAGGGTTCGACGTTGAAGCCTTATGTCAGCCCGATAAAGATATAACATTTTCCGGATGCATTAATGAGTGAGGCTCGGAGTGATCTGCATGGAGCCTCGTGAGAGAGTTAAGATGGCCCTTGAGCACCGTGAGGCGGATAGGATCCCAATACATGATAGTCCGTGGCAGGCGACCGTTGATAGGTGGAGGGCTGAGGGACTTCCATCTGGGGTTTCACCGGCGGATTATTTCGGCTATGAAATATGCGGATTCGGAGCTGATACTTCCCCTCAGTTTCCAGTTGAGATCATATCAGAAGACGAGGAATACATCGTGGAGAGGACGAGCTTCGGCGGCATTAGAAAGAATCATCGCGATTACTCCACGACTCCAATGATAATTGATTATCCATGTAAGAGTAGGGAGGACTGGGAGAGGATAAAGCCGAGGTTAAAGCCCAGCGATTATAGAGTTGATTGGGTCACAGGCCTCAGGGAGTTTCATAGACAATACAGTCGGGGACGATTCGTAACTTACTGGGCTGCTGTTGGATTCGATAAGATTCAATCCTACGTTGCCACTCCCCGCCTCTTGAAGGCTATTATAGCCGAGCCGGATTGGGTCATAGACATGTATTGGACCGATGCAAAGCTCGTGATGGAGATGTGCGATAGGATGATCAGGGCGGGATTCAAATTTGACGGCGCCTTTCTTGCGTGTGATCTTGGATATAGGAAGGGCCTATTCTTCTCTCCGAGGCACTTTGAGGAGCAGCTACATCCAGTCTTTAAGGAGCTATGCAGGTTCTTCCATAGTAGAGGCATGTATGTGATCCTTCATAGCTGCGGGAGAGTTAAGGATCTGATTCCATACTTCATTGAGGAGGGAATAGATTGTCTACAGCCATTAGAGGTTAAGGCTGGAATGGACCTGATAGAATTAAAGGAGGAGTATGGCGATAAAATAGCCTTAATGGGCGGAATAGACGTTAGGCTAATGGCGCTGGATGATCCAAAGCCGATAGAGGAGGAGATTAAGAGGAAGATAACTGCCGCTAAGGAGGGAGGCGGATACATATACCATTCGGATCACTCTGTTCCCAAGAACGTCAGCTTCAAGCAATACAAGAGGGTTATAGAGCTCGTCAAGAAGTATGGTAGATACGATTAGTACGCGATTATTACTTGGCTTTACGGCTGATCACTTAGGGAACCCTTAATTTCACGAATGCAATTTAGATCTGTGGGGATGTATCTTGAGTGGACAAGACGAGCCGTTCACCCTGAAGACCTTCCTAGTGATCTCTTTGATCATTTATCTCAGCTCGATCTCCATACTGGCATTTAACCTTAGGGAGTTGCAGGATACCATACAAAAGGAGAGCATACGGATTAGGGAGTTAAGCGATCAAATATCGCAGATCCGTAGTGAAATCTCAAATTTGAAGATGCAAAACATCTCTGTTCAGCCAACCTACTCATTCAGCGAAGTATATGATATGGTTAAGGACTCGATCGTTGTTATCCGCGGGAAAGTCTTGAGGCAGACTATCTTCGGAAGCGAATATGAGGAGGTTCAAGGTTCAGGCTTCATATACTCTTACGATGGAAATCTAATAGTCATAACTAATAATCACGTCGTCGAGAGGGCCTCGGATATAACTATCTCGCTTCTAAGCGGAGAGACATACCCAGCCCATGTCATCGGAAGAGACCCATACAGCGACCTAGCCATACTATCAACGGATGCACCGGCATCTAAGCTTAAACCGCTTAGAATAGCCAGCTCATCCACCCTTAAGATCGGTCAGCCCGTAATAGCGATTGGAAGCCCCTTTGGACTTGCAGGCTCAATAACGACCGGTGTTATAAGTCAGCTCGGCAGATCCATAAGTGAGTCTGCAACTGGAGGATACCCGATCGCAGATGTGATCCAGATAAGCACGCCCATAAATCCAGGAAACTCCGGAGGACCTCTACTTAATCTACGCGGTGAAGTCGTCGGCGTCACGACGGCCATAATTGCGGGGGCTCAAGGAGTTGGATTTGCGATCCCCTCAGATACCATCCTTAGGGAGCTGCCCTATCTGATTAGGGGGGAGAGCTATCCGCATCCATGGCTTGGGATAAGAGGAGTCGACATGAACTATGACATTGCAAAGATAATGAATGTGAATGTCACGTACGGATTGCTTATTGTTGAGGTCATACCTGAAAGCCCAGCTGAGAAAGCGGGGTTGAGAGGCGGAAATAGAACAGTAATCGTTGATAACCTACGTATAAAGGTTGGCGGTGACATAATAGTTATGATCAATGGAACTAGGATTAGGAATGGAGATGACCTGTCAACGTATCTCGAGAGGAATACCAGGCCTGGAGATAAGATCCAGATTGCTGTTATAAGGGCTGGGAGGCTGGTGAATGCGACTTTGGAGCTTGGAGTCCGCCCGCCTCCAGGCTAATCGATACTCTTTAGGCATTCATTCAATTCCCTAAGGAACTCCATGAACTTTTCTTTTGGGACCCTCGCCCCGGCTGCCATTGGATGTCCGCCTCCGCTTCCGCCGAGAGGCGGAGTTATCCTCCTCAATATTCTGTTTAGGTCTATCTTTTGGCTGCTTGCTCTTAGGCTCATATCTATCATGTCCCTTCTCTCCTCCCCAGCCAATCCAACCATTGCGCCCGTTAATCCCCTAATGTAGGTTGCGGTCTTCCCATGTGAGAAGGGAAAGTTGAGTATGTATGCTATATTCCCGAATAGTTTCGCCCTGTCACGTAGCTCCCTAATCGCTATCTCCTCCAGATGCGTATTCTGAATTGCTAGCTCCACGAGCATCCTATCGAAGCTCGGAGGGATTTTATTCGCCAAATTATATACTATGCTACGTTTAAGATCATAGTTTCTCTTCTGGCCCTCGATCCCCTGAACCAGCAGACCGCTCTCGAAGTATAATGTCCTCTTATCCCATCTCTCCAGTAACCGTTTGATCAACGGTGTATCATCAAGATAGTCTCCAATAGCGCCCATGATCGCCGTCCGGGCGTGAAGCGGGTCTATCCGGGACTGAAAGAACCTGTAGGTCAGCTCTGAGGCTGAGGAATCAAGGCTGTGAACGACAACTCCGGGTATCTCATCTTCAGATAGGCCTTCTGGTAGTGGATGATGATCGATGTATATTAGTTCGCTCGTCTCAGCTATCTTGCAGAATGCCTTTAAGAGCCCGTTCAGATGACTCTCTGAGAGAGCAATATCGCATATTATGATTCTGTCAGCATCTTCAGCCTCATGTAGATCTCCCTCTAAGCCGTATGGATGCGTGAAGAATACATTGGCATCTGGGTATGCCGCTAAGGCTATGGCTCCAGCACATAAGCCATCAACATCGCCGTGAGTGAAGATCCATGAACCCAAAACTTGAACCTCCACTTTAACGCCATAATATAGTAGCGATAGAAGATTAACATTTTTCATTATGGAGTGTCTCAAATGGAATTGGATGCAGCCGCTAACTATTCGGCCCTAAACGATTGAAGAAGAATATTCGCGGCGTTTATTATGCTGTTGGGATAACAGCCACGTTTAATCCTCGCCTTGGCTACTCCCTGGGAAATAGAGGTTTAAGGTTATCCGCTGATCTGAGTAGCTCCTCTATCTCATCCCTGGAGAGTTCACGGTACCTCTCGGCGGCGTCTATCACCATCGGGATAAGCCGCGTATCCGCCGGTGTCGTCACAGTCGTCACTCCCTCTGAGAGTGCGAACCAGAGGCAAAGATCTATCTCCCTCTGAGTATCAAAGGGTTCATACCACGTCTTGTATGGTCGCTTCTCAGTCAGCCATGGCTGCTTAGCGAAGACCTTCATGGCTATGGTTCCGACATCCCTCTCCTTGGCAAGCCTCAATACCTGTTCATAATCGTTCTCTGGGCATCTATGCCTCTTCAGAACAAAATTCAGCGGGAAGAGAACAGTCTCAAAGTCGAATCTACTTAGAGCCTCAATTATTGCTGGAGGTCTGTGACTTGTAATCCCTATATGCCCTATAAGCCCCTCATCCCTAGCCTCAAGCATAGCTTCAAGAGCCCCGCCAGGCCCAAAGGCCACCTCAATGTCCTCGGGCTTATCTAAGGCGTGAAATTGGTATAGGTCTATGTAGTCTACTCCAAGCCTATCTAGGGAGCGGCGGAGCTCCTCAGCGACCTCCTCCCTTCTCCTCTTTAGGGTCTTACATGCAAGGAAGATCTCATCCCTATACTCCTTAAGTATCGGTTTAAGCCTAAGCTCAGCATCCCCATATGAGGGGGCTACATCAAAGTGGTTCACGCCATGCTCAAGAACGAACCTAACGACTCTATCGGCATCCCTCTGAGAAACACCAATAAGAGCGGCACAACCAAAAGTAACTATACTACTCATGTGCCCCGTCTTACCTAATCTCCTCCTCTCCATACCCGGAAATATAGTAGGGCTCATTATTTATTTATTCCAGCCTTCGAAGCTGTAAGAAAAATCGCTAAAGGATCAGATATAGCCAAAACGCTAAGACCAATACCAACCAGAAACCCGCCAATAGGGTGTTGATGTCAGCATCCCAACATGCAGAAAAATCTTTAAAAACCCTCAATCCTCCCTACGAGACCACAATATACTCGCACCAGTTCTTCCACAAGCTTTTAAGGTACTTTCAATTCTCTTTATGAGACTCCCGAGCTCTTTCCTCGTTTCTTACATACTGAATAGGCCCAATTTATGCTTATTAAATGCTCAAGCACATCCGTTTACCATAACCTCGGACGTGCTTGATCAGCTTGGGAATATTTAAGGATCTCAGAAGTATTTGTTATTTTTCTTTTAGTTCAATTAGTCTTTTTCCCCTTGTTAATGATGAGACATGGATTAATCCTGATATCTCCATGGCCATTAGGTTCTTGTTTAGGTCGTCCATTCCTATATCCTTATAGAAGACCCTTAGGGTTTCTAGTAGCTCCGTATCCGTCATTGATCCCTTCTCTCTGAGGATCTCTATTATCGTCAGATAGACAGGATGGACCTTCCAAGTGCTCATTCCGCTTCGTACCCTTCTATGCTATTAAAGGAGTTGGCTTCTGAGCCTTTCTAGCCTGCTTCATGAAGTTCCTATACCACTTGTCCATATCTGGCGTTATACTCGGCCCGATCTTCTCGAGTGCCTCCTCGAAATCTGCGAGCGTAACGGTCTTTGAGTTTATGTCCCTTCTCAGCGCTATTAATGCTGCTTCACGACAGACAGACTCTATATCGGCTCCAGAATATCCCTTAGTTAGGCCTGCGAGCTTCCTTAGATCGACATCCTCATCCAAGGGCATGTTCTTCGTGTGTATCTTGAAGATCTGATATCTGGCTTCCTCATCGGGCTCTGAAACATAGATCATCCTATCGATCCTGCCCGGCCTGAGGATCGCTGGATCCAATATGTCAGGCCTATTTGTAGCCGCCAATATCACAACCTCCTGTAGGGTCTCTATTCCGTCTATTTCGGTTAGGAGCTGACTGATAACCCTCTCGGTCACCCCGCTATCCGCGTATCCTGCTCCTCTCCTCGGAACCAACGCGTCGATCTCGTCGAAGAAGATTATCGCTGGGGCAGACATCCTAGCCTTTCTGAAGACCTCCCTGATGGCCCTCTCGGACTCTCCAACCCACTTTGAGAAGACCTCTGGACCCTTAATTGATATGAAGTTTGCCTCGCTCTCAGTTGCGACTGCCCTTGCAAGAAGAGTCTTACCACAGCCTGGAGGGCCGAAGAGTAAAACTCCCTTAGGAGGCTTTATTCCCATCCTCTTAAAGACCTCTGGATGCTTAAGAGGCCACTCAACGCATTCCCTAAGCTCCTGCTTAACCTCCTCTAGATCTCCAATATCACTCCAGTGGACTGTGGGAACCTCAACTGCAACCTCCCTCATTGCCGTGGGAGTTATCTCCCTATATGCATTCAGGAAGTCCTCCATCTTGACCTCCATTTTCTCCAAGACGCTGGGTGGGATCCTCTCCTGTTCAAGATCGATCTCGGGCAGATATCTTCTCAGGGCCTTCATGGCCGTTTCGCGGCATAGAGCGGCCAAGTCGGCCCCTGTATATCCATGGGTTATCTCGGCTAGCTTCTTTAAGTCAACGTCCTTCGCCAGTGGCATTCCCCTCGTATGGATCTGCAGGATCTCATATCGACCCTGCTTATCCGGAATTCCAATCTCGATCTCACGGTCGAATCTTCCAGGCCTTCTAAGGGCAGGGTCAAGGGCGTTCGGTCTGTTAGTGGCTCCTATAACGATCACATTTCCCCTACTCGTCAATCCGTCAAGCAACGCTAAGAGCTGAGCTACAACTCTCCTCTCAACCTCTCCTGTTACCTCCTCGCGTTTAGGCGCTATCGCATCCAACTCGTCGATGAAGATTATCGCCGGGGCATTCTTCTCAGCCTGCTGGAAGATCTCACGTAGCCTAGCTTCAGACTCGCCGTAAAATTTGCTCATTATCTCAGGCCCATTTATCGAGAAGAAGTTCGCATCTGACTCGTTAGCGACTGCCCTTGCAAGAAGAGTCTTACCACAGCCTGGAGGGCCGTGTAGGAGAACGCCCTTAGGCGGGTCTATCCCAAGCCTCTGGAAGATCTCGGGATGCCTCATTGGGAGCTCTACCATCTCTCTGAGTCTCTGTATCTCCTCCTTCAAGCCGCCTATATCCTCATAGGTCGTTCTTGGAACGCCCCTCGCCTCAGGAGCAGGCTCAGAGAGTATCTGAAGCTTCGTATCGTATGTTAATCTGACTACGCCCCGAGGCCTAGTCTTCATCACCGTAAACTGAACTGGATGCCCAAGCATCATGACTAGGGTTGTATCTCCCTCAACGAACGTCCTCTCCATTAGCCTATTCTTAACGAAGTTCGTGAAGTCCTCATCTACATTTAGACGCATATCTATTGGAGCCAATACTATGCTTATCGCATCCCTAACCTCAGCCCGACGAACAGTTACATACTCATTTATTGAGACGCCAGCATTCTTACGTGTGAAGCCGTCAATCCTAATTATTCCCTTACCCTGATCCTCCGAGTATGCTGGCCACGCAATCGCAGATGTCCTCTTCTTCCCAATTATCTCAATTACATCCCCAGCTGAGACTTGAAGTCTCTCCATAGTCTGCTGATCTATCCTCGCTATTCCTCTGGCTACATCCCTTTGTTTTGCGTCACCTACTCTAAGCTGAACCTCAGTCAATTGTATCACCGCATATTAATGGCTTATCCGATTATCAAACAATGAAAGGAGCAAAAAACTATATAAACGTAGTGAACGGCTATAACCGTCTAACTGTTAAGGTTTGTATGTTACTTATCTCCTCAATCCCGTTTAGGGCTTCTTCAACCTCATCTACTCCTCCAGCCCTATCCTCGGGAACCAAGATGTGGGCTATTATTGCTACCAATCCGAAGGCAACGGGCTCCTCCTCAAATTTATATACTGATGCATAGTCTGGAAGGGCTTTCTGGATCTTACCTTTTAAGCCTTCCAGGTCGATGTTGATATCTGAAGGAAATATCTTCAATGAGATTAGAACCTTAGCCAAGCCTCTTCCTCCATCCGCTTTATGTTGCACTAATGAAGAATTAGGAATATTTTAAGGTTATGTTCATCCAACCAAGATAGTTTTTAATATGTGGAGAAGAAATAAATCTGGAGGTGACCCAGATGGAGATTAAAGGCGTTATACCTCCGCTAATTACGCCATTTGATAAGAACGGAGAAGTATACGAGGAGGGGTTGAGGAGACTTCTGGACTTTCAGGTGGAAAAGGGCTCTCATGGAGTCTTCCTATGCGGCACTTATGGTTTAGGCCCAATAATGACGATTGAGCAGCGTAAAAGGGTATTGGAGATCGCAGTTGATCAGGTTGGGGGTAAGATGGCCATCATAGCGCATGTCGGGGCGACCAGCACAAATGAGGTTATTGAGCTTGCAAAGCACGCTGAGGATAATGGAGCTGACGCGGTAGCCGCTGTTCCCCCATACTATTACAGGCATGATGATGAAACGGTCGTTGAGCATTATAGGCAGCTTGTTAACTCCGTGAACTTGCCAGTCTATGCATACAATAATCCGAAGACCTCGGGATTCACGATAACCCCATCAGTGCTGGTTAAATTGGCCGATGTTGGAGTTAAGGGCTTGAAGGACAGCGGATTCAACCTGGTCGAGTTCTCCCACTTCGTATTGGAGGTAGGCTCAAGGGACTTCAACTTGATAATAGGAACAGAGGCTCTTCTACTTCCGGCTGTCATGTTGGGGGCAAACGGATGCGTCTCAGGACTTGCAAATGCATTCCCAGAGGTCGTGGTTGACCTCTATAATGCAGCGGTGAACAAGAATTATGATGAGGCCGTAAAGTTGCAGCTTAAGGTCAATGAGGCCAGAAGGATACTTCACATAGCGAAGTCCACGGCCGCTGCATGCTATGCGATGCTTCAGGAGCGCGGAGTAGAAGTTGGAGTTCCAAGGCGGCCTGTGCTTCCAGTTACAGAGGAAGAAAAGAAGAGAATGAAGGATGAGTTTGTTAGGTTGGGGTTACTCAGCGAGTAGGGTTTAGCGGATATGCAGGGGAAAGCCAAACTCAACTCAGAGAGAAGAAGGGTGGAGGCCGTAACTATAGGCGAGACCATGATCATGTTCGCACCTCCACCCTTCCAGCTAATAGAGAACTCAAATACATTCATCGCTATGCTCGGAGGCGCTGAAACTAACGTCTCGATTGGGCTTGAGAGACTTGGGATGCATTCAGGATGGATCAGCAAGCTAGTCGATAATGCTCTTGGAAGGAAGATCCTAAACGCGATGCGGAGCTACGGCGTGGACGTTTCCCGCGTAATCCTAACTGATAAGGGACGTGTCGGATTATTCTTTGTAGAGTTCGGGGCTGATCCAAGACCGTTAAAGACAATTTATGACAGAGCTGGATCAGCATTCACGACGCTTAGGTCTGAGGAGATCGATTGGGAGTATATCGGCCAAGCTGAGATATTGCATCAAACAGGGATCACGCCTGCGCTGAGTGAATGCTGCAGGGAACTCACGATCAAGGCTGCTGAAAAGGCGAGGGAGATGGGAGTTAAGACCTCATTCGACGTTAATTACCGCTCTTTACTTTGGAGCCCGGATGAGGCGAGGAGGTGCCTAGACAAGATCCTACCTAACATCGATATTCTAATATCGACCTGGAGAGACGCGAATATCCTCTTAAATGATGATCTACCTCCAGAGGAGGCAGCATTGAGACTTAAGAAGGAGTATGGAAGCGAGGTTGTTGTCATCACGCTTGGAGATAAGGGCAGCATAGCGAGGACAACTAGGATATTCCGTGGGAGGCCACATCCAGTTAGGGAGGTGAATCCTCTCGGAGCTGGAGATGCATTCGCAGCCGGATTCATATATGGCTATTTAAGGAGAGACGTTCAGACGGGATTGGAGTATGGAAGCGCGATGGCCGCGCTTAAGATTACATTACCAGTGAATATTCCGGTTATAGAGAGGCAGGATGTAGAGAGGTTAATTCGCGGCGAAAAGATAAAGATTAACAGGTAAGCACTCACCTGTATTATGTGAGGAATTTTTGAGTTATCAATTTCAAGATGGGAGCAGTATTCTTGAGTTTGGAGAATCAACAGGTCATAGTTGTTGGGGCAGGGCCTTCTGGGCTTCTCTCAGCGAGGGAAGCCTCCAAGAGCGGAGCGGAAGTTCTAGTCCTAGAGGAGCACCCTGAGGTGGGGATTCCCTGTCACTGCGCTGGCCTACTAAGCCTAAATGGGCTGGAAAGATTGAAGATTCCAATCGATTATTCTTATGTGCAGAATATGGTTAGAGGCGCGATCTTCTATTCTCCATCCGGCTTATCCCTAAAGGTAGAGAGGGATAGGCCTGTGGCATGCGTCGTTGATCGATCTCTATTCGATAAATTCTTAGCCTCTCAGGCAGAGAAGGCCGGAGCCGAGATAAGACTCAACTGTAAAGTTTATGGTATAAGCGTGGATAGGCTTGGGGTCCATGTATGTTCCAAGCCAGACAGGCTCGTGGCTGAGATCCTTATCGATGCGGAGGGCATACCATCTAGACTAGTTAAGGCCGCTGGTTTAGAGCCTCCAAACGGCGCATGTCTTCTTCCAGCATTACAGTTTGATCTCAGCGGGGTAAGCGTTGACCCGGAATATGTTGAGGTGCATCTCGGAAGGCAGGTTGCCCCGGGATTCTTTGCATGGCTAATCCCTCTCAGCAGTGACTCCGTGAGGGTTGGATTGGGCTGTAAGGGGGCGAATCCGAGAATGCTACTCAACCGCTTCATTCAGAGGCGATTTAAAGATGGGGAGTACGAGGTTCTTGCTGTTCGCTCTGGAACGATAGTGACTTCAGGTCCGATAAGAAGGACATTCGCGGATCGTCTGCTTATAGTTGGGGATGCCGCTGGGCAGGTTAAGCCTACAACCGGCGGAGGAGTTATTCTCGGAGGGATCTGCGGAGTGACCGCTGGTAGGGTCGCTGCTGAAGCCGTTAGGCTCGGCAGATTCAACAGCGGATTCCTAGCCTCATACGAGAGGATCTGGAGGGGCATGCTTGGCAGGGAATTCAGGTATATGCTCTGGGCTAGAAGGATACTGAATGCATTATCCGACAGGATGATCGACAAATTATTCGAGTTCATAAAGAGGGAGGACCTCTGCAGAGTCATATCCGATCTTGGAGACATGGATTTTCAGAGCCGCGTGCTCTCAGAGCTCATACATCACGGGGGGATATTCAAGATGCTACTGCACCTCTTAGGCTTAAGGGAGCCGCAGATTAATGGATAAGCATAAATATGCGACCCTCACTATTTTCTGGAGATCATCTCCGGGTGAGCGGGTTGAGTGAAGCCAGACGGGTCAGCATGCCGAAATGCACATCATGCAATAGGATAATCCCGCCCGGAACCGATGCAACGAAGTTTCCATGCCCAAACTGCGGGCAGATAATAATTTGGCGATGCGAAAAATGCAGGCAGTTCGGCAGGCAATATAAATGTCCAAACTGCGGATTTGAAGGTCCATAAGCTTTTCGCTTTTAGATTATTGCGATCAAATGGAGAAGGAGTATTGGTATGGATTTAATTGGCTTAATAATCACTACTATTGCTGTCTCAGTCTCGGGAGTGATGTCGCCGGGTCCCTTAACGGCCTCGGCGGTTATGATTGGGGCTAGGGGATCCGGGAGGGGAGGCCTTATTATAGCTCTTGGCCATACAATATTTGAGTTTCCCTACATTCTGGTTATTGCTATGCTTTACTCATCAATCACAGTCTTGCTTAGTAGCGTGATTGTAAACTTCGCCTTGACCGCCGCTATTTCAGCCTTCATCTTCTTCTTTTCATATCTAACGATAAGGGACGGGATTAGTGTGCTGAGATTGAAGACAGAATTTAAGGGCGGGAGAGGAGACTATGCATACAATCCATTACTGATAGGATTACTCCTAACGGGGCTCAATCCATACTTCCTGCTCTGGTGGCTCTCCGTTGGGATGCCTCTGATCAGGATGTCAATGAGCATGGGCCTTCAAGTCCTGCTGATCATGTATGTAGCGCATGTGTGGATGGATTATTTCTGGCTTGCCCTAATGAGCTTAGCCGGCGAAGGCAGTGTGAGGATACTGAGATCCAGGGGATATGGGGCGCTACTAGTAGCGCTTGGCATAATATTGATACTCTTCGGATTGGATATATGCCTCAAAACATTCCTGAATCTTAGGCTTCTACCAATATAGACTTGAGGATAACTCCTCAGCGTTGAGGCGGAAAATAGATAAGTTGAGAATTAAATTATTCTTTTGGGGATGATTGATGGGCATTATCGTGAAGTGGCTTGGGCATGCGAGTTTTCAGATAAGAGCTGACGGAAGGAACATTTACATTGATCCCTACGAGGGCGAGTATGCCGAGAAGGCAGACCTAATACTAGTTACGCATTCACACTATGACCACTTCGACACTTCGAAGATAAAGAGGATAAGCATGGGGGACACAGTGATCATCTGCCCGCCTGAATGCGCCTCAAAGATCAGTGGAAACGTGAGAGCCTTAAGGCCGGGCGAGAAGACCGAGGTTAACGGCATAACCGTTGAGGCAGTTCACGCATATAATTATAAGCGGTTTAGATCTCCAGGCGTTCCATTCCATCCTAAGGGCTTCGGAAATGGATATGTCATCACGATAGGCGATAAGAGGATCTATCATGCCGGCGATACAGACTTCATTCCTGAAATGAGGGAACTGAAGGATATCTCGTTGGCTCTTCTCCCAAGCGGGGGGACATACACGATGGATAATGAGGAGGCGGCTGAGGCGGCCATAGCGATAAATCCTGAGGTTGCAATTCCAATGCACAGATGGGACACTGACCCAGAGGAGTTCAGGAGGAAGGTTGAGGGATCCTCCAATGTGAAGGTAGTTATTCTAGAGCCGAATGAGGAATACGTCTTAGAGTAGGCAGGTCTGAATGCTACTCTATTGAGCCGCCGCATAACTCCATTATTTCCCTATGCAGATCCATTATCCGTTTTATTGACGGATGATCCTCTCCGAGCTTTCTCTTGAACTCCTCTATCGTCTTCTCGATTGGAACAACTTTATCTCCATCTATCAGCTTATCGGCGTATGTCACGATCTTCTCCTCTAATGTCTCTGGAAGATAATTCTCAACTGGCCATCCTAGCTCAGCTGCCTCCTCCGCTGTTAAGCCTCCTCCAATATGCCTCTTAATTATCCTTATGACAGCTTCTGGAAGTCCAAGCTCTTCCGCTATTTTAGCCCCGACTATAGGATGGTGAACGCTGTGGGTTTTTGAGCGGCCCAAATCATGGAGAAGAGCGCCTATCCGTATGAGTTCAATATCTATTGGAACTCCCCTCTCTCGGCACTTCAACGCTATTTTCACAGCGATCTCGGCTACTGCCCTGCAGTGCCTTATGACGTTAGGTGAACATCCGCTTTCACGGAGGATCCTTATGGCCTCCTCCGGCGTTGGGATCCCTCCCTTCACTGCAACTCAGCCCTTAACTGTTCGATCTTCCTCGACAGAAACTCGATTATCTTGCTATTATCATAATACATGAGCGGCTTATCACATTCGGGACATCTAAATATATACTCGGTTGCCTCCTCGAAGGGTATGCGTCTATGCCCCGGAGTTCCACAATAGTAGAATTCATGGGACTTTTCGTATCTCAATCTCTCCTCGAGTTTCTCAAGGATCTTCTTCTTTTGATTTATTAGGAAGCCCTCGATCTGATCTGGCTGAAGCCTCCAGTGGAAGATGAACCATCCTGTCTTCTCATCCCTCGTCCTTCTAAGCCCAACAATGGAATGATTATAAAGCCTATACAGGATCTTTCGGACAGTATTCAATTTTATCTTCGTCTTTGCAACGATCTCCTCGTCTGTTATCTCATCAACGTTCTCTAGGATCTTGACGATGCTAACCGCTTCCTCCCCGCCGAGTATCCTCGCAACCTTATATAGAACTTCACGGTTCGATAGGGCCATTAAATCACCATCTACATCACAGCATACTAATTTAATAGCATCTGCAAACTTAAATTGTTCGTTATAATTTTACTTATCGTTTAGCCTCAAAACCTTCTTTCCCCTCTCCTGAGGAACTATTCGAAGCTTCGCATCGTCGAAGGAGATTGAAAGCTCCTCCCCTTCAAATAATTCATGTAGAAAGAGTGCTAGGGCGCTTATCTCGGAGTGGGGTTGAGACGTTACCGAGACGTTATAGTCAGCCATCTCATAGACTCTGCCGGGAACCTTAGCTCCGCCGACGACTATTAGGAGAGGCTCCTTTAGGCTTCTTATCTGATCAATCACCTGCATTAATGGAAGCCCATACATCGTTAGGTGAATCACCTTCCCTCCCGTCCTCTTCCACTCCGTTATCTTTTTCGCCCAGTTCTGAACATAGGAGACCTTGAAGCCTCCGCCCCATGACCTACTGACCTTCTCTATGCTCATTTGAACCTTCTCGTCCTCCTCGCCAGAGTAGAAGCCTCCCGCGGCGCCTAATGCCCTAGCGGCGAGGAAGAGGTGGGTTGTTACCCTCTTATCCCTTTTAGGCCTATGATTCAATCTGAGGATATAGACCTTCCGCGGCTTCATACTTGAATGCCCCGCCTAACTCTTCAACTCTATGCTTTACCTTCTCGGCGACCGTCGGCTCAGCGTAAAATGAGACTTTAATATCCGAGTTTCCATACGAGACCTCGAGCACCTTTGCATGATTGTATATCCATGATAGGAGCGAGAGTGAATCTCCATTTATGGGTATTACTGCAAGGGACTTCACATGCCTTAACATGCGACTTGCAATCTTAACCTTCAATTCGTCAATGTTCATTCTATGTAGGGCTGAGACTGGAACTAGATCGAAAGAGTAACCTCCTAGACAGGCGATCTTAGACTGTAATTCCTCATCCGAGAGGAGATCGATCTTGTTCAGGACGGCTATGATCGGCATTCCAGAAGCACCTATCTCCCTCAATGTATTTAGGCAGCACTCAAGCTTCCTCCTTATCTCATCTTCAGGCTCGCTTATATCCACGACGAGGAGGATGAGATCTGCGAATATCGTCTCCTCCAGCGTCGAGCGGAAGGCCTCTACAAGTGTTATGGGAAGCCTATCGATGAAGCCGACCGTATCCGTGAGCAGAACTGGAACGCCGAGTAGGTTCATCATCCTTGTAGTCGTGGAGAGAGTTGTGAATAGCCCCTCGTCTATCGGCACATCTTCTCCTGTAAGCGTCTTGAAGAGCGTGCTCTTACCGGAATTCGTGTATCCAGCAAGGGAGATCGTTGGAAAGCCGAGCTTTCTCCTCCTATGTCTATGCAGCTCCCTAGTTCTTCTAACCCTCCTAAGCTTTTCTTGGATGCTGTGAACATGCCTCTTAACGGTCTCATAGTATACGTCAACCTCGTATTTTCCGAGTCCGAGGAAGCCGGGCTGCTCGCCCATCTTCGCGAGTCTAACCTTCTCCCTTGCATGCGCAAGTTCATAGCGCCAGCGAGCCAGCTCTATCTGGAGCTTAGCCTCCCTCGTCGAGGCCCTCCTATCGAATATCTCCAAGATGAGCTGGAATCTATCTATCACCTCAACTCCAGTCAGCCTTGCGAGATTGTAGATCTGCGTAACATTAAGTTCCTCCCCGAAGATTATCTTCTCGGCTCCAAGCTCAGACACCATCCTTGCCAGTTCCTCAGCCTTCCCCCTGCCTATGCGATAGCGTGAATGGGGATGAGTAGCCTGCTCCAGAAACCCTACAACCTCATATCCCGCTGCCTCAGCTAGGCTTCTAAGCTCCTCCAATCTGGATTTCTCGAAGCGTCCGCGCCTCTCAACTATTATTGCCTTCGTTCCGAAGCTTCCTCCTAGAATCCTTCAGATGAACTATTTCCCCAAGAGTTACCTCCCTGCGCACCCTAGAAAGGTTTGATGGAACCTCAGGCACCGTGAAGGGGACGAGCAGTTTGATCCCGAGTGCATGCTCGATCTTCCTTGCAAGCCTCTCATCCGGCATTATCTTCTCCCCCTCAAGCTTCTTAATGACCGAGGCCTTCTCGTTGATCCGTCTGCCCAAGTCCTCCTGGCTTAAACCCAGACTTTGCCTCGCCCTTCTAATGATCGACCCGTAATTCTCGATCACGGTGATCTCCTCTGGAATCACATCCTTCCATTTCATGCCTGTTCTTCTAGGTCTGATTTGACGTGTAAGTTTAGGAGTAAACCTCATAGTCTCCTCTTCAGGCTTCCATTCGGCTGAGCCGAGCCTTGCACACTTAGCGCAGACCGTGAGCTTCGCTCCCTCAATTATCACGTGGTATGGCTTGCCCTTTATATCGCAGCCGCAGACATCACATTGCAACTTTACAGCACCATCAAAGTATAATATGGTTTCTCCATGAAATTAAGTGTGACTGTTTCCGTTTGAATGAAGCATATTTAAATGCTCAGGAGCATCAAGGCTTAAGAATCTATGGTGACTTCAAATTGTCCGTGGATCAGGCGAGAAAGAGGAGGCTCCTTGAGATCATCAGAAAGACTGCCGATTACCAGTTTGGATTGGGAGCTGGCGAGATCCTTTTTCCGGAAGATGTGGATCTCGTGATCTCTAAGAAGACCGGGCGCGTCAGGCAGATACTGCTGAATGGAATTCTCATAGCGACATTAAATCCCAGATCTGGACTTCTAAATTTAACGATTGAGGGCGCTGAGAGGCTATGCTCAAATGGAGAGGTTAGGGTAAGATGGGTTAAGGTTAGGGATGATGCTGCACATTTCATCGAGGAGGGGAAAGATGTATTTGCGAGGCATGTAATCGACGCTGACAGGACTATCCGCCCATTCGAGGAGGTAGTCATTCTGAATTCGCACGGCGAGATCATAGCCGTTGGAAGAGCTCTGCTTTCGGGATCCGAGATGCTCGAGTTCAAGAGGGGAGTTGCCGTTAGGGTTCGTAGGGGAAGGATGGAGAAGACTAAAAAAGGGAAAAGTAAAGAATAGCTCCATGGAGGTGGATTCTTCTGAGGAGGATAAGCCCGAGAGAAGCTAGGAGGATGATGAGGCGTTTAGGCCTAAACATGAATCCACTTGATGTTGACGAAGTCATATTGAAGACTAAAGATAAAGAGATAATCATTCAGAATCCTGAGGTTGCCGTTCTTGAGGTTCAGGGACAAAGGATATTCCAGATTGTAGGTGGGGAAGTCTCTGAGAGGAAGAAGTTAGTCATCCCGGATGAGGATGTTCATTTGGTCGCCCAACAGGCTGGCGTAAGCCTTGATCGTGCAAGAGCCGCTCTAGAGCAGACGAACGGTGATCTCGCGCAGGCGATATTGCTCCTCAGCCAGGAAGGCTCAGCCCGCTAAGACCCGATCATCCCACTTTCATCCTTCGGCATTTCAGCCCTAACAAGCCTAACAGTGCAGTATTCATCATTTTCGCTCTGATATATACAGAGTATCCATGAGCCTCTCTTTACGCACTTACCCATAAAGAACAGAATTTATACACCCCGCAATCATAGTCGATCTGGCGGAGATCGTTGCTGTTTAAAATCTCTTGTGAACCCTCAGTCCATCAGCATGAAAGAACATTGGAGGCTGAGGCAAAATTTTTGAGGAAAGAGGGGTGGCGGGGTCTATAGCAGTATTGGCTCTCCCTCAGGCTCCTTTTTCTTCTTCAAAGTAACCTCTAGAACTCCATTCTTGTATGATGCCTTAGCGCTCTTATTGTCAACCCTACATGGCAACTCAACCTTCTTGTAGTATTTCCTCTCCGGAGTATCAACTGAAATCGTCAATGTATCCTCTGTCCCATAGAGCTTAATATCCTTCTTCTCGACTCCCGGAAGCTCGGCGATAACCTTAACCTCATTATTTGTCTCCATCACATCAACGAGCGGCTCCCTCTCCTCTCTGATATTTATCCTTGGACCCCCGAGTTTCATCTCAGGTTTTACGTTGCCGAACTCTCTGATCTCAGGCTTCCCATCCGGGCCTATTGTAACGCTGTATCCGTAGATGAATGGGCCCCACTCACGTATCTTTGAGCCGTCAGGCAATGTCCTCTCACGTATGAGATTCTTTGGTGTGATCCTTGCGAACTCCTCGAACTCCCTCCGCATCATCTCCTCCATCTCCCTGAATATTCTATCGATATCATCGAATATTCCCCCTCTAAAGAATGGGAATCTCCTCCTAAACCATCTGTCCCACTCATCCGTCAATTTACTCACCTCCACTAAATTTCTTCAATCGCATCGAGTATTTGCCTCATGGCGAGACCCATCAGCATGAAGGCTCTTCGTCCGAACTCTGAGCACCTATACTTTCCCCTCCCGATCTTCTCCAAGAAACCGCATTCACTAAGTCTCCCAAGATTCTCCCATACTATCTTCGGATTTAGGTTGAGGCTCTGCATCAGCTCGGCGAACCTCAGCGAGGAATCCTCCTTCATCATGAACCTCCACATCATCTTCATGCATGTCTCATTGGATAGGGCGTTGAAGATCCTCGAGAACTTCTGGAATTCCTCCTCGATCATGTTCATCTCGCTCTTCAGGTTCTCCCTTGACCATTCGGCTACTGATATTGGAATCTCAAGGAGCACCTCCTCGTCCTTTATGAGCCTTATCTTTAATCCCATGGGTCTCGCCACATTTTTATTACTGATTGGTAATATTTAAATATTACCAATCAGTAATAAATGATCCGAAAAAATAAGCCTGGAGGCGAATGCCCTTAACGGAATTCTATCTTTTCGGGCAGATTTTCATATCTGGCCTTTCTATATCTCTCCAGTAGCCTGACGATCTTAAGGTTGTATTCAAGGAACTTCTGGAAGTTTAAATGTCCAGTTACGGGATCGATCACTCCATGCCTGACGGCAACGACTCTTCTGTACGTATTCATCTCGCTCTTATCCGGTGGGATCAGGTATATGAAGATGCTTCTCTGCTTTGCGGGATCAGATTCCCCGCCGACCCGGGCTATGATTGTGCCATTATATGTTATTCTCGGGGTGAAAATGCCGCTTTCAACGCGGTATCCTTCCCTTATAGCCTCAGCTCGTAGAATGCCATAGTCCACGTCATCCGCGAACTGGATTCTAATGATGTCTGAGCTGATCCTCTCAACCCGCTCCACGCCGGGTGGAAGCCTAGTTGAGGATCTCTTATCGGAGAGAACTTCTGAGATCGCATCGAGCATCGTGTATCTTCTTCGGTCCATCATCAATTCACTGTTTCGTCTTGAAGAAAAGCCAGTTCTTCTCCCCTTTAAACCTTATTAGGCAGTATTTACCTTTTAACCGTTTCCCATGAATCTCAATGACTATCTTTTCTGGGGTTCGCTCTATCAGCCTGTATGTTCCCTTATCCCAGATCTCAACTACGCCCGCTCCATACTGCCCCTCCGGGATTACACCCTCAAAATTCGCATATTCTATCGGGTGATCCTCAACTTGAACTGCAAGTCTTCTTATACCGCTCTTTGTAGGGGGCTCCTTTGGGACGGCCCAGCTCTTCAAAACCCCATCCATCTCTAAGCGTAGATCCCAATGCAGATGGGATGCTTGATGCCTCTGGATCACATAGATTCTCTCTTCATCCTCACTCATCACTAGCCCCTCAAAGATGATTTTAGCAGATTCTCTCCAATAAGTTTTTCAGATCCGCATCTATACCTGACGCTTATTAAGGAAAAGATAAAGATTAATCGTTTAGGATCTGCTGGGAGCCGTGATCATTTGAGGTTTGAGGTTGCCGAGAGAGTTAAGAATCTTCCACCATACATATTCGCCGAACTCGAGAAGATCATAAATGAGAAGAAACGCCAAGGGGTAGATCTAATCTCCCTGAGCATAGGAGACCCAGACCTGCCGCCGCCGAAATTCGTTTTAGAAGCGTTGGCCGAAGAGAGTTTAAACCCGAATAATCACAATTACTCCTTCAGCCAGGGAGAGCCGGAATTCAAGGAGGCCATTGCAGAATGGTATAGGGGCAGATTCAACGTTGACCTAGACCCGAAGAGTGAGATTATAGCATTGATAGGATCGAAGGAGGGACTCGCTAATATTGCGAGAGCATTCGTCAATCCTGGAGATAAAGTTTTGGTTCCAAACCCCGCATATCCAGTATATGCTAATGGGGCTACGATACTGAGCGGGGGCATACCAGTAGATATGCCCCTGCTGGAGGAGAATGACTTTAAGCCTGACATCGAATCCCTCGAGAGGATGGATCTTAAAGGCGTAAAGATGATGTTTCTGAATTATCCGAATAATCCAACTGGAAGCGTGATGGATAGGGATTATCTCGAGGAGATCGTCGAGTTCGCACATAGGCATAACATAATAGTATGCTATGACAATGCATACTCGGAGATCACATTTGATGGTTATAAGGCTCCGAGCATACTTGAGGTTGAAGGCGGAAAGGACGTATCAGTTGAGTTCCACTCATGCTCAAAGACCTTCAGTATGACTGGTGATAGGATAGGATTCGCCGTTGGAAACGAGAAGATAATAAGTGGACTCTTGAGGATTAAGACCCAAATCGATTCTGGACCTCCACGTTACACTCAGATGGTAGCCGCTAAGGCATTGAGGAGCTACGTGAATGGAGAACCACCAGAATACGTTAAGAGGATAACGGAGATATACAGGGAGAGAAGGGACGAGCTAATCCGGGGACTAGAGCGTTTAGGACTCAAATGCAGAAAGCCGCTTGCAACGTTCTATGTGTGGGTTAAATGCGGAGGAGACTCGATGAGCTTTTGCCGGAGACTCTTGGATGTTGGGGTTGTCGCAACTCCGGGAATAGGATTCGGAGAGTATGGCGAGGGGTACGTCCGCTTCTCGGTAACCCAGCCGGTCGAGAGGATCAAGGAGGCCTGTGATAGAATGGAGAAGATCCTTTAAGCCTTCAACATCAAAAAGAATATAAGTTATTGCGGATTCGTTTCTCTCTCGGGAAGGGACGCTTTTGAAGTATGATGTCATAATCGTTGGAGCCGGACCTGCTGGGATATTCTCAGCCCTAGAATTGTCCAGCAAGACTGATCTCAGCATATTAATGCTTGAGAAGGGGGCGAATATTAATGAGCGTAAGTGCCCGGCCAGCAGGGGAATTGGATGTCTCAACTGCAATCCATGCAATTTACTCTCGGGTTGGGGTGGAGCCGGCGCATTCAGCGATGGGAAATTAACGCTCTCAACGCAAGTCGGCGGATGGCTTGACGAATACATTGGGGAGGAAAGGCTCTCGAAACTTCTTGATTACGTAGATTGGATATACGTGAGATATTCCGGGCAGACGAAGGTTTATGGATATGACGAGGATGAGGTTGAGAAGATTGAGAGGGAAGCGGCATTAGCGGGGCTTAAACTGATCAGGCAGAGGATCAGGCATTTGGGCACTGAGAAATGTAGGGAGACACTGCAGAGAATGCAGAAGGACATTAACGATCACGTTGAGATTAAGACGCGGACTGAGGTTAAGAATCTCCTAGTGAAGGATGGCAGGGCAGTTGGGGTTGAGACTGTCGATGGAGAGAGGTTCATGGGGAAATATGTGATAGTAGCTCCTGGAAGAGTCGGGGCTGAATGGCTTAAAATGCAGGCTCAAACATTAGGCTTAAAGACGCTGAATAATCCGGTGGACGTAGGGGTTAGAGTTGAGACATTAGCATCGGTCATGGAGAGATTAACCGACGTCCTATACGAGCCTAAATTCATATATTATTCACGGGCATTTGACGATAAAGTTAGAACCTTCTGTGTAGCCCCGTACGGCGAAGTGATAACCGAATCTTACGGCGGAGTCCTAAGCGTTAATGGGCAGAGCTACGCCAACAGAAAGACCGAGAATACTAACTTCGCGATCCTCGTTAGCACTTCATTTACATACCCGTTTAGGGAGCCTATAGCCTACGGGGAATACATAGCTAGGCTCGCGAATCTCCTAAGCGGCTCAGTCATAATTCAGAGACTTGGAGACTTGCTACTGGGCAGAAGATCAACTGAGGAGAGGATTAAGAGGAGCATTGTGAATCCGACGTTAAAGACGGCGACTCCGGGGGATCTAAGCTTCGTCCTGCCATATCGGTATTTAACGGATATCAGAGAGATGCTTCAAGCTTTGGATAAGGTTGCACCTGGCATCTACAGCAAGCATACCCTCCTATACGGTGTTGAAGTGAAATTCTACTCTTCAAGGCTGGAGCTCAATGAGAACTTGGAGACGAAAGTGAAGAATCTGTTTACGATAGGGGATGGAGCTGGAGTAACTAGGGGCCTAATACAGGCAAGCGTGAGCGGGGTAATAGTGTCTAGGGAGATAATGAGGAGGGAGCCTCAGAGCGTATTGAAGAGTTAGGTTTCGGAAAGCGGAGCTCCCAAATCGAATGTTTTAAAGTTTAGAATGGATAATTTCAAGTGTATCGACTATTTTGCGTTTAGAGGTGAGAACGATAACATTCTCCGTTGGCATAGTTGGGAAGCCGAACGTTGGAAAATCTACGTTCTTCAGCGCGGCTACGCTTGCGACTGTTGAGATTGCCAGCTATCCATTTACGACCATAAAGCCTAACGTCGGAGTCGGATACTTAAGAACTGAATGCGTATGCAAAGAGTTCAACGTTAAGGATAACCCTGTTAATTCTATATGCATTGACGGCGTCAGATTGATACCAGTCGAATTGGTCGATACGGCTGGTTTGGTTCCCGATGCGTGGCGGGGGAGGGGACTTGGAAACCAGTTCCTAGATGAGATTCGAAGGGCAAGCGCTCTCATCCACATAGTAGACGCTTCTGGATCAACTGATCTTGAAGGCAGAGTCCTCAAGCCTGGAATGCACGATCCACTCGAGGATGTCAAATTTCTGGAGAGGGAGATAACGATGTGGATGGCTCAGATCATAAAGCGAGACTGGCAGAGAATGGTGAGGACTGTAGAGTCTAGGAGGGCTGATCTACAGTCGCTCCTAGAGAATAGGCTTAGCGGCCTCGCAATAAAGAGAAAGCACATCATCGGAGCCCTTAGGGCTACAGGGCTGAATGCCGATAAGCCATCAGGGTGGAGCGAAGATGAATTTTTATCATTCGTCGATGCGTTGAGGAGGCTATCGAAGCCCATGCTTATAGCCGCGAATAAGATTGATATTCCATCAGCCGAGGAGAATGTTGAGAGACTTAGGGAGTCCGGCTACATTGTGATCCCATGCAGTGCAGAAGCGGAATTGGCCCTTAGAAGAGCGGCGGAGAAGAATCTTATAGAGTATAGACCCGGAGACCCCGACTTTTCGGTTCTTAGATCAGCTGAGATGAATGAAAGGCAAAGGAGGGCACTCGAGATGATTAGGGAGAAAATCCTAAAGCCCTTCGGAACGACGGGTGTTCAAGACGCGATTAATGCGGCCTTCTTCGATCTTCTAAAGATGATTGTTGTGTATCCAGTTGAGGATCCTGAGAAACTTACGGATCATAGCGGCAGGGTTCTCCCGGATGCTTGGCTCGTTCCTGAGGGGACGACGGCCCGTGAACTCGCCTATCTGATACATACGGAGCTTGGGGACAGCTTCATATACGCGATTGATTGTAGGAGCAAGGTTAGAAGAGGGGAGGATTACATCCTGAAGGATAGAGATGTGATCTCGATTGTCAGTGCGAAGAGGAGAGCGTAGTTGGATCCCCTTATCTGCCGAATCTCCTCTTTCGGCTCTGATAAGTCCGTATTGCTCTCAGCAGATCTATGCGTCTAAACTCAGGCCAGTAGACATCTATGAAGCAGAGCTCGCTGTATGCTGACTGGTAGAGTAGGAAGCCGCTGAGCCTCTCCTCTCCAGAAGTCCTAATTATTAGATCCGGATCCTGTTTGGGAAGATACGAAGTATACAGGTTTCTTTCGAATGTCTCCTCATTAATATCCTCTATGGATAATTCTCCGTTCAGAACCTTCCTGGCCATCTTCTTTGCAGCATCGATTATCTCAGCTCTCCCTCCATACGCTATCGCGAGGTTTAGGAAATGCTCATCATAATTCCTCGTCATAGCCTCGATCTCCCTTATGATCTTCTGCAGTCTTCCTGGCAGAAGATTTATCCTGCCGATCACCTTCACGCGGACTTTATGCTCATGTATATCCCTGCTCTCCTTGAGCCTCTGAAGTCTCTCCTCGAAGAGCTCCATTAGCCTCTCAACCTCCCTTCTCGGCCTATTAAAGTTCTCAGTTGAGAAGACATAGAGCGTGATCGTCTTTATGCCGAGATCCAAGCACCATCTCAGAACCTCCTCCGTCTTATCAGCCCCATAATAATGTCCCATGCTTGGATCTAAAGAGCGATTTCTGGCCCATCTTCTATTTCCATCAAGGATTATCCCTACATGCGTCGGTTTAGGTCGATCCTTAACCTGATACCAGAGCCACTTCTCATATAGCCTATACACGCCTAGTATTGATAGCAGAAACTTCAGCATCTCATTTCTCTCCGGCCGTCATGGATAATAAGCCAGACTCATAAAGGTGCAGAATAGTCTCTATCAGCAGATTCTTCAGCCTCGGCATCACCGATGATGCGGCTTCGACCACCATCTGATGGTTGATCGACTCGCCTATCCCGGCGGCCATATTCGAAACATAGCATATGGAGGCATAGCACATCTTCAGTTCCCTCGCTAGGATCGCCTCTGGCATTCCAGTCATACCGACAACATCGCATCCCAGATGTTTAAGCATTTTGACTTCAGCTGCAGTCTCGTATCTTGGCCCTTCCATGCATGCGTATACTCCACACTCGTGTATTGGAATTCCGCTCTTCCTAGCCGAATCGATTATAGCTCTCCGCAGATCATTACAGTACGGCTCCGTGAAGTCTATGTGTGCCTCTGTGGATCCTTCGAGGAATGTTAAGGGTCTCTGCTTCGTGAAGTCTATTAGGTCATGTGGCACAATGAGATCTCCAACCTTAAACTTCAAGTTTATTGCTCCAACGCTATTTGTTGCTATGATCCACTGCGCTCCTATCTTGTATAGGCCGTATATGTTTGCGCGATAATTTATTTTATGCGGAAGAAGCTCATGCCTGTATCCATGACGTGGAAGAAAAGCCACAGGGTGACTGTCTATCTTCCAGATTGAGATTGGCGGGGGAGAACCGTATGGTGTCTCGACGAGAATTTTAGGCGAGAACTGGGGGAGTAGGGATTCGAGACCTGAGCCACCGATGATCGCTACTTCAACTCGTCTAGGAAGGTTCTTCTTCATTCTCCTCCTCTTTCTCCCCCTTCCTTTCCCTTCCGAAGAATTCCTTGTATTTCTTGCCCAAGAAATGAGTAGCTAATCCTGAACATACAATTATCATTATTCCAACTATTATCGACATTATGAGGTTATCCGGTGGGAGGGACGGATTGATTATTATTTGGGACGCCTCATTAAAGACGGTCCATGACCAAGCGACGATTACGATGAGAGCCGAGGTTCTCCAGAACTTTGGATCTCTATCGAGCAGATATGCTATGGATTTTCCGATGAAGACCGTGCATAACCCAGCTATCGATAATGTTATGGCCTTGTTGATCAGCCATCCAATTAGCACTGGGAGCATAACTATTAGCCTATCAACATTAACCGGTATTTGAAAACTTACCTCAAAATTGACTATTATGAATGAGAATGCCTGATATAATCCTATACCTACAAGTATGAGGCCGAAGGTAAGCGAGAAGCCCGAGACCATATCTGAGATTGAGTATCTGTATGGGCGAGAGAGGAAGGCTGAGATCTTCTTGTCTATTCCGTAACCCTTACTTACGAGGTAGCTGCCCAAGATTATCAATCCAACTATCGTAACCCAAGTGTATATGTCAAATCTTATGAAGATCTGGAGCAGTATTAGTATTCCTATCGATATGAGGAATATGCCGGGCAGCCCGAGGAATATCCTTGAGTATCTCGGCTCCTCAATTATCATTCTCCAATATCTCGAGAAGAGGGCTGCGGTCTCCTCTATCGATTCGCTATGCTTCACTATTATCCTCCGCACAGATGTTACTGGTATCCGAGTTTGAACGAGGGGCATGATATCCTCATCTGCGAAGCCATCCGTCACGAGGATTATACTATCAGCTGGAAAAACCTTTAGAACATCTTCAAGCTCAGATACGAGTTTTCTATCGGCAGCTATTCCCCCAAGATCTGAGCCGGCGATAGTGGCGATCTCGTAGACATCCGAGCCCTTACCATTCTTCGTTAGCGTATCGTATACTCTTATTGCCCCGAACATCGCATTTGCATCCGCCTCCTCTGGATCGGCGAGTATGAGCTTTAGCGCCGACTTTAGGTTCTCTTCTCTCCCTATGATCGGCGTCTTAACGCCGGTTTTTCGTCCTACATCATCATCTCTATCGACGCAGAGAATGAGCAGATGCTCCTTCTTCTTCTCATTCCCACCCATTATTCTTCTCCTGCATGCTGAAAAATTGGAGCTGCTCCCTCTCTCAGAATTCTCATACACAATAATAATGATCATATGCTCTATAATTTATGCTTTATTTCCGCCTATACTATCCTGCCCTTCTCGAGTAGGGCTTTGAACTCTTCGAATGTGAGCTTCTCTCCCCTCTTGAGCTTCTCCTCAGCCTCCTCCTCGATCCTCCTCTTGAGCTCGGCCTCCTTAAGCCTCCGCTCATCCTCCTCGATCCTTCTGATCTCCTCATGGATCCTCTTAACTTCCAGGTTGATGCTTCTGATCCTCTCCTTACTCTCTAAGTATCGCTTATGCATCTCGTCTGCCTCAGCCTTAAGCCTTTTAGACTCAGCGATCCTCTTGAGCATCTCCTCATGGATCCTCTGGCTCTTCTCTGCGAAATCTAAGATTTTAGATCTGTAATTGAGCGTTTCATCTCTTAGACTCTCGGCCTCACCTCTAAGAGCGTCTATTCTATTCTTGATCTCCTCGGCTCTCCTGTAATATTCGAGTTGAGACTCTAAGAGCCTAATCTGGTCTATTAGCCTCCTCTCCTCCTCTAGGGATAAGGGTTCAGTTTGTATTCTCCATTCGATCCTCTCTAATTGGCTCTCGAGGCTTGATCTGCTTCTCGGAGGCTTATCTCCCCTCATCTCCTTTCTCTCTTTTATAAGCCTACGGATCTCCTCGATTATCTCGCTTCTACGCTTTAACCCGTCCTCTCTGAGAGCCTTTAAGCGCTTAACCTCAAGGTTTAGGGCGTCACGCCTCTGCCTTAACTCTTGAATAATAGATTTGATCTGTCGAATCTTCTCGTGGATGGCGTCGCGCTTCTCAGCCCACGATCTAGCCTCCCGCCTTAGCCTATCCACTTCATCTCTCAAAAGACTGAGTCTATGATAGAGCCTCTCTAGCTCCCGCTGCTTAGACATCTCATATCAAGGATTCAGAGGGACGACTTACAAGAAAAGGATTTCGGAGATAAAATTGAATTATGGTCGGGCGGGCAGGAGTCTCCTAGGAGACGGGATCCGCCATCCTATTTTGAACTCGCAGAGTTGGAGGCTTGCTCCAGCTCTCCTGCGACACTCCGGTTTCTGTTCGCTTGGCAGGCTGAGCGACGCGCCCTATGGGCGGCGTCTACAGCGTCTCCATCAGCCTGCCCCTAGCAGGCTGATTCGGAAGCTCTGCCAAGCTGAGCTACCGCCCGACAATTCTCAAAAAAAGAAGAGAGCCAATATATATTTTTCGCTGTTAACACAAAAACCTTTTAACTGATATTCTGAGATGAGATTACATGAGAGTTTATAGGACTGACGTTTTGGTGATCGGTGGGGGCGGAGCCGGCTCTAGAGCCGCCATTGAAGCTTATGACTCAGGCGTTGATGTAACCATCATCTGTAAGGGTGAGTATGGCCTTTCAGGATGCACTCCTAACTCGGCCTCGGAGTGGATGGCCTATGGCGTTGCCCTTGGAATCGCCGATCCTAGAGATAATTGTGAGATGCATTTTAGGGATATCGTGAGCGTTGGTGGATACGTCTGTGATCATAACTTGGCGAGGATAATCGCTTACGAGTCTCCGGATAGGTTCAAGGAGCTCGTAGATTGGGGAGTTGAATTTTTGAGGGAGCCTGATGGGAGGTTTATGCAGGTAATGTCTGACGGCGCAACTTATCCGAGGGCATGCGGAACCGGAGCTGACACTGGAAGGCAGATAATGGATGCATTGAAACGTCAAGTTGAGGAGCGCGGCATAACGGTATTCGAGAATGTTATGGCAGTTGATCTCATAGTTGATCGTGGCGTAGTCGTGGGGGCGGTGGGCATAGATACTGAAAGCCTAGAGTTGACGGCCTTCATTGCCGGCTCGACCATAATGGCGACTGGAGGCCACGGCTGCATGTATAAGTATACCGTATTTCCTGAGGGGATGACCGGCGATGGCTACGCGATGGCTCTTAGAGCCGGAGCGAAGCTCGTGAATATGGAGTTTATGCAGATAGGCCCATGCGTCATCACCCCCTTCAAGTTTGATGTCGGGGGGATCCTGTGGAGGCTTAGGCCGAGATTGATTAATGGTTTAGGAGAGGAATTTTTGGAGAGATACCTGCCAGAAGGGCTTACTGTAAGCGAAGTATACGGCTTGAAGTCAGTTACGTTTCCATTCACCATGAGAAACGCATCAGGCTATATTGACATTGCGAATTTCACCGAGATAGTCGAGGGAAGAGCATCCAAGAACGGAGGGGTCTACTTCGACCTCTCTCATGTTCCAGCCTCAAAGATCGAGAGCGAAGCCTCAATACCATTCAAGTATTTCCTTGAGCATGGCGTCGATATAAGAAGGGAGCCTCTTGAGATCGCTCCTTCAATACAGCACATGAATGGTGGAATCCTGATAAATGAGAAGGGCGAGACCAGCCTTCCGGGCTTATATGCCGCTGGAGAAGCCGCTGGAGGACAACATGGAGCCGACAGACCCGGCGGAAACTCATTGGCTGACTGCCAGGTCTTTGGCGCTAGGGCTGGGAGATACGCCGCTGAAGGATCTTCAAAGCGGGTTGTTAAGCCGGATCTAAGGGAAGCTGAGAAAGTAGAAGATGAGGTAAGAGGGCTTCTCGAAGCCGATGGAAGCCATGATGTCGGTGAAGTATTGGAGGATGTTAGGGAGATGATGTGGCGGAATGTCTCGGTCATCAGAGATGAGGATTCCCTAAGCAAAACGTATAACTCCCTTCATAGATATAGGAGGATTGTCCAGTCGGATCTTTCCGTTGATGAGGACGAGCTTGTTTCCGCATTAGAGCTTAGGAATATGGTCGATGCTGGCTTGGCGATCGTATTGGCAGCCCTAACTCGGAGGGAGACTAGGGGAAGCCATTACAGGGTTGATTATCCAAAGAGGGATGATGAGAATTGGCTTAGGCTCATAGAGATACGAATGGCCAATGGAAGCCTAAAGGTTAATGTGAGGAGGCCTGTGATGATCATTAATCCATAGCAGCTGGGAGGGCTAATCATGAGTGATGAGATAAGGGCTGCTGTGATTGAAGAGTTCAATAAGCCATTGAGTATTAGGAGCTTTAAACGTCCCAAGCTTAGCGAGGGAGAGGTTCTTGTTAGGATAAGCGCCGCTGGGGTATGCGGCTCAGACGTTCATATATGGAGAGGCCTTGATCCCCGCGTCTCCACACCGATAATTCCAGGCCATGAAGGCGTAGGGGTGATCGATGAGATCGCAGGTGAGAAAAGTGATGTATTTGGCAGATCCTTAAGCGCTGGAGATATGATAATTTGGGATAGGGGGGTTACATGCGGGAGATGCGAATACTGCACGATATACAAGACGCCCTCACTATGCCCTAACCGCTGGACATACGGGATCTCAAAATCCTGCAACGAACCCCCATACCTGAACGGATGCTACTCAGAGGCAATAATCCTAGACAGGAACACGAAGATCATAAGGCTCGAGGAAAACGTGGATCCCGTCACGCTTGTTCCAGCCTCATGCTCAGGGGCGACGTCTGCCCATAGCTTCGAGCTTAGGCCTCCCCGCATCGGCGAGTCCGTTCTGATTTTAGGTCCAGGGCCCCTTGGGATCTTCCACGTTGCATTCTCAAAGGAGCATGGAGCATCAGAGATAATAGTCATAGGTGGAACAAAGGAGAGGCTTGAGATGTGCAGGCGATTCGGCGCGACGCACATCATCAATAGACGTGAGACTACATTGGAGGAGAGAGTTGAGATGATACGTGAATTGACAGACGGACGGGGAGTCGATGTGGCATATGAGTGCAGCGGAACCAATCAGGCATTCATGGAGGGGCTACAGCACATCAGGATTGGAGGATCATTCGTAGTTCCAGGATTCGGAGTTCCAAAGGGCAGAGCCGAGATAGACTGCTTCCACCAGATAACAAGAAAAAACGTTGAGATCCGCGGTGTATGGGTAAGCGATACCGAACATCTCTACAGGGCTGTAAGGCTAGTTCAGAGCGGAAGATACCCATTCAGGGAATTAATAACGCACATCAAGCCCTTAGAAGAGGCAACTGAAGCCCTAAGACTCGTTGAGGAACGCAGGACAATAAAGGCTGTAATAACACCAACCAACTAACAAAAGATTAATTTAGCCTTCCACGCAATCATTATCCTAGATGCCGGGCCGGTAGTTCAGTCTGGAATGAATGCCGCCCTCGCACGGCGGAGGTCGCGGGTTCAAATCCCGCCCGGTCCACCACTAGGAACCTGCCGTTCCCAAGTTACCTCCCTTTTTGTTAAAGACTTCTTAAAGGGATTTAACTGCCTGAATCAAAGCGTTCTCACAAATCTTTGAAATATTTAAGCCAAGTTCTCGCGCCTTTTCTATAAGTTCAGGATTAAGTGTGATGACCGCTTTTCCGTTTTTCTTTATTTACCTTTGTATGCAAAGATTCTCATGTCTCGATCGTGGGTCAAAATTTTGCTAGTTGATTTTGGAACCGCTTGTGTTTGAAAGCTTAGCTAATAGGTTAGTGTAATTGAACCTTCTTCGCCGAATTTTTTACATACATCAAATGTTCTCTTGAAGAATTTTCTGCTCCTTCAAAAATCGACAAGATAATTATAGATTTCTTAAGAGTTGCCCTGTACCTTGTATATAGCGTAACATTTAGCTTGAATTATGTAGATCTCATTCTTCCTCATCCTGATTCAATCTTATTACTAATATAACAATCTAATGACTTAACTTTTGCAGTTTATAAGTTTGAGTGAACTTAAAGTTTCATCAATAACAAAGTACCGTAGTTTCCGGTTTACACAATAATAAGTTGTGGCTGATAAAAAATACTATTTCTCCATCTTCAGCATTTATCTCAATACCGTACTCATGCTTAAAATCTACACATTTTCGATCATCCCAGATTTTAAAACCATGAATAGTAAAATGTTTAATTTCAAGCGTTAACGAATCAAGGACTATATGAAGAGTGAGTTCAGTCGGTCTTCCAATCTTTATGAATATACATATATCACCATATTCTCCAAAGTTACAGTGAATTCTCACCGATCCTTGAGTCAATCTCGGCAACTGAGTTCACATTTTGGTTTACTTGGAAAGATCTAATAAATATTTCGGTATACATATACCAAAAAATTTATATAAAGAAATATTGTAATAATGCATGACCATAATGAAGAAGGAAATGATTGGAGGGAAAAAGGCAGGATACGAAATTGTTGACGATATACTATTTTTTATGCTTGATAAAAAAATGCGTTCCATTTCGGAAATTAGTAATCTAGGATTTGAGTGGCATCAAGCAAAGATATATCTGCAGTACATGGCTAAATGGGGATTAGTTGAAAAAATTTCTTTTGGAAAAAGAACAAAATTTAAAATTAGTAAGTTTGCCCGAGAGAATTTCTTAAAAAGTTTTAGAAGTATAGATTATGCAGAAAATGTAGCTAATCTTTTTGATCGTCTTATTTTAGTTGGTCAATGGGAAAAGGCTAATTCATTTATTATTAAAGAAATAGAAAAAATTCTTTTTGCTCTCGATAAAAAACTAATTGAAAAAAAAGATGTTATTAAGTTTATTGGATTACTTGTAAATAAACTTGATTATGAAGATTATGTAAATGAGTTTCTATGGGAAAGCATGCTACGTATAGAATCAGAGCATTATTATCTTCATGAAAAACCAGAATTTATCGACTTTCTTATTTCAAATTTAAGAAAGTCGATTTTGTTTGCCAAATCCAAGATCGATCGTTTGGATTTATTCAAATATTTTCTTCAAAAATATCTGGCCGAAGATGCTATTGCACCAAAGTTTTCTCGAAAGGATTTTGAATGTTTAACCACTTTCGCTAATTATCTAGGATTTTTGGAAAGGATACATAATAGGTACGTTTTAAGTGATATAGGAAAAAAATTTATAAGTACACATATAGGAAAATTAGGTCAAATATTTGTTAAGTATTCGCTTTTAAACGATGCTTTTGTATATATAATTCGTAATTTAAATTATTCTAAGCCGATACGTTTATATGAAAGTGAAATAAGTAGATTTATTCCTAAGAAGGATATCAAAAAAATTCTTAATGCTTTGCAATTGATTAATTTCATTAAAATTAAGAATAACATAATTTTTCCAGAATTAATTCATGGCAAAAGATCATGTTTCTTAAAAGAACATTTATTAGAATATATATCAGCATATATTCTTCAAAAAGAGGGATTTAACGAGGTGATTACGGACTTTTACTTACCCTCTGAAAAATTAGAATTTGATATTGTAGCATTTAAGCAACCTAAAACTATTTTAATATGTGAATTTAAGAGCCATACAGGAACTATCAAACAAGAAGATGTTCAACTATTTTACGAAAAGGTTCGTTCTTTTTATACAAAAGCTTCAAGGATGTTTTTCAAAAATGAAGAACCCTTAATTAAGGCTTTGTTCATTACAACTTCATATTATGATGATTTAACAATTAATTTCGTAGAAAAAGTTTCGCAGAAACATGATAAAATTGAATTAAAGCTTATTGACAGAGACACTCTTATAAATCAACTTAAAAAACATAAAATTCCAACATGTGTTATCTGAATAAATTTAGAAACTTTTAATCAACTCGATTATAAATGCCAATTGATCACACTCTTACTATTATGTCGTGAAGTATTGTAGGGAAGACGAGATTCATTTTGGATGGGGCTATAGGAATCAAACTATGACATTTCGTATTGCCCGTAAAGCCGTACTTCCCAACCAGATAGTTATCGTCTTAGGAGATAAAATTGATAAAAGAAAAAATTCAAGTTTTATATGTCCACTCCTTCACTCCGCTGTGCCCAGAAGGCGACGGCAAGATTGAGTTGAATGCGGCTGGATTAAAGAAATGGACGAAGAAAATATGGATGCTTATGACATAGACAGAAATCCCGTAGATGCATTTACAAAAGGAGAGGATAATTAAGCCTCTTTGATGGAGCCTAGATTTGTGATTCAGTATTAGCCGTTTCTTGCTTGGCGGTGATTAATAAAAAATTAGGTGATGTTTCTTTTGTTACAATTTGTAACCAAAAAGCATAAATATCGTGTTATTTTTTAAGTAAAATTCAAAATAGAAGTATCATCCGGTGCTTCCAATGGTAATAATTATTCATTTCGGGGCGGGCATATGATGGAACCGGCATTGCTTGCATTATGGATAGTTCTTATAGGCGCGGTTACGGGATTCTTGGCGACATGGCTTGGAGTAGGTGGCTGCTTTCTAAGAATACCATTAATGATGTTGCTCTTAGGCTTATCGATTAAGGAGGCATACGCAGTAAACATGGCTGTTATCGCCCTTGCCACAATACCCGGAGTGATAGCGCATTACAGAATGAAACATGTCTATAAGAGGGGGCTCATAACAGCTGCTATTGGAGCCGGAGCTGGCGTAGTGCTGGGTACTCAAGTAGCCATGTATGTTCCAGGGGCTACTCTAAAAGCGATATTTGGAGTTGCATGTATAGGTATAGGCGTTTATACGACATACTCATCCATCAGGAAGAAGGGAAAGACGCCTCCAAGAGTAACCGTGGAACAAGTTAAGGATCTGGAGCATGGATTAAAACTTGGAGTGCTGATGTTCCTGGCGGGGGTAGCAACGGGCCTCTGCGGTTTTGGAGGTGGAATCTACTATGTACCCGTGCTCAGCGCGCTTGGATATCCAATGCATATAGCCATAGGCACATCCTCAACTCAGATGATACCCGTAGCATCTATCGGCGCGGCAAACTTGACTATACATGGATTCCAAAACTGGTTCTACGTTTTAACCATTGGACTCGTAACTACGATCTCATCATGGCTTGGCGCCCGAACTACAAGGTGGATGAAAGCTTGGATTTTAAGGGCGATATTTGGAGTTCTAATCGGATTCGTCGGATTCTGCGTGGCTCTTAGACTCATATAATTCAGACCTAGAAAATTCAATCAACATCAATTAATATCTGCGAAGATTCCAGTTCATAATAAGGGCGCCGAGTGATCCTCCGTAAACCGACATGTTTAGTTGCTATATTAGTTAAACTGGTCTAAAATCGCGATCAAACTGGGCGCATATCAATTTTCACTAGACCTCCATCCTCAGAAAGGCCATTAACTCTTCATATACAGCCCTTAGAGCCTGCTGATCTACAATAAGCAACATGAGATAAGCCCCAAGAAGAGAAGTTACCGCTCCAGCCAGGAATACTCCGCTCTTCAAAAAGATGAAGGGTCCTACACCTAAGATGAGGGCTGAAATAGCTAGTACAAAAACTTGGCCGGCTTTAGAGCGCTTCGGAATCCACGCTGGCCGCGGAGAGCCCTCGATCCTCTCGACTACCCGCCTGAATTTGACCAGAGCTATTGCGCCGAGCACAAAAAGGAAAGATCCAGCCGAGAAAGATGCGCATGCTAGGATCCAGCCTGGTAGCGTAATTTTTGTTGCTCCCATCCTAACCTCATGCATCCCGCTTAGAAATTCCATGCCTGAGAATATTATGTCTGCGTAAGCCGCGATTATGCCTAAGCCTAACGCTAGGGGTATTAGGGCAACAATCAATACTCGCATGTATGCTGCCGCTTTAACGCTAAAGCGGGGCAACACACCCTTCTCGAATCCATATAATGCCAGAGCCGCGCTGGGTATTAAAAAGATCATTAGAGATGCAAGGACAACCCATATGGGAGCATCGGCCATCAGCAAACCGGCTAGGAAAAGGAGAGATAACGCAAGCGCCAAACATCCAACCATTTTGCCAACAAATCTGACGGCTCTAGATCTAATTCTTACACTTTTCCTGGGAAACAAGCCGTAGATCAGCGAGGGAATAGCTAAAGCCGCAATGGACGGGCACATGGGGAGGCAAGGCATTAGAGCCAGCCCAGTAAGCGCGGCAGCCACCCTGTCAGAGCTCATAAACCAAGTTCTTATTCTTTATCGCATTAATACTTTATGAATGAGCCGCTGGAGAGTGAGGAAGAGGCATTATAACTGCCTATGGAAAATGTGTCAGAGCATATCTGTTAAGGATGAGCCCGATAAGTCTTAAACGGCACAATATTGCATCGCCCAGCCCCCTAATCATGCCCACATCTACTCTCTTCTATACAACGCTTTACCTTGCAAAATTTATCGTTATGAGGTTGGAATGCCGAGGATCGATCTACAATCGTAAGTTCATTTGGAGATCGATCTACCGACTCAAAATTCTTTCAGAAAAACGAAGGGCGAATCCAAAGAGCATTCAGACACAATCACGCAAGTATATATACAAATTTTTTCACAGCAAACGATGATTCGTTCATTTCGGCTCCAAAGTCCTGCATAGTAGACTGCTTATCCAAATGTTCCTGATGTTGAGAGCCTCATAGAATCTTTAAGGCGTAACATGAAATTCTATTTTGGGGAGAAGCGGAGATGCAACGGAGGGTTAAAGTTAAGATTGTGGATAATGAAGCGTATATTGGAGGGCTAACCTTAAGAGACTTGATCCGCATGCTTGAGAGCTTGAGGGATGTTGATGTTGAGATAGAAGTTGCTCCTTTATCGGCGTGAAGAGGAAACGAAAATTTTTATGTGGATTATGTTTTAAGTTGAATACGCCGAGACCCTCCGAAGATCCTCGATGATCCTATCTGAGTTCCCTATCTGCAGAGGAGAAGCCATAAAACCCATATTGTCAACTCTCGCATAATCTCTGGCTAAGCAGCTTTCCTAATCCTTCTTGGATTACATCCACATCCGATACTTCAAGGCATGCAGATCCATCTTAACTTTTAACATGTTTGAGTGATACGGCTTCTTGCTCACAGATTAATGGAGAAGGGGATTTTTCATGAAAAAATTTATTATTCATGAAAATCATTTAAATTCATGGCGATTTGCATGGGGATAATCATGAGGAGATTAAGGGTTTCGAGGGGCTACCAGATTACTGTTCCATCTGAGAGTAGGAAAAGGCATGAGCTGAAGCCTGGAGACGAGATTATCTGGATAGATACTGGAAGTGAGATCTTCCTAAGGACGTTGAAAAAATCCAAGCTCACCGATATCATCGGGAAGTATGAAACCGAAGAGTTTGACTCCGTCTTGGAGCATGACGAGGTGGTGAGCGGTGAGCACTAAGCCCTCCCTGCTGGATACTACGGTATTCATTGCAGCGGCTTTTCCGAGGGAGAAGCATCACAGGGAGGGGAGTGCCATAATCGCATCTGTTGAGGAGGGCGCTCTAGGAGAGCCTGTGATCACCGATTATATTCTCGATGAGGTAGTTACCTTTGTTCGGAAGAAGGTGGATGCAGCGGCATCAATTGAGATGCTTGATGCCATGACTAATTCGCCGCGTTTGAGGCTTGTGAAGGTGAAATCACGCCACTTTGAAGCCGGCCTCCAGATCTTCAGAACCTATGAGAGGCTGAGCTTCACCGACGCCGTCTCAGTAGCCGTAATGAGAGATCTAGGCATAAAAGTGATCTACAGCTTCGACAGCGACTTTGACGGGATCCCGGGAATTGTAAGGCTGACAGCCGTCTAACGCTTCCTTTGATTCCCAGCAAAAATGGGGATAATGCATCTATTAGCATCATGACCGTATGAATAATTAATCTTCTGAGCAGCCCATGTTATAACGCAGATGCGTCCACCCTCTTTTTCTCCACATTCACGTTTTCAGGCGGCCTTAAAGCTCTCTTTCACTGCTGGATGCCCGAGTCATTCGTCAATATCTCCATTAAATGAGCCTGCATGCTTTTATTTTTCCGCACTAGATAATGCCGTGAGCCTCCTTAACTCCCCCTATGCATGGGCGGTTCAGCATACACTTTTAAGCGGACGAATAATTGTGCCAGTTCCGCCTTCCGGATTCATATCTAGGATTACGAGAAGACCTCTATACCCCCTCTTCCTTATGATTATCTCGTAAACCTTTCCAAGCTTGAAGGAGCTACTTATCTCTCCGCTACTGTTAGTGTAACCTATGAATGTGCCATTTATGTATATCTCAGCCTTCTCGACTGGGCGCCCATTAGATGTGATGCGTATGATCTCAAACCTTTCATCTCCGCGGGCTTCAATAAGCCTTATACTAAATGAGAGTGCTCCTCTAAGCTTCACATTTACAAGCCTTTCTTGAGAGTAAAATCCCTCCTTTTCAACGTAGATTCTATACCAGCCTTCATCCTCAAAGAGATAGACGAGCATGCCGCTGAAATCCGTCTCGCCTACCAATACCATCTTCGCTGACGAATTATAATCCTTTGCAACGTAGACTCTGGCTTTCTCCACGGGATTTCCCATCTGATCTTTAATGATTATCTTAACCTCCTCTCCGACGGTTACATCTTCAGGCTCAAGGTCTATCCTCAGCTTGCTGAGTGATTGTGAGGTAGATCCCTTCACCACCACCTCGATAATATCTGGATTATTTAATGCTAAGGCGGCAACAACAATTATTATGAGAGCTGCCGCGGCCAGAATGATCCTCATGCACCATCTCCTCTATACATGCATCCCTTCTCTTTGATTTGGCCTATAAATTTTTCAAGTTTATGAGGTTGCAAAAACATCTTTTTGCAAATCGAGATCTTCGCGTTGAATACTGAGGCCAGCCTGAATAATAAAGCTAAAATTGTCTTTTTAAAGATTTTATGTGGGGAATTATGAGTCGAGCCGTCAGAAGAATATTTTACGGTATTAATGAGGAAGTTAGGGACTTATTGGCAGTCGCTTTCATAGCGGCTCTCTTGGCCTCATACTATTTTAGTGGACCGACCGGCAAGGCCGACGTTGCAACGCATCTCTCAAGGGTTAGAATCATAATGGACTGTTTTCCCAAGGTGCCTAGATGGAATCCCTACTGGTATTTTGGGGTTCCATTCCTGAGGACTTACTCAGGACTCTTCCATTACTCTCTCTCCCTACTCTGCCTGTTCCTCTCCAATATATTTCCAGCTCTCCCAAAGAATGAGATCATCTTCCTTGCGGTTAAGGTGTATACGCCTCTTATCTTCGCTTTGGGGGCAACCTCAATCTACTTTCTCGCCAAGGAGATAGGCCTCCCACGTTCAGGATCAATCTTCTCATCGATCCTCCTCATCACATCCTACAACATTTATGGCTACTGGGCTGTCGGCTCCTACCCTAACATCTCATCCCTCATGATCTCACCTCTCCCCCTAGCCCTATACATCAGAAGCCTAAGATGGAGGAATCCGAAATATGCTGTTCTGGCGGGATTAACATACGGGATTGTAGCCCTAACATACCTGTCGAACGCCATATACCTCATAATCTTCTTTGTTATACTCTCGGCTCTCATGGCAATACGCATGCCAGAGCTACTCTACATCGCAAAAAGGATCGATCGGCCTCCAGAGTATACATTGACACTTCTGAAGTTCGCCCTTCTCACAGCCGCCTCGGCGTTAGCTGCAACCGCATGGTGGCTCATACCATTCTATACGAGCGTAACGGCGAGTCGCTCAATAGTCTCGGCTAGGGCGCACAGGCTCATCGCACCAACTATTATCCGACCTTCCCTACTTGAGCAGCTCATGTGGATCAGCGGAATCAGGGGATTCACAAGTAAGACGCCAGGCATCTGTCACTTCGCACTTGTGCTCCTAAGCCTATTCTTCCTCATCAGGCTATGGCGGACATCTCAGGCCGATGGCGTCTACATGGCCATAGCCGCGCTATTCCTCTGCTTCCTCCCATGCCTTGGCTATAGGATGACCTTTCTGCCGATAAAACGAGCCGCGCTATTCCTCTCGCTCTTCGGATCACTAGCCGGAGGCTTTGCGATCTCAGTCCTATTGAGAATATATGACTTGATTCTAAAGAAGAAAGCGGGAGATAGGAGAGGCAGAACCTACAGATTGATCCTGCTGGTTCCCGCACTCTCATGCATTCTAGCATCAATATTCACGCCGCTCATAATATTCATTAAGCCCTTCAATGCATCGCCAATCCCACCTTGGAATTGGAACTTAGAACGTAAGGTCAGAATGGGTGAGAGGATAGGCTTGGATGGAGGATACGGCTTAAACCTAGTCTCTAATGTCTGGCAGTCAGGCGGAGGCTCAGTGGAGAGCATGTATATACTGAACGAGTTCGCATACACCTTCTGGTACTATATAGTATACAGCCGGGAAAATGCATGTCTACCATATTTCTCAAGGAACTATAACATCAGATATATAAGGGGAGTCATGCTTGAGGGATTGAATAGAACGGATCTGCGTGGACTATACGAGGTTTCAGGCTTCAATTCATCTATAGTTGAAGTCATCCCTAAAGGTTCATGGCTTATACTCCATATTGGACCAGCAGACAGGTATATTCAATTATTCATTTCAACGGCTCTGTCAGGCGAGACTGAACCGATACTCGTGAATGGGGGAAGATACCTTGAAGAATTCTCGGCTGAGGAGCTTAGGCGATTCGACCTCATATACATCTCAGATATGAACTTAAGGGATGAAGATAGATACTTCCATCTGATAACCTCATACTTGAAGAATGGAGGCGTAGTCCTATTCGATATAAGCAGGATTCCACCCATGCTCTCCGAGAAGCTCCTAGACATACTACCCGCGAAGAGAATATCTAAGGAGAAGTCGAATCTTAGGTTCGTTCTATCATCACTCCTCAAAAAGGCTGGAACATTCAAATTTAGGGGAATAAACGAGACGTTTATAGCATACGCTGAGGAGCTGAACGCGAAAGCCGAGGCGATAGCCTGGGATGAGAATGGGAAACCAGTGATCGTGATGCTGAAGAAGCAAAGCGGATACGTCTTCTGGAGCGGAATAAGCATTCCTTACTTGGTAATGCTAAGTAACGATCATGACGGAGCCCGCCTACTCATAAATCTCATGCGTCTATTCACATTCCAAACGGAAAAGACTGCTCATTCAGGATCGATTCACTATGGAAACCTGACGATGATATCAACGGACGAGTATGAGATCGCATTGTCCAGCCTATCGCCAGATGACGCCGTATGGTTCAAGATGACATACTATCCAGGCTGGGAGGCAATAATTAAGGATGCAGGAGGGAAAGTCAGGATATTCACCGCCGGGCCTAATATGATGCTCATCTTCCCAGAAAGAGAAGGCCCACTTAGGATCCTCTTCCGATTTGGGAAGACCGTGGATGTGATTTTAGGCGAAATGATAAGTGCCTCATTCTACATAATATTACCCATATACTTTATGTTAGGTGGAAACCGCAAAAGGATTATTATTCAAAAGCTGAGGCGGCTTCTCAAATTAAAAGTCCCGGCGAAGCCGTCCATGAGGGCATGTTCAGCCTAAAATCATGAGGATAGTATCTCCTTTGCGCTTGAGATCCATCTTGAAGCGGTCCTCTCTGAGACGCCCAGTTTCTCAGATAAAACCTTCGGGCTTGACTCGGCTAGTTTCTCAACTGAGTCTATACCAATATCCTTCAGTTGCTGAGCTCTCTTCTCGCCTATCCCCGGAACCTTTCTTAGGTCAAGCGTCTCCTTGCTCTTCATGGTCTCCGCGAGGAATGACTTAAGCGCCTCCACGTTTTCCTCATGCATCGTTGACCTTCGAACATCGACTGGAATCCGCATCTTTAATGCTTGCTTTACGCTTAAACCGACGGCCTTCAGCTCATCCCTGCTGAAGCCCTTGCCAACCCTAATCCTACGCTTCCTCTTCACTATCGCCTTCAACTTCAAGGATGAAGCCACCTCCGGATCTTAGAGATTTAAAATGTGAACCATGAGATTTAAAGGTTAATTTGCCATTATGGTTGGATTTGCAGATCAACCACTCCCTCAAATGCTTTCTCAGCGGATCCGGACATGAGAATCCTATTGTCCTCAAATTCCACCCTAAGATCTCCGCCGCGAAGATGAACTATACATCTGCCGCTGGCCCTTCCCGTCAATCTTGCCGCTACAACGGATGCGCATGCTCCAGTCCCGCAAGCCAGAGTCTCCCCAACACCCCTCTCCCAAACCCGAAGCTTCAATTCATCCCTATTCAAAACTTCAGCGAACTCTACATTCGTCCTCTTAGGAAATGCCGGATGATTCTCTATCTTAGGCCCATATCTCTCAACTGGGAACCTCTCAACGTCATCGACGAAGATTACGCAGTGGGGATTTCCAACGGATAGGCATGTAACCCTGAAGATTTCACCGTTAAGATCCAGCTCCTCATCTATGCACCTTCCACTCCCAATCATTGGGATCATCCTTCTCTCGAGCATGGGGAAGCCCATATCTACAGTTACCGATTTAACGGATCCATTCTCAGTTCTGAGCCATACAGTCTTTATTCCAGCGAGGGTCTCAATCTTTATCTCTGCCTTACTGACTATCCGATTCTCGAAGCAGTATTTAGCCAAGCATCTAATCCCATTACCACACATCTCAGCCTCGCTTCCATCCGCATTGAAGATCCTCATCTTAACATCCGCAACTGAGGATCTACAGACGAGAAGCATTCCATCCGCTCCGATCGAGAAACGTCGTCTACATAGCATCTTAGATATTCTGCCGGGATCGATTCCATCGAATACTCCATTCGTGTTGTCGATCACTATGTAATCGTTTCCTAGACCATGCATCTTCCAGAATCTCAGCTTGATCATCCGGGATCTTCGCCTCCAAAATCCGCCGATGCATCCCCTTATGACCAAGATTTGAATCCTTATTAGTCTTTGGATTCTGATAGTTAGGATCGGATGATGCATGTGAGACGTTCAGTCGCGATTATGGGATGGACATTATGGGATGGAAGGGGCAGAGTTCCAAATGGAGCAGCAATCGTAACGTATGAATTGACAAGGAGACTCTCGAGATACTTCGATTGCGAGATGATCTTCGAGACGAGCGATCACGAGAAGGCTTGGAAGATCAAGGACCTACCTGAAGGCTTTAGGGTGAGATTCATTCCAAGAATGAAGGTTCCATGGCATCTAAGCGAGGATCTACTACGCGAATACGATATGATACATATCTGGGATACATCCATCCCCTTCACGTATAGGTTATCATCTAATCTGATATTGCCGCACTGCTACACGCTTCATTCGGTAATTTCGATTTTGGATTGGGCTGCATTGGCATCTGCATTATACATTCAGGGTTATGACATGATAAGCCTAGGCAGCAAGTGCTTGGCTGAAGCCCTAAAGAGGGTTTGGGATACCCAAGTGAATGTGATCCCATATGGTGTTGACACCGAATTCTTTAAGCCCATGAATAGGGAAGAATGCAGAGAGCATCTTGGAATTCCACATGATAAGATGATCCTCGGATATTTAGGGAGGGTCTCAAAGATAGATGTGATCTTAGCCTACGAAACCCTTAGGGAGATTAAGAGGAGGCTGGGTAGGGAGGATATAATGCTTATCGTGGCCGGAGGGAAAAGAATGGTAGAGCCGATCAACATCAGGAATGACCTCATATACTTTGGGTATCTCAGGCATGAGGAACTGCCATACTTCCTAAATTCATGCGATATCTTCTTCAATCCGACGGCTGGGGCCCGTGAGGGCTTTGGGCTTACAGTAGTCGAGGCAATGTCATGCGGCCTGCCAATAGTCACTTCAGACTGGAACGGATACTCAGAGACGGTCTCGTCAGAAGTTGGATTCCTAGCACGCACATGCTGGGAGGATGGGGATGTATGGATAAATCAGGAGGATCTGATATCCGCGTGCATGAGGCTGATATGCGATGATGAATTAAGAGCCGAGATGGGTAGGAAAGCCCGCTTTAGAGCCGAGAGATACTACAGATGGGAGAGATGCGTAGATGAGTATCGCATCCGATTTCTCGATTTAATGCGGAGAACGCCGCCTGAGGAGCCGTATAAGAAAGGCCGAATTGAATTAAGGACTGATAGCGGAGTGATCGCCTACTCTATCTATGATGTGCTTAGGAATCCGGGATTGCTATGGGCATGCTTTGAATCCCTCTATGCGGGGTATGTCTCAGACCGTAAGATCGAGAATGGCGGATGGAGAAGGGTTCTCTGCATCGATAACATACTTAACCTCCCGAAGTATAGGGTGAACATGAAAGGGGCTTTGGAGCATCTTGGAAGACTAGTATCCGCGTATCTTCCAGCCCTAGCAGAGATACTTGGGTCTCCATGAATCATGAGATTTTTAAGTGTTGCATGAGTAATCTTATGGGATGAAGATGAGAGAGCATCTGTCAAGGGACGATTTTAGGAGAAGAGCGGAAGATGTTATTTGTCAGGTTCTCAGGAAGACTGCAGCTCTGGAATTTGGAACCTTCAAGCTTCCAAATGGAAAGATAACTCCATACTATATAGATTTGAGGGTTATTCCGAGTTTCCCAGACGCATTTGAGAGGATATCAGAGATATACGTTGATGCGATAAGGAGGGATCTTGGAGGGGAGAAGTTCGATAGGGTCTCCGGAATACCGCTTGCTGGAATGGCATTCGCTGTTGTAGTAGCCTATCGCTTCCATAAGCCCTTCATCTACGTTAGACAGGCGAGGAGATTGAGGGGTAGGGAGAGGAGGGTTGAGGGGGTTCTCATGCCCGGAGACAGAGTTCTATTAATAGACGACTTGGTCACGACGGGTTTAAGTCTGGAGAGAGCTGCCAAGGCCATAAGGGCTGAGGGAGGAATAGTCACGGACGCATTTGTTCTACTCGACAGGGAGGAGGGGGGAGAGGAGAGGCTGGCACGAAATGGGGTGAAGCTTCATCCCATCCTGAGGATCAGCGATGTCGCAAGGAAATTGTATGACATGAATGCTATTGGAGATGAGGAGTTACGGGTCATCTTAAGCCAGACGGTGAAAGGCTGATCCTAAGATTTATTGGATGCTTCGCATAATCTTTTCAGATGATCCCTTTAAGCTCCCTTAAGGTTCTAAGAGGCAGCAGAAGCAGATGTTGATAAAGGAGATAATACTGGAGAATTTCATGTCCTACGAGTATGCTAGGATACCGCTTAAACCCGGAATCAACATAATATGCGGTCCAAACGGAGCTGGGAAGAGCTCAATCCTCGTTGGAATATCCGTTGCGCTCGGCCAATCCTACACTGAGAGATCCAAGAGATTAAGCGATCTTATCCGCCGGGGAAGGGATATTGGAAGGGTAACCCTAGTCCTAGACAACTCTAGGAGAAAGGGAAGGAGACCCGTAAGGAGGATAAATAAGGATGAGATCTACCTGACCCGAGTTCTCAGGAGGGACGGCAAATACTGGTTTGAGATAGATAATGCGCATGCAACAAAGGCCGAGGTTACACGCTTACTCTCACACTTTAAGGTTGACCCGGACAATATGCTCATAATAATGCATCAGGACATGGCTGAGCAGTTCATAATCTTATCGCCGCAGGAGAAGCTCAGACTCATCGAGGCGGCCACTGGACTTGAATCGTATCGCAGAAACGTCCTCGAGGCAAGGAGGAAACTCAGCCGAATACTAAGCCAAGAGGATTCGCTTAAGAGAATGCTTGAGTCAGCCGAGCAGACATTGGCTTACTGGCGTGAACAGTATGAGCGGTTCCAGGAGAGGAGACAGCTCGAGATGAAGAGGAGATTTCTTGAGCGTGAGCTCGGATGGGCCGAGGTCTCTAGGATAGAGGCTGAGATATCGAGGGTTCAGGGGGAGATAGAGAGAAGAAGAAGCGGACTGGAGGCGATTTCAGAGGAGATGGGACTCTCGAGGAGCAGGTTGGAGAGCCTCCAGAGTGACCTTAAGGATGCTAAGGGATCATGGCGGATGCTCTTAGATGAGAGGATACGCCTGGAGAGGGAATGCGCGAAACATGAATTCAACATTGAAACTGCCAAGAGGATTATAGATGGAATTCAAGGCATAATTGGAAATGTGGATTTGAATGTCCACGGAGACGAGGGGGAAACTGGCATTCGCATAGAGGAGCTTGATAGTTGGGTGGAGACCCTAAAATCAAATCTAGGCTGGATATGGAGATCAATGGATGATTCGCAGAGGAGGATCGAAGCCTTAAGGAAGAAGCTCTCAGAGATCGCTTGGAAACTGGAGGAGGCATCTGAGAGAATAGAGGGGATCTACGATGAGATCCTAAATGAGAGGGTGAATCTAGCGTTATTGATGCATCGTAGGGAGGAGACTGAGGCTGAGATCCGTAGAATGGAGGCTGAGCTGAGAGGCTTGAGGAGGAGGCTTTCCGAGGCGATCGATAGGGCTGAGAGGAGGGGTTCCCGCATCGCAACTAATAGAAGCCCAGACGAGATCCTAGACGAGATCAGGATGATAGATGGGAGGATCTCAGCAATGGCTGATATACCGGGCGATGTGGAGAGAATGTATGAGTCCTACTCGAGGCTTTACTTGGAGCTCCAAGAGAAGATGAGGGTTACCGCTGAAAACAAGGAGAAGGCTCTGGGCGAAGTCGAGCGGAGAATGGTCGCTTGGAGGAGGATGATTAGGGATCTACTATTAAGCGTTAGCTCCCAATACGAGCGGATCCTCGGCCAAGCATCCGGAACAGGCTATGTGAAGCTGATAAATGATCATGACATAGAGGAAGCTGGAGTTGAGATATGCGTTGGATTTAGAGGTTCAAGGCCGATACCGCTGAATATTTACTCGCAGAGCGGAGGGGAGAGAAGCACGGCTGTAATGGCCTTTCTTCTTTCGTTGCAGAGGCATATTAGGTCTCCGTTCAGAGCAGTTGATGAGTATGACGTTCACATGGATCCGAGGAATAGGGAGGTTATAGCTAACCTTTTGATCTCAGCCGCCGAGGATGAGGATGCGCAGTACTTAGCGATCACGCCGAACCAGATGTATTTTGAGGGCAGAAACGTCCACATGATAACCGTCCAGAACGTCGGGGGAAGATCGATGGTCATGGAGGTTAAATGATGGCTAAAGCCTCCGACCGGAGAGTTGCAAGGGAGGATCTAAAGCGTATAATAGAGTTCTGCAGATCCGTTGAGGAGAAGGGGTTAAATCCATTCCTTGTCAACGTTGATGATCTAATAGCGGTTATAAGGAGATACTTTCCGAATCTGAGGGATCCAGATGATCTATCATTGGATGCTGAGGCACTAAATAGGATAGCATCGATAATTAAGTTGCAGAGCGATTGGGTTAAGAGGCGCGCATCCTCCCTCTATAGGGATCCGTTCCTCATAGAGGAGAAGCTGCGCGGTCTACCATTGGAGAGATTAACGGAGGCCCTTCTGAAAGCTTGGCATCCAATAGTAGAGCTTGAGCAAATAACCATTGGCAGCCTAGAGAGGGCTGTGAAGTATTGGGAGGATCTCGCTCCTCTAGATGAGAGATGGAAAAGAGAAGGCCTAGCGGAGATGGGGATGAAGACGACGACTCGGGAGGAGATGATCAGACAGGGCCTCCTCAGAGATGAGGCGTTCATCTCTGAGATCGAGAGTTTATGGAGGGAGCTTAGGGAGTCAGTTGGGGCTGATGGAAGGATCGAGTATTGGGATTTTATTGGGGCTGATAGTTACCGTGAGACTGTCAGGAGGGCTTACCTCACGAGTTTCCTGATAACCTACGGGTATGCATCTCTGGAGTATAATCCCCTAGAGGAGAGGATCCTTCTTAGACCGAATGATAAACCGATCTCAAGGATGGAAGTTCAGCCCTACTCCTTTCCAATCTCGATCAGCTATGAGAGGTGGAGAGAATGGAAAGAGCGGCGAGGAGGATAGGGCGTAAAAGAAGATACTCGATGATGCTGAGGAGAGCGGCTCAGCTAATATTCTATAAGAGGCACATGGAGCCTGGAGTTAAAGGTTGGGAGCTCAGGAGGAGGCTCGGCTCAGACTATCCGAAGGTCATCCAACTCTTAGATGAGAGGCTTAGGGAGCTCGGGTTAACTGTGAAGGTAGTATTTGAGGATGGATCGGCATCTGAGAATCCGACGATAGAGCAACTGGATAAGGCGAGATTCTATGTGACGCTTAGGGAGGAGCTTACGCTCGAGGATGCTAAGATGATCGGGTGGAGGATAGATGACCTCGCAGCACTGGCAGTTACGCTTGCCTACATAATCTCTAAGGGTGGAAAGGCTCCTAGAAGGGAGGTCGAGGATCTCCTGAAGGTGAAGATTCCAGAATGGAGAGTGGAGATGAACCTAAACAGATACTTGAAGTCCGGATATATAATTGAGGATGAGAAAGAGATGCTCTACCTCGGATGGAGGGCGAGGGCGGAGGTCGACGAGAAGAAGCTGATAGACCTCCTTTTAGGAGAGGAATTATAGATATTAGCAGATCCATTCTTATCGCGCTAAATTTCCGAGAATATCGAATTGCATTTCTCTAGGCTCACCGATCACCTCTATCTTCTTCCTCAATTCCGGATCTGCCATAACAACCTTAAGTAGAGCCTCAGAGATCCACATCCTCTCCAATTCAAGGGTATTCCTTATCCTCACGACCTTCGCTTCCCTTGGATCTACTGGGCCACAGGTATGCAGGGCGATCGCTATTGCATCCCTATCATTCGGAAGATAAACCGGGATCCTCGCTCCTTCAACATGTCCAGCAGTTAGAGCATTAATGAGGGTTGCATCATAATCCATCTTCTCTATCACCCTTCTGGTCGTTACGTCCGCCAATCCTATGCCAACAGCGTTTCCGCGAGTCTTATCGGTCAGATCTAATACGACTATACGTTTGATTTTTGGGGCTAACGGCTCATGCTCTCCTGGAAGCCAAAATCTTCCAACTACATTTGTGTCCATTCCAGTCCCGCTTATATCCTTCCCTATCTCATCTATTATGAGAACATCTATATCCTTGAATGGTATTCTGGCAATTAGGGATTTAGCCACCTTGAGAAGAGCCTTCTCTTCTCGCTCTATATTCTCAGGTTCCATGGCCCTTACGACGGCTATCTCATGACGGGCATTCTCAACAATTGCAAGCCCAGCTATTATGGGGAGCTTTTTTAGGATGAGACGGGCTGCTTCTGGGAGAAGCCTATGATAACCCTCTCGCTTATATCTGTGTATCATCTCGGCTCCCTTCTGCTTTCCCAACCCTATAACCATCATCTTCATCAATCCGCTTTCTATCTCTGCCTTAAAGTCGGTGTGAGGCTTAACCCTGTTGACGACTATTATCCCATCGGCCTCCAAGGCGTATTTATCGACGTAAACAGGAACTCCATTTTTCAGCCTTCCAATCTCCTCAACCTCCATCGTCGCGTAGATCGGAACCCCCATGCTCTCTGGGGTTATGCCCAGCTCCCTTAAGACTGCAAGTTGCCCCTCAGGAGTCGCTCCTCCATGGCTTCCCATGGCCGGGATGAGATAGGGATTTCCCCCAGCCCTTTTAACTTCATCTATGACCGTCAGGAGGATCTCGCGGTAGTGTGCTATGCCTCTGCTTCCAGCAGTGATTGCGATGTCATCTCCGCTACTGATCCTCCCCTGCAGATTTATCCTCCTCAGCTCCCTCCTAATCTCTCCTATGAAATCCTCGATCCTCGGAGACTCTATTCTCTGTCTCACCTCAACCATCCTTGGAAGCTCGATCCTCGGAAACGACAATACAGCGTCACCCTCAACGCATAGGCTTAGAGAAGATTCCCATCTAATGAGTTTTCCTGCGTAACTTATAAATTGATGGCGGATGCAAACGATGAGTTAGTGAGAGTCTTGACTGACATATCAGAGAATCCGTTCGGAGAATTCAGAACGCAATGTGAGGCCCTACTCTTTGGTGCGCTTGAGGAGGCCTATCCAGACGTTACATATCAGCCCATAATCCTTGAGATCCCCCCATTTCCAAAATTCGGAGAATTAAGCTCATCTATAAGCTTTGAATTGGCCAAGGCCATGCATAAAAGCCCATTTGAGATCGCTAAGCGCCTAGAGGAGATTATAGCCGAGAAAGTGGATTCCTCTCCTCTCGTCAGCTCGGTTAGCGCTGAGAAGCCTGGATACATCAATTTCTTCGTTGATCTGCCCGGATTGGCCTCCCTCACAATAAATTCAGCTAGAACGCTAGATTCGAGGTATGGACTTGTCGAGACGGAAAAGCCTGAAAGGATAATAGTTGAGCATACAAGTGCAAATCCGATACATCCAATCCACATCGGACATGCAAGAAACTCGATTCTCGGAGACTCGCTGGCACGGATACTCGAGGCCCGAGGCCATAAAGTATCAAGGCACTACTACATAGATGATGTCGGCCGTCAATCGGCGATAATAGCATACGGATACAAATTGCTGGGAAAGCCCAAGCCTGAAGGTAAACCAGACCATTATATTGGCGCGATATACTCGATAACGAGCTGCATGCTCGAGATATACAGGTTGAAAAGGGAGATCGAGGAGGCACGTAAAAGATCTGAGGATATAGATGAACTTCAGATCCTCCAAAGAAGATTGGACGATTGGATATCTGTTGCAGCCGAACTCAAAGAGAGATTTCCCAGAATATTCAATGGTATCCTAAATGAGTTCAGCAAGGCTGAGGATCCAGAACTTGAAGTTAATCGCATACTCCGCGAGTATGAACTCGGCGATGACGAGACGAAGAGGCTGATTAGGAAACTATCCCAATTATGCCTCGAAGGGTTCAAGCAGACCTTCTCAAGATGTGGAATATCGATCGATTCATGGGATTGGGAGAGCGAGTTCGTATGGAATGGAGATGTAAATAGATGCTTAGAGGCCCTAAAGAGGACGCCCTACGTATTCGAGAAGAATGGGGTTTTAGAGTTAGATGCCGATGCGGTTGCTGAGAGCCTTAGCCTGAAGGAGACATTTGGAATCGGAAGGGATCAGGAGATACCATCATTAACGCTGATAAGGGCTGATGGAACAACCCTATACACGACACGGGACATAGCATACAGCCTATGGAAGTTTAAGAGGGCGGATCGAGTGATTAATGTAATCGGGATGGAGCAGAGATTGGCTCAGATCCAATTGAAGATGGCATTATGCGCCCTCGGATATGTCGATGAGGCTAAGAGGCTAATACACTTCGCATATAACCTCGTCAGGCTTCCAGGTCAGAGAATGTCGGGCAGAAGAGGGAGATACGTGACTTTCGATGAGCTCTTGGATGAGGCATTCGCGAGGGCCTACAGTGAAGTTTCAAAGCGCTCCCCAAATCTCGATGAGAAAACTAAGAGAAGGATCTCCGAGATAGTTGGGGTTGGAGCCGTAAAATACGCGCTTATAGAGACTGATCCCTTAAAGCCCGTGGTCTTCACGTGGGATAAGGTTATAAACTTCGAGAGGAACAGCGCGCCCTACATCCAATATTCCCATGCGAGGGCATGCAGCATTCTAAGGAGAATAGATGAGATTGGAATGGCAGATTTCAGCTTCCTCAATGAGCAGATAGAACGGGACCTTATCCTGATGATCTCACGCTTTCCAGAGATCTTCTTAGATGCATCTGAGAACCTCAAACCTCACATAATCGCCGATTACGCAAATTCACTGGCAGATAAATTCAATAGCTTTTATGCGTCGCTTCCAGTGATTAAGGCTGAGCCTGCTGGGCTTAAAGCCGCAAGGATAATGTTAGTCGACGCGGTTAGAATAACAATCCGGAACGCTTTAGGCCTAATCGGCATAGAAGCTCCAGAGCGAATGTAGTTTTACGCTTACTTGAGCGGGACATACATGCTGCTTCTGCTCGCTCCTATACCCGGAGTTCCATGCTTCACTGGCTTATTGGTTATTGCGAACTCTCCGAGATAACGCCCAACCATTTCAGGCTTTATCTCCACCGGAACAAACTCCTTTCCGTTATGCACATGAACCGTCATGCCGATCATCTCTGGAAGTATGATCATGTCCCTTGCATGAGTTCTTATGGGCTTAACTTCCCCTCCGTTCTTTGAGAGCTCCTTGGCTATGCGCACCTTTTCTAGGAGCTTCCTCTGCTCAATAGTTAATCCCCTAAGTAGGCTTCTACGCTGACGGGCTGGAAGCAACTCTATGAACTCATCCATAGACATGTCTCTTAATTCATCGATTGAGTAACCGCGGTATCTGAACTCCTTTGGCATCCGATCACCCACAGAGCTCTGATGGGAGGTATCTTTTAAATCTTACTCAAGGATTACTTCTTCCTTCCAGTTCTTCTCGCAGCGATCAACCCGACCTTTCTGCCCGGAGGAGCATTCCTAGAGACAACTGTAACTTTACGTCCACCCCTCCTTCCACTTCCAAATGGGTGGACAACGGCGTTCATGGCCCTACCCCTAGTCCTAGGATACTTGTGCCCCTTAGCCTTCATCCAGTAATATTTCGCCCCGGCCTTCAAGAAGGGCTTGTCAGCCCTGCCCCCACCGGAGACCACACCTACAGTTGCCAAGCAGAGATCATTCACGTATTTTGTCTTTCCGGAGGGTAGCTTTATGAGCGTTCCCTCTGGAGTGTGAGAGACTACGACCGCGTATGCCCCTGAGGACCTTACGAGCTTACCTCCATCACCAGGTGAGAGCTCAACGTTGCAGATCATTGTTCCCTCCGGTATCCTACCGACTGGAAGTACATTTCCAACCTTAACATCGGCCTTCCCGCCTATCTCCAGAATCTGACCTTCATAAATTCCTTCTGGAACGACCGAGTAGAACTTCTCGCCATTCTCAAGCTCTATACATGCAAGTGGAGCTCCCCTTCCCGGATCATGCACTATCTGCTTGACCCTCGCGGTCATAACGCCGCTCAATATATCCTTTGGCGGATTCGGATACTTCGAAGGTGCAACCCTCTTATGCGTAGATGCACGCCAAGTAGGCGAGCCTCTTCCGCGTCTCTGAACCCTAATCCTCTTCCCCATACCATATCACCTCCAAATAGCCTATAGCAGGCCTAGCTTTATGGCCACGTCAGTCGCGCTGTATTCCGGTTCAAGCCTCACATAAGCCTTCTTCTTTCCCTTACTCGTAATGACCGTGTTTACAGAGCGCACCTTAACATTGAAGAGCTCCTCAACCGCCCTCTTAATATCCTTCTTCGTAGCCTTAATATGCGTGATGAAGACAAGCTTATTCTCCTTTTCGAGGAGGCGACTTGCAGCCTCCGTCATTAACGGATAGAGAATGACCTCATGCGGCTCCATACCCCAACTCCTCCTCCAACTTCCT
>CAZDRE010000001.1:291512-298256 GCA_964508155.1 uncultured Candidatus Bathyarchaeia archaeon
AATGACATCTACTCCGGGGAGATTCCTCGCAGCCTCAACTATACCATCATTCTTTGAGATCACTATTAGCGGTCCAATCCTAGCCTTTTTCCTCCTCCCCCTCATCTTTCCCCTTCCAGCTCTAACTTTTATGCTCTCCTTAACCCTACAAACATCAGGCCAAACCCCTAATGTCATGAATACATCTTTGAGCTCCCTCGTCTTCTTGAGACTCTCGAGGTCATCCGTCACGATTAGGGGAAGCTCAGGAACATCATCGATTATATGCCCCCTTTTGGCTACAACCTCCTTGGATGCAGTGGCGGCGATCGCAGAGAATAATGCCAGACGCCTCTCCTTCTTCGGAATCTTCTTTTTGATCTTCTTCTCAACCACTGGCGGGTGGGCCCTCCTACCGCCTACCGTTCCAGGGGCAAGAGCGGCCCTACTTGAACCCTTAAGTCTTGGAACCCTAGCCAATCCGTGACCTGCACCCCAAGACTCAGCCGTAGTCCTCTTTCCAGCCATAACGTCCCTTCCCTGAGGCTGAAGCCTATGAGTCTGAATTGCAACTACAGCCTTACGTATAACGTCGGGTCTAAGGCTGAAGCTAAAAATCCTTGGAAGTTCGATCTTCCCGACCTTCTCTCCATCCAAGTTATAGACTGAGGCTGAGGATCTACTCATCATTTTTCACCTCATTAGACTCCCTGAGGAGACTCCAGGGATATGTATGTTATCTCCGGAGGAGACTCGCTCACCTCCTTTGGAGGGCGAGCGGGATATCTAAGCCTTATCAAGCGCTTAGCCGGTCCGGGAACGCTTCCCTTGAGCATGATATACATGCCCCTAACCTCGCCGTATCTTAGGAATCCTCCCTTTGGGGTAACCTCGGATCCATCCTCGCCGATCTTCAGGATACGCTTGTTAAACTCTGTTCTCTGATGGTAACCCATCTGTCCAGGCCTCGGAACCGTATAAACCACCCTCGCCGGATGCCACGGTCCAAGAGATGCAACGCCCCTCTTAGTCTTGTTTGACTTGTGGCTTAGAATCTTAACTCCCCATCTCTTAACGACTCCCTGCCATCCCTTACCCTTAGAGACCGCTATGACATCTACGAATTGACCCTCCTTGAAGACCTCATCTGCCCGAACGGTCTTTCCGAGGATTTTCTTGACATACTCGAATTGCTCCTCGATTGTTCCCCCGCCGACCTTAATCTCCATTAGATCAGGCTTCTTCTTTGGAACGCCGGATGCGAGTCTAGGCTGAGCGGCGGCTATAACCCTGAACTCGCAGATCTCCCCAAGGGAGTCCTCCATCTTCTTTAAAGCCTCATCCGTCTTTGGATCCTTAGGGATGCACTTAAGCCTCTCAAAGTCCTTCGGAAGAGATTTAGCCCAAGCCTCAGTTAAAGTCTTAAGTCCATTCTCATCTCGTGTGTATGCCCTCACGGCGCAAATGAACATTGGAGGGGCATCAATTATCGTTACTGGATAAGCAACCTCCTTCCCGAAGTTTGGGGAGCGGGGCTTATCCTCAACCATAACGGCAAGCGTCATTCCGGCCTTATACCCGGCGAATCCGAGAAGCACGGGACCCTCCTCAACCTCGGGCCAAAATCTTATTTTTCCAATTGGACGGGCAGCGCGTCCCCTAGGCAAATAGGCCAGGGAACCCCTCTTCGGAGCATGCTTCTTCCTATGGCCCATCGGTCTTCTCCCTCAACCATTACTTCAGCACTTTCAAGATGAAAAGAGAGTATATAAACATTTACGATTATGGACTAAAGAGGGCGCTTGATACCGGAAGCCTAAAAGCAAAAATAATGGTGATCCCTGCATGTTACAGTATGTATGTCGGTCCCTTCTCCTCCTTTCCTCCCAGGCTTCTAATGAGCCTACGCATCTCCGATTGGCTTATGATCCTCCTCTCTGAGGGGGGCCTGAAGGATTCAGATTTCCTCTTAAGGTCTGTCAAGTCAACCTTTAATCCGGCAAGCTTAATTATCTTCTTGAGTATGCAGTATGCGGCCTTAGGGTATAAACCCTCAATGTAGATTGGAATCGCACTCCATAGGCTGATAACATCGATATTCCTCCTCTTACATCTCCACATTATCTCGCTATACACTGATGTAGGCCCGCTGTAACTTGTAAGCACAACATTAAGCCTCTTTAACTCCTCAATCAGATCCTTATTGTTTGTTGTTGTGCTGATTAATGCCTCATCCTCCGGGGAGACATCCGCGAGGTATCCTCCTATAGTGTATATGCGCCTAACATTCATCTTCTCTGCGACTTTAAGAACTGCATCGGCGTATCTCGGCCAGTTAAGATTAGGCTCAACTCCAAGTAGTAGTATGAGGCTTAAATCTTCACCTCCCCTCCAATAGTACAGGATACTTTGGGGCGGGACATAGGAGCGTATCAGCCCCTCCCTTATCGAGACGAACGGCCTCTGAATCGCATAGTCATGAAATCTCTCCTGAAGTATCTCGCCGAACCTCTTAGCCCCAAGCTTACTTATGAGATACTTAACTGAGAATGTTGAGACCTTTCCCGCATTAACCCAGCCATCCAATCCTATTATCATCTGTGAATTACGGGGCTGAGAAAAGCCCCTACCGAACATCCTAACGTCTTCACTCATAGATTCCACGATCAAGAATAAGGGTGTAGGGTGATATATTGGCATTACGGTTTCCAGTCTGCCCCAGCCCTTTAACGCTCAATCAACCCCTTCAGGAGCATATTTGAAAGTAGAAATTTAAATGATCGATGTCCCTACAATAATAGGCTTATGGAGGTTTGGAGGCTGAGCGGGCTAAAGATAACTAAGGATCTTAGGAGCTACTTCTTTACGCTATATATGCTGGCTGAGCTCGGAGCGCTCAAGAGAACAATTAGGATCTCAACTAAGTTCCTAGCTGAGAAGCTCGGAGTCTCACAGCAGACCGTCTCCAGATACCTGATAGACCTTGAGCGTATAGGCTGGATAAAGCGTATGGCTACACATGACGGAAGTCTCATCCGATTAACCAATCTTGGAGATTCACAACTGAGGATCGTCCATTTGGCATTAAATTCGCTCTATGAGGGGAAGGAGCCGTCATCGATAATCATTGAGGGAACTGTATTCAGCGGGCTTGGAGAGGGAGCATACTATGTTAGGCATAAGCGCTACAGGGAACAATTCGTTAAGAAGCTCGGCTTCGATCCATACCCTGGAACCTTAAATTTGAGGTTAACCTCGGAGTATGACATTCAATTGCGTAGGGAGCTGGAGATGAGGGATGGAATAGAAATCCATGGATTTAAGGATGAGAATAGAACTTTTGGAGCTGGAAAATGCTTCCACGCTCGGATAGATGGGAAGGAGAGAGGCGCCGTCGTCTTAGCGTTCAGGACGCATTACGACAGTTCCGTCATTGAGGTCATCGCCCCAAAATGCCTCAGAAGAGCCCTTAAACTGAGGGATGGAAGCAGGGTTAAAGTGGAGGTTTTCTTAAGGCCGGGTTCATCCTGAAGGTTCAATGCAAAAGATTTAAGTCCACAGCGGCGAATTCTTTGTTGCATTGGAGGGGATGTATTGACAGCGAAGGTAGACGTTGACTTAGAGCTGGCTCATAGGCTTCTACATCCTAAACTCACAGTTCTCGTCTCCTGCTCCGACACTTCGGGAAAGGCGAACATAATCACCCTAGCATGGTCCATGCCCGTCTCGATGAATCCGCCCTTAATAGCCGTGAGCATAGCGCCGAAGAGATATTCTCATAGGCTCATCGAGGAGACGGGTGAGTTCATCGTTAACATTCCATCAATCGAGCTTCTAGAGGAGACATCATACTGCGGAAGCATCTCAGGCAGAGATGTTGATAAATTCAAGATGACGGGTTTAACTCTGGCTCCGGCGAGGAAAGTAAGGGCTCCTATAATCAAGGAGTGCATAGCCCATCTGGAATGCAAAGTATACAAGAAGGTTCAAGCTGGGGATCACACGATATTCATCGGAGAGATAGTGGCTGCATACGCGAATGAGGGAGTATTCAAGAGGACCTTTGATATAGGAAAGGTGAGATTGATATATCATCTAGGCGGGGATAAATTCACAACGACGAGCAGCGAGACCTACACACCATAAGATTTTATGGCATCACCAAATGCTCAATTAGTATCTTTATTCCTAAGCATATCAGTATAAGCCCGCCTATAATCTTAACCTTACCTAGAAGGATATTTCTGGATCTTCTCCCTACAAGAAGCCCAAGGAGGGAGAGGAGAAAGGTTACGAATCCAGTTACAGCCGCCGGAGTGAAGATTTGAATCTTCAGGAGAGATAGGCTTAGTCCAGCGGCTAAGGCGTCTATGCTCGTAGCGACGGACAAGACCAGTAGTAGATATGGATTGAATAGGTTGATTCTCCTCTCATCAGGCCTTTTGCACACCGACTCATGGATCATTCGGCATCCAATAATGAGGAGAAGGGCGAATGCAACCCAATGATCAAGGTTCGCTATAAAGCCGATCACGCTCATCCCGGCCGTCCAGCCTATAATCGGCATAACCGCCTGGAAGAAGCCGAATGAAAACGCAACTTTTAAGGCATCTTTAATATGAAATCCCTCAGAGATTAAGCCGCCTGCAATCGAGACGAAGAAGAAGCCCAAAGCCAAGATAAAGGCGATAAGAACCGCAAAGACCACCCATACACCATCGGCTTCAAAAAATTAGGCGGGCCAGTATTTCAATTTTAATTTTATGTTGCAAAGAATACCTCTGTAATTTTGAGGATATAGTCTCAGTACACCAAAATTCTATATATAAGCATTAAAATTGTAAATTGGTTACGTCTATTAGGACTTCTATTAGTTCTGCGAGCCTATAACAGCTTATGATATTATACGTGTGCATGAAATCATCGTGGATAGCAATTAACGAATTTTGTTAAATCCAGAAATACTGCTGGTTGAAGAATGTTAGGAATGAAATTTTATGGCGTAAAGCCGCATAGGAGTATTTGAGATAAAAGATTATATTTTGAGAGATGAGGAATGCTTCCATCTTTGGTTTCTTTGCAAGTATTTTCTGTATTCTGGAAGTCTAAGTCGCATATTTAAAAGGCCATTAAGCATCATTATTGAGTCTCTTAATACTCTAACTTTAGATCCGGTCTTATCTGACCAGTATATTGGGATCTCCTTGATCTTTAAGTTACAAATATTCGCTTTGACGATTATCTCCACATCAAAAACGAAATCGGAGAATTGAATGGGACCTATAATCGAGAATACTTCCCTCTTAAATCCCTTAACGCCACACTGCGTATCATGCACATCTACATCAAAAAGTAATCTAACGATCATATTGAATACTCTTCCCATAACTACACGCAATGGTGGGGCCGGAGGATCAAGGATGCTGAGCCAATGAGCCCTTGAGCCTATGATTACATCGTAGCCTTTTCTTAAATAATTCACAATATTCATGATTGTCTGAGCATTTGTTGGGTAATCCGCATCTAAAAGGATAATATACCTCCCATGTGAAAACATGACTCCTCGAAGGAAGCCCCCGCCCTTACCCAATCTCCTTTTTGAATGGATAACCACCATTCTCTCACCATACTGTCTCTTTAACCTCTTTAAGATCAACGGGGTCTCATCGGTGCTTCCATCCTCTGAAACAACAACCTCAAACCTGAAACCTTTTATCTCATTGAAGATTCTATGTATCGTCTCTTCTATCCTATCAGCCTCATTATATGCTGGGATCACAATAGAGACTTCAGGATGCACCTTCAAGCAGAGCCGCGTCTCCTCAGAAGCTTACGATAAACTTTTAAATGCTTTGATGCGACAATCTCCCAGCTCCTTTCAGATACCACCTTCCTGTAAGCGGCTTCTGCCATTTCTTCACCAACATCAGGATTTTTCAAGACATAAATTATTTTTTCAGCAAGTCTTCTTGGATCGTCTGGGGGGACGTAAAATGCGGTTTTATTTAGAGACTCGATACTCCATTTATGCGGAACCGTGATAATTGGCTTTCTCATTGCTGCTGCTTCAAGGAGGATAAGCCCTGCCGGAGCACCTGGACATGCAACGACATTTGCTTCTGCAAGATATTTAGGAACTTCATTGTAGGGAATGGGACCTATAAAGTCTATTTTATCCAGAACTCCGGCTTTCTTCGCCAATTCTATCAAATATTCTTTTCTATAGCCTCCCCCTATAACTCTGAATCTTGCGTCCTTTATCTCCTTAAGCACAAGAGGAGCAGCTCTAACGAATACTTCATCCCCCTTAAGTTTAACAAGTCTTGCGGCTATAAAGGTTATATATCTGCCCTTAATCCTTTTGGGTTTAAATTTCTCCGTATCCACGCCTTGCGGAATCAAAATTATCCTTTTTGGCTTGAATTTTGATATGTAATCATAAGTTACATGATTCTGGGCGATTACTATTTCGCTCCAATTAATCGCCATTTGTACAGGTATAGAATCTATTATTCGACGAAGTCCTCTTACAAAAGCATAATCCATGTACGCTAATCCTACATCATGTATCGTCATAACAAGCGGCTTTTTAGTAATTCGCGCGGCTATAGCCCCTTCAAAAGTCGTAACGAAAGCATGCCCATGCACATGAATGATATCTGCATCTGAAGTAGCTGCATGAAATGGCAGAGTCGGTGGAATCGGATAGGGTATCTTCAAATGAAACGGCATATCCCTAATATCGATCGCTCTTAAACGATGAAC
>CAZDRE010000002.1:0-171780 GCA_964508155.1 uncultured Candidatus Bathyarchaeia archaeon
ATGCCCCTACCATGCAGTAATCCGCTCCATAATCCCTAGCGGTAACTATCATCTCCTCAAGCTGCTCATTCGTGTCCGATAGATATGGCAGGACTGGTATATAGCAGACTCCAGTCTGAAAGCCCTCCTCTCTGCACTTCAGAAGAGTCTCAAGTCTCTCCTTCGGCTTGGGCGCACCGGGCTCCAGAATTCCAGCGAGTCTCTCGTCTAGGGTCGATAGTGAAAATGAGATTATAACTCCACGCTTCAGTTTTTCATTTAGATCACCGGGCAGAATGGCCTTCTCATCAATCTCGCCTAGCAGGTCTAGGTCCCTTAGGATGAGATTAGATTTGGTTAGTATGTGAACTGGAAATCTGTATTTGAGGATTATTTCGAGCAGTTTTCTCGTTATCTTATATTTCCTTTCTATCTGCATGTATGGCTCCGTTGATGTTGATAGGGCTATTATTCCATACTCGCGTCTTAACGCTCTTCTCCTCAATTGACGCTCGAGAACTTCGGGCGCATTTACCTTCACCGATAGGGTCTCAGCCATGTTCTTTCCATATTTGCTCCCTCTAATGTAGCAGTAGACGCAGTTAAAGCTGCATCCGCTATATGGATTGATCGAGTAATCATCCAAGAACCAATCGTCTCGTCTCTTATGCCTATTCAAGACTGATCTTACGTGGATCTCATTCGTTCCTATCACCTCTCAGATTGACACCCTCCATCTCAAGCAGTCTTTTCTTCACTTCCTTTCCTAAGGGATAGAAGCCCATCAAGGTTTCCTTCCTCGTTAGGAGCCTATGGCATGGAATCAGGACTTGAAGGGGGTTCCTCATAAGTGCGACCAGCATCTCATGATATCGTATTCCAGCCCTCCTTGATAACTCGCCATACGTTATGGTCTTGCCGTGCGGAACCTTAATGAGCTCAATGTAGACCCTCTTATTTCTATATTCTATCTCTGGGAGGCAGAACCTTTCGCCTCCTATCAAGACTTCACTAAGCCTCTCCGCAAGCCACTTCTCAAGGCTCCGCGAAAATTGAATCGTCCCGTCTAGCAGGTGGTAATCCATGATCTTCCTCAGATGATTCAGGGCCTTTTCTTCCGTATAATGCCAAGCATAAGCGATGACATCATTATTATGCAAGAGAAACTTGACAAAGACTTCTCTTCCAAGGATCTCTTTCAATCCTCTCATTTTAAATCACCAATCAAACCGATTGACATATCTGTTTTTCTCATTTCCAAGATCCCTCAATTTCAAAAATGAAGGGGATCTGACGAAGCGTTCTTTCAAATTGGATCATCCTCACCGATCCTATTCCGCCTTAAATGTCAAACAGAATAGAGTTTTATCTCTTCTATCTTCTATAATTTGCTGTGAATGAAGGACTCTATTTTTGCGTAATTGGATGATCCGAGGTAATCTTATGCATAGAAGAGATAACATCAGATTTTGGAGAATTGCCGTGACGTTGACGTCTACGTTTACGACTTAGACTTAAAGAACGGAGCAAACAGTGGTGAGAATTGTTGCATCTTCACTTAAGAAAGATGTTCTGCTCAAAAGTGGAAGATGACCGCCCCGGCTCCGCAGGCCGACGTCCTAATCCAGACTAGACTACGGGTCCACTTGTATTATGGCGGACCCGGTGGGATTTGAACCCACGACCTCCGGCTCTCCGCGCCGGGGCATATTAAACGTCAATCTAAAAGCTGATTTGAAGTCATAAATATTTTGCTCAATTCTGTCGGCGTTATTCTTAGAGGGTTTGTTGCGTAAGCTTTAAAAAGGAGATAGTAAAGTTATAACTTTACTATTGCTTATCATGGGAGATGCCCATGAAGGAAAGATCCAAAACGAAGGTTACAGCCTTAACTGCCGTAATGACGGCCTTCGTATATGCAATGACTTCAATATCAATTCCGATGCCTCCTCCTCTCGGAGTTTGGCATATCGGAGATATAGCCTCCTTCACTGCGGCTATACTCTGCGGCCCTGTCGTCGGAGCGTTCGCCTGCGGAGTTGGAGCAGCCCTATTCGATGTATGGAATCCACTGTGGGGTAGTGCATACATAACTTGGTGGCCCGCAACTATAGTCATACGGAGCTTCATGGGCTTCCTCTTGGGAAAGCTGAGAAGTATTATTAAAAATAGACCTGTCGCATCGGAGGTCATCGCCATGATAGTAGCCGCTGTAGAGAAGAATCTCGGATACTTCACCTATGATTATCTGCTCTTCGGCCCAGTCGCATATACGGACCTAATAACATTCTTCCCGCTAAGTGCACTCGATATAATAGTTACTGTGCCTCTACTCGCATCGATACGTAAAGCCTTAAAGATCAGGTATGTAATTATGTGAGGTGGTGAATGCATATGATCATAATCGACTCCCATACTCACCTCGGGGATTTCCCACTGTTCAATGTTAAATTGGATGCTGAAGGCATGATTGAGGTCATGGATCGTCACGGCATCTCTTGGAGCATCGTATCCTCCCTCCCGAATGAGATCACACTGGAGGCCGTGAAGAAGCATCCGGATAGGCTAGTAGGGCTACTCTGGGTTAATCCGTATGAGGGAGATAGGGCAGTCGAGAAGATAAGGGTGGCAGTGGAGGAGTGGGGATTCAGGGGACTGAAGATGCATCCCCTACTAGACTCTTATCTTCCGGATCAGCCCATAATCTACCCTGTAATGGATGAGGTTGCCAAGCGGAAAATCCCAATACTCTTTCACTGTGGACATCCACCATGGTCCCTTCCTTGGCACTTCGGAAACCTCGCCGATATATACCCAGACGTTAAGATAATACTTGGACATATGGGTCATGGGCATATAGTCTATATTAACGGCGCCATAGAAGTAGCCCGAAAACATGAGAATATAATCCTTGAGACCTCGGGTATGCCGATGCATAGTAAGATCAAGGAGGCGGCTGATGAGGTTGGGGAGGAAAGGGTTATATACGGCTCGGATATGCCGTTTGGACATCCGGCATTCGAGATCGAGAAGGTTAGAGTTGCGGGTTTAACTGAGCGTCAATTGGAACTCGTCTTAGGAGAGAACTCTAGGAGGCTCTTTAAGATAGAAGCCTAACAGCCAGGCTGATGCTTCTCTACGGCGGATCTTATGGCCAATAAAAGTTCTTTCTCCCCCTTCTCCTTAAGATAATCCATTATCATCTTGAGATTCAATGGTCTAGGCTTGTCCCCCCAGAGTCTCTTGAAGTTTTCGCAGTAGATTCTCCTCAAGGCTCCCTCTGGGAGCTTCAAGCCCACAAATGGCTCCTCATATCTCGTCAGGAGCATATCGGCCGTTTCAGGAGTGTAGAACTCCTCATCTGACTCGAGGAAGTTCCTTATGAGCCATATCCTATCTAGAGCCTGCTGTATTGTCTGCCATGTTGCAATATCAGTTCCGAAGATTATTCTGTCCTGAAACCTTATGAAGAAATCTCTCCAATCATCCCTTCTCCGAGAGATATTATACATGAGTTCTATCCCCAAAGTCAAATCCAAACTTACATTGTTATATCTGCGCATGAATTCCTCAGCTCTTTCAAGATCGGCTGATATGAAATAGAAGTGACATAGCGTCACTTTCAGGTTTGGATGCGTATCTAGAACATTCTCCATCTCCGCATAGAGCTCCTCCTTCGTTGGGTAATCATCCAAGTAATACACCCATCCTCTGCTCTTAGCCCATTCAGGAGCTGATTTCTCATCCCAGAACTCCTCCGGATCAGCAACGTGGCAGAGAATGGGAACTCCGAGAGACTCACAAGCCTCCCAAAATCCCCTATAATAGTCTCCGTCAAGAGGCTTATGTTTGCTTCTTAGGGCTGGCTTATTCCCCATCTCGCCGATTCCATCGAATCCCATCTCGATTAGCCTGCTGACATACTCGTTCCAGTCCTTAACCCTCAGCGATTCTGTCTCCCCTGACCATGGAACATACCCGCCTGCATAGAACATCCCTGGGTATCTGGCCTTAAGATATAATCCGGCTTCCCTGCCAGTAACGTTGATCCCTCTTAGCCTTCCATTCTTTATAACGCTCATCATAAATTCGCCCTGTGATCGCAGGTTTTCAGCGGTTAATCTCGGCCTCCAAGTTCCGAATTCGCCGAAGTGTGCATGAGCGTCTATTACTGGTAGATCCGCAAACTCGGAAAACTTCACATCGACTCCCCCAAGTCGATCTTCAGCTCAGATTAGATCTTACCTTTTCGCGATTTAAGGATACCTATTCGCTTAAACTCTTATTAGGCATCTGGCATCAAATATTTCGGCGGGCTGGATGGATTGAGAAGGTCATCGTTGACGGCATCTCTGATAGGGATGTTCGCGGCTCTACACTCAATTTCATATTTGATCCCAACAGGGCTTTGGAGGAGCCTAAGCATATACTTGGAGCCTCTGGAGGGAATAATTTTAGGGCCCTACGCAGGCTTTCTAGCCGTGCTCATCGGGAGCTTAATCGCCAGATCGATCAAGCCGACGGGCCTATGGATGTTCGGGGTATTCGCTGAGCCAATCGGAGCACTCGCATGTGGCTTGATCGTAAAGGGAAGATGGAAGACTCTGCTCCTAATATACGCAGTTATGCTTGGAGCCTACTTCATGCATCCACTAGGCAGAGAGATCCCCCTATGGACGATCCTCGACGTCATCGTAGCACTAATCCTGATATGCCCTGCTGCTAGGCTCTCACGGAGGCTACTCGAGGGGGATGCATTTCAAATCCCATTCGCAGCGTCGCTAATAGCGTTTATTGGATGTGTAACTGATTCCCTCGCTAGGATATTCCTACTTATCCCAGCTGGGCTCTACCTCGTCTTAGGCTGGCCGAGAAGTGCCGTTTACATCGCCTTCATCGCAGGGGCAGTCGATTCATACATAGAAGATATATTGACGGTTGTATTCGCATTTACCGTTGGATCCTCAATACTGCTTGCTCTAAGGAGGATTCCTGAGATTAAGTATCCGCTCAGCTAGATCCAAGCAGAGTAAAGATAAAATTTTTGAATGAGGATAAATCCTTATAAATGACCATGCATCTGATGAATGGAAGTTAAAGGTGACTTTCATTGCCTAAATGGGGATACTCCGTGGTCGGCCTAGACCCCGATACTACCGTAAAGGCGAGTGGTAGGGAGCTTAGGATATCCCATAAAAAGGCTAGGGAAGTATGTGCCGCCATAAAGGGGATGAAGCTCGACGAGGCAAAGGAGTTTCTTGAGCAGGTAATAAAGATGAAGAGAGCCGTCTCTTTCACTAGATTCAAGAAGAAGGCTCCTCATAGAAGGGGATTACAGAAGGCCGCTGCGGGGGGATACCCAGTTAAGGCTGCGAAGAAGATACTTGCAATATTGGAGAGTGCAGAGGCGAATGCCAACTTTAAGGGTCTCGACACTGAAAACTTGAGGGTCATCCATGCATCCGCATATCCCGGAACGAAGCTTAAGAGGTATATTCCGAGGGCATTTGGAAGATCCACTCCCCGCTTTGAAACTCTATGCCACGTTGAGATAGTCCTCGGACAGGAGGGTAAGAGCTGAATTGTCAGTCACAAAGCATTTCATTGAAGACTCAATAAAGAAAGCTGGGATTGATGAGTTCTTATGGAAGGAGTTTGAGAGGGCAGGTTATGGGGGAGTAGATATCGTAAGAACCCCCCTTGGAACGAACATAGTCATATATGCCATGCGTCCAGGCATAATTATAGGCCGTGGAGGCGCAACGATAAAGAATCTTGCACGTATATTGGAGGAGAAGTTCGGCCTTCCAAACCCGCAGATCTCAGTCGCAGAGATCGAGGTTCCAGAATTAAACCCGCGGGTAATGGCGTCTCGAATAGCCTCAGCCCTTAGGAGAAACGTTCACTTCCGAAGGGCTGGATTTTGGGCTCTAAGCAGGATAATGGAGGCTGGGGCCATGGGAGCCGAGATAATCATTAGCGGCAAGCTGAGGACTGAACGGGCCAGAAGCGAGAAGTTCAGGGCTGGATACCTCCCGAAGAGTGGGGATCCAGCGATGAAGTATGTGAAGACCGCTGTCACTCATGTCCAGCTGAAGCCCGGAGTGTTCGGCATCAAAGTCTCAATAATGCCTCCGAACGTTAAGCTTCCAGATCAAATAGAGTTCCTTGAGGAGGAGGCCGCCGAGGAGGAATCTGAGGAGATCGGGGAGGCCGCTTCCGAATCAGCAGTCCCCGAATCAGCCGAAGAATCTCAAGCTGAGGGTGAGGAATAAATGCCGATACTGAGGATCAGCGAAATCAGGAAGATGTCGGATGAGGAGAGAAAGAGGAGATTAGGCGAGCTCAGAGCGGAGCTTATGAGGGCAAAGACTATGGTGAAGGCCGGTGGATCCCTCGATAATCCCTCAAGGATTAGGGAGCTCAGAAGGACGATAGCCCGCATCTTAACAGTAATGAATGAGGAGAAGAGGAAGGGTAGGAGATGAAGGTTACGCCTGAGATAGTCCAGCATGAATTCATAGGTCTGATGGCTAAGGTCGTTAAAAGCACGAATCCCTGCAACGTTGGAATTAAAGGTAGAGTTATCGATGAGACAAGAAACACATTTGTGCTGCTTGATGATGGAGTCGAGAAAAGGATAATAAAGGAGACTTCAGTCTTTCATTTCACATATCCAGATGGAACGGTTGTGGAGATAGAAGGTAAACTCCTCGTCGGCAGGCCGGAGGATAGGATTAAAAAGCCGATTAGGAGGCTCTGGTGATGCTTGAGGGAATCCCTAAACCTAAGGTGGAATGTAACGATAGAAACTGCCCATTCCATGGAACCCTAAAGGTTAGGGGCAGAATCCTAGAGGGCATAGTCATAAGCGATAAGATGGATAAGACCGTGATAGTTAGGAGGGACTACCTGAAGTATATTCCGAAGTATAAGAGGTATGAGAGGAGGCATAGTCACATACCAGCCCACAACCCGCCATGCATAAATGCCCGTGTGGATGATAGGGTTAAGATCGCCGAGTGCAGGCCGATAAGCAAGACTGTCTCGTTCGTAGTAATACAGAAGATGGAGGCGAAGTAGAATGTCTTCGAGGGCAAGGGCTCTAGCCTCAAGAGGAGTCTCGGCTCATAGAATAAGGATCTCAAGGGGTCTTCCAGTAGGCTCCCTGATAAAATGCGCGGATAACTCTGGGGCGAAGGTTCTGAAGATAATACAAGTCATAGGATATAAGGGTAGGCTTAGACGTGTGCCATCAGCATCAGTTGGGGATAGAGTTGTGGTCTCAGTGAGGAAGGGCAGTCCAGACATGAGGAAGAAGCTATTCCAGGCGGTGATAATAAGACAGAGGAAGCCCTTCAGAAGGCCTGAGGGAGTCTGGGTTCAATTCGAAGATAACGCGGCGGTTATAATAACTCCGGACGGGGATCTCAGAGGCTCTGAGATACGTGGGGTTGTGGCTAGGGAAGCGGCTGAGAGATGGCCTAGAATAGCAAGCGCATCAAGCATAATCATCTAATCTGGGTGGTCAGACTTGAGAATAAAGACGAAGGATCCGGGCAAACAGAGAAAACTGCTCTATAACGCTCCTTATCATCTCAGAGCGAAGATAATGTCTGCTCATCTATCTAAGGAGCTGAGAGAATCATACGGCGTCAGAAGCATACCAATAAGAACCGGCGACACCGTTAGGATCATGAGAGGAGACTTTAAGGATTACGAAGGCAGAGTGACGAGGGTGGATAGAAAGAAGTATAGGATATACATTGACGGCGTAACGCGGGAGAAGGCTGATGGGACAACGATTCCCGTCCCGATACATTACTCGAACGTTGAGATAATCAAGCTCAACTTGGATGATGAATGGAGAAGGAGGATCCTTGAGAGGAGATCCTCGGTTAAGGAGGCATCCGCAAAAGCTGAGGAGGGTAGTGGAGGTTAGTAGAGGATGGGAAAGAAGGGTGGCAGTCTACATCTGAAGCGTGAGGCATCACCTCCATTCTGGCCAATACATAGGAAGAAGTTCGTGTGGACCGTTAAGCCTAGGCCGGGTCCACATCCCATAAGCCGATGCATACCGCTACTGCTCATAATTCGGGATATGCTGGGATTCGCTGAGACTAGGAAGGAAGCCAAAAAGATAATCTCGCAGGGTAAGATCTTGGTTGATGGCAGGGTTAGGAGGGATGACCGCTATCCCGTAGGCCTGATGGATGTGGTCTCAATTCCTGAACTAAAGATGAACTATCGGATCCTGCCGTTCGAGAAGGGCTTAACTCTGCATCCAATAGATGAGAAGGAGGCGAGCTTCAAGCTCTGCAGAATAGAGAATAAGACTACCGTCAAGGGCGGTCATATCCAGCTTAATCTGCATGATGGAAGGAACATCCTGATTAGGGTTGAGGACCCAGGGAATCCAGTGGAGGATAAATATCAAACTCTGGATACGCTTATGATAAGCATTCCAGATCAGGAGATAATCGAGCATCTCCCATTGAAGGAGGGGATGTCAGCCATAATAACGGATGGCAAGAACATTGGGAAGCATGGGTTAATCTCGTCTATTGATAAGAGGCCCGGTCAGAAGCGGAGGAGATTCCTCGTAAGCATAAAGGATGAAGCTGGAAGCGTATACCAGTCAATACTGGATTATATCTTCGTGATAGGAGACGAGGAGCCTAGAATATCCTTAGAGTTGGAGGCATAAAGGAATGTCCATGGAAGAATCCGAGTATGGGGCTGAAAGGTCTTATGAAAATCCGATGTTGAAGCCTAGGATAGAGAAGGTGGTAATTAACTGTTGCGTTGGTAAATCAGGTGAGCCCTTGGAGAAAGCGATAAAGATCCTTCAGGAATTGACGGGGCAGAAGCCGAGTATTCGAAGGGCGAAGAAGACTATAAGGGATTTTGGGATAAGGAGGAAGGAGCCGATAGCATGTGTGGTTACTTTGAGGGGGGAGCGGGCAAGGGAGTTTCTAAGCCGAGCTTTTCAGGCAGTCGATAATAGGATATCAAAGTCGTCATTCGATGAGATGGGGAACTTCTCTTTTGGAATAAAGGAGCACATAGATATTCCAGGCGTGAAGTATGATCCAGAGCTCGGAATAATAGGTATGGATGTATCAGTCGTTCTGGAACGTCCGGGGTTCAGGGTTAAGAGGAGGAGAAGGGCGAGATCAAAGGTCGGAACGGAACATTTATTATCCCCCGATGAAGCCATATCATTCATAAGGGAAGAATTTAATGTTGAGATAGTGTAGGAGGCCGGCTTAATGGCGAAGAAAAACGTGAAGAAGGAGAGGAAGTTCGGTAAGGGCAGCAGACCCTGTAGAAGATGCGGCTCCTACGGCGCGGTAATACGGAGATATGGACTCTACCTGTGCAGACAATGCTTCAGGGAAGTCGCTGAAAGTCTGGGCTTCAAGAAGTATCAGTAGGGGTGACCATCAGCAGTGGATACTGTCGCCAATGGATTGACGACCATAATGAACAATGAGGTTAGGAGAAAGAAGGAGTGCCTGATCATGCCGGCCTCTAAGCTCCTCGGAAATATCCTGAGAGTATTCCAGATGAATGGGTACATCGGAGAGTTCGAGTTCATAGATGATGGAAGGAACGGGAAGATTAGGGTTCAGCTCCTCGGAAGAATAAATAAGTGCGGGGCTATAAGGCCCAGATACTACGTGAAGGCAAAGGATATTGAGATGTGGGAGAAGCTTTACCTTCCATCCCGAGATATGGGCGTACTTGTAATCTCAACCTCGGAGGGCGTAATGTCGCATAGAGAGGCGAAGAAGAGGGGGATTGGAGGAAGCCTACTAGCATACGTTTACTGATGAGAGGGTTCATGGATGCTTCAGGTTATAGCTAAAAGCGTTGAGATTCCAGATGGCATAACCGTGAATGTTAATGGATTGAGGGTTGAGGTTATTGGGGAGAAGGGACGCCTGGTGAGGGACTTCTCAGGATCCCCATTTCCAGTAGAGATAAAGAAGGAAGATAATAGGATTGTAGTCTCAACTTATGATACTCGACGTAGATCAGTCGCGATGGTAGGGACGATATGTGCTCACATAAATAATATGATGAAGGGCGTAAGTAAGGGGTTCACATATAAGCTCAAGATAGTTTATGCTCACTTCCCAATATCCGTGAAGGTTGAGGGAGACAGAGTTCTCATCGAGAACTTCCTCGGTGAGAGAGCCCCAAGGGTAGCGAAGATAGTTGGGGATACAAAGGTATTCGTGAAGGGAGACGATGTCATAGTTCAGGGCATAAACATAGAGGAGGTTGGACAGACAGCGGCTAATATAGAGCAGGCGACGAGGATAAAGAATAAGGATCCGCGGAAGTTCCTCGACGGCATATACGTCTATGAAAAGCATGAGGGACTTGAGGAATGAGTGCGGGTATAAAGGAAAGAAAGAGGCTTGTCGCCAAAAGGGAGAAGGAAAAGGAGAAGAAGCCTAAGTTTGTTAGGCAGGAGAGCTGGAGATACAAGAGAATAAAGGAGAACTGGAGGAGACCGCGCGGAATAGACAGCAAGATGCGCCTGAAGGTTAAGGGCTGGCCTGCAAGTCCAAATGTTGGATATAGAGGGCCAAAGGAGGTAAGAGGTCTCCATCCATCAGCATACAGGGAAGTAATAGTCTTCAATGTTGATGACTTAAGCGGAGTCGATCCGGAGGTAGAGGCCATAAGAATAGCCTCCTGCGTTGGAAGCAAGAAGAAGGCGGAGATCATAAGGGAGGCGAGGGAAAGGGGTATACATATATTAAATGTTGGAGAGTTTAGGGAGCCTGAGGAGGCAACAGCAAAGAGCACATAGGAGGTTAAAACATGAGCCTTAGAAGTCAACGTAGAATGGCGGCTGAGATATTGAAGGCGGGAGAGGGCAGAATATGGATCGATCCCGAAAGAGTTGAGGACGTCGAATTAGCGATCTCAAGGGAGGAGATAAGGAAGCTCATCCATGAGGGGGCCATTAGGAAGCTCCAAAAGAAGGGTGTAAGCCGAGCTAGAGCACGCATACTACATGAGAAAAGGAAGAAAGGTAGGAGGAGGGGACCTGGAAGCCGGCAGGGAGCGAAGGGAGCTCGGCTTCCAAGGAAGAAGGCTTGGATGATCCGCATAAGGGCTCAGAGGAGGAGACTGCGTGAATTGAGGGACAAACGGATAATAACCAGAAGCGTCTATCGGAGGCTCTATATCATGGCTGGAAGCGGAGCCTTCAGATCAGTCGCGGCGATGGAGAGATACATAAGCGCACATAACCTGAGGAGGAGAAGGTAAGTGGCGAGAGGCCCATCCTACAATGTGCCCTACCGAAGGAGAAGGGAGGGCAAGACGAACTATCACAGGAGAAAGAGGCTTCTGCTCTCAGGTCTCCCAAGGCTTGTTGCGAGGAAGACGAATAAGCATATAATCGCGCAGATAATCACGGCCTCTATTGAGGGCGACAAGGTCGTAGCCTCAGCGCACTCAAGCGAACTCAGAAAAAAGTATGGCTGGCTCGGAAGCCTAAAGAATCTCCCAGCGGCCTATCTGACAGGCCTCCTCTGCGGATATAGAGCATTAAAGAGGAACGTTAAGAAGGCGATTTTGGATATTGGATTGCACAGTCCAACGAAGGGCGCGCGGGTATTCGCGGTCATGAAGGGATGCATAGACGCCGGGGTCGACATTCCGCATGGAGAGGAGATCCTGCCCGACGAGAATAGGATAAAGGGGCAGCACATAAGCGAATACGCAAACATGCTATCATCAAACCAAGAATTATACGCCAAAAGATTCTCAGAGTACCTTTCACGCGGACTAAGACCAGAAGACATAACAGAACACTTCTCAACTGTAAAAGAGAAGATAATAGAGGAATTCGAAGGCAAAGAAACAAAATAGACAAGATGGAAGCCCGCAAACTTAAAACGCCGGAACATACGCATTCATGACAGAAAATACTCATCAATGAGCATTTTGCACATTAACGAGTAGAAGTTGACGTCTCTCTATGTGCAATTTTCCACGCATACAAAACATCGATCCCAAAAAAGATATAAAAAGCAGAAATCATTATTAGGGCTGAAATTAAAATATCCAGAAAAGTGAAAAGTTTTGAAGGTAGACGAGTTTAAAGGGCTCATTGAAGCTCTCGAAAAGAATGATTCTCCCCAGGAACTCCTGAAATACGACGCTGAAACTTCAAAGATGACGCTTGCAGACATAACGGTCGTCCCAATACACGACTATTTCCTTCCAGCGGTCTTCGTGGCACTAGAGGGGCAGATAGGACCAGTCGCAAGAAGCCTAATAATAGGGTATGCTAGGGAGATCGGAGTTAAGGATGGAAGAGCGGTCAGGGAGAGACTGCTGGAGGGGAAGGAGCCTACGATCAGGGCTATCAGAGAAGCATCGAAAAGTATGTTCAAATCATGGTGTCAAGTAGGCTGGGGTAAACTCGTGAAGTTCGAAGTAGAGGAGAATCACGCGGAGATCTCAAGATCAACCTCCTACGAGGGGGAGGGATACCTAAAACTCGGAAAGGGACCGGCCAAGACTCCGAGATGCTGGATAGCCCTAGGTTACATAATAGGGTTCTTTGAGGGACTACTGAAGAGGAAGGTTAAAGGCGAAGAGACGGAATGCATAGGGATGGGAGCCAAAACCTGCACATTCAAGATTGAATGGTAGATTAATTTTGCCAGTGAGGCATCTCTTACCTCCATATAATCGTAGGAATCTAAAAATACAAAATTAGTCTTGGACGTCCAAGGCTACTTAAACCTTATCTCGACGTAGTAGAGATTTCCTTCGACTCTATACCGTATTTGATGACCGGATTTTCTGAAGATATGCATCATGCGCTTATTATCGATCATTACCCAAGCTATAAATCCATTTAAACCTCGTTTTTTAGCTAATTCGCAGAGGTAATTAAAGAGTATAGTGCCTAACCCCCTATTTTGCCAGTCATCTCTGACAACCAACGCAACTTCAGCGAAGTTTGTGTTTGGTATTCGTGAGTAGCTTCCAATGGCGATCATATCTTCTTTCTCCCCATTCCGAACAGTTCCCACCAATACCATTTCATTGTTATAATCGATGATGACGTATGGCCATATTCGCTTAAGCGGAAACGCTCTTAATGAACCCAAATATCTTTTTTCCACAGACTCTTTAGAGAGAGCATAGAAGAGATGCTGCTTCATTGTAGCATCGGACGGCCTTATCGGACGTATGAGAACTTTACTGCCATCTTTTAGAGTGACATATTTCTTTAGCTCCTCCGGATACTCGGTTTCTGGAAATGGCAGAATCTCCTGAGGTACATAATGATGCTCCTTCGCCCACTTGAGAAGGTCATTCCTAAACTTGGGATGGGCTATGTTAATCAGCGATAATGCCCTCTCCCTTATAGTCTTCCCGCGGAGATGTGCTATTCCATATTCAGTTACGACGTAGTCTACATCTCCTCTAGTCAAAACTACGCCGGCTCCGGGGCTTAGAAGTGAGCGTATCCGAGAAATCTTTCCCTCCTTGGCAGTCGATGGGATAACCGTTATTGCCTTACCGCCTTCGGAGAGCATGGCTCCTCTTATGAAATCAGCCTGCCCTCCCAAGCCGCTATAAAATTTGTATCCTAATGAATCTGCACAGACCTGTCCAGTCAAGTCTACTTCTAAGGCTTGATTTATCGCAACCATTTTCTTATGCTGACTTATTACTATCGGATTATTCACGTAATCGGATTCATAAAATTCAACCATTGGATTGTTATCTATAAAATCGTATAGGCGCCGCGTTCCCATAGCGAATGAAGCGATTATTTTTCCTCGATTTATAGTCTTCTTCGCGCATGTCACAACTCCCTCCTCAACGAGGTCTACAACTCCCTCAGTCAGGAGTTCAGTGTGAATTCCCAGATCTTTCTTGTCGACGAGAGAGTCGAGAATTGAGTCAGGGATGCTTCCGATGCCTATTTGGAGGGTGGATCCATCATCTATAAGTTCTGATACGTATCTTGCGATTCTCTCAGAAATAATGTCTCTTTCCGGTCGGGGACACTCTAAGATCGGCTCATCGTGCTCCACTACGACATCGATGTTATTTATGTGAATAAAACTGTCTCCTAGAACCCGCGGCATTTGACGATTAACCTGTGCGATGACGAGCTTTGCATTTTCAGCCGCGGTCTTTGTGATCTCAACTGAAACTCCAAGACTGCAGAATCCATGCTCATCTGGAGGCGTGACTTGTATTAGAGCGACATCTATTGGGATCATACCGCTCGATATTAGCCTAGGAAGCTGAGATAAGAAGACGGGAGTATAATCTGCTCTTCCTTCCGCAACTGCCTGACGCGTATTTATTCCTACAAAAAAGGCATTCATGCGAAACCTATCTGAATATCTAGGTTCCGTATAGGGAGCTACGCCGAGCGTATGCACATGGAGGATCTCGTTATCCGCTAGGTGATCCGCCTTCTCAACTAAACCTTTCACGAGATATTGAGGCTCACCGCACGCTGAGCCAATGAATATGTGATCGCCGGTCTTAATGAGGCTTAGAGCCTCTGTTAAAGTATATTTTTTATCATCATAACTTCTCTTACGTAAATCGCTAACGTCGTCTCTCTTCATAAGATTGAACCTTCTGTCTTTTAGATGACGGCTTGTAGTTTGGTTCTAAAAACAACTAGGAGGAGATATACATAAATATTTAGTTTCTCTTCTTAACGAGGCAGAGAAGCCTCCATTCGGCTTTGAGGAGCATTAGTGCATGAGGCTCAAGGCATTCTTCAATCCGAGATCCGTCGCGGTTATAGGTGCAAGCAGAGAACCCAGAAAGGTAGGTCATAAAATTCTCAAGAACCTTATAAATTACGGATTTAAAGGCGAAATTTATCCAATTAACCCTAATGCTGAAGAAATACTTGGATGTAAATGCTACGGTAGCGTCCTCGACGTGCCTTCAGAGATAGACCTGTCTATAATCGCGGTTCCCTCAAGAATTGTCCTCAATGTGGCAGAAGAATGCGGCGTTAAAGGCGTTAAAGGCATAGTGGTCATATCTGCAGGATTCAGCGAAACTGGAAGGGAAGGGGCTAGACTAGAGAAGAAACTCTTAGGTATCTGTAGAAGATATGGCATGCGCATGCAAGGACCAAACTGTTTGGGCATCATAAATACTGCAAGTCAATTGAACGCTTCATTTGCCACTGCAAACCCGCCGCGGGGGAGAATAGCATTTATCTCGCAAAGCGGAGCGTTGGGAAGCACGATTCTTAAATGGGCCATTCAAAAAAACGTAGGTTTTTCATCGTTCATAAGTCTTGGGAATGAAGCGGACTTAAACGCGGCTGACTTCCTAGAGGCATTAAGTGAGGATGAAGAAACAAAGGTTATAGGCCTATACATGGAGGGAGTAAAGGATGGAAGGCGATTTTTGAAGGTATCCGAGGAATTATCGAGGATAAAGCCGATAGTAGCCTTAAAAGCTGGAACTACCGATGTAGGGATGAGAGCTGTTTCTTCACATACGGGATCTCTAGCGGGCTCCAACGTATCTTTTTCGGCGGCATTCAAGAAGGCCGGGATTCTCAGAGTAGATACGCTCGAGGAGCTCTTCAATCTGGTCTTAGCCTTTGAAGAGCAGCCTTCTCCAAAAGGCAAGCGAGTGCTAATAGTTACGAATGGAGGCGGGCCGGGCATATTAGCCGCCGACGCATGCGAGAAGAACGGATTGGAACTACCATCTCTGGAGTATCACATCAGGGAGGACCTTCGCAGAATGTTACCTCCGCATGCAAGCGTAAACAATCCGGTGGATGTTTTGGGAGATGCTGATGAAAGCCGCTATGAGATCGCATTAAATGCCGGCTTAAAGAGCTCTAGGATCGATGGAATAATTGTGATCTTAACTCCGCAGGCAATGACACCGATAGAGAAGATCGCCGATGTAACGGCGAAGTTGAAGCGGATGAGCAGGAAACCAGTCATATCGGCATTCATGGGACTAGAAGATGATTCTCCGGCGATTAAAATTCTAAGGAGAAATGGAATACCAAATTATGAGTTCCCAGAGGATGCGGCATATGTCCTCAGCAGAATGTATGAGTATCAGGTTGTATCTTCACGTAGAAGAGAGGAGCCTCCCATCTTCCCAGATATAAAACTCGACGAGATCAATGAAATAATCGCTCAGGCCCGTAACGAGAATAGACTGAACCTCACAATAGAAGAATCCATTCAAATATGCAGGGCAGCTGAGATACCGACGCCTCCGGCAGCAGTCGCGAAGTCAAGGGATGAAGCTATAGAAATGGCAGAATCGATCGGATATCCGGTTGCGATGAAGATAGTCTCGCCAAGCATCCTCCACAAAACAGATGTTGGAGGAGTAATATTAAACGTTCAGTCAAGCCGGGAGGTCAAAAATAACTACGATGAACTCATAAGAAGAGCCCATACACTCATGCCTCACGCTAGGGTTCACGGAGTTCTAATCCAGAAGATGGCGCCCAAGGGAAGGGAGGTCATAGTAGGCTGCATAAGAGACATACAATTCGGCCCCATAATGATGTTCGGTTTAGGCGGAGTATACGTTGACTTCCTAAGAGACGTTTCATATAGGCTCTGCCCCCTAACGCGGATGGAGGCAGAAGAGATGATCCGTGAAACTAAAGCCTATACGTTGCTTAGAGGTGTTAGAGGAGAGCCTCCATCGGATATAGACTCCGTGATAGAGGTGATCCTGAGGCTCTCATATCTCATGAGTCAAATAAGAGGCTTCTCTGAAATGGAGATAAACCCGCTCCTCGTATATGAGAGGAGCAGGGGATGCTCAGCAGTAGATATAAGAGTCACGCTCTCAAAGAAAATATGAGATGAGGAAAGAGAGGAAATGGTGGAAAAGGCAATATATTTAGCCTCAACAGAGGAGTATGCTGGAAAGAGCATAGTGGCCATGTCCTTGGCGTTAAAGGCAAAGGATCTAGACATAAAACCCGGATACTTCAAGCCCATAGGCGTGGAGACAGCTGGCAGAGTTAGAGAGACAGTAGATGAAGATGTCGAGTTGATGATCGATCTTTTAGGGTTGAAGGGAGACCCTAAGATTTACTCCCCAATAACCCTGAGGAGAGATCTATTCCTAGAAGATTTCGCCGTGAGGGAACCCTCAAAATATGTGGATATGATACTATCAGCCTATGAAAAGGCAAGCGTAGAAAGCGATCTAATGCTGATTGAGGGAGCATCAACGTTGCACTCCGGGGCATTTCTAAACTGTCAAGCCCCGCATCTCTCCTCAAAGCTAAAAGCCAAGCTCCTTTTAATATCCAAATTCAAAAATGACCATATAATCGATGAGATCCTACAAGCCCGGGAATACGCATCAAGATGGAATGTGAAGATCACGGGTGTAATAATCAATAAGGTTCCTAGGGGCAGAATAAAGAGGGCAAAAGAAGTCATCAAGCCATTCCTAGAGAAGAGGGGCATCGAGGTGCTTGGGATAATCCCTGAAGATAGGATATTAAGCGCTGTTCCAGTAAGGGAGATATGTGAGGCCGTCGGAGGTAACGTGCTCGCCGGAGAAGAAGGCATGGATGAGCTTGTCGAGGCCGTCTTGGTAGGAGCGATGACTCCTGAAAGCGCTATGAGATACTTTCAGAAGGCGGAGAACGAGCTTGTAATCACAGGAGGGGACAGGACGGATATAGTCTTCGCAGCCCTAGAGGCAGGTGCAAGAGCCATAATCCTAACTGGCAATTTATATCCAAGCGTCAAGATATTCCCGAGGGCTGACGAGCTGAAGGTTCCGCTGATACTAGTCCCATATGACACATACACAACTCTCCAGATGGTTCAGAGGATAGTGGGCAAGATAAGTCCATCTGACAAAAAGAGGATCGAAAGGGCAAAGAAACTCGTAACAGAAAATATCATGTGGAAGTCGATTCTCATGAATGAATAGGCCGAGAGGCATAAAACGTCCAAAGGAGGCGGCGGACATGCCGATCAGACAGCCAATCGTATGTATTCTAGGGCACGTAGATACTGGAAAGACCCTGCTCCTAGACAAGATCAGAAAGAGCAGCGTTCAGGCAAGAGAGGCAGGCGGAATCACACAGCACATCGGAGCGAGTTTCTTTCCGCTTGAGACGCTGAAGGAGATCGCCGGTCCACTCCTCAGGAGGATTGGTGGAGAAATAAGAATCCCCGGCTTGCTCGTCATAGATACTCCGGGGCATGAGGCATTCGCTAATCTAAGGCGTAGGGGCGGCGGAGTCGCGGACATAGCGATTCTCGTAATCGACATCCTACATGGATTTGAGGCTCAAACCTACGAGTCCTTGGAGATACTTAAGTCGAGGAAGACGCCATTCCTAGTCGCTGCAAATAAGATAGATAGAATCCCGGGATGGAAGCCTCAGCCAACATACTCATTCCTAGAGTCCTATAGGCATCAAGATCTATATGTCAGGCAGACCCTAGATGAATACCTATACCGGATTATAGGTAAATTCTCAGAGCTCTCATTCAGAGCCGATAGATTCGATAGAATAAAGGATTTCACACGCACAGTAGCGATCGTCCCGACAAGCGCCAAGACTGGTGAGGGCATAACGGAGCTCGTCGCAGTCTTAACTGGATTAACTCAACAATACCTCAGAAGGAGACTCCAGACGACGAGGGGACCGGCAAAGGGTACGGTTCTAGAGGTTAAAGAGGAGGTTGGGTTGGGAGTCACGATCAATGCGATAATATATGATGGGATACTCAGAAAGGACGATATCATAGTTCTTGGAGGAAAGAACGGGCCTATCGTAACGAATGTCCGAGCCCTCCTACTGCCAAAGCCCCTAGACGAGATCAGGGATCCAAGAGATAAGTTCTCATCAGTAAGCGAGGTCTCGGCGGCCGCTGGTGTGAAGATAGCGGCGCCTAACTTGGAAGATGCGCTTGCAGGAGCCCCTGTCTATGTTGCTTCATCGAAGGATGAGATCGAGCGTTTAATGAATGAGGTATCGGAGGAAGTTGAGAAACTCAGAATCTCAACAGACGCGAATGGAGTGGTCCTGAAGACCGATGCCCTAGGCTCCCTAGAGGCGATAGCTGAAAGCCTAAAAAGAAATAATGTTCCGATAAGGCTTGCTGATGTAGGAGATGTCTCAAAGCGAGATGTGATGGAGGCGGCTGTTGTAAGGGAAAACGAGCCTCTCTATGGCGTCATCCTAGCATTTAACGTTCGAGTCCTACCTGACGCCGAGGAGGAAGCCAAGAATCGGAAGATACCGATCTTCCGTAGTAACATAATCTATCACTTGATAGATGATTATGTCAGATGGATGGAGAGGGAGAAGGAGGAGAGGGAAAGAGGCGAATTCGAGAATCTAGTAAAGCCAGCGAAGATTAGGATTCTGCCTGGCTACGTCTTCCGCAGAGCCAAGCCTGCCATAGTGGGCGTTGAGGTCTTGGCTGGAACGATAAGGCCGAGGCTCAGCCTGATGAATAAGGATGGCAAGGAGATCGGAGAGATACTTCAAATTCAGGATCGCGGAAAGCCGATATCAGAGGCTAAGATGGGATCCCAGGTTGCCATCTCAATCGATAAGCCAGTAGTTGGCCGTCACATAGATGAGGGAGACGTCCTCTACTCAAGCATACCGGAATCGCATGCGAGAAAGCTATTCTCAAAATTTACTGAGAGGTTAAGCCCAGATGAACTTAAATGCCTAAACGAGATAGCAGATATAATGGGCAGAAAGAGACCATTCTGGGGAAGATGATCTCCTATACGGCTCCGTATCACCCGACTGCAAGAAGTATGAATACTATGATCATCCCGGCAACAACCATTTGAAGCCCATACATGATCATCTTCTCTCTGGCTACATGCCCCAAAAATAGACCTAAAGCGAAGAGCTCGCCGAAGGCGAGGATCGTAGAGATCACGTATGAGCCCCAAATAGATAAACGTCCAAACATCGATATGATGAATGGAATCAATGAGATTATTGCCGTTAATGCTGGAGATAAGCCACATATGAGGGCTGCAAATGCTTGAGCAAACTCTGAAGCGCTCTGCTGTAGTGAATCATCAAGATCACTGAGTATAGACTCCTCAAGATCCTTAATTATCCTTCTACGCTCAGCCTTCTCGGTAATATAGGCTCCGAAAAACCCTGAGACTCCCATGGCGAGACATGCGCCTAGACCGGCCATAACAATCACGTAGGGCTCCTTAACCTTAGCGGCCCATGAGCCAAGAATTATTCCTAGAGCAGTCATCGAACCGTCCATACCGTTCTGAACGAAGTATCTCCTGGCTAATTCGCCTATATGAGTTATCTTTATGTAAAGCCTTATTCTACTGATTATCCTATTTAGGGATTCCATGCCTCAATATCACTTCTGAAGGGGCTTCTCAATTTATGGATTGATCGAAGACTCCTTCTGAACGACAACCTCATCTATGCTATGTATGACGGCTCCATGATTCTTCATTAGCTTCTGCACATTGTCTAAGTCGATATTCCTCCCTTCAATAGTCACCTTTACACTTTCAGTATTCTGATCTATCTCAACAAGCGATACTTTTACATCCTCAACATTCGGCAATGAACATAACGTTGAGGCGAATTCTGGAAGTGGAGGATCACGCAGCTTTAAAACATCCAATACAACACGCTTAATGCTATGTTGCACCTTAGATGGTTTCCTCCGAAAGCTCAATTAACAATCCTCCTAATAAGCTTTATTCCTTAACATGAAGAATAGACATGGATGCTACATGCTAGACTGCTCTCTACTAAAGATTCAGGATCGAACCTGATCTGTTCATCTACCAACTCTCTTAGTTACGGCTCCCACGCTGAAGGTGAAACCGCAGTTCTCGCATGTAATGGTATAACGGCCAGTAGGCCTTAATCTCCGAGATCTACATTTCGGACAGCTGAGACGCTTGACCAAAACATCTATTGACTCCTCAGGGGCATAGAATAGCGTTGGAGACCTAAAGGCCTTAAAGGCTACAAATATCAATAATCCCACTGCAACCGCTGCAAATATTAAGATCGCATAAACTATAAGCTCCGGAATTTTAACTTCCCCTCATACCTTTATTTTTTGCATTTTCTAATAAGCTTTCTGGTCAGCAAATGATCATTCACTCAGCATACCAAATGGTCTTATGCCTTTATCCAGAAATGGACTGCTGATCCCCGCCACCACAACAGTCACCTTGATCATACCCTGCATCTTACTATTGATCCTCGCTCCCCAGGAGACCTTAGCGTCCGGAGCAATCCTGCTCACAACTATCTCGCCAGCCCTAGTAACGTCCTCCAATGTCATATCATCTCCGCCTTCAATATGAACCAGAGCACCCCTACACGTGCTAAGATCATCAATGTCTAAAAGCTGAGCGCTCAGTGCCCTCTCAGTTGCATCCTCAACCTTCCTATCTCCCTGAGCCTCTCCAACACCAATAGCGCAAACTCCACTGCCGGTCATTATGGCCTTCAAGTCGGCAAAGTCCAAGTTAACAAGGCTTGGCACAGATATTGTCTCCGAAAGATTCTTTATGAACGTTGCAATCAGCTCATTAGCCGCTCCAAAGGCCTCCATCAGAGGCAAGTTTCCAGCCACCCTTCTAAGCCTATTATTGTCGATCACGATTACAGCATCGCATATCTCAGTAAGCCTTCTCAATCCCTCCCTAGCCTTAATCAACCTAGCTCTCTCAACATGAAATGGGATCGTAACGACGGCCAAGACAAGGGCGCCTAAATCCTTAGCTATCCTCGCAATGACGGGAGAGGCTCCAGTTCCAGTTCCCCCACCTAAACCGGCCGTTATAAAGACTAGGCTTGAACCAGACATTGCCTTCTCAATATCCCCCGCTGCCTCCTCAGCCGCTTTAGCTCCCTGCTCTGGAAATCCTCCACATCCCAGTCCCCCACAAACGTTATAGCCAAGCAGGATCTTCCCATCCGCCTTTGATATGCTCAGATGCTTCGCATCCGTATTCAGAGCATATATCCTAGCTCCCATCACTCCCTTCTCCTTCATCCATGAGACTATGTTGCATCCAGCTCCGCCAACTCCAAAGATGCTTATCCGTGGAATGGCTTCCTTAGCGATCTCCTCTATCGATTTTCCAGATGATGAGTGCATCTGGGGGCTTCCAGCATTACTCATAGATATCACTCCAATTAGATTTAACGACAAGTTCGATTTCTATTATAATGATGTAAATATAAAGCTTTCCTAAGTTATCCTTAAGGTTATCCAAAAATTTCCATTTGTTCATCCAAACTGGATCGGAAGTAAGCGTTTTTCTTCATGGATAAATGGGTTGAAGCCTTAAATATTAAGAGCGACAAATGAGAGATTAATGCCCTTTGGAGGCTCTTAGATGAGGCGGATCTCCATAGCATTACAGTTATACTCGGTTCGAATGGAGTGTGAAAGAAACCTTTATGGGACTCTTGAGGAAATCGCAAAAATGGGATATGAAGGCGTAGAGTTTGCTGGATACTATAATCGCACGGCTGAGGAGCTTAGGGAGATGCTTGATGACCTAGGATTAAAGGTTGCTGGAAGTCACGTTAAAATAAGCGATTTGACAGGAGAGAATCTTAAAAAGACGATTGAATTCAATAGGATTCTAGGCAATAAATATCTGATCGTTCCCGGTCTTCCAGAGGAGATGAGGAGGTCAAAGGATTCATGGATTAAGGCTGCTCAGCTAATGAATGAGATTTCTGAAAAGCTTAAGCCCGAGGGAATGCGGACGGGATACCACAATCATACAGTCGAGTTCACGCTGATTGATGGAGAGAGACCTTGGGACATATTCTTCAAAGAGGCTAAGCCGGAAGTGATAATGCAACTAGACACGGGAAATGCCATGAGTGGAGGATTATCAGCAGATGACGTAATCAATATAATCCAGAAGTATCCGGGGAGAGCCGTAACAGTGCACCTGAAGGAATTTTCATCCAAAAATGAGAAGGCATTGATTGGGGAAGGCGAGATGAAGTGGGAGGAGTTCTTCAAGGCATGCGAGACTGTCGGTGGAACCGAATGGTATATCATCGAGCAGGAAACCTATGCATATCCACCCCTAGAATGTGTCAGAAGATGCCTCGAAAACCTCAGGAGAATGCTCTAGCCTGGCTGTGAAAGATTAGCATACCGGTATCTTCCCATAGGCAAGCTTCATGCAGAAATCCTCTATCTCCTCAAGCCTATAATTCACAACCCTCTCCGATTTCCTCCTTATTTTATCAAATGGCTCCGTTCCATCCGGTATTATCTGAACGGCGGTTATTAGAGGCTGATCTATTGGATGTCCAATCTTGCTTAGCATCCAAACATAAACTTCCCGAATCCCTGAGACGCTTGCATAAATATCCTTGGCGATCTCATGCGTCAGCAAATTGTATATCTTCCCAACATGGCTCACTGGATTCTTCCCTGCAGCGGCCTCTGAGCATTGAGGTCGATTAAGCGAGATCACACCGTTCACTCGGTTTCCTCTTCCTACCTGGCCTGAATCCGCCCCATCGGCGCTGGTGCCGAGAACCGTTAAGTAAATGCCATCTATGCCCCTTCCTGGCGTATCTAACGTGTTCAGCTGGACTCTTATCTCCTCGAATCCACCGTTTCTCTCAACGAACTTTCTTATCTCCTCCAAAATTAGGAACTTCTTCTCGAAATAATCCTTTTCATTCTCGATGAAGCGATCAACAAAGGCCATGGATATTATAAGCTCTAGACTCTTATCCCTCCTAAGACCCATAACTTTAATATCCTCTCCGGATTCAGGAAACTTCTTCTTAAACTCTGGGGAATTCAGATATTTCTCGGTCGATAAGACTGTCTTTTCAGTCTTGGTCATGGGTGCCCATCCAACCGCAGCTGAAGTATCATTCGCCTCCAAGACTCTTCCTCCCCTCTTGAATATATCGGTTAACGCTGATGATCCAGGCTGTATCTCGATCTGATAGCGCACATGCTCGTCTGGATCTACAAATCTCAAATTCTCCCTAAACCATCTCTTAGCCGTCTCGATGGCTATCTCTCCAACAGGGATCCTTATTCCATTCGCTTCAAAGGTTGCTCTATCCCCAAAGATGAGTTTCATCGGTTTCTTAATGATGCCGCCGCCAAATCTTGTCTCAACCTCACCCGCAGCAAGAAGGGACTTGTCAATGTTATGATGTAGGATCGTTCCGAACTTCTCAATGTATTCTCTACTCAGTCTAACTGAAACCTCATTCATTATGGAGTCGCATATCGTATCGGGATGTCCCAGCCCCTTCCTCTCAACAACCTCTATTCTCTGCTCTTCCAAAGGAAGATTCTTCATCTCTGTGATCATAATATTCCTCAAGTCTATCAGTTCTCCCTTGAAATGAGTATATATTAAACGTAATATTAAATAAAAATTTTATGCAATATTTTGCATATTACCCGGAAAAATAATATATCTGAGAAGATTTCAAGGATTATTTAGAAAATAACTATCAGTTATAAAAATGATCATAAAAGGCTCGATTCTAAAAAAGATGCGGCTGGAAGCTGGATTAACACAGAGTCAGCTAGCTAAGATGGTTGGAGTATCACAGGCTCATATAGCGAAGATTGAGAATGAGAAGGTAGATCCTAGACTTTCAACTGTGAATAAGATACTTGAGATCCTCATGAGCAAAAAGAGGAGGAAGTGCAGTGAGATCATGACGAGAGACGTAATAGTCACAAGCCCAAAAGAGAAGATTAAGAATGTAGCGAGGATCATGGTGGAGCATGCGATCTCCCAGCTACCAGTCTTAGACGGGGAAAGGATCGTTGGGATAGTCACCGAAGAGGGGATCGTTAGGCATTTAAGTCCAGATCTTTCAGAGGAGCCTGTTGAGAAGATTATGGAGCCGCCTCTGCCTAGCGTCTCAGAGGATACAGATTTAGTCACGGTGAGATCGCTCCTCGAGTCTCACCCAGGAGTCCTAGTTATGAGGAAGGGAAGGCTCGTAGGGATTATAACTCGATCAGATCTTCTTAAGGTATTGTAGCAAATGAATTAGCGAAGAGATGAGAATCTCCTAGCTGCCTCAACTATGTTCTTAAGCTTTCTGATCGAAACGGTATATGCCTCCTCCTTGCTTAGATTTTGCGCTGAGAGCTTCCTAAAGCCGCAGTCGGGAGTGAAGATTATGCAGTCATCATAATCCCTGAATTTCATCATCAAGTCTAAAATCTCATCTACAGATTCAACATGAATATCAGATGCGGATACGCATCCCACAGAGAGGATCTTTTCGTTCTTCCTCAATTCCTCAGGTTTATAAACCTCAATATTCCTAGGGGTATCATGGAATTCATGGCTTAAGAAGTCCAGGCTGGTTTTAAGTAATATGCTACTGAGCTTTGGTGATATTCTGCCGCAAATATGCGTTCCAACGATTCTTTCTCCACAAGCCTCCCTAAGATCATTAAATATCCTAATAATGTCTTCTTCGTAGCCAAATATGGGCCTTGAGCCGACAATTACGCTTAATATCGGCTCGTCGATGGCGATCATCTCCGCGTATCTTGAGGCTTCCTTGCAGCACATCATCACTATATCCGCTATTTGCCTAACTAATCTTAGATTTGAAACCGCCGTATTGAAGGGAAATATACCTTTTCCTCTTCGAATGCAAGAAGCAAGCGTAAATGGTCCCGTGATAGGAGCCTTTATTCTAACCTTCCTCTTCATTCCGGTCTTCTCAAGATACTGAATAGTCCATAAGAGGATGTCTAATCCTGGAACAGATCTCGGCTCTTTAAGATCTTCACCACTCAATCCGTATTCTCCATTCTCAAATATCAATCCAACATCTTGATCTAGTAGATCATCAAGGAATTGTTTATTCATATCCGTCAGTTGAGGATATGCGGGAAAATCAATTCCGACGCTTATTAGGTCATCAATGCATTTCCTCCGGTTATCAACGGTATCATCGAGCGGGAAGCTTCCGATGGTAGATGTGAAAACTCCTTCTAATCGCAATGCTGACACCAATGTATCATCTTAGTTGGCAAAACAAAAATCTTGTTCTTCAGATTCTGCTAGAGACTCTCAATACCTAGACATCTGTAAGCCTTAAGGTCTCGAATCCCTCTAAAATGATTATGGAGTTACATTTCTTGCAGAGAAGAGAAAGGCTCTTCAATGATCCGTCCTCAAAAGTCTCCATATCAATTATCTTATATACTCTCTCGGAATCATCGTCGGGAGAAATTATAACTCCGCATGATGGACATGGAAAGTCTCCATCGCCCTCGATTTTATTCAAGTCGATCCTGAATACTGAAGTCTGCTTCAATTTCCTTCCCTTCTCACGGCTCGGATAGAGATTCTCCATATCCTCTTTTAAAGGTGATGAACCATCAATCCATTCATTACATACCGATTTAGAAGAATAGCGGATAAAATTCCCTAAAGGAAAGATGCCTAAGCGCTGATCCTCTTCGGAGACTAGGTTTAGACAGCGGGTTCATAAGGGATTTAATTGCTGAAAATGTAATGATTTTGTGAGTGCAGGGTCATAAAGGCTGGTTGCAGATGAAGAGCAAATACTTCCTATATGTTCTATTCTCATCAGTCTTTCTCATATCATTATCTGTTACATCTGTGTTTGAGATCTCCGCGAAAGATGATCTCTTATTCATGTCTGGGGATCGGACATATATTAGCAAGCCCGTCTATCCGGTAAAGATTAATGCCTCACAAATTCCAATTGGCGAAAAATGGACTTTCATATATCAATTAAAAAAGGGATGCAATTATCACATATACTTCATCGGAGATTGGATAGGCTCAAAGACCGACTATGATATTTACATTTATGATCCCTCAGGTAATCTGGTGGCTGTTCACACGGCATCAGCGGGTTTCCCAGAGCATCTGGGAAACACTATTGATGATCCATTCTTCACTCCGAAAAAGACTGGAAACTACTATTTCGTAATACTCAACGATCCAAAAGAGAGCGGCGGTGAAGATGCAGCTACATTAATGGTTATTGAGCATTTGAGGTGTAATAGATGGTATAAGAAGTATATTAAAGGAAAAGTTGATTTGTCATCCTTTTATGAAACGAGATGGGCATACGAATTCTTAAGCAACAGTGAAAGGATCGAGATTATAGTTGACGTTCCGGATACGCTTGATCTATACGAGGTTCGATTGTATCCTATGGCAAATCCATCAAAGGGGATAGGGGAGAACATAAGTGGCTATCCAGTAGCATGGGAGCCTGGACTCTATGGCGAACTAGACTCTTCGGGATGCTATGGCGGATATAATCTGGATGATAACGGCTTCAGACATGAAGAGCTAACTGCAAGCTGCGAATTTCCCGGGCAAGAACTAATTATAAATTATACTTCCCCGTTCAAGGGGGATACAATACTGTATCATCTGGTTTTCATAGGTGAAAGCGGAGAGGGAACTATCAAATTCATGATAAAGACGGATTTTGAGCCGCCTTCCATTAATCTACAAACGAATATCAGCGAAGTTCATGCAGGATGCAGAACAATAATAAGCGCTGAAATATCAGATGAGGACTCTCTAAACTCCGTTTTTCTATGCTACACGAATAATTCTTGGATGTCGATGAACTGCACACCCATGAAAAGAACCTCCAACGGGATCTACAGTGGGATCATACCTGCCTATCCCAAGGGAAACAGAATAGACTATAAAATAGTCGCGGTCGATATGGCCGGAAACTCCGCTGAAGTTCTAGGCCACTATGTGGTCAAGGATAAAACCTCAATTTCCCTTAACATTTCAAAAACCGCCATTTACGCCGGAGAAAAGATTAAAGTCTCTGGTTGCATGTCCCACGGCGGCGATACCATACTATTAAATTTCACATCAGAGGAAGGCTGTGTTGTAAAGTCGGTCAATGTTAAGGCCGACGGCTCATTCAGTTATGAATTCACGCCGAGCTCTCTTGGAAAATGGACTGTTAAGGCGGTATATCCGGGAGGGAAAATGTTTTTTGGGGCGGAGACCGAAGAAAAGAGTTTCTTTGTAATGAGAATACCTACATCGATCGAATTGTCGCTGAGCGACCATGCCATAAATGTCGGTGAGAGCGTCTGCGTGGAGGGAAACCTTAGCCCCATTATTAAGGGAGGAGCAGTTGATATTCACATTACAGCGCCGAACGGTTCAGTCATCAAAAAGAGGATTAATGTGGATCATCAGGGGAGATTTAGGCTTGAATTTAAGCCGTCGATGCCGGGAAAATGGAGTATACAAGCCTTCTATAATGGAGATGAGAATCATCTATCATCCAACAGCAAAATAGAAGGATTAACGGTGAATGAGACATGGATGAATAAGCTAATGGGGTTCCTAAGCCAATTCATGCTTTATATCGTCGCGGCTATCGGCGGAACGGCGGCTCTAATGGCATTCATTATATATCGACGAAGAATGGAATACGAATAGCTGGGGGGTTCAACAACCATCCAATGTCCGCTGCCTCCCCATCTTGGACATACGATCCACCACGGTATGGAATTTATCTCTTACGGGCAAGTATGCCTCCCTATAGAATCTCTGCTGATCCAATAGGACATCCCTAGAGAATCCCTCAAGATATTTAATTGCGGCTTTCCAAGCTTCACTGTAGGGTATCGACGCGGCCTCTATACGCTTCGCTATCTGCAAGTCATAGTCCCTCGGTGACTGCTCAGTTCCGCCGATAATGAACCATCCATTGCTGGAAAGATAAGCCGTTTCATTACCGATCTGTTCAGCTTTAACCTCTGAAGGACGTGCCCTTCCCGCTCCGGATCTGAATCCTCCCCGAGTTAACCTGTCACGGGCATATCTCTTAGCCCAAGCGTAGAAGATCGCCCTATTAAGACCGAAAGATTTGGCTCTCTCAATATCTCCCTTAATGAGGTAATAGCGTGCGGCTTGAAGAAGTCCCATCACCTGAAATCTCCCAAGTTTCCTATACGAAGATGCAGATGTCTCCAATACTTTTTTCTCAGCGGAAATATACGTATGTTTTCTTCTTGGAGCCTCAGCCCACCCATCATATCCACCTATCTCCGCTAAGGCTCTCTCGGCAAGTTCATCGCCCTCTCCATCTTCATAATTTCTCCATGAGGGATCATGGTGAAACCTCTCGATTTTAGCCCATTCCGGAGAAAAATCGCATATGGCGTCAGGTTTAAAGCAGACACAACAAAGATCTAGCTGCCTATGAAGTGAGAGCGGAGCCGTAAAGACCCTCTTTATATCCATCTTATTTTCAACTCTTAATGGTCTCCCACCCTTACGTGGGGTCTTCTCAGCTAATTCGACGAGTTGACTTTTAGTCTTCTTTAAGATGTATTCTACAATGGAAAATGAAACATCGAGAGGATTATACTTCTCTAGTATCCGCTTCGAGAACGCACCCTCATGTATATGAATGTGTATTCCTCTACCTGACCACTTCAGATAGACTGAGCGGCTTACCCCTTCTTTCTCTAATCGGTCAACGATGATCTCAGAGGCTTTAAGGGCGTATTCCCATATCTTTAGGTCGGCATCTATATCCCATATCGGCGTGGAACCCACGATATTACCCGATTTTCCAGTATCGTCTCGACTCTCCAGTTTCTTATATAAATTCACAGAGGCATAGAATGTTCTAGGCTTAAAGAATCTAAATCTGTTAAGGAGGAGATCAACATCTTCCGGTTTGCTTATAATTAATGGAACACCCTTCCTAGTGTATCGGAGAAATGCCCTTCCGCCACTTCGTTGGACACCCTCTAATGCAACCCATCTTCCACTGCAATATGCCGTGATCTCATCTCTCACTTGAGGCTTAGAATAATATGCTAATACATCCTTAAACTCCAAAGTTCATCAGAAATGATCTTGTCGCATCTCCTTAAAATCTCTTTAATAAGGTGTCGGCTCTCTGCATGTAGCTTTAATTTCCTTAGCCGCTCCAATGATTAGGTCGCACCCCCTCAATCGCCTATATCTTTCCAACAGCAAAACTATCAATTTAGAATAAAAGTTGGTGAAAAATTTTGTTCGTGGGGGCTCTGAACGGCTTAATCTCAAAGAAACTCTTTGCCTTTGCCCTTAAGAATTCAAGCCCTTCTTTGGCTGTAGAATCCGTCTTGTCGCTAGCTCACGCCAAGTGGCGGTGGAGGCTACTACCTCCCACTTTTCTCAAGAGTGAACGACTGATGACAAGCCGTCTATCATAGCTATCTCCGAGAGAACCTGAAATACTTCATCCCAATTTACATGTCCAGTTCCTGGATTCCTCTGTCATTCCCGCAACAATTTCAAACTTGACAATAAATTGCTAAACTTGACTATAAATTCAAATTATCCTGTGGACATTTATGTTTTCCTAAAAAGGAGCAGCACTCTGATAGGAGATATCAGCGGGTGGTCTCTATCTGAATAATTCTCATTAGGGGCTTCGGGTTTCTTCTAAAGTGTTCTCTCACGGGCTCTAGTATCTCTATGAGAGCCTCAGCAACGCCGTTTTTCAAATCTAGCGGATGTATTTCCCCTTTAAGGTAAGCCTCCCTTAAAGCCTTGTAGTCCTCAAAAGTTACTGGTCCGCCATACTTCTCCGGTCTTGGAATCTCAATCTCCCCCAAATGTGGGAAGATTATGTATTTCGCATATTCAAGCACAGGATTTCCCTCCTCCTGCTTAGGTGGGCAATACGCCTTCCTCATCTTAGACCTGATTACCTCCGGGCTGTCATGAACGAATATGCAGCTCTCAGGTTTACTCTTAGACATTTTAGAGCCTATTCTCATGTTTATTCCAGCGTCCTCATCATATCTTCCGCTAGTAATCATTTCAGGCTTTGACAAGCCTAAAAGTAATGGAGTATGCAGGCATACTGGCTTTTTCCATCCCATCTTCTCAGCAACGTCTCTGGCCAGCATATGAGCTTTTCTCTGATCAATGCCTCCGGCCGCAACATCCAAGTCTAAATGGAAGATATCCGCTGCCTGCATACATGGGTAGAATATCCATGCCGTTTCGATATCCGAGAGATCCATTTCACGTCCCATGATCGTTAGGGCTCTTCGAACCCTTAACAGGGAAGAGGCCTTAGCTATCCTGATCACTTTCTCCCAATACTCGACATCCTCAACTATGTCGGAGGCCCATAAGAAACGAGCCCTGTCGGAGGTTATTCCTAATGCTTCAAAGCAGTGCTTGAAGTATTCTCCGCATGCACGTATATTCTCCATGTTGCCGCCAAGTTTATTGTTTATCCAGCTGTGCCAATCGGCGAGGAAGATCGTGAAGTCAAATCCAGCTTCAATCATATCCCTAATTTTAGTTCCGGGTATAAGTCCTATTCCAACATGCATGAGCCCTGAACATTCAAATCCCCAGTAAGCCTTGGGCTTACTATTCGTCTCCAAAAGTTCTCGTAGCTCCTCGCATGTAACTATCTCCTCAGTGTTCCTTAAAACTAAATCCATTCGTCTTTCGATGTCCATTATTGTTCTCACCATAGAAACTCCATTACTTCCGCATCCTTATTTTTTACGTAAAAGGGAATTAAATAAATACTGCGGAAAAAGAATATAGGGAAATTGTGGAGCGAAGCGATTTGGGATGCCTTACTGCATAAAATGTGGAAGGAAAATTCCTCAGGATGCTGCCTTCTGTCCATACTGTGGAGCCTCAGTCATAACGACAATCAAGACAAGCCTTGAGTTTGGGGATTGGGGTGAAAGGTTCGTAGCTTGGCTGATCGACATGATAATCATCTCCTTCCTCTTAGCTCCATTCAGATGCTATTTCCAGTGGATAAACATAATCAACTTCAAGATGTGGCGGGTCTCAATAATAACGCTTCCATTTCTCTCGATCGGATTTGACGATGTCGCTTTCTTTCTATACTGGACTATAATGGAGGGCGTTTATGGTCAATCGTTGGGGAAGATGATAATGAAGCTAAAAGTAGTGCAGACGAATGGTGAGCGTATAACCATGTTGCAGGCAGCCGTTGAGAGTCTTGGAAAAGCCTTTTTGCTCCCAATCGATTGTCTCATAGGATGGATATTATACTCAAACAAAAAGCAGAGGCTCTTCAATTTTCTCTCAGAAACTGTTGTTATTAAGATTCATCGTTAAGTCACTTGTATAACTCATTGATTATCCTCGATACTCTCTTCACTCTATTCTCGTCAGCCGGGGGAGGAAGCTCATCGGAGATTCCCAATATTAGATTATCTGGAAACATCGATATTATCTTCTTTACAAACTTATCGAATTTCTCGAGGCTTATTATATCTGGAAGAAAGTAAATGAATGGTATTCCATCTATCAGTATCATTTCATCTCCAAGCGCCCTCTTTATATCGTCAAGTGTCATGTCACCTACGGGCTTAACTGTGAGGGCCTCTACTCCATCCAGTCCCGTCTCCCTTAAAAGCGGTAGCAAAGGCTTGGCCCAACCATCCACATGGATGTGTACGAACTTTCCATGCTTATGTAGATAATCTCCCCTCTCCTGATAATATGGCAGACAGTACTTCTCAAATAGCTTAGGAGAAGTCATTCTCACATCGATGTTCTCGCCCAAATTGAATATCTTTATTGGCGTTGACGCCATAACTTCATAGAATTGATCATTAGCCATCTTTATCTCCTCCATTAAACCCTCCATCCCGGAAGGATATCTAAAGATGAGCTTTATTGTCCTCTCAACTCCTGCAAGATTTATCATCAACCTCTGAAATGGGGTTCTTGGAAAGAAGTATGAGAGTATCCCATAGCCTCCCAAATGCCGCCTCATCCTCTCGTAAACTTCATGATCAAACTCTACGTGCATATGCTCCAGCATGTAAACTATAGGTTTAATATCCTTCAATTCTCTAAGTGGATACTCTATGATTCTAGATGAAAATCCCTCCTCATCCCTTAATTGTGTCTGTCTTACCGTTCCAACCGGCGTCTCGATCTCAGTTATCTTAAGTCTCCCTTTTTCCCTCGTGATGAATCTCAAATCTCCGCTATATGTCACTCTAACAAAGCTATCAACGAAGTATCCCGAATAGCATCTCCAGCTCGCACCCCACTTCCGGCATGTATCAACTATATCTAATCCCTTGTATTCCTCTGGTAGGGTCCCTCTAGCCTTATTGACAATGTACCAGAATTCAGGCCTAATATTCCATGGAACTCTATCTATGGATCTTCTCTCAAATACCGCCAATATCCTCTCTTCAGGTATCATCTCTCATCATATGTTGAGATGCATGAATCATTTAAAGCGCTTACTGGAAATGCCACAACAATGATATTTATTCTCTGGATACACCTAAGTTTACGTGAATGGTAATGATCGATTTCATTCTGCTATCAAGACGAGGAAGGACGGATGGAAGATTCAGGAGTTTAAGAGAGGCTGGAAGACTCGATGTCGTATATCAATGCATATTATTCGCATTCTTCACCTCCGGTGCAATACGTCGAGACGTGGCCTTTCATGCGATCTTGGGAGGCCCTCCAAAACCTCCTCTTCACCTAATGATCGATGGAAGAGAACTTCGAAATGTCAGAACTGATGAACGGACATGGGAGAGGATTCTAAGAAAAGTTCTCTCTGGAGGTTCTCATCCGGGAATCAAGGTTGAGAGAAGAAGCTTCCAAGATCTAGTTCGCTCACTTAGCAATAGGGAAATATTCATTCTCGAGGAGAAAGGTCAGGATGTGATGAATGTGGATTTCGGCTTTAATCCAGTCTTTATTCTTGGCGATCAGATTGGTCTTCCCAAAAAAGATGAGATGTTCGCGCTGAGATTTGGGACTAAAGTATCCTTGGGTAAAAGGCCTTATCTGGCCGCAACATGCATAGATATCATAAATTATCTGCTCGATTTAAAGGTTGAGCGGGAAGAACCAAAAGACATAAAATAACAGATTATCTCTTAGGAAAGATGATTTATTATCTGAGGTAGCGTGCGAAGATTGTCGGGGAAATATAAGATCGCGGTTCTACCCGGAGACGGGATCGGACCTGAAGTTGTAAGCGCCGCACTTAAGGTTTTAGAGGCAGTTCAGGAAGCAACGAAGGGATTAGAGCTTAAATTCATTTTTGGAGAGGCAGGATATAACTGCATCAAAAAATATGGAACTAATGTGCCGAAAGAGACTATTGAGATGCTGAGCGAGACTGATGCATGTTTAAAGGGGCCCATGACGACTCCTGAAGAGCCAGGCTCGCCTCCAAGCGCCGCCGTAACCATAAGAAAGACCTTCAAATTATATGCGAATGTCCGGCCATGCAAGTCTCTCCCAAACGTTCCAGCATTAAATCCAAACATCGACCTAGTTATTGTGAGGGAGAATACTGAGGGATTATATTTCGGCGAGGAATTTGAGATCTCTCCAGGGAAGGGAATAGCGATTCGTCTCGTAACAGAAAGCGCATCTGAAAAAGTTGCCCGTCTAGCTTTCGAATCGGCCATGAAGAGAAATCGTCATGTGACATGTGTGCATAAGAGGAATATCCTGCGGATCACCGACGGCATATTCCGAGAAGCTGTCTTCAGGGTTGGAAAGGAGTATCCATCGGTCCGTCTAGATGAGGTTCATGTTGATGCCATGGCGATGAGGTTGATTAAAGAACCTGAAAGATTCGATGTAATCGTTGTGACTAATATGTTCGGAGATATCCTCTCGGATGAAGCTGCACAGATAGTTGGGGGATTAGGGTTGGCGGCAGGGGGTAATATCGGCGATGACTATGCAATGTTCGAGCCTGTTCATGGGTCCGCGCCAAAATATGCTGGAAAGAATAAGGTTAATCCGATAGCGACTATCCTCGCCGCCAAGATGATGATGGAGTATTTAGGAGAGAAGGAAGCCGCAGATCTAATTCAAAGCGCGGTGATCAAGGTCTTAAAGGAAGGCAAGGTCAGAACCTATGATCTGGGAGGAAGGTCATCGACATTTGAAGTAGCAGAGGAGATAGCCTCAAAGGTCAAGGAGATCTAAGAGATCAAGACGATGCTGGTTGCATAATGCGTTGTTGATAACTGAGGTATGTAGGCCAGTCAGATCTCATTCTTCAAAGAGATTCTATAGCCTTCAAGGCCTTTTCGGTAACCTCTAAGATGCTATTACCCAAGATTCTTATCATAGGCTCCTTTCCCACATCGCCCTCATCATATATGACATCCGGAACATATCCAATTCTTTTAATTACATCCTCAACTCCCCAGCGAAGAGACCTGCCCTCCACCCTCCTCACTTCATCAGGCTCAAACTTTCTATTAAAACATGCAACTTTACATCCGATCCTCCTAAATGCCTCAATGAGCCTCTGATCATAATGAAGATTCATCGCAGCGCGGATCCTCGGATTATATCTCATTGCTGTTAAAATTATATCAGCGATGTGTCTCGAAGCCCCGAATCTCACGGGGCCAGCGGCTTTTAATCCGCTCTTAACCTTAACTATTCTCCCGTCAATAGCTGCTACGTCTTCTCTTCCACGAGGATACGGTGAAGCCATGGCCACTTGTATGCCGACCTCAGCAGCGAACGGAAGGAAATGCGGGTCCTCCTCGATGATCGATGCAGCTGCCTCTACTTCCTCTATAATCCTAGCCTTCTCAGCCTCATTATATATAGAAGCCATGGGGTTTACTGGCATATTCCCGGATCCGATCTTAAATGCTCCAATGAAGCTTATCTCAATGAATCTCTCAGCCTTCTCCACGGCAATTTCTAGATTATCTCCCCTTGCCAGAAACGATGCTATTGCAGCTGAAAATACGCATCCTCCACCGTGAGGTTTAATTTTTATGCGTGGCTTTTCAAAGATTCTGAACGCTCCCTTATGATAGAGGAGATCTCGCACCTTTCCGTCTTCCCCAAGATGACCGCCCTTAATAATGACTGATTTAGCTCCAAGATCCGCGATTCTCCGCGCTGCTTCCTTCATATCATCCAAGTTCCTTATCTCAATGCCACTTATGATCTCAGCCTCAAAGATGTTTGGCGTTATGATTTCGGCTCTAGGCAGAATGACATCGATCAGAAAGTCTATATCCCTTTTAATGATTAGTGACTTGCCAGTGCCAGCCTTAAAAACGGGGTCAGTAACCAACCGAATGTCATATTCATCTATGAACTCAGCGATTACATCCATGGTTTCGCGGGAGTAGAGCATACCCGTCTTCGCGATCCCCACTGGAATATCCTCCAAGACGGCTTGGATCTGCGCTCTCACAATCCCGGGCGGAACTGGAAAGATTTCCCTTATACCCTTTGTGTTTTGAGCAGTTATGGCTGTAATTATGCATGTTCCAAAAACTCCTAAGGCTGAAAACGTCTTAAGATCAGCCTCGATACCCGCTCCTCCGCCACTATCTGACCCTGCAATCGTCATTACACATGGAGCTTCTCCATCTTGCCTTGAAAACGAAGTCTTCATGATAATCCTCTCCGAAGAATCAGCCTCAACAATCATAGATGAATCAAGATTCTTAAATATAAGAGGTATTTTTATGATTGTATCCATAATTGCTGAACGTGAAACTTCATGTTGCTGAGAGAGATCCTTGAGAGGATACGTGAAGAACTATTGGAGAGAGATAAGCATAGGCAAGAGATTCAGCTGGCGACGCGTAGGGTTACTAGACTTTCTAAGCAAGCAATCTTTCAGGTTCATGGAGATGATCTTGAAAAGGCGGAGGAGACGCTCAGAGAGGCCGAGGGGATCCTACGGGAGATCGAGAGGCTCACGAAGGATTATCCCGCTCTATTCTATACGAGCTCAGTAGATCTGGCATTTCAAGAGTATGCAGAGGCCATGATCTTCCTGAATCTAGTGAGGGGATCATCCTTTCCAAGCTTCGAGGATATAAATGTCCCGATGATCCCTTACATTCTCGGACTCGCAGATGTCATAGGAGAGCTTAGAAGGAGATCACTTGAATTTCTAAGAAGGGATAGAATTGATGAGGCTGAAGAATGTCTGAATCTAATGGAGACGATATTCAGGGGAATAATCGACCTTGAGGAAATACAGATCTTAATTCCCGGGCTTAGAAGGAAATGCGATACTGCTAGGAGGGTGATCGAGGCTACAAGAGCCGACATAATGGTCGAGTCTGGAAGGGTATCGCTTGAACGATGCATCTCGAGGTTAATAGAGAAGATGGGTGGAGATGAAGGGTATGGCTCGTCTAAGGCCAGACGAGATTTTGAAGAGAGTTAAGAAGGAAGGATTCGAGAAGGTCTGGAGGGAGAGCTCAAATCTCATTCCAAGATCATCAAGAAGCCTTGATCTCTCTGGACGCGGGTCCCCACACCCAATTTATGAGCTCATACAGAAGCTCAGAGAGAGATTCCTTAGCCTAGGCTTCGACGAAATCTTCAACCCGATCATAATCGAGGAGAATGAGATATATCGCCAATACGGGCCTGAAGCTCCGATAATACTCGATCGTTGCTATTACTTAGCTGGTCTGCCTCGTCCCGATATAGGTCTAAGCAAGGCTAAATGCGAAGAGATCAGGAGATTCGGAGTTGAGCTGACCGATTCGAGGGTCTCAGCTCTAAAAGGGGTATTCAGGGAGTATAAGAAGGGGAGAATAGAGCCTGACGACTTAATTGAGAAGATTTCAGAGGCACTTGAGATCCCGGATCACCTTGCGATGAATATTACATCACAAGTCTTTCCGGAATTCTCGATGCTTAAACCAGAACCTTCAAAGCTAACTTTAAGGTCTCACATGACAAGTGCATGGTTCCTTACACTTCAATCTCTTCAGCATAAGAGGGAATTACCGCTGAAATTGTTCTCTGTTGATGTTAGATTCAGAAGGGAGCAGAGGGAAGACGCCACGCATCTTAGAGTTCACCATTCAGCGAGTTGCGTCGTAATGGATGAGGAATTGAATGTCGAGGAGGGGGAAAGGATTACGAGGGCGCTGCTTGAGCCTTTTGGCCCCATGAAGCTTCGCTTCATCAGAAAGAAAGTCTCCTCTAAATACTACGCTCCGGGAATGGAGTATGAGGGCTTCATTTATGATTCATCCTCAAAAAGATGGATAGAGGTTGTTGACTATGGTATTTACAATCCCATATCGCTGGCAAGATATGGTTTGGAATATCCGGTTTTAAATGTCGGCTTAGGCGTGGAACGTCTTGCAATGATACTGTATAACGAGAGTGATGTTCGAAGACTAGTTTATCCACAGTTCTATGTCGAATTGTTCCTTACAGATCGGGAGCTGGCCGACGCGATCAGATTTGAAGTTGAACCAGTGACGGATAGGGGTAGGGAGATAATGAAGAGCATAATCTCCGAGTCGCTTAGGCATAAGAACGCGATCGGTCCGTGTCAATTCCTAGTTTATAAGGGTGAAGTTTTAGGTAAAAGCGTGGAGGTTTACGTTTATGAGAATGAGAAAGGAGCAACGCTGCTTGGAGCAGCGGCTGAAAATTACATCTTCGTATATGACGGAAACATCGTTGGAGCGCCAAAAAAAGGGATGGATGAGATTCAAATGATCAAGGATGCTAGAGAAAGAGGTATCTGCACGAACATCCGATACATCGATGGAGTAGCCTCCCTCGCAGCCGCGAAGATAGAGGAAGCCGCAAAATTGGGAGTTAAAACTGTTAATATAAGGGTGAGGATGGCTAGGAGACTAAGCGATATAAACCTTGGACTCAGTGGAATCGCACGTAGATTCATAACTAACTGGAAAAAGAAGATCATTATCACTGGTCCCGTCTTCTTAGGTGTGTGCGCCAAGATATCCGATTAGATCACCCGAAAAATTGTCCGGCGAGGCTTTATCGATGCTAGATCCCCTAAACTTAATGGATAAATTCTCTGTGGAGAAGGCTGAGAAGATGCAGAGGGCTCTATCAAAGATGGTTATTACGCATGATTGTTTACCCGGTAAGATAAGATATATAGCGGGAGTGGATGTCTCCTACTCGAATGAGAAATCATATGGGGCCGTAGTTGTTCTGGATTATGCAACGATGAGAGTCATCGAAGAGAAAACAGCGGTAAAGAAGGCTCCTCTCCCCTACATTCCCACATTCCTAGCCTTCAGAGAGCTCCCAGCAGCTATTTCAGCGGTACAAAAGTTAGAGGTAAAACCGGACGTCTTCATGATTGATGGTCATGGACGGGCCCACCCGCGACGTCTCGGTCTTGCCTCACATTTTGGCCTGATAGTAGACGCTCCCACTATTGGGGTTGCTAAGAATCTATTGTGCGGGAAGATAAGGGATGTTAAGGATGGATGGAGACCAATAGTGGATGGAGATGAGATAATTGGGGCGGCGGTCTTCTCAGGGAGGAGTAAGAGGCCGATATACGTGAGTGTAGGGCATAAGATCTCCCTTGAATCGGCCATCAAGATAGTTCTTAATTGCATCAAATATAGAATTCCAGAGCCGATCAGGTTTGCTCATGTAGCAGCTGAAAATGCAAAGCGGAAAAATCGGGCCTCTAAAAACTCCCTATAGTCATAAGATTTTATGAAGCCAGAATCTCCTCTTAATTATCTCAAATTGCCAAAGGCTGGTAATAAGGAGATTCAGAATGAAAATTTTTATGGATATCTTTGGTATGACAATCTCGATCAGGCATAATTTATCCATGAAAAAGCGTGAAAGCATACTGAGCATCATGTAAGCCGATGATATGCAGCCGCATAAGTGTAGGGCCTCAAGTTCGCTCTTAAATTTAAGGGCTCTTCTCCATAGAAGATTAAGGCTCCTCCTAACTCTCACGGATAAATCTTGGATATCATCAATCACCAATGTTATTCCTCCGTAAGTCAGAAGAAAAGCCATAGAGATCGGTATGGATGTTAAACTGTAAACGCTGGGAAGCAAAATCGGCATTAATAATATGGGTAGGTGTGCTGGTGCAAGCATCATTATTAGGGCCAGAGAGATGATCACAGTTATGAAACCATAAAAGTAGTGATGGAATCTAATCCTCCTTAAATTTACGTTGCCAACTACCTTGGCTGTCACAACATTCAGAAATGAACCGGCCATGATTAATAGGAGGGAAGAATAATTTAAAATGTGTAATGGCCCCGCATGCCATTTCAATCTGTGAATATAAAGGGCATAGAGCAAATCTCCCGAAAAGAGTATCGTTAGTAGGGAATTGAAAATAACGCATAGACACAGGATTTTCCTTCCAAGAGCCTCTTGAATACTCAATGTAATTCGAAGGATGTTAGCTCTTCAATTTAAGGTTTGCCTAAATCCCCGATTTGAGCCATCTAGATCTGGATAATCTCTACTTCCATTGAATGCGTATCTAATAATGCAATTGTCGCTTTTCCGCTTAGATACCCGCATACCTCCCCTGGGTTCACAATTAAGACTCCGTTTCTTCTCTTAACTTCTGCTTGGTGCGTGTGTCCATAGACGATGACATCGAAGGATCCCGCATCCATGAGAGATCTTAGAAGTTCCTGCTCATCTCCGTGGAGAAGTGCTATTCTTAGATCTCCAGCTCGTATATCCGCGAATCTACCTCGAATCTCGATGCCTATCTCACTAAAGTTTCTACGTAAGAGTTCTCTCTCAGCATCGTTATTGCCAAAGACCCCGATCATCTTTGCTCTCAATGGTTTAAACCGGGAAGCCACGAAAGGAGCGCAGTAGTCGCCTGCATGAAGCACTAACTCGACATCTCTCTCATTTAACTCCCTGATGGCTTTTTCAATAAATGGTAGTCTATCGTGGGTATCCGAGATTATTCCTATTCTCATTCTCTCACCAAAAAGATTATTCCTCAAAAATGATTTTTACTTTTCCTAAAAATCAAGTTTTTCAGAAATAGTTAATAGTCTGCTCCTCCATACATATCCATAAACTCATAAAAGTGTGTAAAAGAATGGCCAAGTTCAAGATTAACATCTTTTATGTAATTGCTTCGATATGCTCCATGTTCCTTGTAATATATATCTGGCTTGTCTTCCTCCCTCTGTATGAGGGAACAGTAACGTATGAATACGTGAAGAATATAGCCTTCGTATTGACGATCTTGCTAATAGCCTCTATTGGGATCCAAATTTTTCTCTCAGTGAAGAAGATCTCAAAGGATTAAGAGGTATTCGCTTAGCATTAAAGGAGTTCCTTGTTATTCTTCTAGGGCTGACTTATATTTTGTGAGTCCGCAATGGCCGCAAGAATATCTGTCTCCGTGATCAGCCATGAAGTATCCTGGGCCGCATCTATCACAGAAGGGCAGAAGCCTCTTTATCTTCCCGTCCTCAATCTTATAGTAAGTGTATATCTTCTTCTCTGGTTTTTTCTTTTTCGGCTTCTTTTCTTTCTTTGCCAATTAGATCATTCCTCCCCTTCCTTTTTGGGTTTATTCCTAAGTATTATATGTTTTGGTTCAATATACTCTGCTTGGCTAACCGAGTCATAAACATTAGCCCTGCCAATCGATGTGGTCATGCCAGTTTTAGTCTCAATCTTCTTGATGTATATCCTTTCCTCATCAGCATCTAATATGCTGGCGAGTCTCTTTCTAACCTGCATACGAGTAGGCGTCCCCTCCTTTTCATGATCTATCCGGAATTTTACTTCGAACCTTTTAAGCAGCTCATTTCTCTTCTGTTCGATGACCTCGATCTTCACGTCGCTCACCATTGGATTGCTATATGTCACTGATCAGCATTTATTTTGGAATTGCAAATCCCCTTTATATCTTTTATATTTTTCTATTGAGACATCAATGAGCATCCAGCGTGGAGGATCCCATTTTTTATCTTTTCATTTCCTTAATTATCTCTTGGAATCGTCGTTTTATCTTCTCATTTACCTCTATAATTACTACTCCTCGTTTCGGCTGTCCGTAAACGACGATGGATCCATCTGGAGCAGATAATACCGCAACTAGAGTTAAAAGATCCTCCTCGCCGTCAACAATAACCTTCGATTTCCCAGAGCAACTAATCGCTTTCTCAATGGTTTTCCACGATTCGTCAGTTATGGTGCCAGCCGGATTTCTCGTTCGAAAGATATTCTCGGCTTTAAAGTTGAGCGGAGGGATTGCCTTACGCATTATTTTATGGTCGATTATCGAAACATCGAAGGGGATCCCGTGCTCCAGCATATTCTTCGAAACTTGATCCCCTACGGCAATGAGTTTCACAGGCCTTTTCCTACGCACTATTCTAGAGATCTCTCTCGAGGTCTCCTCGAATGATCCTTCAATAAGGATGCCGAGTGGCTCCTTAAGTTTCCTACGTAACTCGGGAGTAAGTATGAGTATCTTTATCACCTTATGCGGACAGCGTATCTTCCCTTTCTGCTTATATTCATAAGTTTTGCTATCTCAGAATTCTCCGGATCAAGAATTATAACTATACCGCTGAAGTCATCACTTAAATCTGTAGATTTGCATTGAGGACAAACGCTCTTATCTGTGATCAAATGGCATCTCCTACAGGCTTTGTCAACCATCTATTGGGCGCCTCCTTTCTTTTCCTCCGCGCCTTTACTCTCTTCATGTATTTTCTTCACTTCTTCCTCAATCCACTCTAAGACTCCAAGGAATGGCTGTCTCGCGGTGACTCCTATCTTTCCAAAGCTGCTTCCTCTTCCCAGAGAGACTGCAGTTATGCGAGTCCGCATCTTATTGCCGATCGAGACCTTTCTCTTGGATTCTTTTCCCATGAGAACTCCCTGTCTATCATCGTATGATATGAAATCATCCATTATCTGTGAGACATGAATCAAGGCGTCGACAGGTCCGATCCTTAGGAAGGCCCCGAAGTCCGTTACTTCAACAACCTCTCCTTCAACAACCTCTTGGATCTTAGGATAGAACGTCAGGAGAGAAAATGTGGCCTTATGGTATGTAGCTCCATCCCCGGGAATTATCCTGCCAATTGGAGAGACTTTAATATCCGTCACTGCTATTATATAGCCTAACTCTTCGTCGATAATCCCCTCATACTTTAATTTTAACTGTTCCTTAGCAACCTCTTCTAAGGGCTCGCCAAATTTATTCGGAGGTATTCGAACCGAATCCTCTAAAGTTACAATGTTAAACGTAACTCCTTCTCTCCCATAATTTCTGTATTTAATCACTTACTAAATTCATTAATCCATCTTCTAAAGATTACAGAAAAGATTTAAAAATCTTCTGGAAGACCGATAAGCCGAGTATATCGATACAGCGAATACAGAGCAAAATAAACGTTAGTTAATGTTGCGATCCGGTGGCAACCAAGATGATATGATATAAGTAAAATTTTTAAGCCCTAAATATTAATCTTAATGCGCATGATGAGGGACACATTACTCTGAGCATCTGTGATGATGAAGTGGAGCGACACTGAAGATCGCTGATTTTTATCGGCGCTACCTCTCGTAAGGTCATTTATATAAAAGACATCGCTTGAGGCTGTTTTTGATGTTTCCTCTCATGATATAGGTGTTGAGTCATGGTGGAATTCGAAATAAAGAGTAGGGATCTACTTGCCAGAATAGGAAGATTAAAGACCAAAAGTGGAACAGTCGAGACTCCAGCCTTCCTTCCAGTAATAAATATGGTCAAGCAATCAGTAACTCCAAGGGAGCTCTGGAAGGAGTTTAACTGTAAAATCCTGATAACGAACGCCTACATAATAAAGAGGCGATATGCTGAGAATGAAAAGCGAGTAGAGGTACATTCCCTTCTTGACTTTCCAGGGGTTGTAATGACGGATTCAGGGGCATACCAAATATTAGAATATGGCGATGTCGACATCAAACCAGATGAGATAGTTAAGTTTCAAGAGGATATAAACACTGACATCGCAACGATCCTCGATTTACCAACCGGCTGGAAGGTATCAAAGGAATACGCAGAGCATACGGTTAGAGAGACTGTCAAGCGAGCTAGGGAACTTGAGAAATTAAAAAGTCGAGATGACATATTATGGACCGGCCCGATTCAAGGAGGACGATACTTAGATCTTGTAGCTAAATCGGCTAATGAGATGGGCAAGTTACCCTTTGATGTGCATGCATTAGGAAGTCCAACACCCGTTATGGAGCAATATCTCTTTGATACGCTTACCGATATGATCCTCACTGCAAAGATGAATCTGCCGTCCGATAGGCCGTTTCATCTTTTTGGAGCCGGACATCCATTCATGTTTGCCTTGGCTGTTGCTTTAGGATGCGACTTGTTCGATTCCGCAGCCTACAATATATTCGCCCATGATGACCGTTACTTATCCGCCTATGGAACATTCCATCTTGAAGAATTAGAATATTTACCTTGTTCATGTCCAGTCTGTTATAAGCGTGATCCGCGTGATCTCAGAGAGATGCCCAAGAATGAACGGGAGATCATTCTGACCCGACATAATCTTTATGTATGCTTCTCCGAGATCAAAAGGATTAAGCAAGCGATAGTTGAAGGGAGGCTATGGGAATACCTATTAATGAGAGCCCATGGGCATCCCTCCCTCCTCCAAGCAATTAAACGTCTCAAGGATTATAGTGAAATCCTTGAGAAGCAGAGTCCAATAGTAAAGAGAAGCGGTCTATTCTTCTTTAATTCAACAGATCTCATAAGACCAGAGGTCATCCGTCATAAAAAGAGACTCGAGGAGCGATACAGGCCGCCAGGGAAAGCTAAGGTCCTCATTTTACTTCCATCATCTGGACCTAGGAGAACGATTAAGTCAGGAAGATACAGAAAGATCATTAGACATATATGCGAAGAACTCCACATCGAGAAGGATGATCTCCACGTATGCTTCTATGCTCCTCCATTCGGTATTATACCCGAAGAGATAAGCGATGTCTACCCGCTTTCACAATATGAGATTGCACTTCCTCCAGATATGGAGGTAACGGAATACGTTGCAAAACAGGTGATAAGATATCTTCGAGTAAATGAAGATAGATATGAAAAGAAGATAATGATCTTCGGATCCAAGGCATGGCATAAGGATGTCGTAGAGGCATGCATGAAAGAACTTAAAAATTCTTTAGAATTTTTTGAGTCTACGGCAATTAGCAAGTAAATACTTATTAGAATCGATGTAGGCATCTATAAAGGAAATCAATTAGCTTAGTAGTTAACTAATCGCGTGACGATCCGGATGGTGAAAGAAAATCCCCTTAGAAGTTACGTTCTTGGGTAGCGCCAGGGAGGTTGGAAGAGCCGCAATATACGTCAAGACCGAGAATACAAGGATCCTCCTAGATTATGGAGTTATGCTCGATCATACTCCGGGATTTCCAATGCATGTCCCCCCAAAAGAGGTTGATGCAATAATCATCACGCACAGTCACCTTGATCATTCAGGAGCTGCTCCGATCTTCTATATAGGCGGGAGAAAACCTGTCTACGGAACACGCCTAACCTTTAATTTGACTAGCATGCTCATTAAGGACTTCATCCATCTCTCCGGATATTATCTTCCATTTGAGTATCTTGAGCTCAGATCAATGATGAAAAGCCGCAAAGACGTAAATTATAGAGAGGAGTTTGCAATCGGAGATATAAAGGTTGAACTGTTAAATTCTGGGCATATCCCCGGAGGGGCATCAGTTCTCATTGAGGCGTCGGGTAAACGGCTTGTCTATACGAGCGACTTCAATGCCATTGAGACTAGGCTCCTACCAGCAGCCGATCGAGACTATGGAGAAATTGATGCATTGATAATCGAGAGCACTTATGCAGATGAGGATCATACTCCGAGGCCTGAACTGGAAAAGAGGTTCATCGAGGAGGTCATTAATGTTATCGAGTCCGGAGGCACAGTTCTTATTCCAGCCTTCAGTGTTGGACGTGCACAGGAGATCCTATGCATTCTCGCAGCCTACCACTTTGAATATCCAGTAGTCATGGACGGAATGGCCAGAGAAGCAAGTAGAATAATGATGGGACACTTGGATTTCATTAAAGATCCAAAGTTATTTATGAAGGCAGTACATCTCGCAAGCTGGGTAGAAGATTGGAAGGATCGAAGAGAGGCGGCGAAGAGGCCTGGAGTGATAGTCTCCCCGGCAGGGATGCTTAAGGGTGGGCCGGCAGCCTTTTATATTCAGACTGTTGGAAAAAAGTCGAATAACGCCGTCTTTTTAGTCGGTTATCAGATCCCTGGGACTCCTGGAAGAGAATTACTTGATAAGGGACACTGCATCATAGATGGGAAAGTGCGAAAGGTCAAGGCTAAAGTAGGTTTCTTTGACTTTTCTAGTCATTCAGGCGCAAAGGAGCTCAAAGAGACAGTGAAGGATCTTAAAGGTGAACCTAAAGTTTTCGTTGTCCACGGAGCAGAAGGGAATTGCCCGAGATTTGCGAAATGGATAAGGGAGGAAGCGGGACTCGAAGCAAAAGCCCCAAATACGGGGGAATCATTTATAATTTAAATACTGGAATCTTCAATACAATATGATCGATCTTGAAGATTTATATTCTGCCTATAGACGTTAAAAATCAGGAAGTTCTGGATGGCATAGTAAATGGGCTCTCAGAAATATTCTCTGGAAGCCTATGCCTAATATTAGCTGGAGATTTCTCAATTCCCATTGAAGCATACAATTCTTCTAGAAGACAATATCTCTCAACAATAATTCTGAATCGAATGAAAAGTTATGCGAGAAGATACATGGAGAAGATTGTATTAAGCAGAATATTGGGAGTCGTCGATATAGACCTTTACGCTCCTGGCTTAAACTTTATCTTTGGGGAGGCCGAGCTATTTGGAGAGGCTGCTATAATCTCGCTTTATAGACTTAGACCAGAATTCTATGGTGAACCGCCCGACTTAAATTTGTTCATTGAGAGAGCTGTTAAGGAGGCTGTGCATGAGATTGGACATACTCTAGGGCTGAGACACTGCCCAGATCCTTCATGCGTCATGCATTTCTCTCTCCATATAGGCATGACCGATCGGAAGGGAAGAAACTTCTGTCAGACATGCCGCCGAAAAATAGAGAGATACATTAATCCATTTTTATAATGGCTCGATAAGAAATATTTCTCTTGAATAATCTTTGCTAATATGGTTCCTCAATAAAACTTATTAGACTAGAAAATTATTACGATTACCGGTGATAATATTGCCATCCAAGGAGGTTATAGGAAAAAGTAAAGTATTTTCAAAGGCTGTAATCTTCGGAGATCTGATCTTTCTCTCAGGCATAGGACCCCACGATCCGGAGACTGGAAAGGTAGTTGAGGGTGGAATAAAAGAGCAAACGAAGAGGGTCATGGATAGTATGAAGGCTGTGCTCGAGGAGGCCGGAAGCAGTTTAGAAGACGTCTTGAAATGCACGGTTTTCCTGACGGATATGAACCTATACTCAGAAATGAATGAGGTTTATAGCTCATACTTCAAGACTCCGCCTGCTCGAACATGCGTTCAAGTCTCAAAGCTTCCAAGACCAGGTGAAAATGTTCTCATAGAGATAGATGCAATTGCGTATAGATCCAAACGCTAAAACTCATTGAGTAGCAAATAAATAACCGAAAGATTCCTTTGTTGAGTCTATTGGGGAAGGCCTCCTTGAAGGAATCATTAAAAGAAAGGCATGATTACGACATAGTTATTAAGAATGGGACGATAGTCGACCCCTCTCAGGACATTCATGAAGTCCTGGATATAGCCATATCTAAGGGCAAAATCGTCGATCTCCGAAGAGGTATAAACGCAAGCAATGCCAGATACGTCATAGATGCTTCTGGAATGATCGTAACTCCTGGACTTATAGATCTTCATGTCCACTGCTGTTACGGAATACTCCACATTGCAATAGACCCGGAGCTGACGTGCCTTGCCAAGGGTTCCACCACCGTATTAGATGCGGGGTCTACGGGAGAGTTAAACTTCATGGGCTTCAAGAGATATGTCATAAGAAATTCGAGGACGAGGATCTTCGCCCTACTTAATATAGAATCCCTAGGGATGATCGAGTATTCTAGGACGAATCAAAAATGGGCATCACTCATAACTGGCAGAGACGAACTATTCATAAATCTTGAAGGCACGGTTGATGTAATTAAGGAGAACAGAGATGTTATTTTAGGCATTAAGTGGGCCCATCATGGCCTGAAAGGCGTAAAGCTTGCTAGAGAAGCCGCTGACAAGGCTGGCTGCTTATTGATGGCCGAGAATCATCATCAGCCTGAAACACTAAAGTATATGAAGAAGGGAGATATCATAACGCATCTGTATCATGGTCTCCGTCAAGAAGAACATGACGGTTTGCTTGATGAAGACGGAAATGTTCAGCCTGAATTCTTCGATGCAAAAAGACGTGGAGTAATAATGGATGTTGGTCATGGCGCTAAGAGTTTTAGGTGGCCAGTTGCTGAAAAGGCAATAGAGGAAGGGATAAAACCTGATACTATAAGCACGGATCTACACGTAGACAGCCTTAATGGTCCTGCACGTGACATGCCAACTACAATGTCAAAGTTTCTCTATTTAGGTCTCTCCCTCGAGGAGGTCATAAGAGCAAGCGCGACGACGCCAGCAGAGGTGATTAAAAAGCAAGAACATATTGGAACGTTAAAGGTAGGGGCATGCGGCGACGTTGCCATCTTCAAACTTGAAGAGGGAAAATTCCCCCTATTTGATGTTGCTGGCGAAGGAAGAATCTCAAAGCAAAGACTAGTAACGGTCAGGGTGATCCGAAATGGTGAAGTGGTCTACTAGAAAATTGAGATAAGGCAATAGCGGACGTACGCCAGCAAAAATCTTTTTCTTTAACTATTATTCATAACAGATCCGGTGAGAGATTTGACTAGGCTTCTCTATTTAGAGGATAGTTACCTTAAAGAGTGCGATGCCACGGTAATCTCGGTGACTAGTGGAAAATATGTAGTTTTGGATCAAACGATCTTCTATCCTAAGGGCGGCGGACAACCATGGGACACCGGGAAGATTATAAGGGATGACGAAGTCTTTAATGTAATCTATGTTGGCAAATTTTCAGGCGAGGTTTCCCATGAGGTTGATCATGAGGGATTAGAGAAGGGAGATAGGGTTCACTGCGTCCTCGACTGGGAGAGGCGATATAGACTTATGAGAAGTCACACGGCAGCACACGTCTTTGCCTCGCTTGTGTGTAATGAGACCGGCGCACTCGTAACAGGAAACGAGCTGGGTCTAGATAAGATACGATTTGACTTCAGCCTAGAAAAACTTGATAGAGCGGTAATAATGAAATGCATAGAAAAAGCAAACGAGTTATTCAGAAAAGATATTCCAGTTAAGACGTATTGGCTTCCAAGAGAAGAAGCCCTTAAGATACCCGGAGTAATAAAGATGGCTGAGGCCCTTCCCCCAGACGTTCCAATGCTTCGTATAGTCGAGATCGTTGGAGTTGATAAGCAAGCAGACGGAGGGACTCATGTAAAGAATCTAAGAGAGGTAGGTCAAATAGAATTCTTAAAAGCAGTAAGTAAAGGAAAGAAGAATAAACGAATATATTTCAGGCTCATACCATAATGGAAAATTTATTGCATTCTCAAAGAGTAGCAGGCATTGTTGAGAGATTCGGAGCTTCAAATTTATGTCGTCAAAATGTGTAAGGTGTCATCAAGCTGACGCTGAAATTCATCTTCCCTATGCGAGACTGTCACTCTGTCCTGACTGCTTTCTTTACTATTTTGTCAGAAGAATCAAAAAGACGGTTGAGAAGTATAGGATGTTCAATAGGAATGAGATAGTGGGAGTAGCGATATCAGGAGGTAAAGACAGCGCAGCTCTACTACACGCATTGAGGAAAGCATTTCCAGATCAGAAATTCATAGGGCTTCATGTCAATCTGGGAATTCCAGAATACTCGGATCATTGCCAGAGAAAGGCCGAGGAACTCGCTGAAATTACAGATGTAAACCTTTACGTTTATGATCTAGTGAAGGAAGAAAACGTAAGGTTGGGCGACTTCGGAAAGTCTGTCTTTAGGAGGAAAATATGCTCAGTCTGCGGAACTATAAAGAGACATGCATTTGAAGTTCTTGCTAAAAGAGCCAATGTAAAAGTCTTAGCAACAGGACATAACATGGATGATATTCTTGGATTTATGTTCAATAGTTTCTTCTCAGAGCAATGGCTTCAGTTGATTAGGCTTAAGCCAGTTCTACCGCCTCTAGCTCCAGGTATGACGCGCAAAATAAAGCCCTTAATAAGAACACCGGAACGAGAAAGTCTCCTTTATTGTTTATATGCGAAAGTCCCATTTAGAAAGATGGACTGCCCATTTTCGGGTGGAACAAAGACCAAGGAGAGACTAAAGATTCTGGAGATTCTGTCACGAGAAAATCCCGGCATCAGATATCAGGCCTTAAAGAGCTTTATAGATCTCTCAAAGATTCTTGAGAAGAATATCGAGAAGCCAGAGATTATACCATGCTCAAGATGCGGCTTTCCATCTCTTGATGGAACCTGCGCATACTGTAAGAGGATCATCTACATCAAAAATATTCTTTCTAGAAATCAGACCTAGCAAGTCTTCAGGAGTTCATGTGCCTTATTTCCAAACGCAGCGTAATTAGATGGAGGGGTTCTGCCATACCAGGTATGCAGACAAAAGCCGTCAGCGCCTCCCTTTGCAGCCATAGTTATAGCCTCCTCGATATCAGTAGGCGTAGCAGGAGCATCACCAACTATTCCAGCTATCAGCCTATAGTTCGGGCCTACTTCCTCCCTGGCCTTTCTCAGCTCATAATATATATTGGTTGACGGAAATCCATGTTGCGAAAAGTATGTAATCGAAGGAGGCCCCTCATATCCAACAAGCCTCTTATACAATTCAACGATGTCATCCTCATTGACATCCGGAATCTTATCCCTTATTGCTATTAATGGATTAACCTCAAATGAGCCTGTTCGCTTATGATAGAATACTATCTTATAATTATCGCAGTAATCCCTCTGTCCTGCATAGTCTTGACCTATCGACCACGACCATGTCGGAGGAAGCATATCATGTGAAACTGTTAGCTTAGGATCTATCGACTTAACCGTTCTCTTTATCTGCTCTAAAAAGCGTGATATAATCTTGCATCTGAAGGTGAGCCATTCTATAAGTTCAGGATATTTCATGATGAAGCGAACCATATCATATTGTCCCCGGAAAGTATCGAAGGCTCTATAGAAGTTTCTTGATGATAGTTCTAGAGATATCTTCGTAATCTTCTTAACGGTCTCTTCAATACGGTCTATATCTATGCCTTCTTCTCTAGCAAGTGATCGGCAATATTTGCAGAAGCAAGATTCGGGCGCGACGTGATGATATGGATAAAGCGCCCCGGGCTGGCCTCTTGGATTGGTCATCCTAGGATGCATGTCAATGTATGCGCCATCTAATTCTATTCCCGTTACCTCGTGATTCTCAAGTATATCCCTTATTCTCGCCTGAACATACGATATCACTTTCGGATGTGATGGGCAGCCGATATCGCCTCTATTCCCAAAGACATCTACCACCGAGATTTCCGGCGCTCTCTTTACGAGGGACATGCATTTTGGCTCTACGACTACCTCAACTTTAATTCCAACATCCTCAGCCATTTTGCATATATCCCTTAAGGTAGGCGGCTCTTCCTTACTCGGGGCAACTGGAAGATCAATATGCCTATAATATTCTGCATGTGAACCCAAGTAGCCCACGACAATTGTTGTGATGCCGCATTCCGCATAAAACTCTAAAGCTCTTTTGTATCCCATTTGAAGCATATCGTTCCTCGATGTCCAGACGCCTATGTAATCTTTCATTCCATCCACTTCCTCGTAAGCGTATCCTTTTTAACGTTACTTCTTCTAACCTTGTATCTTAAGCGGTTATCAAATGTCCGTATGATAACTTCGCCATCCCTTGTAGGCGCATAAATTCTCATCCAACTGATTGTTCCATCCCTATTACGTATCTTCAAGTTCCACATCTCAAATACTTCGGATGTAACTTCCTCTATGTCTTCGGCCTCTTTCGGAACTTCATAAACCATGCTGCTTCCATCGGGATATTCTACGATTATAAGATTCCTTCCGCCCAAAATCTCTCCCCCTTAAATGTTTATTTCCTCATAAGCCTTAAAATCGATTCCGATATCGAAGACTATAGAACAATTTTAAATCTTCAGGTGAATTAGAATCTCGTTGAGGAAAATGAACTTGAAAGGACCTTTCAGCGAGGAAGAGAAACCTTTCATTTTGGATGCTCATACACACATTGGCGCTTCCTATTTGACATGCTACTTCGTAAATAAACGTTGGAGCGTTGAGGAACTTATCAGAGAAATGGATCGATGCGGCGTAGATATGGCATGCGTCTCCGGAGGAGGATTGCCACATGAGATCAAGAAGATGAACAGAATAGTCTTAGATGCCGTGAAACGCTACCCAAATAGGCTAATAGGCTTCGTTAGGCTTAATCCAAAATTCGAAGATGTCTTAGATGATTTAGATTATTACATTCGCGATCAAGGCTTTAAAGGAATAAAGCTCCATCCTAATCAGGATTGTTTCTGTCTGCTGAGAGAGCCAGTTCTCGAATTAATATATGAGAAAGCCGCTAAATATCGTGTTCCAGTGATGATCCATTCTGGAACGGAGCCATGGTCCGTTGCTGGTCAATTTGCCGATCAGGCTGAAATGTTTCCGGAAGTGACTTTCATTATGGCTCATTCCGGTCTTAGAAACGACAAGCACGTTATTGAATCCGCAAGGAGAGTTGAAAATCTAATTCTTGAGACATCTATTGGCGGATTATTGGCACCTCCCAGAATCCTAGGTAAGGATCGTGTCGTGTTTGGAAGCGACTGGCCTACAACGAGTATGCGTTCAGAGCTCCAAGAAGTCTTTGATCATTGGGCATCTAGAATGTTAACTGAAGAAGAGGCAAGAGATATTTTAGGTTTATCGATGGCCAGGATACTATCGCTGAGGGTGAAGGAATGATCAAAAAGCGTTTCATTATAGACGCGCACCAGCACATTAGGGTTGGTTCCTACATTTACTCTTCTAAGCTCGAGAAGTCTGAGATTGACCCTGAACGGATCTTTGAGAGGGAGGTTAAGAGATTCAAGGAATGGTTCAAGAAGTATGGCGTTGCTTATGGGGCTGTCTCAAATATCTCTTCAATGGTAGATAGGGTCTGGCGTAGCCGCCACGGAGGGAACGAATATGTCGCAAGATTATCCGAACGTTTAAATGGGAGGATCATAGGACTATATGTGCCGAATGTATTTGAGCCTGCAGATATTATCAAGGAGAAAATCGAGGAGGCTGTGAAGAAGTTTGGCTTTAAAGGAATTAAGCTTCATCCATGGGTCTCAGCCTTTCCCCTCAACCATCCAATAGTATACCCTGTCTTTGATATGGCAGCCAAATACGGTCTTCCAGTTCTTTCTCACTCTGCGAGGTCAGAGTTTTGCACTCCTCTCCTCTTTGTCGACATAGCCCTACATTATCCGGAAGTCCAGATAATAATGGGTCACATGGGTAAGCAACACTTACATTATGATATCCTTCCCGCTATGCGACTCGCCGAAAATCTATATCTAGAAACTTCTGGCAGTAAGATCCAAGTTCTCCTCGAGAGAGTTGTTAAGGAATTCAGCGCTGAGAGGGTTCTCTTTGGCACTGACGGTCCCCACGACCTGCTACCAGCGTATCTGGCAAGAATCGAAGATCTAAATATAAGCGATGAGGAGAAGGAATGGATACTCGGCAAGAGCGCAGCGAAAATATTCAAGATTAAATAATATTCTGAGGCTTATGGCTCGCTGGATTTAAGACAATTCAGCAACTTTAAGCATTCATTTACGAGGATCCGCCCAGCATTCCTTTGGTAGGGCGGATGATCATATACTTTAGGAGCCATAGTCGAGGCATAGCCTCTCAAATTGAAATCCCACTCAGCGGGTATATAGCCTACGCACTTATCCGTATATCCCATCACCATGGTGTTAACGAATGGGGACCTTCTCTTTATCTCCAACCCTATCTCAACAAAGACTTCTCCCGGAAGGAATGATAAGGCATTTTCTCCAATTCTCACCGCGTATATCCTACTTCTTATCCTTTTCTCAAATCCTCTCTTCATCCTTCTGAGAATATCTTCAGACCATTCCGCATAGAACCTCAGAATTCCGTCAGGCAGAGAATCTCGATTCTTCTCATATTCCCTCAGGAAGCGACTAAGTTCCTCAGCTACATACTTATAATCTATAGGTTGCGTTGGGAGCTCTACAAATGAACTTCCGAATCCAAATTGAGCTCTCTCCCTTAATTTCAAGTTCTCAACAATGCTGATCGTTTCTGTAGCTATAACTCTACCGATCTCTTCAGCAACTTCGAACCTCTTTGCCTTATGCTTCATTAAGGGATTTATATCGCCGCATGTTCCCTGCAAGAAGATCGATATTCCTCCGATCTTCTCATCTATTATCCTCATGGCGCACCCAGGCCAATCCGGCGAAATGTAATGACCAGCGTCAGTCTTGACATTTATTGCTACGGGATGACATGAAAAATTAAAGATGGTCGCTATAGGATCTCCTCCTAGATCTTCAAAGTATATTACCATAAGTTCCTCATCGACGGGTCCTCCTTTTAAGGCTCTATTGTAGGATATCCCGCTTATCTTTTTTCGCCCAACACCAAAAGACGCTCTCTTTAAATTACTGTGTGCTTCTATGGCGGCCTTGAGAAACTTTGTAGGAAGGCTGGAAGCGTATTCTTTGCTTATATCGGCTACTCCGCGGAGGAACGAAGTGGCCGGACCCGAATGCGTATGTGTGCTAGTAAAGATTATCTTGTTCTCTGGAATTCCAAGTCTTGAACGTATGAGGTCTCTTGATTGGCGTATGATCTGCTCGTCGATATCTAAAAGATCATTACTGAATATTAGTGCCTCCTCATTTTCTCCGCGCAGAAGAATGGCACGTGAATATAAGGGGAGATGAATTCCCTTCGATTTTCTATTCAAGTAGAAGCCGTACCCCGTTAGTTCGGTGCCTAATGGCGGAGTAATATCAGTCTTTCCAACGCCAACACAGATATTATTAGCCTTGTTCATTTTCGTCATCTATCAAAACTTTTCTCTTGTCTGCTTAAGATGAGGAATAATATAAAAGGGATCTTCATGTTGCAACATCTGTTATGTTAAAACTAAAACTTAAAATCTCCGTTTTCATTTAGAGGCATATCGAATAGGCTGTGGTCAATATGCCAATGATTCAAAAAGGTTTCGAGTTTCTTGAGCATACCGCGGACATCTACGTAGCAGCATACGGTAAGGATATTGCTGAAGCATTTGAGAATGCAGCCCGTGCAATGTTTGAGACTATGACGAACATCAACTCTATTAGCCCCGAGAGCCAAGAGATTGTGGAGGTTAAGGGTAGAGATAAAAAGGAATTACTCTATAATTGGCTTGAGGAACTGCTGATCCGATTTGATATATATGGAAAGTTATACTCGAAATTCGATGTCAAAGAGATAAGCAGTACTCCGGATGGATATACCCTCAAAGCGATTATTTATGGAGAACCATTTAATCCATCAAAACACGTACAGAAAGTAGGCGTTAAGGCTGTTACTTATCATTGCATGGAGATCAAAGAGACATCTGAAGGAGTGACTTTAAAATTTATACTCGACATTTAACTTTCCACGAGTGTTAATCACTCGCTTGGAGCTAACATCCCATTCAAAGCGTTTATTTAGGATCCGTGGTTAAATATCATGGAGGGATCTCTCGTTGACTTCAGATTGGATCCGAAGTTGTCAAAGGATTCTTGAAAAGCTGAAGGATCTAGAGAAGTCTGATAATAAGGATAGGTTAGAGTATGTGCGGTCGATCCGTTTCATGCTTGAGGCTCTTCAACGGAGTATAATCGGATGGATGCAATGGATCAATAACCCTGATATAATGACGAGGTTCACAAGAGAAGAGCTCAGCGAGATAAATAAAAGAATGGCAGAGTTCACACAGTCCTTCATAAAGTATGATATGGAAATAACTAAGAAGGGAGAGGAAAAGGGTCTAGAGATCAGTAGAAGGCGAACAGAAGCCAAAGGAAGAGGAATAATCTACATTTAGTAAAACAGCCTTATATGTCCTGAAAACTAAAAAATTTGAATTAAAATATGTTTTAACGCTGAAATTTATAGATCGATTTAAAATCTACAACAACTATAATATATGGAAGATAAGAAGGTCATGAGGAGAGATGAGTGAAATGTCCATTGATAGAATTCAAACTGGAATACCTGGATTAGACGAGATATTAAATGGCGGAATACCGAGACGAAATGTTGTCTTACTTTCGGGCGGTCCGGGAACTGGAAAATCAATATTCGGTTATCAATACCTCTTTAATGGTCTAACAAGAGGACAATCCGCTGTGCTAGTAGCTCTGGAAGAACATCCTGTCCAAGTGAGGCTCTCAATGGCACAGTTCGGTTGGAACGTAACGGTATATGAAGAAAAGGGCAGATTCGCGCTCGTTGATGCTTTCACTGCAGGAATCGGAGAGGCCGCAAAAAGAGAAAAATATGTAGTTAAGGCACCGGATGATTTCCAGATGTTAATAGATGTGCTTAGATCCGCGATTAAAGATGTCGATGCTGAAAGAGTTGTGGTTGATTCCGTAACTACACTTTATATAACTAAACCTGCCCTTGCGAGAAGTATGGTTCTACAATTAAAGAAGGTCTTATCTGGGCTGGGATGCACATCTATCCTTATATCACAAGTGAGCGTTACAGAGAGGGGATTTGGCGGTCCGGGAGTTGAGCATGCGGCTGATGGAATAATCCGATTGGATTTGGATGAAATGAACGGCGAGCTCAAACGTAGTATTATTATCTGGAAGATGCGTGGAACAGCACACTCAATGAAGAGGCATCCATTCGATATAACAGATAAAGGTCTTATAATTAAGCCAAAAGAGGTAATCATGGTAACTCGGAGGAGGGAAGAACGGGAATGAGCGAGATATCCCTATCCCCTATAGGGAAGGAACAGATTCATAAGCTTGAGACCATACTCTTAGTGAATAGCATTTTAAGACCTGAAGTTCTGGAGGAACTGAAGAATCCAGAAGGAAGAATAACGTGGGTTGACAGTCTCGCAGTCGCCGCCGCCGCTCTTGCCCGAGAAAGAGCCAAAATGACAGTATCTCAGATAGCTGAGGAGCTGGGTAGAACAGAAGCTACCATCAGAAATCATCTCCAAGGAAAAACTAGAGCCGGACAGATAGTTAGAGAAACCTATGAGAGAATCGCAAGAGAGGGAGCAGACATAATTCTGCCTGCAATGTTTTCCTCTGAAGAGATTTCACGCCTAAAGGATGAACTGAAAAGGGAGAAGAAGCTAAGACAAGAAATGCAGGGCTTCCTTGAGGAAGCACATAAGACCTTATCTCAATTGCTCAGCAAGATAGATAGGCTTATGGCCTAACTGAGCGTATACTGGATTCGTAAGTAAGAAGAGCAATCTCAAAGTTAAGGCTTAGATTTGATGCTAGATCCTCTCGGCTCTAAACGAGAGATCATCAATCTCCATAAAATTTTTGTATTTTCATTACTGAAGAAATGATGAGGAGGATCATTTTTGTCAATTTCAGAAAAGCTCTCAGATTACGATCAAACAGTAGACTTGTTAAGCAGATTGAATAAGGAGGAACTTGAAGAACTCGCTAAAAGAAATGGTGTGAAATTGGAGTGGGAGGATCTCTCCGGGAAGGTCAGAAAGGCGAGGACGAAATCTCAGATAATAGAGGTTCTTCTTGAATCTGAGTTTAGGGAATCCGATCTTATCGAGCTATTAGGAACCTCACGTTTAACTAAGGAAGAGCTCTTAAACTGTATGAATGTGAGGCAATTAAAACGTCTTGCAAAGGAGACCGGAATTGAACTCGTGAAACCCACAATCTTCGGAACGAAGAAAGCTATGAGGAAGAAGGATATAATCGATGTTCTCCGCGTTCTCTCAACATCTAAAATTCGAGAGTTCGCTGAGAAAATAAAATTGATAAGAAAAACAGCGAGTTCCATGAGGAGGAAAAAGCCGAAATCTGCTAAGGCAAAGGCAAGAATGTTGTCGAAGAGACAAAAAGCCATTAAGCCTACTCATAAAGAAAAGAAAGAAGCAAAGCCGATTGGATATGCAAAGGAAGAACCCTTAAAGGAAGCTTTAATGGAAGAATATCGGCTCAAACCTGAATTATTGACAGAAGGGGCTGTGAGGCAAGGAGGAATAATCGAGGAGGTTACAAAAGAAATAATAACAGAGCGTCATACCGTAAGACGGATCCTATTTCTAAGAACTCTTGAAAGAGAAATAAATGAAGTACTTAGGAATTTTTCTCCACCAATCGGAATGAAAGAGAGGGAATATGAAAGGCAACTTTATGACCTATTCATGAAAAAACCATTAATATCAGAAGTAAAGCATGGTAAATTCGATTTTATTTTCGGCCGGAATAAAATGGCAGTAGAATTAAAGGCAGCACGAGGCTTTAAGGCGTTAGATAAGCTTGCCGATAAAATATCAAGGTATCTGGACGAATACGAGAAAATTTTCGTAGTTATAGTCGATAAGAGTAGTAGTCCGGAGAAGATCAAGGAGAAAGCTAAAGAGATAGAGAAGATGGATCCCAAAAAGATAAGAGTCCTCATTAAGAGAGCGAAGAAAAAGAAATAATCTTCTAGACTAGCCCTTTAATCAGCCGCTCTTCTAGCACTCCATTAATTTTTTATCTACAATGCGGATATTCATAGCGTTAATTAATCCAAGTGAATCTTGATGAAGGTTAACAAAGATTCCTCTCTAAGAGAGAAGGTTGAAGGAGAATTCGAGGAGCGGAAGACGGGAATCATAGAGCTAATAAAGACATTAATGGAGAGTTTTTTGAGGTCAAACAGTAATTACGGTGCGATAACCAATATACAAACTGACATAAATCGGATATACATGCTGGTTAAGAGATATATTGAAGAGAAGAAAATGAACGTCTATGTTCTTAAAATGGGCGACCGCATCCTATTATCAAGGACGGATGAGACATTCGATGATCTCTACGAAGTTATAAGGCAGCATTCAAGACTTCAAGTGAAGAGAGATGTAATCGAAATTTGGGACGACTCGGATAATAAGATACTACATTTGCTCATATTGCCCGTTAGAAAGCATTTTCCAATAAGGTATAATAGTTCAAGACAGAAAGCACAAATTATAAGAAAACTTTCATTACGCGATTTTCCCGGATAACCCAAACAACATAATATTTTCCGGTTATCTATCGCAGGGGCTTCTCCTTTTTCCCTAGCACAAGATCCTTAAGAGAAACCCCATTAACTGTGCTTACCTTCCATCTTACACCCGGAATATCACCCATTGCGCCACCCTGAGATCCGCCGATGCCCTCAACGATCACCTCGTCATGCTCATCAACGACATTTAATGCGCCGTCTCCCGGAAGAAACGCCGTTATAACCTTCCCATTTTTGATCAACTGCACGCGGACGCATTTTCTTATTGCACTGTTCGGCTGCTTGCTTTCACGTCCAACCTTCTCCAGGACTATCCCTCGAGCCATAGGAGCGCCCTCTAACGGATCAGATTTAACGTCTAATCTAAGCTTTCGCCTTTTGTAGTCTATGTCTTTCCATCTCCATTTCTTTCTATTCATGCGGAGTTTTCTAGCGGCGAACATGCCTCTCGGAGATTTCTTTCCCATCTCTTAGCTTCCTCATTTTCAATTACGTCAAAAACCAATAATAACGATTTTCACTCTTAAAGATTTCTCTCCTTTCTTAAGAGGCGATAACCATTAAAGTATGGAGACATTGCTTATGTCGAAATATCGTTTGGCTAAAAATCTTATCCTCTCGGCGTTTCTTCCGTTCTTTCCGATAGCTATTCCTTTATCCTTAGGATCCACAGAGACGACGGCGATCTTCTTTCCATCGGTCCTCTGGGTTATACGTATCTCCCTTAGTCTTGCTGGTCGAAGAGCATTTCTTATGAATTTCACCGGGTCATCTGAAAATTCTATGATCTCATGTTTCATTCCAGTCATCTTCTCAAGCAAATTAACGTTTTTTCCTCTCTTGCCTATTGCTATCCCCATCTCTCCTTCCTTCACGACATAGATTATCCTGTTATTTTCATCGTCGATTATGCAGTCTCTAACTGTTGCCCCTGTTATGCTCTCAAACAAAGATATGTATTGCATTTCTCGATTGGTAAATCTTATTCCCTTAGACATTCTCTCTCACCAACCTTAATATGTCAGAGTCTCCAGGATCCCTTATGGCAAGGGCTGATATGGAAAACGGTTTTCCACAGATCCTACCTAACTCAACATTGTTTCTCTTAGAAACTATCATGGGAATATTTGAGAGCCTGCAGGCCTTCTCAATCCTCTTTCTGATCTCATCTGGGCAGTTAGATGCTATTACTGCAAGCCTAACCTTACCCGTCATAACATTCCTTATGGTTGAATTTGCTCCAAATAAAACTTTTCCTGTCTTCACAGCGATCGAAAGTGCATGGTCAAGATTGACCACTTTCCTTCACCTCGCTACCCCTCAGCGGCAAAGCTGACATGTAAATATCAACGAGTCCTGTTCCTACGGGTATCGACTGACCAACTATAACATTCTCGGTGACCCCCTTAAGATCATCGCTCTCTCCTCTCACAGCCGCCTCAATAATGTTGGGAACGGTGATCTCAAATGCGGCTCGGGCAAGTACACTCGCTTTCTCTCCGCTTACTCCATGCCTACCGATCTGTCGAATTTCACCCGTTGCAGTCATAATGTCAGCTACCAGCATAATATGACGTATATCTACGTCGAGTCCCTGCTCTTCAAGGACTGAAGACGCCTCTCTAATTAGAGCGTTCCTTGCAGCTTCTATTCCTAGGGTCTTAGCTATCTCATGAATATTATTAGTTGTAACCCTAGTTGGATCTACACCTTCGACTTCAAGAACTCCTGGAAGATTTGATCCATCCGTCCTTATTATCCATCTCCCTTCCTCTTCTGATACGAATACCCGCCTGATTCCGGGGACGCCCTTCACATGTATGGATGAGATCTGACTTAGTAACTTTTTCGTGTCAATTGCTTTCTTTGGATCTATAAATATCCTGCCGTTCTCAATTCGTATGGAATATTTCGGGCTGTCCAGAACCCTCGCTAGATCGTCTATTGTTACCCCTCTCTCTTTCATCTTTTTCTGGTCAGTCTCAATTATGATGCCTCCAGTCTCTGGGTTGATGAATACTTCAGTTGCTATGTCTTTTACTGTTGTGAAGAGAATCCTTCGGGCAACCTCCGCGGCTTTTTCTCTACTTCGGCTATGTTCCTCGTCTAGGTATATTGTCATGATCGGTGTTGACGGTTCCCTTCTTGCATCTACTATCTCTATTAGACGCGGTAGCCCTATAGTAACGTTCATTTCTCTAACGCCAGCGTAATGGAAAGTCCTTAGCGTCATCTGCGTTCCGGGCTCGCCGATCGATTGAGCAGCAACTATTCCAATGGCTTCTCCTGGCTCAACAAGAGCCCGCTTATAATGTTCAACTGTTGAGTTAATAACTAGGTCGACTCCTTTCCTGCTTAGCTTTGCATTTGAAAGGTTAACCCATAACTCATCGAGTAGCAATGGGGTTAGCTGATCCTTTACTTTCTCCAATCGCTTTTTGATATACTCCTCAGACGCCACCCTCTTTCCCTCATCAATAAGCTTCACTTGATCAATGAGCCGAGCGACGTTCACGGCTTTTCCGTGGTCGCTCTTCGCAGGGTCAACTCCATCCTCGCCGTATTTGAATTGTATGATCTCTCCTGCCGAGTTTCTGACGGTCCCGTCATACTCAACCCTGAGATGCTCCATTGCATTTATTAATCTCCTTTGCATGTATCCGCTCTGCTGAGTTCGAACGGCAGTATCGACTAGTCCCTCTCTTCCGCCCATTGCGTGAAAGAAGAATTCGATAGGGTCAAGTCCATCTCGATAAGATGAATAGACGAATCCCCTAGCCTTCGGAGAGGCATCTCCAACTTCAAAGTGAGGAAGGGTTCTGTTCATGTATCCCCTTTCGATCCGTTTGCCGCGAACCGATTGTTGCCCAAGACATGCAGCCATCTGGCCGATATTAATTGTAGAACCTCTAGCTCCACTTCGGGTCATTATAACTCCTGAGTTATTCATGCTTAAGTCTGCATCTGCTATTTCCCCAGCTCTTGTTCTGGCCTTGGCAAGTTCATTCATAACGTAGATCTCAAAAGAATCCTCTAAGCTCAGGCCGGGAAGACGCTCCAACGTTCCTCTCCGAAGCTGTTCAGTGAATTCCGCCACTCTCAACTCAACTTTTCTGATGGTCTCTTCGATCTCTTTCTTAGCTTTGTCAGAAAGGTTTAATTCCTCATAGGAGAAAGTGAAGCCTCGCATAGTTATGAATCTCGTAAGCAACTTGCATACCTTATTCAAGAATTCCCTCGCGGCCTCAGTTCCATAATCCTTTATGATCCTATGAAGGATGCTTTCGGATTTTTCGGCTCCTATCGAATTTTTATCTATTACCCCACAGATCAGCTGTCCATTCTTAATCACTACATACGCATCATAAGGACATTTTTCACGTAAGCAGACTTTACAATTTCGGCATATACTTGCCTTTAGAGTGTAATTGAAATCTTTGGGAAGGAATAGACTGAATATCTGCTTTCCCGTCCATAACTCTTTAGGCTCCTTTATCGCTGGCTCTGGCAGCTTCCCCTCATATCCAGCTGCGATAAGGAGCTTACAGACTTCCTTCTTATTCAGAAGTGTAGATTTGCGGGTCAGGAGGTATGCGGCCGTTATGAAGTCTCTTATAGCGCCTATTATTGGACCTCCAAATCTGGGTGAGAGTATATGATCCTGAACCTGCATAAGAATTCTCGCTTCTGTCTGTGCCTCTTCACTTTGAGGAACATGGAGGTTCATCTCGTCTCCATCAAAGTCCGCATTATAGGGCGGACATACACAGAGATGAAGCCTAAACGTCTTGTATGGCAGAACTTTCACGTAATGTGCCATGATCGACATTCGATGGAGCGACGGTTGCCTGTTGAATATCACTATATCTCCGTCACGCAAGTGTCTCTCAACTATAAATCCAGGCTCAAGTGATTCCGCGATCTTCTCCCTGTCAATGACGAATTCCAATCTAACACGCTTACCATCCGGCCTTATTATATATAGGGCTCCGGGATATTTGTCTGGTCCGTTTTTGACGAGCTCCTTCATTTCATCAATATTCCATTCCGTTACTTTCTCTGGAACCGTGAGTTTCTTAGCTATTTCTAATGGAACTCCAACTTCATTTATGTCGAGGTTTGGATCTGGACTGATAACCGTTCGGGCTGAGAAGTCAACTCTCTTTCCAGAAAGGTTTGTTCTGAATCTTCCTTCCTTCCCCTTGAGTCGTTGTGATAATGTTTTTAGGGCTCTTCCCGAACGGTGTCTTGCAGGCGGTATTCCGGAAGATTCATTATTGAAGTATGTTGTCACGTGGTATTCAAGAAGTTCTGTTAAGTCTTGAATTATAAGAGTTGGCGCGCCTGCTTCTATGTTCTCCTTAAGCCGCTCGTTTATGCGGATAATATCCACAAGTTTATGGGTAAGATCATCTTCAGAACGTATTCCGGATTCGAGAGTTATCGACGGCCTCACATAGACTGGAGGAACCGGAAGAACTTGGAGTATCATCCACTCTGGACGCGCATGCTCTGGGTCGTATCCAAGAAACTTTAGGTCTTCATCTGGTATTCTTTCAAATCTTTCTCGTATCATGCTTGCTGTTAACCGCTGAGCTCCCTCGTCTGTATGCTCGTAGAAGATGGTGGGCTTAACAAATTCTATCCTATACTGCCTCGCTCCGCAATAGGGACATTCCATATTTGACTTTGCCTGTTCAAGAAGATTCTTATAAAGCGAATCGGGCACTGAGCCTAAAAGTTTCCTCGCCTCCTCAATTTGCTTCTTCGCTCTAGCTATGGCTTTTTCCGAGAGAAGAATTCTGCCGCAATTTCTGCAGAATGCCTGGAGAAGATCATAGATATTCTTCGTAAATTCAACGTGGATTATTGGAACGGCTAACTCGATATGTCCGAAGTGACCTGGACACTTAGTGGCAGTATTGCCGCATGTCCTGCATCTCTGTCCGGGCTCTAGAACTCCCAATCTGCCATCCATTAAACCTGAAGGAATAACCGCTCCATCTTCATCATAAGTATCCGCAGTTTGGATCTCAACAACGGATAACTTCCTTATCTCCTGCGGAGACAATATACCGAACTGTATGGCTTTGATTTCCTTTCCGTATGCTTCCTCAAGTGCCAATCATGTTTCCCCCTTCAATATCAGTCTGGGTGAGATGCAGAGACTCATTAGCTCTTGAAGGAGAAGCTTAAATGCATATGAGACTTGGACTGGTGATACCTTCGCCTTATCCTCGCAGAGTGGACAGACATACTTCCGCTGTTTCATATCATAGTAGGCTATATAGCCGCAGTTTTCACATACATAAAGTGTATATTTGTCTGATTCTTCGAGAAGCCTATCGCGGAGAAGCATTGCCGCTCCATGACCTATCAAGCAGTCTCTCTCCATCTCACCGAACCTCAATCCTCCACCTCTTGCACGTCCCTCAGTTGGCTGCCGAGTTAACATCTGAACCTGCCCTCTTGCCCTAGCATGAATCTTATCAGAGACCATGTGATGGAGCTTCTGGTAATAAATTACTCCCATAAAGATGTCAGCCTCATATTTTTCTCCCGTCACTCCGTTGTAGAGAACTTCTCGGCCGGTATAGCTGAATCCCAAATTTATGAGAGCCTGTTTTAGTTCCTCTCCCTTCATTCCCACAAATGGCGTTCCATCAACTGGTTCCCCTCTAGCGGCAGCCACTTTACCAGCCATCGACTCTAAGAATTGCCCAATGGTCATACGAGAAGGAAATGCATGGGGATTAATTATGATATCTGGCACTATCCCATCAGCTGTGAATGGCATATCTTCCTGTGGAACTATCATTCCAATCACGCCTTTTTGGCCGTGACGTGAAGCGAATTTATCTCCTATCTCTGGTATACGTTCATCTCTTACTCTAACCTTAACTAGCTTGCTTCCCTCGCTGGTTTCAGTCAAGAAAACAGCATCTACTATCCCCTTCTCTGACGTCCTCATGTCGATCGAAGAATCTCTCATACTTGGACCTCTAATCTCAAATTCTTTGTATTCCTCAAGGAAGCGTGGAGGGCTAATTCTTCCTATTAAAACATCTCCTCCAGAGACTTCTGATTCGACTCCAACTATACCGTCTTCCTCTAAGAAACGATAATATTGCTCCCCTCTATATCCGCGAATTCCAGGCTCAGGAATTTCAATTCTATCCCTTAATCCTCCTAGGTATTGAAGGCATTCAGCCTCATATATCCTATAGAAGGTTGATCTTGCAAGTCCCCTCTCTATTGATGCCTTATTGAATATTAAGGCATCCTCCATGTTATATCCTTCATAGGAGAGAACCGCTACTATACAATTCTGTCCTGATGGGCGGCGATTATACCCTATAACTTCCATTGGCTTAGTTTGGACAAGGGGTTTCTGTGGATAATGAAGTATATGAGCACGTGAGTCAACTCTAAGAGGAAAGTTAGATGCATATATTCCGAGTGCCTGTTTAGCCATGGCCGACTCGTAAGAGTTACGTGGAGACTGATTGTGCTCGGCATATGGTATTAGCGACGCGCAAATTCCGAGGATCGAGTACGGAGTTATCTCGAGGTGCGTGTGACGTGGAGTTAGATCTCTCACATCTAAAGCGATTAGAGCATTCTCCTCCTCTTCGGCATCTAAATATTCAATTATGCCGCGTTTTATGAGATCCTCCCATGTCCACTCTTTATTTCTTATCTTTTCAATATCTTCAGGCTTCAATCTCGGCTTTCCATTTTCGACTATTATAAGTGCACGTCGAACTCTACCGTCATCGCAGTTAACGTAAACCTCATCATTCCCTTCTTCTCTGCGGAAGTAGGCGATATTTATCTCGGAGGAGATCTCCCCTCTTCTCCTCGCTCTTCTAACTTCTTCTACGAGATTACTTGGTGAACGATGATATCCGATGAGACATCCGTCAACAAATACCTTCGCCCCTGACATTCGCAATTCTCTATCTTTTATTGCCTCTAAAAGCGGAATAACTCCTTTCTCAAAGAGCATCTGCCTAACCTTTCTGGAGTCGAATCCCACCGAGATTACGGCTGAAAGAGCTAAGTTCTTAACGAGCCCGCAGTTTGCTCCTTCCGGAGTCTCATTTGGACAGAGTCTCCCCCAATGAGTGGCATGAAGATCTCGCGCCTCAAAGTTCGGTTGACTTCGACTAAGAGGAGACTGGAGCCTCCTCAAATGACTAAAAGTCGATATCATATTAGTTCTGTCTAGAAGCTGCGTGACGCCAACATGTCCTCTGCCCCAATTGCCGGTCGCAAGGGAATGCTGAAGCTTATCCGTGATTATCCCTGGTCTAACGGCAATTGATATTCCGAGCATTCTTCTCCTTGAACCCATTCTTTCGAGCTGATATTTTATGTCTCGGCAGAGGTTCCTAAATGCCACTCGGAAGAGATCAGCTAGAAGAGCACCGGCAAGCCTCAAACGTTTATTTTTAAAGTGATCCTTATCATCTGGCTTCCGCCTTCCGAGCTTTAATTCAATAGCTCGGCAGGCCATTTCGCCTAGGAAGAAAGCCTTCTCAATTCTGGCTTCACGGGTCGTTCCAATATGAGGAAGAAGATTCTTGTCGAGGATGCTCTCAGCTTTAGCTAAACGATAACTTTTTACTTGGCCGTGAGCGGCTCTATTTCCAATATAGAGTATGGCATCCTCAACTGAGTCTATATCTCCTGCGGCATCAAAGGAGGCTTCAAGCTCGCTCTGTATGGCCATATCGGGCGAGACTATCTCCGCAATTTCCTTATCTGATTGGATGCCCAGAGCCCGCATGAGTATTATAAAGGGGATCTCCGTTGGTACTCCAGGCACCGATACATATATGGCTCCATCAGATTTAATATTAAGTTCTATCCGCGCTCTGAAACCTACGGTTGTAGAGAAGATCTTTGCCTGATAGACGGGATTTGCCCCTCGCATGTCGATATCTGTAAGTATCCGATTTGGAGCCAGATCCTCTATCGCCACTATGACACGTTCAGATCCATTAATTATGAAGTATCCTCCTGGATCTAAGGGATCCTCCCCTTGTCTAATTAGTTCCTCCTTAGAGAGTTCTGAAAGAAGGCAGAACTTAGACTTTAGCATGATGGGTAAATCGCCTATATACACAAGCTCCTTATCTTGTTCTTCGCCATCAACTACAGGTATCATCTCCACTGATATAGGCATGGCATAAGTAAGATTCCTCAGCCTAGCCTCCATGGGGTAGATCTCATGTCGCGTCCCATCAACTTCCGTTATGTAAGGTCCATAAATCACATCATTCTCTACTTCTCTAACAATATAAACCCGTCCAAACTTTATCTTATAGGGTCCCTCCGGTATCTCTATTTCTATCTCGCCAACTTCATCTATGACTTGTTGAAGCCCATGCTCCACAAATTCATTATACGAATCTAAATGCTGTCTGACAAGTCCCTTCTCTTCAAACATAACCTTCTGTATAAGAAACGCGTCTTCCGGGCTAATCATCTGAAATTGTCTCTCTTCCTCTGAAGTGGAAGGTCTATAGGATCCGCTAATCTAGACGCACCTCCCGATTAAATGAAAAACCCACCCCCTCCCTAATCACTGGTAAAAAGCCCATCCTATATTTGTCTCTTATCATCTTTTTACCATACTTGAGAGTCATCCTCTTGGCTTCAAGAAGTAACGAAAGCAAATATTTAAGGATTACTTTTTAGTCTATTCGCTTACTTTCCGGCTTCTTCTCAAATATCATAACACGTGAAAAATGAAATGGTTATCGTCCCTAAGATTTTCTCAAATCTTTTAAAATAGTAAATATGTCATTCATAATGGCTGAGATAGTCTCTTTGCCAGCTCCATATCCTATAAGGGTTATCCTTCCTGCTAAGTCCGATTCAATATGTATCGCATTAAGCGTGCCATGGACGCAAAGAGGATGATTTATTGGAACTAGTTTAGGTGCAACCTCAGCTCTCTTATCAATGATCCCTATCAGTTTGATGGCGAAGTTTGCCTTCTTAGCTAAGCTTACAGCCTCTTGGGTTATTCTTCTTATACCCGTTCGCTTAACATCATCAAACCTTATATCCTTATTCATTAATGCATTTGCAAGTATGACTATCTTGCAAGCTGCATCTATGCCATCAACATCATAGGATGGATCTCGTTCCGTTATTCCTCGTTCCTGCGCCTCTTTAAGGGCCAACTCAAAACTTGTTCCCTCAAAATACATCTTTGAAAGGATATAATTTGTTGTTCCATTTAGTATTCCCATAATTCTGCGGATCTTGTCTCCTTGTAGGCATTTTCTAACTAAAGAGAATACTGGCAACGCCCCAGCAACAGTTCCTTCATAGAGCAGATGGCAATTATTCGTCTTGGCTAAGGTTGTAAGTTCTTTGAAGGCGACTACGAGCGGTCCTTTATTTGATGTAACCACATGAATTCCTCTTTTTAGTGCTTTTCTTATAAACGTGAGTCCAGGCTCGCCGTTCTCGATGTTCGTAGGAGTGGCCTCCACCATCAAATCTACATCCTCCTCTTCTATGAGTTCCTCGGCAGACCTTCCTTCCTTATATGTCATGCAATCGGAAAGTCTTTCAATATTGATGAGTTTCTCAAGGTTCAACCCTCTCTCATCATATATGTATCCTTTACTGTCTGAAATGCCGACTATCCTGAATTCCTCGTCCAGCCTCTTTATTATATCCATCTTTTTATAAAGTGCCCTTACCGTCTCTTTTCCAATAAAACCGAAGCCAACGATTATGATGTTCAAGATGTTTTCCTCCTTAGTCTAGATTAAATCGGAGATAAGAGTAAAACGTTCTCAGCTTCCGCAATTTTTCTTAGATGATCCATTACCTCCTCAACGGATTCGGCTGGAACCTCAAGCTCCATTTTCAGGCATGTATCCTCGGATGTTGGAGATGAGACTTCAAAACCTAAAATTTTCACTTTCTTCATCTTATTTTCAGCGAACTTTCTGAGGTCTACTCTTCCTACAAGAATAACGGTGATGTGTATAGTGTCAATGATCTCTTCGGCCCTTATAATGGCAACTCCAGAATTTTTCAGATCATTAATGGTCTTCCTCAGGTTTAACCTGGATGGAAAATCTACGACTAAGCTGACTGGAATAAGGCCGGTCGACGGCTCCTCTCGCTCATGAATTATAGATATGATATTTCCGCCATTCTTTGCGATGGGCTTGAGTGCCTTGATGAGCTGGCCTGGCCTGTCTGGCAAGGCAATAGTTAAGTCGAACTTCAAGGAGACTCCTCCATAAAATGGATTTATGGGGTCCTAAATGTTCCGCCCTTATCGGCTGATTGAACTAGGAATGAATATCTCCTGAGATATCCTCTGTTGATCTTGGGTGGTTTAGGTTTCCATTTTGACATTCTCTCCTTCAATTCCTCCTCACTAATCTCTACGTTCAAGCTTCTGCGCTTAACATCAATACTTATAATATCCCCCTCCTTTATGACCGCTATTGGCCCTCCAGCAGCAGCTTCCGGAGAAATGTGCCCTATACATAATCCCCTCGTCGCTCCTGAGAATCTTCCGTCTGTTAGGAGAGCTACTGATTCTACTAAACCCATTCCGGCAATGGCGGCTGTTGGGGAGAGCATCTCTCTCATTCCAGGTCCTCCCTTCGGCCCTTCATATCGGATCACAATAACGTCTCCTTGAGCAATATCTCCATCTAAAATCGTCTTCATTGCTTCTTCTTCCGAGTCAAATACTCTCGCTGGCCCTCTGTGAAAGAGCATTTTGGAAGGAACAGCGGTTAATTTGACTACTGATCCGTTTGGAGCAAGGTTTCCCTTCAGCACTGCTATTCCACCTTCTTTATGGATCGGATTATTTAGGGGCCGTATAACTTCCCAATCATAAACAATAGCATTTTTAATGTTATCTCTAACTGGATGCCCAGTTACGGTGATAGCGTCCAAATGAAGGTTATCTTTTAAAACTTTCATTACGGCCGGGATACCTCCAGCAGCGTCGAGTTCTGCCAAGTCATGCGGTCCTGCTGGACGCATGTCACATATATGAGGAGTTCTCCTGGCGATCTCATCAAATGTTTCAAGTGGTAGGGAGATCCCGGCCTCATTAGCTATTGCCGTCAAGTGCAAGACCGCATTCGTTGAGCCTCCTAGCGCCATATCGACGGTTATTGCATTCTCGAACGCCTCTCGGGTTAAGATATCGGAGGGCTTTAAATCCTCCTTAATTAAATGAACTATTCTCTCCCCGCTTTTCTTTGCGATTCTGGCCTTATGAGACGAGACGGCTAAAGATGCCGCGCATCCTGGTAGTGAAAGTCCCAATGCTTCAGTTATACATGCCATCGTGTTCGCCGTATACATTCCATTGCATGAGCCACATCCCGGAAAGGCTCTATCCTCTATTCTCTTCAGTTCCTCCTCGGTTATTTTACCCGCTGAAAATTGGCCTACCGCCTCAAAGATCGCCGTTACATCTACCTTCCTCCCCTTATAGATTCCTGAGAGCATTGGGCCGCCAGTAACGACTATCGATGGTATATCAAGTCTAGCGGCGGCCATGATCATCCCCGGAGTTATCTTATCGCAATTAGTAAGTAAGACGAGTCCGTCGAATCTGTTTGCTTCTACAACAACCTCGATCGAATCTGCGATAAGTTCCCTTGAGGGCAAGGAATAATGCATTCCTATATGTCCCATTGCAAGTCCGTCGCATATGGCTATAGTATTAAATTCAAATGGAACTCCACCAGCGGATCGTATGCCTGCCTTCACGTATTCCACAAGCCTATTCAGGTGTATATGTCCCGGCACGACTTCTGAGAAGCTATTGGCGATGGCGATAAAGGGTTTGTCGAAGTCATCATCTGTGACTCCTAGACACTTCCATATTCCCCTATGAGGAGCTTTTTCGATGCCGTGCTTAACATCATCACTCCTCAACGTGAGCACCACATCTTCTTTTACTGTAACTCTTTAAACCTTTTTGCTACTATCTATATGTTTTCTTGAAAAATTAGAAGTCTCCTATAATCTTTCAGGAAGTCGCGATTTCACTTTTTGGATCTTCGACCTAAAATTGAGACTGTTGAAGAATTCCATGGCAAATCTAATAAATTCATCTGAAAAATTTTGATATATTCTTAAAAATTCCTCGCCGCTCTTAGTTATAACATAGATCCGCTTTTTAACCCTCGGTTTAGATCTCACCAGCTCCCTCCGTTCAAGAGAATATAACTTTGAATATACAAGCCCGGGGCTTAAATAAATCCCATAATTTCTAATGAGATATTGTATGATATCGTTGCCAGAAGAAGGTACATCCAGTAATCTACGGAGGATTAGAATATCTAGATATCCCTTTATCAGTTTAATTTTCAGATGGTCTTTAAATTTCGTGTCTAAGATAATCTCTGTCATATCTGGTTCTCCCAAGACAGCGGGCTTAAGATATCTGTGAATTGCATCGAGACTATTAAATTAAAAGTTTTATTGAAGTCTAAAATATATCAGAAATCTTTATTGAAAAGTTCTCGACTTATCTATCTTGTGAATAGATGTTAAAGTTGATGCTCTGATGATCAAACGTCTATTTATAGAAAGTCCATTCTTTCTCTTAGCATCCTTACTGATTATCATATTTGCTCTTCCTGCAAAGGCAGATCCCCCCGCGGATCATAATCTGAATGTAGATTATCCTTTCTGTAAGTTAGATGTTCTCCAAGGGGATATATTCACGATATTTTTCGGCTCGAATGTGAAGAATCTGTCAGCGAACTGCCGGTCATTAAGCCAGGACGGTTCATTCTATCTATCCATCTCAACAGTATATGAAGAGCCCTATCTCGGAAAGGTTTCAGTTGTCGGAGTTCAACTTAACAAGCCAGGAACCTATAATCTAACAATTTATCTTAGTGCTGACGATCCATGGAATTACACATTAGGTGTTTATACTAGGCATTTCGGTTTCTATGAGAGTTATTGGGGACGAGGAATATCTCTTCGAGAATACTTCGTAAAGCACGCATTCTTTTCCCGTCATCCGGGGAAATGGATGATAATCATTCCATTAGAGAGTCATGTATCAATCAGTCCCTCAAGATTCCCCCGCCTTATTCTTCCAACATCTGTTAACTTAATTCTGCTCTTGGCAATATGGCTCTTGATGTTTTATGTGAACAGCTTTGCTTGCCTTGATACATATTTCAGAAGCAAGAGGGAGAAAGTCTCATATGGTAGATGGATAATTATAGGATTGATGATGCTCATAAGTATCTATCTCGCTTATCAAGCATACGTCTTCCTTACCTTTCAAGAGTAGGTGATGATTCGAGGGATATGCCATGGAGGAGAATGAATTCTCAGACGAATGGTGGTATAACAGGCCGAAGTTGAGGAAGATATTCTCGCCATTACTTTACTTATTCTCTTGGCAATATAGGCTATGGAGATTTCTTCAGAAGCCCATAGAAGAAAGAAGGAAGGAAGCTGAAAAGCGGGCTAGAAAGATACGGAAGAGAATAGACTTTCCCAACGTAAGCAGAAAGGATCTTGTTGGAAGAGAGAAGGAATTAAATAAAGTTCTTGTAAGTGCATATTATCATATTTTTCGCGATCCAGAAGTCCGCAAGGCCTGTCCTATCCCTCCATCAAAAATTTTCATTATAAAAGGAAGCTCTGGAAGTGGAAAGACCTTTTTCGCTGAGGTCTGTCAGAGGGAAATATTCGAGGAAGGACTAAAATACGGCATAATCGTAAATTATACGTCGCTGAAGCCTGAAGACGTCTATACTATGTGGTATGGAAGGAGCGCTCAGCAGCTAAGCAGCTTCTTCCAAGAGGCCTTTCAGAGACCCAGCGTGATCTTAATCGATGAATTCCAAGCTTTCGGAAGTAGATTCTCGCCTACATCAGAGGTCGGAATGGAAGAAAAAAGAGTTCAAACAGTATTCCTCGAGAAGATCGACGAATTACAGAAGAAGAATTATCGATGCATCCTATTAATAGCAACAAATGAGTACGAAACGATTACTGAGACTCTAAGAAGAAGAGGTATAGTCGGCACAATCGACTTGGATGTAAGTACAAAAAGGAATATGCTGTTAGAGATAGCTCGGAGGCAATGTAAGAAATATGGAATTAACTTGGAGCCTACGAAGATTATAGAGACATTGGAGGATGCTGTGCGGGCGGTTGGAAATACCCGTCTAACACCAGCCGATGTGGTTAATGCCTTCAATATAATCATAAATGAAAAGTATAGACCGTTACAGGAGAGCTTACTCAGTAGGATAAGAAGGAGGCGATCAGTAAGATTTGATATTAAAGGGAAAGTCGTATTGGATGATTTTAGGGCGGCGGCTAGAAGACTTAAGACATATACTTATCAGGAGAAAACTGAAGCGGCAAAGAGGGCTATAAATAGGATTGCTCCGAGAGAACGATATAGTGATGTTGGAGGACTGCATGGGATAAAGGAGGAGGTCATTAAAGAGATCTCCCTCGCTTTAGATGCGGATTTAGCAGTTAAGGCTGGATATCTCCCTCCTAAAGGCTTCATATTCTATGGTCCGCCTGGAACGGGGAAGACCCTGCTGGCTAAGGCCATAGCTGGCGAAAATGACGTTTGGTTCTATAATATTGATGGTCCTTCTATACTTCAAGGAAAATATGGCGATCCCGAAAAGACAATCCGGGATATATTTGCGGATGCTCGTAGGAACGCTCCCGCCATAATCTTCTTCGATGAGATAGACTCTATCGCTCCAAAGAGAGGGACGCATGATCCTGTCGTCGATAGGGTGGTCTCACAGCTCCTGACAGAAATGGATGGTTTCACTCCATTAACGAATGTCGTTGTAATAGGAGCTACAAATCGATTTGAAATTCTTGACGATGCTCTTCTTGAACGTTTTACCCGTCATTTCCGCTTTACCTACCCAAAGAACCGCGCTGAAAAGCTAGAGATCTTAACAATTCATCTTCGAAGATACAAGGATGCCTTAGACAAGAATATAACTCCCGAGGATGTGCTTAAAATATTCGAGAAGAAGATTCTGAGCCCCAGAAAGATGGCCGATACTGTTGATGACGCCAACCGGCTCAGGACGAAGGAGCTTGAGGCATGCCGTAAACTCTTAGAGGCAATGAAGTTTGGAGAGGAAAAAACAAGGGAGATAGAGAGTCTCTTCAAGGATGACTTAGAGAGATTATTCGAGAATCTTGGAATAAGTAGAGATGATCCCAAGTTAACAGAGAAACTCGAGAAGATCGATCCATCAAATTATCCTCTTAGGCTTTATCATTTCGAGAAGGCGTTGGAGGGAACCATAGATGAGGCGCTGGAGGAAGCGCAAGAGATGATCCAGGAGACCGTTAGGATTCAGAAGCCCGAGGTCGGAAAGAGTTACGGTCTAATAGCGCTAGGAGAACGAGGCGAAGCGGGAGGACTCGTAGGAGTCATCGAGGTTGTCGTTAATCCAAATGGGAGAGGGAAGATCCAAGTTATAGGCAGCGAGGTTGGAGAGAGCATTAAAGCAAGCGCCCAGGATGCCTTCATTCACATAAACTCATTGGCAGACTGGAAATTCAAGGACTATGATGTTTACATAGAGTTAGTTACCCCTGCCAAGGGAATGGAGAAACAAACCTTCGCGCCCGGAGTTTCAAGGCCTCCAGTTTCAGGCCCCTCGGCAGGTCTGGCAATAGCGGTTGCGATGCTATCGGCATTCCTCAATGTTGAGGTTGATCCTACAGTTGTTATGACGGGAGCGATCACAGCGAGAGGTGAGGTATGGCCCGTCGGAGGATTAGATTATAGAGGGATGGGAAAAATAGAGGCTGCATTGTCAGATAGGTATGCGCGGAAGCTAATAATGCCAAAATACAATTATGAAAGATTGGAGGGTTTCGATACTGAGAGGATGCTCTCCGAAAAGAATATCAAGATAATTCCAGTTCAAACCTTCATAGAAGCCGCAGTAGAAGCCTTGGTTGGATTCTCATCCCAAGAAGAGCTTATAAAAAGCCTGAAAAGAAGCCTTCCAGCCCGGGCTCTTTAGTTCCTCAGATTATACGTCTCAGATACTTCGGCGGTATTTCACTACATAAATAAACCTGCTCCGTCGCCTTATAAAACTTTATTTTTCCATCCTTTCTAGCCTTTTTCACATTCACTTCTATCACTGCTGGTCTCCTTGTTCTTCTCAGCGCGACTTCTATGGCTATATCAACAGTCGGCGAGAGATGAACCCATCTTCTCTTCATAGGCTTCAAGCCAGTCCTCATTATCTTCTCAGCGGCCTCTGGAGTCGTTCCATGATATAGAATCTCAATAGTCTTTTCCTCCTTTAATTTCAGGTCTACTGGAATGCTGTGACCATATAGTGCTCTGATCTTTCCATTCTTCACCTCAAACCTTCTTCTTTCACTCTTCTCTACGATTTCGAAAATTAGTTGCTTATCTACCTTGAATCTCTCCCTTACTTTTCTTAAAAGATCTTCTAAGTCAACATAACCCTCAGAGTCCATTTTTAGATCTCTAGGATTATGCCTGAGTAAATAGCTCATGTATTTGCTGACCTTAATTTTCAAATCTCCTAAATCCCTAGCGTTATTAGGAACGGCCATTTACTCATCACTCGAGAAAATGCCTTTTCTATTGAAAGATGCAAGCAAGAAGCTTGAGATTAAATGATTGGATAAGCGATTAAAATATTATGTTTGTTCCTTATTATCTTGGCCTTCACTTTTGCTCCTATGGGAATCCTATTCGCATTTATTAGCGTTATGCTTCTATCACCTTTACTTGTTACGGCAAGCTTCTCACCTTTAAGCCATCCAGGCCCAACCACCTTAACCTTAATTAGAGAATACTTCTTGTATGGAACTGGAATGATTCTGCGAGGGTGAATTCCGAAATCTGAAGGCTTTAAAATGAGCTTTACGTTAAATTTCTTTTCCATCTTTTTCAGTTTCTCGTAGAATTCGCGCCATGAATGCGGCTTTACACCCTTAACTTTTCTCCCATGTTTGTGGATTAGATATTTCTGTATTCCTAAAGGTGGGAAGCGTTTTCCAGCCCCTATCTTCAGTGCAAACCTGATTATCTTTGGGATATCATCATCATTAAGTCCCGGAATCCATACTGGTGCTACTAGAAGATCAATGGATGTTTCAGATGTTATGTAATGCATTAGCTTCATTGATTTTGTGATATCATACCATTCTGTATCAGCGAGCTTTCTAGCTAGGTCAGCATCTAGAGAGTCTATGGAGAAGTTTATCCTTGTCAAGCCAGCCGCTGATAATCTATCTAACATTTTTTCATCAAGTATGGAGCCATGAGTCTGTAGTGAGATCGTCTCAACACCCTTCACTTGGCTAAGTTCATGAACGAGATCGACAATTTTTGGATAGGTTATTGGATCTCCAACAGTATCTATATGGGCCTCTATCCTATAAGCCCCTTTGAATTTTACAATCCTTTTGAATTCTTCTACTATATAATCCAATGGAACAATGTATTCGCTTTGTCGGATCCTAGATTTTGGGCCTGCATCTGTAGAGCAGAAGATGCATGAAAGAGGACATGTCGATATTGGCCTAATCTGGAGGAGGTTCGTTCCACGGTCAATGATGCCAAAGGCTATGCAACCAATAAGGGGAATCTCTTCATCAATCTCAAAAACCGGGCATTTCACAGATTTTAACTAGCCTAAGAAGAATAAATATCCTCCATTCGTTATGGCTAGTGACTTCGAGAGAATTCATAACGGATAGTGAACATACAGTCTTCATCAAGGAAAATTCTTAAATGGGATTTGATATTAAGGTTGATAATTACCTGAGTGAGTATAATGTTAAAGGCAAATGCTCTAGCATGGAAAGTTGGATTTCATACATGGTCGTTTGTCAGCATGCCTCTAAAAGAGGCATTAAGGCACATTAGAGACGCTGGGTATACAGAGGTTGAAATCACAGCAGACAAGACCCATCTGGATCCTAGAGTATTTCCTCCTTCCGGACTTCCCTACTTGAAGAGTCTCCTGGAAGATCTGGGTTTACATCCCAACTCTGTGCATGCGCCTATAAAAGACGTTGATATCGCAGCGCAGAATCCGGAGGTCAGAGATAAAAGCATAAAGTTGATAATGAAGACGCTTGAGTATTGCAGGTCCATAGAATGTCCAATACTTGTTTTGCATCCAAATGGAGTTGAAGGAGCCTCTCTAAAGCCGGATGATTCAAAGAAAAATTTAATCGATTCTCTAATGCAGATTGTAAAGAAGGCTGAGGATCTAGGAGTGAATATTGCAATAGAGAACATGATCGATGTTAAAGGGATAAGGTTCGGCAGTAGGATCTCTCATATAAAAGAGGTTATAGAAATTATTGGTTCGTCCTCTTTGGGCATATGTTTTGACACGGGGCATGTAAATCTCTTTGATGACCCGAATATAAGTATGGATGGGGAGATCTTTGAAGCCGGAGAATATTTGATGACTCTTCATGTTCATGATAATAATGGAATAAAAGATGAACATAAACCTCCAGGCGATGGAAGCATAAATTGGGGTCAAGTAATAGAGGCTCTTAAAAAAGTTAACTACACGGGGGTCTTTATGATGGAGATCCAAGAGAGCGATGATCCAGATGCCACTGCAAAGAGATGCTTAGAAACAGCAACTAAATTGATCATGAACGCTGATGGATAAATCAGATGATCATCCTACTTAAATAGCGGATATTTTGTTTTGAGCTAAAATTTTATCGACTCTTCTTCTATTCCGTCCTTTGTTATTATCAGTATGTCTATTCCATCCCCGCTCATAGCATCCCTGCTTATCGCTGACTTGATGGCCCTTTTAGCGAGCTCCTTTCCCTCATCAATCGTCATCCCTTCCCTATATGATTCCTCTAGGACACCCATTGCCATCTCCGCCCCTGACCCTACAGCCGTATAGTTATCGGGAATATTAGAGCCTAGAACGTCTAAAACATAGAGGGATGGCCCATCTTCATCTACTCCACCAACTATTGTCTGCGTTATCAGAGGGAACAACCTATGACTGAATAGTAAATTCGATATTAGCTTCGCAACTGCTCTAACTGTTATAGGCCGGTTTGCTTCCAATCTGAAGAGATTAGCATATGCTTCAGCCTCTCTTATTAGTATCTGCATATCTGAGACTAAACCGGCGCAAGCCGCGCCTATATTTGGAGTTATCTTGAAGACCTTCTTTCCTGCTCGGCTGAGAACTAAATTCCCATAGGAAATCCTTTTCTCTGAGGCGAGTATCACTCCGTCCTTACAAACTATGCCTACGGTCGTCGCGCCAGGCAGATATAACGGTGAAGATTGATTCTCAAGCATCTTTATTCCTCCACAACTGGATTCCAGTAGAGGATAAAAATGCGATATTATTAAATCTTTTCAATCATGTGAAGCTGCGGCTTCAAAATAGTATTTCTTCACTCAGCCTAACCCTATTTCCACTTACTGGTATTCCTTCCTCTAATAATCTTTGTCTCCTCTCCTTTACAGATCGTTCATCGCCAACTATTAACCCGTCAGATCTGATAACTCGATGGCATGGAATTATTGGTGCTAATGGATTCTTATGAAGAGCATTTCCAACAGCCCTGTAAGCGTTTGGCCTACCGATTCGCTTAGCTATCCTCTTATATGTGCTCACCTTGCCCTTTGGAATCTCCAGAGTAGCCATTAGAACGGCTTTTTCAAATTCGGTCTTCCCGGATAAATGTTTTAAAATTTCCTCTTTAGTCCATGAGAAAATCTTCTTATTTCTCAAAACGGGGATCACCTCATTAGTAGCGCTTAACCTACCAATCCTCACAACGCACATTATTCAGGAATGATATGTGAAAGACATTTTCATTAGTTTTTGGGTATGATTTTCTCCGCGTTCTCTCTGTAGATCTTTTTTAGGACGCTATCTGGAAGATATATGCCATATATCCGCTCTCCCAATGGAAATCCATTGAAGTATTCATCGTCTGTCTCTAAAAAGCGAAAGTAAATTCTATATTGTGATTCTGTTGGGCATCCATCAGTTCCAAAGAGAATTCTATCCCGATATTTTATGAAGTGTCTCCTGGCAGTGTATGGTTGTATTCCTAGAGCCCATAATCGAGCTGAAAATTCCACATAAAAGTCATCGTATCTATCAAGTAGAGATGATACGTACTTCAGATTCTCCGCGTAATTTCCATGATGTGCTCCAATAAATATCGTTCTCGGACGTCTCTCAATAATTCTATTTCGTTGTTCTAAAAGTTCCATCTTTCTAGGGAATTTCGGCCCATAAAAGCTCCAGAGATTTATGAAAGGGCACGAACAAATTAAAAGCCTTCTTATAGTATTATCCAAAAGTGCGGTTAAGGGGGCGAATATTGCTGGAATCTCATTCTAGCAGCTTCTACTCCAGAGCCATATTCAAATTTGTATCCTAAACTTTGTAGCGCATTCTCTAGAGCATAAATTGTTAGTATAGTTTCTTTTTCAGATATTATTCCCATGCATCCTATTCTAAGGGTGCTCTCCTTAAGCTTTCCAGCTCCTCCAGCGATCACAACGCCATATTTCTCATCCATTATCCTACGAATAGCGGTGCCGTCGATTCCTTCAGGTATTTTGAAAGTGATAACAGTCTGGGAGCGAATGGCTTTTTCTGGAAGAGGCTCTAACCCTAGAGTTTCGACGGCGTCATAGAAAGCTTCGCTACAGATCTTATGGCGGATAAATCTCCTGCTTAAACCCTCCTCTCGGATAATCTTTAAGGCTTCATCAAGAGCATAAAAGAGTGGAATAGAGGGCGTAAACGGCGTTTCGCTCTTCCCGTCAAATTCACGCATCATGATCATGTCGAAATAGAATGGTCTTTGAGTTTTTTCTATGATTTCCCAAGCTTTCTCGCTCACTGAAAAGAGTGCAAGTCCAGGCGGACATGCAATGCACTTCTGACTTGCAGTGACGCAGACGTCAACTTTCCACCTATCGACTGGAAGTTCATCTCCTCCCAAAATTGAAACGGCATCTACAAGTAGGAGAAGATCATTCTTTTCTGCGATCTCTCCGATCTCAGGTAGATCGCGAAATGTAACTCCAGTGGATGTCTCATTATATACTATTGCTATTGCCTTAATGTTTCTCTCCCTTTCAACAGCCTCTCTTATTTGCTCCGCTGTGGGATGTTTCCCCCAAGACGAACGTATCTCAATTGGTTCTCCTCCCCTTCGAATTATCGCTTCCTTCATCCTCTCGCTGAAAAGTCCAAAGACTGGAATTACAACTTTATCTCCCGGACTTATGGTATTATCAATCATGCACTCTACTCCGCCTGTTCCTGAAACAGTCAAGGCATAGACATCACCTTCCGTTTGAAAGAGATATCTCATATTCTCAGTTAATGACTCATAGAGTCTCCTGAACTCTTCACTGCGATGACTTATGATTGGCTTAGTCATTGCTCTCATCACGCTGTCTGGAACGTTCGTGGGACCAGGAACCATTATTAGCTTCTTTCCTGTCATTTCAGAGCAGCTTCCCATTAGCATTTGATGGAATATATTGGGTTGTAAGGAGTATTTATATGTAATTTTTTATGTATAAATGAACTGATAGCAGCGTGTATGAACATAAATGTTCATATATGCTAGAGGATTAATCGCGTCCCTCGTCTTGGCATAGGAACTTCTCAAAGAATTTGAATGCCATTCGACCAGAGAAGCTATGCTCCCCCGGAAAAACCTCGATCCAGAGATTCTCCGGATGGCCGCTTACTTTATAGGCTCTCCTAATTATCTCGTGGGCTTTCTTTGATGAGTGGATCCAAAAGCACGTGTCTGAAGCTCCGCTTTCTATTAAGAGAGGCTTTGGGGCAATAGCCGCAATTACGTCAGGGACATCTGCATACTTATACAGATATGGAACTAGCTGGGAACCGCAGAAGTTTGGCCTTGAAATCGCATAATGTTCAGTTGTGGTTGCATAGCATATTATGTCGGCGGCTTTTATTCTATCATCAAGCAATGCAAGATACGTCGTCATTGTCCCTCCGAAGGATAATCCCATGCATCCTATTCTATTAGGGTCAACTTCCTTTCTTGTTAAAAGAAAGTCGATTACGCGCATTCCATCAAAGATATTCGAACCGAGAAGCGTTCTACCAAGAATTAAATGTTGTATAAAATGAATATTGCATATATCCCTCCCTGGATAAGGATTTTGATATGCTATTCGCTCTCCAAAGCTCCGCCAGTCGGGCACTATCGTAACGAAGCCTCTCTCAGCCATCTGCTCCCCATAGTTATAGTTGTGCCTAAGGATATTCGCTTTTCTCTCTGGATCATTAAAATGCACTCCGGCCACTGGATCCTTGCCATAAGGCCCATGTCCATGGGCGCAGAGTATTGCTGGTCTTTTTCCATCTCCATTTTTGGGTATGAGAAGATAAAGAGGAACGTAACAATCTTGCTCTGACTGTATCAGCCACTTCTCCCTAACATATTTTTCGGTCTCTTCGGTTGAGAGAAGTTGCGGATTTAATGGTGCGGGTTCCGGGAACTCTCCTAATAACTCTATGATCCTATTCTTCAGTTCTCGCTTCCATTCTTCGAATTCTTCTTTTGTCTTTGCTTGAAATGAAAGTGATGGCTTCATTCGCCTATAGAGCTTACGTAAAAATACATCTGTGATCTGTGGTGCATCAACAATGCCCATTAACTTCACCCCTATTCCCTGAATATTCCACATCTCTGCTAATATAACTTCCTAAAGATTCATTTCTTTGAATGAGTATTAGATTGTTAAGGGCGTTCAGATTGGTCAGTAATAGGCCTATAATTACGCTTCTTTCAGACTTTGGACTGAGGGATCCTTACGTTGCAGAGATGAAAGCCGTTATAATCTCTATATGTCAGAAAGCGCGGATAGTTGATATTAGTCATGAGATCGAAAAGTTCAATGTTAGAATGGGCGCATTCATTCTAGCTCAAGCAGCTCCTCACTTTCCCAAAGGAACGATTCATGTAGCAGTTGTAGATCCGGGCGTCGGAACGGTACGTAAGCCAATAATAGTAGAGACAGAGAGGGCCTTCTATGTCGGTCCAGATAACGGCCTACTAATGCTTGCTGCAAGAAATGACGGGGTCAAATGCGTATATGAAATTGCAAATCCAAAGTATATGTTTAGGCGTGTTTCAAGAACATTCCATGGAAGAGATATATTCAGTCCAGCAGCAGCTCACCTTGCAAATGGCGTTGATCCCTCCGAGTTTGGTCCAACAGTGGAAAACCCCATGATGCCCAGTTTTTTATCTCCGAAAATCGTGGGAAATGAAGTTGTAGGGGAGATTCTACATATAGACAGATTCGGTAATTTAATCACAAATATCTCAGAAAGCATGCTTAAGGCACTTGGAATTTCAGATGGTATGAATCTTCAATTTAAGCTCGGGGATAGAGAGGTGAGAGTAAAGTTATGCTCATCCTATGATGATGTCCAGAAAGGTTCCCTGCTTTCCATAGTTGGCGGAACGGGCTTCTTAGAGATCTCGATAAATCAGGGGAATGCCTCAAGCTTCTTAAATATGAGGATTGGAGATCATGTCATTCTAATAAAGCCTAGAGGATGCTGATATTACCTTTCTTTTTAGGGAAAGAATAAAAAAGAGATGCTTAATAAAATATAAAGTTCATGATGACGGAAGTGAGAGGCTTGTCAAAGATAGAGACTCCTATTGTAATCGTGAATTTCAAAACGTATATTGAGGGGACTGGAAAGAAAGCTATTGATTTAGCTAAGGCGGCAGACGAAGTAAGTAAGGAGACTGGAATATGCTTCGCCGTCGCCCCTCAATTCATTGATATACCCATGATCGTAAAGATGGTAGACATACCCGTCTTTGCCCAGCACATAGACCCCATTAAACCTGGAAGTCACACAGGACATGTCCTTCCTGAGGCTGTGAAGGAATCTGGAGCTATAGGCACGTTGATTAATCACTCCGAACGTCGATTAAGATTAGCTGATATCGACGCGGCAATCACAAGAGCAAAGGAGACGGGTCTTATTACGGTTGTATGCACAAATAATACTTCCGTTAGCGCCGCTGCAGCTGCTCTAAATCCAGACATGATAGCCGTCGAGCCTCCTGAGCTCATCGGAACGGGAATCCCAGTTTCTAAGGCCAGACCAGAGGTCGTAACAAGCACGGTTGAGGCCGTTAAGAAGATAAATCCAGAAGTCATAGTTCTCTGTGGAGCTGGCATAACGAATGGAGATGATGTAGCCGCTGCTTTGAGGCTTGGAACCAAAGGAGTGCTAGTCGCGAGCGGAATAGTTAAGGCAAAAGATCCGTATCAGGTTATGAAGAGCTTCGCCGAGGCTGCTAAGAGCGTTTAAGCTTTGCTAAGAGGTATATCGGTTGAAGGTTGCAGTCAGCTGCGCTCTATGCCTCTTTAATAGAGGATACAATGAGATTCTTCAGGCAACCGATGACCCGCAGATAAGATTTAAGGCCATTGAAGAGCTTTTATGTCTACTCTGTAGGGAATTTAAGCCTACAAATGTGCCAGCAATCATTGGAACCAAAAGAGATAGGATGATTAAAGAGATAACGGGGAATCCTGATCCATTCATAGAGAAGAAGCGTGTATGCAATAGAGAGGCTTTAAGGCTTCTACCTTACGCCGAGAAAATTCTTTCATCAAAGAGAGATGAGAAATCTCGTTTCCGAATGGCATGTCTAATATCTATTGTCGGTAATATAATGGAATTCGATATACCTGGCCATGAGTTTAATTTTAGCGATATTGCCAGACTTATTCAGCAAGCTGAAAAAGAATTGGTGATAGATGATCTTACAGAAGCATTTGAGATAGTCCGCAGATCAAAGAAGATCCTCTTTTTGACTGATAATGCTGGTGAAATAGCCTTTGATACTCTCCTTGTAAAGGAACTGAAGAATATAGTTGAAGACGGAAGAGTGATAGTTGGAGTTAAAGGGAAGCCGATCTTGAACGATGCAACATTAGAGGATGCATTATTTGTCGGAATGGATAAAGTTGCAGATAAAATCATAACTACAGGGTCAGATGCTTTAGGCTTAATCCCTTCAGAATGTAGCGAAGAATTTCTAAAAACGTATAGATCCTCAGATTTTATTGTAGCAAAAGGAATGGCTTATGCGGAAACCCTAACGGAGCTAAAGTTAGAAAAGCCTCATTTACTACTGCTGAGAACCAAATGTCCACTCGTGGCAGGATACTTTGGCGTTCCAAGGCATAAAAACGTAGCGAAGATACTCAAAAAGTTTTGAGTTAAACACTTCATAAAGTTATGGTGGAAGATCAGAGTTGCTAACAAGGATCAAAAGGAGAATTCAATCGATGCTAAGGAAAGAAGCTGAGATTGCCAATGAAATCGGATTAACTCCAAATCACCTGAGCATAATTGGCTTGCTTTCAGGTTTCTTCTCAGGCCTTCTCTACTGGCTTGCTGGAGTAAACATGTTTAATCCTGCTATGAGCCGAGTTTACTTGTTAGCCGCGATAATTATGCTTCTCATCTCTGGATTCATGGATGCATTGGACGGTGCATTGGCGAGAATTTATAGAAAAACCTCGGCTAAGGGAGGATTCTTAGACTCGCTGATAGATAGATATGTGGATTCAGCAGTTTATATTGGAATTATAATTGGTGGACTCTGTGATCTTTTATGGGGGCTTCTTGCCCTTGTAGGATCATTACTTACGAGCTATGCTAGGGCGAGATCCGAGGCTGAAGGCGTACCTATGGAAACTATAGGCTTATTCGAGAGGGCTGAAAGGATTTTAGTGATAATGGTTGCATCTCTCCTTAATGTCTTTGGAATGGACATCATACGTTGGGGAATCCTCCTTTTAGCGATAGCAACTAACCTCACCGTGCTTCAACGGATAATATTCTTCTTTAGGAAAGGCTCAAAGTAGCAAGTCAATATAGACATTATTTGATGAGATCGCCTATCTTCTGCTCCTACTCTTCCTAGCCTCTTTAGCCCTCACCTTAACTAAGCCCAAATGCACGGCGCATGAGATACAGTAGTATTTCGTATCGAATCCTGCAGGTAAGTATGCTCCCTTCTGGCGGAGCTCCCTTGCGAGGACAGGATCGACAAGCGAGATTCTTCTTGTCGCCTTCTTAGCCTTATCTCGTGGAACGAGCTCTCCGCACATGCTACATTGAACATATCCGCTTCTACCTTTTTGACCTTTGGATCTTCCCCTACTCTTCCTTTTAATCGGCATAGTCTTCACGCTTACCAAATATTCTTTGGAAGTCACATAGAAAAGGAATGAATATACACTTATACCTTTCTAAAAAATATCCGTCTTTAAACAATTTTTCTTCGCCAATAAAATTAAATCATAAGCGTCCTAAAATTTTTTCGTGGAGCATCAGAATGTTATCTTTCGATCTCGTTACAGTCGGACACTTCTCCATAGACTTCATAAGAACTAAAAAGGATTCGATGGGCAGGCCCAGCTTAGGAGGACCTCCGACTTTCGTCTCATTAGCCGCCAAAAGGCTTAAAGCAAAAGTATCAGTGATCTCAAATGTAGGAGAAGATTTTCCCGAAGATTATGTAAGATGGTTAATGAATGAAGACATTGATCTTTCAATGCTACGTAGAATTAAGGGCGCGTCTACCACGAGGTATGAGCTTATATACGATGAGATGGGCGCAAGACAGCTTATCCTAAAAAGTAGGGCTCCTCCCATTACGTCTTCATTGATTCCGGAATCCCTTTCAGCAAAGGTCGTGCATGTATCTCCAATTGCAGGCGAGGTCTCCTATGAAGTGATGGATAAGCTACGCGAAAACGCCTCCTTTCTTTCACTAGATCCGCAGGGACTCCTTAGAAGATTCAATAAGGATGGGAGAGTCTCATTGGGAAAGCTTAGAGACCGGAGAGTTCTAAGGATAATTGATATTTTTAAGGCTTCGGAAGAGGAAATTAAAATCGCGATGGGAAATCTAAAGGTTAATGATGCTATTGGAATATTGTGTAGGATGGGTGTAGATGTAGTAATCGTCACCCGAGGAGGACGAGGTGTAACCTTAAGCTTTAATGGAAGGATCTATGAGGTTCCAGCCGCCAAACCTAGGATCATCGTAGATACAACGGGAGCTGGAGACGTCTTCATCGGTGCATTTCTAGCCGAATACATAAAAGGAAAAGACCCTCTCTGGTGTTCATGCGTAGGCTCAGCTTCCGCCTCTTTTGTCATTGAAGAGCCGGGGCCCAGAGGATTCAGATCAAGTTCCGAGATTTATGAGAGGGCTGAATGTATATATGAGAAGGTTTCTACGCGGAAGAGTATTTGAGAAGATTGCTATCAGTTTCTCTTGATATGAGGCATACAGCATTTCCAATACTTATCTGATGAAGAAAGATTCATTTAGGGACATTCCATAGATATTACATTCCTAATGAATGTTTGGTGGTAGCTGTATGGGAAGGGTATCTAAGGGCATACGATGTAGCGTTGATGGCTGTGATAGGGAAGCTGTTCGATCATTATCGATATCCAGTGTTGAAGCTGCTGGCTTGAAGATCTCAAAGGCTAAGGGAGCGCGAAGGGTCTATCTCTGTAGGGAGCATTATAAGGAATACAAGAAGGCCATCAAGAAGGAGAAGATGCTGGAGAGATGGAGGTTTAAGGGTTGAGATTAAAGAGACCAATCTTTATTCTAACTCTATAGACCATTTTAGATGCTGTAAATTAAATGAAATCGATCATCTATATCTTATTGAGTTACTGATTCTGCCCTTTTGTGATGAAAGCGGTTTGAGAGGCTACATGGAGGTATGGAGTTACTGCATGGTGAAGATGTAATGTGATGGCATTTGCTATTGAATGGGATGCGCTTTTCTCACAAAATCTTTATCTAATATGGATAGTAAAAACTTAAGGTAATCCCTTAAGGTTGATGGGGTTTCATATATGAAGATACTTCAGCTTCACTCAAATTTCATTGAGTATCATCCGGTCGAGATGGAGATCCCTTCTGCAGAGGAATGTGAGAAAAAGCCGTGCCGCCTAGAAGAATTGGTTGTTCTCTTCGTTTCAGTTGAAAAGGGAGATACGATTCAAACTGGACGAAAAGTGATAGATGACGTGAAGGTCTTCTTAGATAGGATAAAGGCGAATAGGATTCTCATATATCCCTATGCGCATTTGAGCGGGGATCTTGCATCTTCATACGAAGCCTTAGAGATTTTGAAGGACATGGAGTCTTATGCGAGGAGTTTGGGAATAGAGACTTATAGGGCTCCATTCGGCTGGTGTAAGGCTTTCACAATCTCAGTGAAAGGCCATCCGCTCGCAGAGCAGTTTCGTTCAATCCGACCGGGAGAAGAGAAGGAGGTGATTTCTGAGGCTCTAAAGGCAGAGGAGAAGATAAGATCTGATTGGTATATCATGGATCTTGACGGAAGATTGATTCCCGTCGAAGACTATGATTTCACCAATCATGAAAATCTGAGGAAATTTGCGCACTATGAGATCTCAAAGATGAGGGCGGTTCAGCAGACTCCTCCTCATGTCAATCTAATGCGGAGACTCGAACTAGTTGATTATGAGCCGGCAAGTGATCCCGGAAACTTCAGGTGGTATCCAAAAGGAAGATTGATAAAGTCTTTAATGGAACAGTTCGTTACCGAGAAGGTAATCGCGTACGGCGGCATGGAAGTCGAAACACCGATCATGTATGACCTTGAGCATCCAGCTCTCGCAAGTTATCTGCATAGGTTCCCTGCACGACAGTATATTCTGAGATCCGACGATAAGGAGTTCTTTCTTAGGTTTAGTGCATGCTTTGGACAGTTCCTAATACTCCGAGGTGCTCAGATATCTTATCGTCAGCTCCCGCTCAGAATATATGAGCTGACCAGATATAGCTTTAGAAGGGAAAAGAGCGGAGAGCTCTCTGGTCTTAGAAGGCTAAGAGCTTTCACAATGCCCGATGTCCACGCGATATGCGCTGATTTAGAGCAGGCTAAAGAGGAGATGCTGAGGAGATTCCAGCTGAGCATCGAAACTCTTGAGGGTTTCGGTTTGAATCGAGAAGATTATGAGCTGGCCATAAGGTTCACTAAGGATTTTTATGAAGAAAATAGGGACTTCATCGCTCTTCTTGTAAGAAAGTTTGGAAAGCCTGCTCTCATTGAAGTATGGGACAAACAGTTCTTCTATTTTGTTTTAAAGTGGGAATTCAACTTTATTGACAACCTGGATAAGGCATCAGCTCTATCAACTGATCAGATAGATACAGAAAATGCTAGTAGATATGGGATATCTTATATTGACGAGAAGGGAGAAAGAAGGGTTCCATTAATCCTCCACTGTTCTCCCAGCGGGGCTATTGAGCGGGATCTGTATGCGATGCTCGAGAAGGCCTATATGGACCAAAAAAAGGGAAAGCCTCCTATGCTTCCATTATGGCTCTCCCCAACTCAGGTAAGGGTGATTCCCGTTGCTGACCGTTTCTTCCAAGAAGCCGAAAAGATCGCCAAAGAGATCTCTAAGCACAATATCAGAGTTGACTGGGATGATCGTCAGATGACTATGCAAAAAAAGATCAGAGAGGCTGAGATGGAATGGATACCATATATAATAGTTGTCGGGCAGAGAGAATTGGAGTCTGGAGTTTTATCAGTTAGAGATCGTAGGATTTCAGGCGCGGAGATGGGTGGGGAGATACGAAGAATGCATCTTAAGGATCTCATCAGCGAGATCAAGGAGCGCGTTAGAGATAAGCCCTTCAAGCCCATGAATCTCCCGATGAGGCTCTCCCAGAGACCGCGCTTCTACGGATAAGCCGCACATTACTTTTTTATAGTCATAAACTAAGTTGATTCTGATGAGGTGCTGGTTTTGTCTGAGAGGGAGCTACTTATTTATATCGATGGAAAATTTTATCCTGAGTCGGAAGCAAAAATCTCAGTCTTCGATCACGGATTTCTCTATGGAGATGGAGTCTTCGAGGGCATCAGATCATATAATGGTATAGTCTTCAAGCTTAAGGAACATATAGACCGCCTGTATAACTCGGCTAAAGCGATAATGCTGGATATACCAATGACGAAAGATGAGATGATAGAGGCCGTATTAGAGACTCTAAGAAAAAACGGTCTTAAAGATGCTTATATCAGACTCGTCGTAACAAGAGGGAAGGGAGATCTAGGCTTGGATCCAAGGAAGTGTCCAAAGCCATCCGTGATAATAATCACCGTTCCTCTACTTCAACTGTATGATGAGAAGGTTAGAGAAAGAGGTATGAGCATGATAGTCTCATGGGTTAGAAGGGACTCTGTTGATGCAACAACACATGAAATTAAATCTTTAAATTACCTGAACAGTATACTTGCTAAGATCGAAGCAAATAACGCTGGTGCCGATGAAGCAATAATTTTAGATCCAAACGGTTTTATCTGCGAGGCAACTGGAGAGAACATTTTTATCGTTAAAGACGGAAAATTGTTCACTCCTCCGTCGACAAGCGGGGCTCTTCCTGGAATAACGGCAAATGTCATCAAGGAGATAGCTCAAAAGCTCGGCTATCAAGTCATCGAAAAAGGGATCACCGTAACAGAGCTTTATAATGCTGATGAGGCTTTTCTTACTGGAACCGCAGCGGAGGTTATGCCAATAAGAGAGGTTAATAAGAGGCAAATAGGCGAAGGGAAAATGGGGCCAATAACCCGGCAGATACTGAAGAAATTCATGGAATACACTAGAGACCCAAATAATGGCATTCCAATATATGGTGGTTGAGGATGGATGAAGATCCTACTTCTCACAGAGAGTGATATAGAAGCCATACTTAAGATTGATGAGGTCATGGATGCCGTCGAAACGGCATTTAAAGAGAAGGCTTTAGGATATGTGCAGATGCCCCCAAAGGTCTACATTACATACGAGAAATATAATGGTGACTTAAGGGCCATGCCATCATATCTTGAGAGATTAGGGATCTCAGCCGTTAAAGTAGTGAATGTTCATCCTGATAATCCGAAGAAATTTGATCTTCCAACTGTTATGGCGGTCATAGTTCTGATAGATCCAAAGAGCGGCGCTCCCCTAGCTATAATGGGAGGGAAATGGATCACGGCGATGCGGACGGGAGCGGCGGGAGGGATAGCGGCGAAGTATCTGGCAAGAAAGGATTCAAAGGTTGTAGGTCTTGTTGGAGCTGGGGTTCAGGCTAGAACTCAGCTTATGGCTTTATTGAGTCTCTATGGAAGTTTAGAGGAGGTTAGAGTGTGGGATATAAGCAAAAACAGACTAGAAAGTTATATTTCAGAGATGAGGCCTATCTGCGAAGGAAAAACTACGCTGGTTCCTGTGAAAAATGTAGAGGAGGCCGTTGCTAATGCTGATATCGTAGTCACAACAACTCCTTCGAGGAAACCTCTGGTCTTTGATGAGTGGATCTCTGAAGGAACGCATATAACATGCATTGGTGCTGATGCTCCTGGAAAGGAGGAGCTTGATCCAAAGATACTTTTACGTGCAAAGATATATGTTGATGATTGGGAACAAGGATTACATTCAGGAGAGGTTAATGTTCCATTCTCAAAGGGCATAATCACAAAGGAAAAGATCTGCGGAGAGCTTGGAGATGTCATTGTAGGGTTAAAGCCTGGAAGAACATCGTCTGAAGAGATCACAATCTTTACATCTACTGGACTTGCAATTCAAGATGCTGTAACAGCAGATATTGTATATAGAAAGGCTTTGTCCAAGAATCTTGGACGATGGATAAAAATGTTTTAATCTCCCTCCATTTTTACTGTATGACCAAGAAATTCCCTCTCGAATTGAATGCCTTAACTATTCTTCTAAAGTATATCAGCGTCTCCCTTCCCTTCTCAGTTATTACATAACACCTGTAATTGTGCTGTTCAACCTCTCTGATTAATCCTCTATTCATAAGGGTTCCCAGAATTTCTCGAAGAGGCCTCCAAGATAAATTGCACTTATACATTATGTTAGTTGGCCTACTAACACCTTCATTAATCTTTTCTAGAACATCGAGATATATCTCTAACTTTGATCTCTTTCTGCTCATAATACTCACGTCCATTAAATTCGTAAAAATCGGGTATTATCTGTCTATATTTGCACTTTTTATATACATTATGGATGAAAAAACTATAATCAAAATAACAGGAAATATCGCTTTTATGTCCAATCCTAAGCATGCATTAACCAATTATTTTCATCTTCCTTAAAGGATATTCTTATATGTTAAAGGAGAATTCGATACGCGTCAGAGTTTAAAACTCGTCGAACTCTAACAAATTTTTTCTTCTTCGACGACCAAGGCACAGTTTGTTTCTTATAAACTTCAACTAGTCCCTTTCTGATGAGATGGGGAAGAGCTCCCATCATTCGGGAGGGAATATTGGACACCATAATCTCCTCAGCCTTCTTTATGTATTCGTAAAGTTGCCTCTCTGAGGGGGATATATCCTTTAATCCATTTGCTCCCATAATGCCGAATGTCCTCCGTCAATTCTGAATTAAATATTTATTCTTCAAACCATGTATTAAATGGTATTGAGGAATCTGCATGTATGTGAGAAGACCCTCTGCTTGGGGTTTTCATCCCTTCGATCCTAGTCAAGAAAGAATCGAGATTGAACGCTGTTTTCTCTCAAAACATGGTGTTGGTAGCAAGCCGAAGATCTCAGAGGATGGTGATAGGAGGATTGTCGGAGGCGTTGTCCCACATGCTGGGCTCATATACTCAGGTCCCATAGCTTCTCATACATACTATCATCTAGCCAAGGATGGTAGGCCGGAAACATTTGTCATTTTAGGAGTTAGTCATGCAGGAAATCCTGGATTCGCCACGATGCTCGATGCCATCTGGAGGATGCCCATGGGCGATGTGAAGGTCGATTCAGAACTTGCTCGGTCAATAGTTAAGCGTTCCGGATTCGTTGATATAAATCCTGAAGCCCATGAGGGTGAGCATTCAATTGAGATACAGCTTCCTTTCCTTCAATATATTTATGGAGAAAATTTCAGGATTGTTCCAATAATAGTCGGTTATGGAGACTATGAGATGTGTAAAAACGTTGGAGACGCCATAGCTGACGCGGCGGAAGATCTAGGAAGAGATATAGTTGTTCTCGGTAGCACAGACTTTACACATTATGGGGTCCTATACGGATATACTCCCGCTGGAACAAAACCCCTTGAGAAGGTATTAAAATGGATTTATGAGACAGATCATCTAATGATTGGGGCTATAACGTCCCTTAATGCAAAAAGGCTTATCACGATCGTCCATAAAAACAATTACACAATGTGCGGATACCTTCCCGTTGCGACGATGATAATAGCATCAAAAAGACTCGGAGCGACCGAGGGGAGACTACTGAAGTATGCTACAAGCTATGATGTTCAAGGGTCAACTGATGCCATAGTTGGATATGCTTCTATAATAATCGAAAGATAACGATCATTAATAGCTTCGTCTCTGCAGTATATTCTTTCTTTTCCTTAAGGAGAAGCAAGATCTAATAGTGAAGATCTGATTCTTTTATTTGAGGATTAATTGCATGATGTATGATTTCAAAAGAACATAAAAGATTTATCGTTGCGTGCTTAGGTTTGATTCACTTGAAGCGTGAGGGTAACAGAGACTTGAACAACGATGATTCAAAAGAAACGTTGAAACCGAGCTCCTTACTTTATGGAACTGCAGCTGCTAAATATTTCTCCGATAGTCTCCTATTGAGCTTTTTCTTTCCATACGCTGTAGTTCTTGGAGTATCCTTTGATCAGATGGGGATGATGAGATCCGCCAGAAACTTATTCCAGAACATCCTCCAGATTGGCTGGGGTGAAGTTTCTGAGAGATTCAGTAGAAAGGCCCTTATAGCCATGGGATACTTTTCAAGCGGATGTATTATAGCTGCTCTTCTCTTCTTCCGTGAACCTGACCAACTCATGTTGCTCATAATACTTCAGTCAATCTTATGCTCAGCTGCTGTGCCCTCATGGAGTTCGCTATTAGCAGATTATACAACCATAAGGAATAGAGGTAAAGTTCTCGGCAGGATCGGTGCTGTAAGCCAATTATCAGGTGTTCTAGCGACGCTTATTGTAGCCTTAATGACGTATGAGCGGCACGGAGTGATCACAGCTAGTTCCTTCACAGTTCCATTCGTATTGTCCGCTGCAATGGCAATTCTAGCCGCAGTCTTGATCATCTTTGTTAAGGAAGTCAAGGTGGAACGGCCGACTCGCGGATTGAGCGGCATAACATCTCCTCTGCTTAATGGTGACTTTCGCCGTTTCTTAGTCATTAATGGATTTTATGGTTTCGCGATGGCCTTTGCTTGGCCTCTTTTCCCATACGTTACTATTAAGGTTGTGCATGCGACTGTTTGGCAAATAGCCGTGATATCTGCGGCTTCAGGATTTGTGACGAGTATAACCCAGCCGAAGATGGGTTCAATAATTGATAGATTTGGTAGAAAACCCACATTAATCATAAGCAGAACATCTTTCCTTTTGTATCCTCTGCTCTATGCATTTGCCAGGAGCTGGTATCATTTGCTTATCATAAATGTTTTTCTAGCAGTCTCTTCTTCGGCTGCGATTGTAAGCCTTTCAGCATATATAATGGATTCTGCTCCTCCAGGTTTAAGGGCGAACTATGCGGCTTCAACGAATATGACTATGGGTGTTGCAACCTTCCTCGGCTCTATTATCGGAGGGATCTTTGCAGGTAGACTTTCAGCATTAGTTGGGGAGAGGCAAGCTCTTTTTATGTGCTTGATCTTGGCAGCTATTTTACGTCTGATCTCAGATATCTGCTTATTCTTTATAAAGGAGACGTTGCCCAAGAGAGATGCTATCTAAACGTCTTATTGGCTATAATATACTCGCCTTCTTTCCTATAAGATTTATTAATAGTTTCTTGTCTTTTTCTACTCGGTGTTACATATCTCGATGAGTGACCGCTCATTTCCCGATATTATGCAGGGGTTTCCCTCTCAGGATAATACCATCGGGATGATCATTCAAATACTATGGTTAGCCTTTTTCATCTTCTATCTACTGTATGGGCAGAAGCTCCAAGTTAAGATTATGCTAAAGGAGATAGAAGGTTCACTCTTTAAATTAAAGATGATAAGAGATCGCGGAAGAGAAATCGCGATCTCCACAGTTAAGAAGTTTAGTAAGCATGGTAATGATCCGACCGAGCGTGTCGATCGTCTCCTCGAATACGTCTATATACCACCGGTCGATCTTGACCCATACGGAATAATAAAACGACTTGAGCATCTCGTCGACGTTCGAGATTTCAGACTCAAAGATGAAGTCAAACTCATGGTTCCAGACGCCGATGAAACGAAGATAAATAATCTAACGAATATGCTCGAAGCCGCATTAGCCTTAAATCAAATATACAAAATTGTTAGACACTTCTATCTTATAGGAAAGAAAACCTCTAGCTTCTATATAATTCTTCAGCTCCAAATGATCCTTCCACAGATAATGAAGGAATCCCAGGCCTATGCAAGTGCTTTGACGGCCTTCAAGAACGGTCAGCCCATAGGTGACGGGATAGGCCCGCTCATAGCTGCAAGGCTGATGCATGGAAGAAAAGAATATGAGATTGTCGAAGATACCGTCGTAAGCGAGGTCCCAATAGATGGGCGAATAGCCTATGTGCTAAAGGCCAAGGGACCAGGAGGAAATGTGGGAAAACCAGGCGAAGCTATAAGGCGTCTATTAGAGGAGATGGAGGGTAAGATAAGCAGGATAATAATCATTGATGCGGCTCAAAAGCTTGAAGGTGAAAAGTCCGGTGAGGTCGCTGAGGGAACTGGGGTTGCCATAGGCGGGCCTGGAGTAGATAAATACAAAGTTGAGGAGGTCGCAGCAAAGTATAAGGTGCCTTTAGATGCTATTCTGATAAAGGAGAGTATAGAAGATGTTATCTCAGCCATGAAGAAGGAGATAGCAAATAGTGTTGATGAGGTTATTAAGCGAATAAAGAGGATAATTCATGAGAATACGAAGGTAGGCGATCATATAATAATTGCTGGAATAGGAAATACTATCGGAATAGCACAGTAGGAGATATATATGAGTGCCGATCTAAAAGGGGCAAAAAGGTCAATTCTATACTTGGTATCGATAATTGCGATCATGCTATTCCTATCGATTGTAACTCTTGTTCAGGCATTCAAGACATATATGGAGAGTGGACATCTGGATTTCTTGGCTCTCTTCTTAAGTGCAAGTGCATTTGTCCTCTCGATTTACATGGCCCTGCAGATAGGCGTGAAGCCTCCTAAATTAGGATTTGAGCAACAAAGAGTCTTAACAGTAATCAGATGTTCACGTTGCGGATTTGAATCCGTTCGGAATTTTAAAGAGGGAGATTATGTATTAAAGAGGATCGGCTCCTGCCCGAAATGCAACGGTCCATCATTCATATATACGATCTTTAGGGAAGAGGAAAAGGGCAAAAAGAAGGCGGGGAAAGATTAATCCCTATATTTCAAGTTAAAACGACAGCTCCGTTTTTATCTATGTAAACTGTATGTTCGAATTGGGCGACCCATTGACCGCTTTCTTCGATAAAGACTGGATAAGCCATTATGCATTTGGATTCGAGAAGATGTGTAAATGCAAATTCATTAAGGATATGATCTTTTATAAGCCATCTCTTCGCGAAAGGTAAAGTCCTAAATTTTCTCTCTATAAAAGTCAGAAGCCTCATAGCCTCTTTGAGCTTTATTTTCTTTCTCTTTAAAAGTCTGAATATATGCGCTTCTTCTCCCTCAATTACTCTGCCCTTTGCATTTGGCGTTGTAACGAACGGTTCAATGGCATATACCTCCCCTTCATGGATCTTCCTAAATGAGACATGAGAGACGTTCGGAAGAGATTTCCCAGCGTGGATCATATAACGTCCTATCTGATGCCCCGTAAGATTCGATATTGGCTTGAATCCCCTATTCTCGATAACTCTTTGAATCTTAGATCCAAGATCAGAAGTGGAGATTCCCGGCCTAATAGTTCGTATGGCTGTTTCTAAGGCGATACGGGAGGTTTGAACCATATCTTCATATTCCGAATTAAAGCATACAGTTGTTGCAGTGTCAACTATGTATCCGTCAATATGAACGCCTATATCGATCTTCACCACTGATCCATCCGGAATTATTCTTTCATCTCCAGGTGGGGAAGTATAGTGAGCGGCGATTTCATTAACGGAGACGTTGCATGGAAAAGCGGGTTCTCCTCCAAGATTTCGAATGTTCTCCTCGACCATCTCGCAAATGTCAATAATCCGCATGCCTTCCCTCACGGTATCTTCTATCTTCATCCTAACTTTGGATGCTATTCGTCCTGCCTCTTCATACTTCTCGAGAACATCCGCATTTAGAACTGGCATGAGATCACCCAGTAATTGGGAGATACTGATATTTCAAGATGTCACATCTACTTTATCTTTATTTTCATGTGCCACTTCACTTAAATTCTATAATAGCTTTCATTAAACTTTGATTTAGTGCCAATACTCGGTGGTGGCAAAGTTTGGCTTTAAGGAGGATCGGTATTGTAACTGCTGGTGGCGACGCTCCTGGAATGAATGCCGCCATCCGCTCGGTTGTCCGCTCAGCCCTGCATAACAACTTGGAAATTATAGGATTTGAGAGAGGATATGCCGGATTAATCGAGGGTCAAGCCCGCCAACTAAAGGCGAGATCCGTAAGTGGGATAATAAATCTCGGAGGGACGATCCTAAAGACTCGGAGATGCAGAGAGATGAGGACTCCTGAAGGAATAGAGAAGGCAGCTGAGACTCTTAAGAAATATGGCATTGATGGGCTTGTAGCGATCGGCGGAGACGGAACATTCAGAGGTGCAAGCGAGCTTTACAGGGCAAGCGGCATATCGATGATCGGAATACCCGCAACAATAGATAATGACGTTGCTGGAACCGATACGACCATAGGATTTGATACGGCCGTCAATACTGCTCTTTCAGCCATAGACAAGATCAGGGACACTGCAACCTCTCATGAGAGAATATTCGTTGTTGAGGTCATGGGGAGAAGCCGTGGATTCCTAGCATTAGAGGTCGGCCTTGCTGGAGGAGCCGAAATAATTCTAATACCTGAAGTTAAGTTTGACATGGATTTGGTATGCGAAAAGATTAAGAGTGCTCGTGAAGCTGGAAAGACATCTGAAATCGTAGTGATGGCTGAGGGCGCTGGAGATTCGCGTGAAATCGCCAGGCGCATAGCTGATGAGACTGGATATGAGGTTAGACTCACGGTTCTCGGATATATCCAGAGAGGAGGAACTCCCACAGCCCTAAGCAGGACATTGGCATCGCAATTTGGATATCACGCTGTTGAGCTCCTACTTACTGGAGAGAAGAAACGGATGGTCGGAATTAGGAATGGAAAGATATGCTCTGTTGATCTTGACTATTCATGGAGTGCAGAAAAGAAGATAGACTTGGAGAAATACAGATTAGCAGAGATACTGTCAGAATAGAAAATCTTCTTCATATCGAGTTGAAATCTTCCGCTCCATACTTCTACGACCGTGTCCAGCAGTTTATGTTATAAAGTTGGTTAATCCTGCTTGCTTAGCCAATTCTATTGCTCTTCTCATTTCTTCTCCATTCAGTCTTCTTCTTAGCTCCGGAATCTCATAGGCTCTCCATTCTGGTCTATACTGGAACATAACATTTGTTCTGGTGTCTGCCCCTATATTCTTGGATATCCAATTCAATATTACCTTCGTGCAGCAGTCTAAGTGCCCCGGAAGAACGAGAACTCTGATGATTAATTCTCCATACTTTTTTCCATATAGATGGTTTCTTGTGCATGCTTCCCAATAATTCGGAGCATCACTGATTCTCTCCGCGCATTTATTATTGCCATACTTGAAATCCAATAGGTATACATCTACAAATCCCGCTAAGAGCTTAGCCGTTTCCTCACTATAGTACGAGTTTGAGTTCCAGACGATCGGGACATTCACATTTACATACTTAAATGTCTGAATCCACTGCTGTAGCCATGGAGTAGGCTCTCCACCGACGAGATTGACGTTTCTACATCCACTTTTCCTCAAGTGCTCAACAGCCAGTGCCAATCGCTTCGTGGAATATATCTCTCCTTCCTCAAACCATTGTGAGATTGTCCAGTTCTGGCAATGCAGACATCTTATAGTGCAGCCCATGGTAAAGATCGTTCCTGACGGAACAAGTTCAGGCTCCTCTCCTAGATGCTCAAAAATAGATGAGACGACTATCTGCGATCCACATCTGCAGTATCCAAGTTCTCCCTCTAAACGGTTCACTCCGCATCTTCTAATGCAGAAATGGCAGTTTTCCATGATCCGAGTGGCTATTTTCTCCTTTAAATCCAATAATGACTTTTCCGGGGTCTTAAGATCCTCGATTCTCCTCATTTTAGAGTCTATTTGTCCCTGCAGATCATAAAATTCCTCGAGTAATTCGTCATGTAAGCTCCAAAGATCCTTCAGTGAGTCATCTTCGTTAAAATTCGCCGGGATCTTCTTTGCGATTAGAAATTTAGCTGGCTTACTATCCTGCATGACATCGAAATACCTTGATAGGCTCCTACGGGCCTTTTCATCCTCTAAAACTGCAACTGCATCCCTGCGGATTATCCTCCACATAAACCTTCAAGGAAGAACTTTATTGAGAAATCACTTATTAATGCAGCTGCGAGGCACCTATATTAGCGATATTGGAAACGACAATCCCTCTCGATGAAACTTGCCTTTTATTGGTATCTTCTCACCGCATTTGGGACATCTCATATCTTCAGTGAGGTTCCATCTCGTTATTCCAAATCCATATCTCCCGATGAGAAGCTCGCCGCATCTTGGACAGTAGGTGTTCTCATATTTATGTCCAGGAACATTTCCGATGTATACATAATTCAGTCCTGCACGTCGCGCAGTCTCGTATGCATCCTCAAGGGTCTTTATCTCCGTAGATCTAATGGTTGTAAGGTTATAATCCGGATGAAACCTCAAAAGATGAAATGGGGTGTTCTCGCCTAGATTTTCGCAGATCCACTCTGCAAGTTCGCTTATCTGCTTCATTGAGTCTCCTATCTTTGGAACGACAAGATTTGTGATCTCAATATGTATCCCATTCTTCTTCATCTCGACAAGAGCATCAAATATCGGCTCAACTGATGGAACAGAGGAGAATCTCCTATAAAATTCCGGATCTCCTCCTCCTTTGAAATCGACGGTCGCCGCGTCTAGGTAGGGAGCGATCATCTTCACAGCTTCTGGAGTCATATACCCATTAGTGACAAATGTGTTGAAGAGCCCCTCTTTATGAGCCAAAACCGCAGTGTCATATGCATACTCAAAGAAGATAGTTGGTTCAGTATAGGTGTAACTTATGCCTTGACAGTCATATTCCTTAGCGGCTTTAACTACTTCCTCCGGCGGAAAATATCTGCCGATTATATCCCTTTCTTGGCTTATGCTCCAGTTATCACAGAACTGACAGCGAAAGTTACATCCAACAGTCGCAATTGACATTACATAAGAGCCTGGATGAAAATGTGAGAGCGGCTTTTTACCTATCGGATCGGCGTGAGCCGCGCAGGCTTCAGCATAATTTAACGAATATAGCTTTCCAGCCTCATTCTTCCTAACGCGGCAAAATCCAAATTTTCCATCCTTAATTATACATCTTCGTCCACATAGGTTGCATCTGACAGTGTTTTCTGGAAGTCTTTCATAAAGCAATGCTTCGTGTTTAACCAAAAAACACACCCGTATATACTAAGTTGTTTAAGTCCCATATATTTACTATTCTAAATTCCTAATGTGTGAATAAATTCTGGGCTGTTACTCGGTTACATCGAGGATTATGGGAGTTAATCCTTTATTCCCTCAAGAAGACTCATTACGTTCCAGAGCTTCACCCTTGTATATGGAGGCATATTAGGGTCCTGCAGGATCTCATCCAGTATGGATATTGCATTAGACGCCCTAACGGCTAGTGTATATTCCTCTGATTGAAGGGCATCCATGGATTCCTTCGCCGCCCTCCGAATATTTCGCGGGGTGGTCGTATCCTCGGAGACTTGATTAAGAATAAACATCGCCTGCTTGACTTTTTCTTCATATTCCTTTAATTTCTTCCGACTGACCAATTCTATTTCCCTCCAAGCATGACTATAACAGATGAACATTACTCTCCTAAAAACAATTTATAGATCATGAAAGCAGAAATATAAGTATATACTGTTTAATCTTATTGCATCTTGTTAAAGTTTAGGGCTATCAGTTGAATTTTTTGTTTTGTCCCATAGACAATACTTCTATTCCAGCTACTTTAGCTGCCTCCTGCTGGGGTTCAGTCAGCGACTCAAAATAGATTGACAATTGATTATCGTTGACTTTGCATGTAAAGGTCTTTTTTATCGCCCTACATTTTCCGCCAGCCTCATTGAAGATATTAAAGCTCGTCAAAACGGGCTTATCCTGAATGTAAACATTAAAGAACTCGATTCCGCCGAAATCCATAATGGTCTCAGCGAAATGTAAGACCACCTTATATTCGCCATTAGGCACATCGAAAACATAGGAGAAGCTTTGTCCGAAACGTTGGGATTGATAGATCGTTGGATCATCGGTATTCCAGATTTTACTTCTGACGATCAACACGTCACTGTAAGTGCGTGTTACATATCCCCATTTCCCATAGCTGTAAGGTCTGTCTGCAAGCCATTTGCATCCCGCGCTATCAACGTAATTATCTCCGCCAACATTTATGCGGATGGGAATCGGGCATTTCGGGATGATTTGTCCTCTTGCCAGCCTTTGGCGAATAGGAGTCTTCTCTGGTTTCTCGGCTTTCGGGATCGCCGATGCTAATTCACTCCCGAGTTTCCTCGTCTCCTCAACCCACAAATCTAGTCTTTTCTCGAGTTCAACTGCGATTTCCCACTTCTCATCTATGATATTCCTTTGTTCTTTCGGATCATTTCTTAAATCGTATAATTCACGGAAGATCGTACCTTGTCTAATCTTAGACGGATCCATTCCAATTCTCTCAGCGAGAGCCTTAAATCGCGTAACCCAATTTCCCCCTCCCTCCATTTTTATCTCGAAGAATCTCTCATCAAAGGGAAGAAGGATCTTAGCTCGTATAAACTTGTAATCTTCCGTGTGAACTGATAGATGCTCGAAGCTCGGCCGATCAACATTTCTGAGCCTAGTATTATGCTCGGTATGGCTGAAGACCATGCTTCGAGGCTGAAAGTCAGGGTCTCCCTTGATGAGAGGTAAGTAGCTTCTTCCCTGAAGAGTAAATGTTACGGGTATATCTAGGATGTCCAAAATTGTAGGGACAATATCGACTGTAGCTATCAATCCATGAATTGTTCTTCCTTCCGGCAATACAGAGGGACATGACATCACGAGAGGAACATGCAAAATCTCATTATATAAGTTCACTTTCTTCTCTAGGAATCCATGTTCCCAAAATTCGGTTCCGTGATCGGATGTGTATATGACTAATGTATTCTCTTTTATGCCGAGCTCCTCAAGTTTGTCGAGTAACCTGCCGAAGTAATAGTCTACGTGGCTAATCTCACCGTCATATCTATCGATGTATCCTTCGCCCCACATATCATCAAAGGGTTTCGGAGGGTTAAATGGTTCATGAGTGTCATTATCATGAATGAAAATGAAGAATTTGTTTTGCTTTCCATACTCATCTAGCCATTTGATTGCTTCATTGATTATCCTTTTTGTAGCCTGATTGTATCCAAAACCCCAAAAGTAATCATCAAATCCTCTGCCGTAGCCTAGGCTGGGATGAAGGTATCCATTACTGCTCGTGAAAGCCTTTGTAACATATCCATGCCCCTTAAGGATTTCCGCGATCGTGAATATCTTTGATGAGAGTGGAGGATTATACCTGAGTAATGTCATTCGATGCGTCAAGGGATAAAGCCCAGTATGCATTGTCATGTATTGAGGTAAAGTCCAACCGCTATTCGCGACATGATCCGTGAAGAGGACTCCCTCTTTGGCTAATCTGTCAAGGTTCGGCGTTGTTTCTCTGTGATAGCCATAACAGCTCAGATGATCTCTCCTGACAGTATCCGGAGAGAAAAAGATCACATTCAATCCTTCAGACTTGCCGCTCATCCGCTCCCACCAATCATATTGGCTCTAGAACTATCGCTCTTATCCAAGACGAATCTAAACCAGCGACTCGAAGTGGAAGTCCAATATAGAATACCCTCTCCTTACTAATTTTCTCCAGATTTATTAGACCCTCGATCATTGGAATGTCATTCCCTAAAAGATTATTGTGGGTGGCCATTGAACCGGGAGCCTCAACTCTCACATTCTGAACTCCTACCATCTTCACTGGCTTATTCGCAAGCCACTTTGCAGATTCTGGAGAGATGTATGGTTGTTCATCACCATGATATGGGCTCCAAAGCAGGACTATATCGTCCTTTTTAACTTTTTTCTCTAGATATTCAGGCTTTATTGGTTGCCCGCTACCCTTAATGGGGTTCAGAAAATCGAATTTCAACACAACGGCCTCTCCCATGAACTTTTCAAGAGGCATTTCTGAGGCGGATTTCCATCCGTCTTTCAGGTGCGCTGGCATCTCAACATGTGTTCCAACATGTGTTTCTGCTTCAACCCAATGCATTATGGCTTTATCAGGAGCGTATATGAACTGACGTATCTCAAACCGTCTGATCTGACCTCCATGGATATACTCTCCGTTTACCTTCAATATTCCAGGAATGATCTCCTGCGAAAGATCGATTATCCTATATCTATTAAGGTCGATCATCTTTCCATCACAATCCATATCGTAATTCATTTCATATTAGAAATCTTTTGCTATCTGCCACTTTCGCCTTCTCCTATCGTATTCCTCGCGGGTCATGCGGGAACGGGCAGGATTCCCGAAAACCACCGTGTTGTCAGGCACATCCTTTGTTACAACTGATCCCGCGCCTATAACAGCTTTTCTTCCAATATGGATTCCTGGCAGAATAGTTGCGTTTGCGCAGATTATTGCTCCGTCCTCAACCTTTACGCCGACGAGTCTTCCACTTGGCGGATACGGATCATTGGTGAAGCAGACATTAGGCGCAATGAATACATCATCTTTGATCACTGTCAAATGGGGAAGATAGACGTTCGATTGTATCTTAACATTATTGCCTATTCTAACGGTTCCGTCAAGAATAACTCCGGTTCCAATAAGTGAGTTGTCGCCGATGGTGCTACCCTCCCTTATCAGGACGTTATGTCCTGTCCTAACGCGGCTTCCTATTACGCTATCTTCATAGATCACGGTGCCGGAACGGATTATGCATTGTCTTCCTATCCTTGCGCCATTGCTTACTTTACTGCTTTCCTCTAGACTAAACTCCCCAACGGCCCTGATCATCTTTATCTTCTTCTCGATGGGATATCCAATGGTGACGTTTCCTTCAATGATCGTTCCATCGGCAATCACTGTCTTACCTAGAATTATCGCGTCTCCTACAACTCCATTTATGATGGCATTACGGGAAATGAATCTTGTCATGTACACTCCTCAAAGGATCGCTTACTAATTACCCTTAAAAATATTCACAGATGCATTTGAAGATGAACTCAATAAGGATTATATAGGGCTTATCTAAAGATAACTAGACATCTAGAGGGAATACATAACAAAGGTTTATCTTGAATACTGTGGAGCAAAAAAGTAATATGCATGAATATATATCACTAATATGTAATAGTGCTATGGATCGTTGTTCTTTAAGGCCTCAGAGTGAGGAGAGCATTCATGGCAAGAAGGCCTAAAGCTGAAACCCAAAAGATGTTCAGCGCTGCCGCTGTTCTCGTAAGAAATACGACTTGGAAGTGCGGTAGGATCGAGCGGTTAGTTATCGAGTATCTACAGAGTCATTTACGGAGGAATGGGCAACGCTGGTCCAGAATAAAGGATATGATTCAGCACTTTAGGCTTGAGGGAAAACAAAAGAGCGAATTCTTTGATGCTCTTAAACGACTGGAGAGAAGACGAATAATAAGAATCGAGGTTTCAGAATCGGACGGTCCAAGTAACCTACTTTAAATTCTCGTATTTTTTCTTTTTTCTGCCTGTTCCCTTAGCCATCTCGCAGTTTCACGCATTACTGGATGTTCAGAGACATTTACAACAGGAATCTCCAGACCACTTACCTTTATCGATGGGGCGTATTTTGGCATTAACGCGAAGTTTACGGAGCTCCAGTAGATCCTCCCCTCTAGATACTTCTCCATAAGGTCATTCGTATCTGGTGTAAGCGGAAAGTATATGAAAAGGACGCCCTCAGCCCAGTATGCCACTACGGGAAGTCCAGAATGAATTATCTTTGCGAACATTTGACTCAGATTTTCCTTCGAAAATTGGAAGTAATCGAGGATTACGATCTCTTTAGGCGGCTGATATATGATCTTAATCTTCTCCTTCTCCTCCATAATTACTCCTCCGTGAGCCAAGTCATTTACCGACATTGTTCCCTATCGTTTGATTAGGAATCAATTTTCGCTTAAATCTATTTCTATCTTCTGCTGTCTCTCTGGTTGATAAAAATTATTTTATGTCACTTCCCTGAAAAACTCAGTAAATTACAGATAGAGAAAAGTCGGCTGATTCCTATCCTCAATAAATGTCTTTTATATTGAATGTCCATTCAAACAGTGGATGTCTAAGCAAATGTATATTTAACTGAAATTCAAAAGATAGAAAATGATATATTCGTGTATAAGTGATTCTCTGGAAGAGTTTTGATGTTTGGTAAGTGATATCAAATGTCTACTAGAACGGAAGATTTAAGATTTCGTCTCGCGACGGTTGAACTTTTAAGAATGGCTAAAAAACAATATACTTACAAGAGGTTACAAGAAGAGACGAACCTTCCAGTAACCGTCCTAAGCAGATACGTAAAAGGTCACGTCTTACCGAATATGAAAAGAGCAAAGGAAATTTGGAAGGCCCTCTCGAGGATAATAGACCTGGAAAAGGAGATTAAGAGGAGGCTTAAGTGGGATGACAATGGCTTCTTTGATAACACTTCAGTAATCGGCGATACGAGTCTGTTAAGTCAAGCTGCAAATTATGCGATTGCGAGGTTTGCTGGTAGAAGGATAACGAAGGTCCTCACGGCAGCCGTGGATGGAATACCGCTTGCAACTCTTGTTGCTAAGGCTTTAGGGGTTAATGTTGTTATAGCGAAGCCTATGAGGGAGGCTGGAGTCTCAGCCTTTCTGGAGGAGACATATGCATTGAATGGATCAGGTAGAACGATGACGCTGTATATTCCAAAGAATGCGATTAGAAGACAGAAGAGGATGAGAGAAAAGCATCAGACAGAGAGGGAAGCTCTAGAATCTATAAAGAAGTGGAGAGCAAAGGGATACGAGGCTCGCCTAATAGGTAAGAGCCCCTCTGACGGCTTATATGAAGTGGAGATCTCAAGAATATATGATAGCGTATTAATAGTTGATGATGTCATACGGACGGGAGATGTTCAAGCAGCATTAATTAACCTCGTAAAGAAGGCTAAGGCTGAAGTTTCAGGGATCTTTGCTTTAATATCTGTTGGGGATGCATGGAAGGAAAAAATTCGTGTGCCAAAGGGATGCCAGATAGAGATTATACTTAAACTTTAAGGTCTATCGTGTTCTCTCCCTCTTCTTCCATCGCAAATTCTTACTTCTGCATTTTCTGCATTTCTTCGCTGTTGGAGCATTCCTAACCCCGCACTCCCTGCAGATCTTATAGAAGAGCCTCTTACGCTGTGCTATACTCCTCTTCACAGGATCCGTGATCGGCATTTAGCATCCCTCGATATACTCGATGCCAAAACAGATATATTTGTTTTGGTCGATGAGAATGAATAATAGTCTTTTTATACCGCAAGATATTTATTAATGGTAATAGAGCAATAACTTCACAAGTTACATATAATTGGAGGAGTGAGGCGATAAGAAATGTCTGAGGCGAATTCTGTGCTTATAGGCAAAAAGCCAATAATGAACTACGTCCTAGCATGCATAACACTATTCCACAGCGGAGCAAAAGAAGTCAGCATAAAAGCCAGAGGAAGAGCAATAAGCAGAGCAGTAGACGTAGCCGAGATAACTAGAAGGAGATTTCTGCCAGACGTTAAAGTCGGAAAGATCACGATAGGCACGGAAGAGCTGAAGAGCGAGGAAGACGGCAACATAACCAATGTCAGCACAATAGAGATAGTACTGACTCGATAGGAGGTGCAGTGCACATTAAAGTTCGTCCCACCTCCTTTATTTTGGAGGGATCAGGAGTAGGTGAGAACGGAGTTATGTCAGTTTTGCTTAAAAAGCGGGATCCTATGTCCAAAATGTAAGAAGAAGGTTGAGAGTGGTAAGGTAAGTCAGCTAGACTTAAAGATAGGGAGGATACTCCTTTCTCTGGAAAAGATGTATCCTTCACTTCAAGACGTATATTTTCATAAATCCATAGAATCAGATGGTGTTTTGGCAATTTTTGTTGGACGTGGAGATATCCCACGCATTTTAAGTTACGGTGGAAAGATAATTAAGGTGTTAGAGGAGAAGACGAAGAAGACAGTTAGGGTTTTAGAGTATAAATCAGATGAAAGAAAGTTTCTGGAAGACTTGTTTGCTCCGTTGGATATCTTGACAATAAATCATATTTGGCTTCCGGACGGAACGATCGAGACAAGAGTCATCTTGAAGGGGAAAGGAAAAAAGAAGTATATGAAATATATCGATGCGTTAAAGGAGATCGCAAAGGAATCGAGGGGTATGATACTCAGAGTTGAGTTTGCAGCTTAATAGGGCATGAAAAGATTGTCGGAGCTATCCTGCAGATGAAGATCGATGATTTAAAAGACTGGCGGAGAACGCATTACACGGCGGATATAACACCAGAATTAGATGGGCAAGAAGTAATCGTGATGGGATGGATACGTGAAATTCGTGATCTAGGAGGCATAAGATTCATAGTTCTCCAGGATAGGCTCGGTAAAGTTCAGATTACAATTCCAGAATCTAAAGTTGATACAGAGACTCTTAGGAAGTCTAGCTCCCTCCACAGGCAGGACTGTATAGCCGTGAAGGGATTTGTTAGGGGTATGGAGAAGGCTCCGAGAGGAGTTGAGATAATACCGAAAGAGATTAGGATTCTTGGGATCGCGAAGCATCCGCTTCCTATAGACATTACTGGCAGGACGCCAGCGGATATAGATGTTAGATTAGATGCAAGGGTCTTAGATTTGCGTAGTGATAGATCCCAAGCGATATTCAAGATTCGCCATGTAGTGCTTGAGGCTACTCGGAATTTTCTGTCAAAGAGAGGATTTTTGGAGGTGAATACGCCAAAGATAATAGCCTCAGCTACCGAGGGAGGGGCAGCTCTCTTTCCAGTAATCTATTTTGAGCGTGAAGCCTTTCTTGCGCAGAGTCCCCAACTGTATAAGGAGGAGCTCGTCATAGACTTTGAGAAGGTATATGAGATCGGACCTGCATATAGGGCTGAAAAATCTCATACTAGACGGCACATAACGGAGTTTATATCGATCGATATTGAAGAGGCATTTGTCACGGCCGAGGATGTGATGAGACTTGCCGAGGAACTTATGCAGTTTATATGCAGGGTTGTGCGTGAAAAATGCAAGGAGGAACTGGAGGTTCTTAATCATGGTGTTGAGGTTCCTGAGCTTCCGCTGAAGAGATTGACCTATGATGAGGTCTTGGATGAGCTTAAGGAGTTAGGCATAAAGTTAGAGTGGGGTGAAGATATACCAACCATGGGATATAGAGCCTTAGGAAAGGTTCATCCATACTTTTATTTCATAATTGACTGGCCGACGAGACTCAAACCGTTTTACATCAAACCTAAAGATGATAATCCGGAGATAAGTGAGGGATTCGATCTGATGTGGAGCTGGATAGAGATAGCCTCAGGTGGAACGAGGGTTCACAAGAAGGATCTTCTTATAAAGAGATTGAAGGAGCAGGGATTGCATCCAGAATCCTTCAAGTATCACCTTCAATCATTTGATTATGGCATGCCTCCGCATGCTGGATGGGCAATAGGTCTGGAAAGACTGATAATGATGCTTACCGGAACAAAAAATATCAGGGAGGTCGTTCTCTTCCCAAGAGACAGATTCAGATTAACTCCATAAAAAACGGAAATCGCTTCTCAAGAGGAAGAGATCATACTTTGGGTGTGATTTCACCGCAGAAAAATTCTTTATAAAGTTTATAAAGAAAGCTTTCTTCTTAATGCCTTTAATGTTCCGGAGACTCTTTCCACATGAATGGCGACTGGAGATGCTCCTATATGTGTGATGCACGGAATTGAAGCTTTAATCATGGGTAAGGCTTTATGGTTGCAACGGAGCACTGCTAATCCCTTCGTGGGATCATAGTCTATTATCTTCAATTCCGTCTGGCTTGCGCCGTGCTCTCCAAAAAGCCTTAAGATGATACTCCAAACTGCACGTATGAAATCTTTTCTTTCTATTGTCTGGTCACTATCGATTCTAACAGCAATGTATCGTCTCCTGACTATTTTGGGCAATCCTTCCCTCTCCTAATCACGTAAATGCCTGGAGCGACGTAATTCGGACCGAGCTTCCTTCTGTTCCGCTCAACTATTTTCTTTGGGTTCTCAGAGATCGCCTTCTTCGCATTCTCAAGATCTAATCCGAAAAGATATCCGAGTGAAGCGTAGTCCTCCGGTTTCCTCAATAACCATGCTTCGCTTACACCACTAGAAATAACGATCGGCACATCAAATTTCTTCGCTATTATTGTCTCTATTCTCATCTTCCATAGTAGATTGATCCTTTGATTTCCATGTAAATATAGAAGCGGAGCCATGTCAAACTCAAGTGAGACTTGAGTTTTTGATGCGAGCTCAGCTTCAGCCGAATCGAAGAATCTTCTCCTTAGGTCTATTGGAGAGAAGGATAGTATATCGACTCTTCTATCCTTGGCCGCCTGCCTAGCGACGCTCTTAGACAGGCATTTAACGGCGATCACCTCTACTCTCCTCCTCAAAAACCTTAAGCTCCTCAAGAGCTCCGCGGAATTCTGTGGCTCCAAATCTATCCTACTAATGAAGTCTAAGCCTACATCACTGCAAATTTTACGTATTTCCCTCGCTCTTTCTTGAAGTTTCTCTTGGGGGAGTGATACTCCAACTGCCTTATACCCCAGCTCAGCAGATCTCTTAATGATGCGTTCGATCTCGACGCGTTCTTCAAGGTTTGGGCGGAGGTGTAGATCAATGAAGCATTTCACGGTAGCATCCCTAACTCCCTACATATCTGTTTTATCTCATTAATCTTTGAAGTTTTGAATCTTATCTTCAAGTGTATCGGATCGGTATTGCAAAGCCTATATCTCTCCATGTAAGCGGCCTGCTTATCAAGTCTTATGTAAAGTTTTCCCCCGTCCAATCGCCTGCCGAGTTCGGAGTTCAGAGTCCTTTTATCGTGTAGTGGTAGATTATCGCCTATTCTCCTCAAAAGAGCCTCAGTTATTTCAGGCTTTGTTATTCTCGCCCTATAATATATTATCGGATTTCCATACTCCCCCTTCAGAACTCTCTTATGAAGTATAACTTCCTCAATTTTGTTTGGTGGTAGTATATTCTGGAATGCCCTCTTAACTTTCTCGGGATCCTCAGTTGCATGCGCGAATATGCTTATCTCGATAGATGCTACTCTCTTCCTTACCACCGATGCTTCACGCCCTTAACCTTGTTCTTTTCTTATGAGCATAGAGACTTTTATTAATTCTGATTTTCATAATGCTAGTGTTTGCTAAATTCTAAGAGGCGATGATGAAAATGCGAACTTTAATACCCAAAGGGTTCTTCGTAACTGGAGGAAAGGCTATTGGAAAACTTTCAGAGCTTAATGCATTTGATAAAGCATTAAAAGATGCTGGAATAGCAAATTGTAATCTTGTCGAGGTGAGCTCTATAATCCCGCCGAATTGCAGGGAGGTTCCTCCAAGAGATATTCCCGTTGGAAGCATAACGTATACTGTCTTATCGAAGGCTTATGGAAGGAATGGAAAAATAAGCGCTGGAATAGCATGGGGCTTCGCTGAGAAGGAAGGCTTCGGGATCGTGGCTGAAGCATATGGAAGTATGGATGAATCCGCCACGAGGAAGATCCTAGAGGAGAGGATTCAAGAGATGGCAAATGTGAGGGGGATAAGACTTCGAAACGTCAAATACAAAATTGAGACTTTGGATGTTCCAAGAGGAAGATATGGATGCGTGGTCGTCGCGCTTGTATATCTTTTTTAAGCGTTAAGCCATCAGCCCTCGAACTTTCCTTCCGGCACTTGTTAGTCCCCTGAATACTCGTCCTCTGCCTTTGCCGAGGCGAAGATTAGGCAGTAATGTTCTATCAACGAGTATTACCTCAAACCATTTTGATCGGCCGTCCTCCCAGACCCAATATGAATTGAGAACCTCAAGGTTTGGATATTTCCTTGCGGCTCTTTCTTCAGCGATAAGTCTGAGGCTCTTGGCGGGCTTATATTTCTTCACGCCCATTCTTTTCTGTCTACGTCCCGCTCTTGGGCGCTGCTTACTTAACCCTCCCCTCCTAACCCTAACCCGGACTACAACGTATCCGGGCTTATCTTTATATCCAAGTCTTCTAGCCCTATCAATTCTAGTTGGCTTATCAATCCTAACTATCGCTGGCTGTTTCCGCCATTCAATCACCCTTTTTTGCATTAACTCTTTAATGTAAGATGCATCAGGCCTCTTCCAAGCCTCAGCCAGATACTTATATGCCATGATCCTTTCGCCTCGAAGCACTCCAATTTAAATGATCATCAAATTTATATCTTCCGTTTTGAGAGACGAGAAAGACATTTAGGCATAAAAATATTATTTTGTCCTAATCAATTGGTGTTAGGGGAATTGACATGAACAGAGATAAGGTTCACGTTACGGTTTGGAATGAATTCATTCATGAAAGAGAAGATGAGAGGGTAGCAGCGATATATCCTAAGGGAATTCATGGAGCTATAGCTGAATACTTAAGTCAGAAGCCTGATATTGAAGTGAGAACGGCAACTCTAAACGAGCCTCAACATGGCTTAACAGATGAAGTTCTCAAAAATACTGATGTGCTGATTTGGTGGGGACATGCCGCGCATGATAAGGTGAGCGATGAAGTAGTAGAGAGGGTATATAATAGGATTATGTGCGATGGAATGGGCCTTATAGTGCTACATTCGGCGCATTACTCTAAGATTTTCAGGAAACTGATGGGAACGAGTTGTAGCCTCAGATGGAGGGAGGATGGAGAGAAGGAGCGCCTATGGGTAGTCTCGCCTGGGCATCCGATAGCGGAGGGGATTGGAGATTACTTTGAGATCGAAAAGACCGAAATGTACGGCGAATTCTTCGATATACCAAATCCGGACGAGCTGGTTTTCATAAGCTGGTTTAAGGGAGGAGAAGTCTTCAGAAGCGGATGCTGCTTTTATCGTGGACGTGGGAAGATCTTCTATTTCAGACCGGGACATGAGACTTATCCAGTCTATCACAACGAAAAGGTCTTATTGGTGATCGAGAATGCTGTTAGATGGGCGGCTCCTATTAAAAGGCCTAAAACACTTACGATTCCACGTGCAGTGCACGTAGAACCGCTTGAACCATAGAACAATTTACGATTCTTCATTCTTCATTCAGTTGTCTTTTAATCGTCAATGCCACGGCTGTAACGTAGCATATACTGTCAGAATGACATAATACACCCAAGAAGCATTCTCCATCGCGTCTCAACTGGCAGTGAAGGTTTAATCTTTAAGCCTTTATGTGTAGTATCTAGGGATCGGATCGAGGGTAGACAGATCGCAAATGTGCTGACGCCCTTATGTCTCTGCATTTTTACCAGCTCGATTATATATTTTCTATAGTTGATATCACATGAAGTTCCTCTCTCTCAGTCTATAAGGTTCATCTTCGTGAAGTCTCATTTTAATATCGTCTATTGTGACTATAGTATCCTTGTAGGGAAAGATGTAACTTCTTACCCCACGCAGCCTCTGTCAACACTTATAAAGAACTTGCTCGTCCGGAGCTGACCTTCACCTAATTGTCTTCTATTCATCAACACTACAGATACTGGCTTTGTTGGGCAGATCTTAAAGGGTGTTCCGTTAGATAAATCTACAAGGATCTTCTCATACCTTCCAATCTTGGCTTTCTTAACAAGCCTCTTATCTGGTAGAGTACATACTTTAACATCTGTGGCGTCAGTAATACCAATGATTCCTATTGTTCCATGATCCATAATCATATTTTGAGGATCTCCTATCTTCCACTATCCTCATGAAACTCATTAACAAATATCTTGACGGTATTATATACCCTTAGTAAATGCAGATATTTCCGTGCTGAGCTGAAATGCTAAGTTTGCGGATAACGAGAATATGAGCCTTATCAAAATAATTGTAAAAAACGCGTTATATCTAATCTTTCACAAGATTATTTTCCCCTAAAGTGGATCCTCAATACTTAACTTAAGATATGTAGAAGATGATATATCCTCTTTGGTGAATTGCGAATTAAAGATCAATGGGGTTAGATACTTATTTTGGAATATCTATTTTTGAGTAGGAGGCAACATTCTAAAGCATCAAGAGATAGGGATGATCCAGTTGCCGATTAGACCGATATTTAAGGATAGAAATAAGCTCTCGCCGCACTACATCCCAAAGAAACTTCCATATAGAGAGGAGCAGCTCCGAATGCTTCACTCAATATATGGCGCCATGGTAAGAAACATCGAAAGCGCCTATCCAAGGTTCATACAAATAATAGGTCCAACTGGATCCGGAAAGACATGCACGGCTATAAGGTTCGGTGAGCAGATAATGGAGTATGCCGAGAAGGAAGATGTTAAGTTAAGGCATATTTATGTGAATTGTAAGGTTGACGGCACGACACGATATGTTCTCTTCAGAAATCTCATTAGAAAGTTGACTCCTAAAATCTCGACAAGAAGCCTAAGCCCCGAAGAGATGATTCAGCAATTGATCGAGTATCTAAGATTGGAGAACATGTTTTTACTTATTACGTTTGATGAAATAGATTATTTCGTTCAAATCAACCCGAAAGAGCACGTAATATATGATTTGACTCGAGTAACGGAGATGAGTCCTGGGGAGCCGTCACCGATTATTGGCGAAATATTCATAGCGAGATCTCTGAGGTGGCGTGAACGATTAGATCCAAGAGAGAGATCAACGCTTGGCCTTGGCATAATCGAATTTCCAAGATATACGGGACAGCAAATTAAGGATATACTCTCAAGTCGTATCGAGGAGGCATTCTACCCTGAAGCTGTAAGCGAGGAGGCTCTTGATCTAATAAGTGAGATCACGGCTAATCCTCCAGTGAACGGCGACATACGCGTTGGATTGGATCTTCTATACTATGCTGGAAACCTAGCTGAGAGTAGAGGATCAGATAGGATCCTGCCAGATCACGTTAGAAAAGTTTATAGTGAGATCGGTCCATCGATAACCACCGAGGATATTATAAGCCTAAATATGGATGAGCGTCTAATACTACTAGCGCTTGTTCGTAGCCTAAAATTGAGCGGCTCAGCATACGTTGGGCTTCGTGATATATATAGGAGCTATAAGGTTGTATGTGAGGAGTTCGATGTTAAACCTACCGAAAAATTTGAGGAATATATGCAGGATCTGATATATCGTGGTCTAGTCGATATGAAGTCTCTCACGGAGATTGGAATATCAGGGGCATCCGTCATCGACCTTGAAGATTTTCTGAATAGCCTTGCTGAGAGATTAAGGAAGGGGACGAAGTGAGGGGTAAAAAGAGAAGCCTCTGGAAGGATCTTGAAGATGGATTTGGAGGAGGAAGCAGATTCAGAATACTACTACATTTAGCCCTCCATCCAGAAGAAGCACATACAAAATATGCATTGGTTAAGGCTACAGGCGTGAGAACGCCATCAGTAGAAGAACAGCTAAAAACTCTTGTTAATCTAGGATGGGTTAAGGAATATCCATTCACTCCAAAAACATATCAGATAAATAGAGAGCACAAAATAGTAAGAGCATTCCTGGAATTTTTAGAAAAAATTAGATGGTAAACTGAGAGTGGATCCCCCCTCCCCCAAAATTCACAGACTCCTTAAATAGTCATCTTCGTCCCCCGAAGAATAGGGATAATAAATGAGAAGGTTTCCATCGAAGGAACAGCGTGTATACGGAGAGGCAACCGCTGTTGAGAGATGCATGAATCCCTGGAATAAACGATGCTCAAGCACTGATATAGCCTTATACATAATATTTAATGGAAAGAGATTACCGATATGCTGGAAGTGCTGGAAGGAAATATCATCCAAAAATATCGAGTGGAAATATGATTAGTGCATGGTTTAGTTTGCATTAAGTATGTAAAATAAAAGGTTCACTTTCCATCAGCAATATTATGCTAAGAAATTTCACCATTACAGTAGTGGTTGCGTATGGTCGCTTAATTGGTATCAGTTCGCCTTTACGATGTTGAAGCCAGAGGCTTTCCTAAGCCTATTCATGACGGCTAATCCTAAACTCTTCATTGGAACTCCCTCAGCAATTATTACATCAACCTTTTCTTCATCGAATTCCCTCAGTAGTTTAAATAGATTCCTTGCCATAGAGGATGGATCTTCACGGCTTCCAATAGACTTTACAACGTAAGCCCCATGATAACGATGTTGCGTCTCATCTGTAGCCAAGATGCCGACTCGCCTGCCCTTTTCCCTGTAAAGCCCAATCAACTCATGGATCTTATTGATCATCGCATTTAATTCTCCCTCGACAAGGATTAGCTGAGCCTCTGGAGAGTAATGTTTGTGCCTCATGCCTGGCGAGGGCGCATATTTCAGATCTACTCCCCTATCGGCTATAGCTGATGGATGAAGCTTGACATCACCCAATATACGTTTTAATTCTTCATATGTTAGGCCTCCAGGCCTCAAGATTTGAGGGGGCTCTGAGGTTAGGTCTATAACCGTTGATTCCACGCCTATTCTCGTTGGACCTGCATCAAGGATCATCTCGATCTTTCCATCTAGATCCTGTTTTACATGCTCAGCTGTTGTAGGGCTAGGCCGACCAGCTAGATTTGCGCTGGGAGCGGCTATTGGGACTCTCGACTCTCTGATGAGAGCCAATGCAACTTTATGATTTGGCATTCTTATCGCCACTGTGTCGAGTCCCCCTCTTGTCTCCTTTGGTATTATGTCTGAGGCCTTAAGGACCAAAGTGAGTGGTCCAGGCCATAAATCCATCAGTTTATCTGCGTCTTTTGGAATCTTTTCTGCAAGCCAATAGACATCGGCTTTATCCGCTATGTGAACAATTAAAGGGTTGTCTAGTGGCCTCTTTTTAGCGGCGAATATTCGCCTAACAGCCTTTGAGTCTAGCGCGTTGGCTCCTAAACCGTAAACTGTCTCTGTTGGGAATGCCACTAAGCCGCCTTCCCTTATGATCTTCGCTGCGGCTTTAATCTTGCTCTTTTCCGGCTTGTCGGCGTTGACTTTTAGGATTATTGTTTTCATTGTTCTTCCCAATTCGGCACTAATGGAGATACGGCTTGATCATAGAAAGGTATTTCTCTTTCTATGTGGATCTCTCATTCATGCATGATATAAAGCGCCTATTTAAGCGCTCAGATTTCCCGTTTATTCTTAAGTATCAAAGCCTAAGGGACATCCTAATTGATCATGACTTGGCTGCTCTGGGAGATGCCTTTGTAAACTTCATCTATTCGTTGGCTCTATCATTTAGGAGTGGAAAGCCGGTGGGCGAAAAATTAGATAATGAGACTCTTGCTTCTGCTCTTAGAGAGGCTGGTTTGAGAAAGGTTTTGCCATCCAGAATGGATAAGCATGAGATGGCAAATGCGGCTGAGGCCTTAATAGTCTATGCTTGGCTAGGGGGAGTTATGTCTATAGGGGATATTCTCAAAATCATAGAGAGATCCGAGGATATTAGGGATTCTTGGAGGATTCTTCTGCAGAGAATAGTCGAAGAGATTAGGCTTCTTTGGACTTAGACTCTCGAGGCTTCTGTTGTTCTTTACTCCATATTTTAAGGGCATCATTGAATTCTTGACTTAATTCCTTTCCTTTGCGCCGGATTTTTTCGATGGCCTCGATTAACGCTTCTTCAGGCCTCTTTCCCTCTTTGGTTCGTATAAAGAATATTGCGTTTGAGATTAGAGGGTGAGGCACATCGTATCCAGCAAACTCGACCATCTTATCCTCTAAAAGGACGGATTCCAATAGGTTGCAGAAAGTATGTCCTTCGCCTTCTATTTCGATTTTTAATTCATTTGCGGTTCTCCGTAACACTCTAAGTTCCATAATCGTTCTCCTCACTAAATTATTACCTTTCCATAGTCCACGCTTATCTTACGTTTCTCGGTATTTCCGCAGACTGCACATTTAAGGTTTCTCCGCTTAATTAAGTTTCCTCCGCACTGGGAACAGAATGCATAGATCACTCCGAGATTCTCATCCTTGATTGAAAGATGAAAGATCTTATTCTTATCGCTTATGACCTTAGCTCGGATTATATCCCCCAACCTGACGGCATCATATATGTTATTGACATATCGGCGACTTATATCTGATATGTGAATAACGCCAGTAAAGGACCCGGATAATGTCTTTCTTCCGACCCTAAATATCCTAACAAGCGCGAATGCATTCTGGACAGTCGTGACATATCCGGTAACTACGCTTCCCACTCTTGGAATACTCACGTTACGCGTTGCCGGATAAACAGATATCTTCTTATTGATAAAGTCTATTAATACAAAGCCCATGTTAGATGAATATATGTTCCCATTCTCTACGTAGGTGCCAACATCTGGTATGAACTCTTCAATTACACCGAGCTTTTCTCCTGGAATAACGAACTGTCCGCTACTTATATTCCTCATAAACAACACATCTGTTATGCTGTATTTTCATCTTAAGAAGGTCTCGTAGCTTCCATATTAGTCTTGCCCCGATTCCTTCGTCTTCCTTGTTAGTATCCTGTAAAGGTCGACTTTAACCTGATATCTCATTTTCTTATGGAATGGATAGATTCTCCCGATGGTTATGGTCATCTCCTTTAACCAGTCAATTTTACCGTTCATTCTTGATATTTCTCTTTTAAGGAAGAGTCGAACAGACTCGCTTCGCTTATGCAAGGAATATACAACATCTGAGATCTCTATGGCCTTTCTCAAAAATTTAACATCAAATCCTCTCCTCCATGTTCCGAAAGGCGGATTCATTAATACGGTGTCAAACCTTCCAACGAGGCATTCTATATCTCCAAGGACAAGATCGATTCTCACTCCCGCTCTCTTAGCATTGATTACAGCAGTCTCCAAGGCTGTCTTATCGATTTCCACCCCAACGGCTTGGCTTGCCCCAAGTAGCATGGCTGCTATGCCCAATATTCCAGAACCGCATCCCAAGTCAGCGATCCTTTTTCCCTTAATATCACCATGAAGAAAAGCCGTATATACCATTTCAGCTGCGCTTTCAGCGTCGATATTATAGCTCTCCCACTTCAATTTAGGCTCAGGATTGGGCTCTAATCTAGAGAGTAATATCGCAAGGTGCTTCCTTTTCATCGTTATTCGCCCTCCAGCACTAAATTTATGCTCAAAAACAGTTAATTGCCACGCAAGAAGCGTCACATCACTAAAAAGGCTATATGTTTTTGTCTTAATAAAGTGAATTTACGATATCGTAATATCAATATTTTCCCTCTGTATCTTTTCTACATAACATGCGGCCGTATCATCCTATAGACTGGTATCTTTTTGATGAGCCGAGTCTTCTAGGTCTAAGTTCATGCCATAAAGGGAGATTTCGAAGAATCTAAATCGGCCGGGAATAGTCTAGCGAATATATCTGGGCATATCAGTTATGGGATTTGATCGGGTTCCCTGCCTAGAATAGCAACCATAGCTATTTCCTTGATATTCTTCTCCATCTACGATTCATGGATGTTCTTACATGAATATTTTTTCTGCTGATATAAGAGTCTATTTTATCAGCCGTAAAGATTCTTCAAGAGTAGATCTGACTTTCTCTCTAACGTCCCTCTCTATGTGAACTCGAGGTTTAAGCGTTTCCAAGCTCCTCTTAATATTTAAGAGATTAATCTTCTTCATGTCTATACATATCGCTCTTGGATTCACTGGCATTACCTCCATGTCTGGATGGAGTTTCCTGGCCCTGTATGCAAGGCCCTCTTCTGTTCCCAAAAGGAACTTTTTCCCTCCAAGCCTTTCAATGGCCGCTAACATCTGACTTGTGCTCCCAACATAATCCGCGACTTCTTGATTTTCAGGAAGCACTTCTGGATGAACAAGAAGTTTAGCCGTCGGATTCTCATCCTTCACCTTCTCGATATGATAACGTGAGATCAAATATTCATGGACATAGCAGTGTCCATTTCTTGGAACCGCTATGATATTCTTGCCAGTCTTCTTAGCCACATATAGGGCTAAATTCTTGTCTGGGCCGAAGAGAATAGTATCTGCGTCAAGCTTAGATATCAGCTTAACTGCGGAGGCACTTGTCACTATATAATCAGCATGAAACTTCGTTTCTACATATGAATTTATATATGCCACAAGTGGGGAGCCGGGATACTTATCCTTAAATCTCTTTATTATCTGGGGATTCATAAAGTCTGCAAGCGGACAGCCGGCTTCCTTAACTGGATGTAATACTATCTTATTCTCATTTAATATTGCCGCTACTTCAGCCATAAATGAGACTCCGGCAAAAACTATTACCTCAGCATCTGTCTTTAGGGCGCTTCTAGCGAGTTCGAGGCTATCCCCAACATAATCTGCAACATCTTGAACCTCAGGAGACTCATAATTATGCGCCAATATAACGGCCTTACGTTTTTCACATAAACTTCTAATCTCCATCATGAGTTTCTCTACGTAACCTTTATGTTTCGGCATCTCAAACCACTTTAAGCTCTAAATTCACCATTACAATAACCTTTCGGATATAATCTTTTAGGTATCGACTATTTCATATGCAGTAAATCCTGACACATCGGTCTTCCAAAAAGACATGTGAAATAAAAAATTGGGAGGGTTTCGCGTTTATTCTATAGTCTCTATCTCCAATTCGGCCTCTACTGGTATGGGATTCTTGAATATTGCCACTACTGGACAATTAGCCTCCGTCCTTCTCCAAACCGCCCTTAGAAGGGCCTCCCTAGCCTTCCCTGAAACCTTAACCTTCAACTTTACACTTTTCAGCGTCGGCGAGTCCTCAGCCTTCTCCGCCTCAGCTATCACTTCAAGATTTGCAAGCTCAATATTGCTCTTTTTAGCTACATCGGCAAATATTGTGGCCGCACAGTCCGCCAAGCTCATGATCGCGAGCTCCAATGCCGTTGGTCCAGTATCCTGACCGCCGGATGCCTCTGGCAAATCGCAGACCACAGAATGCGTTCTTGAATTATCCACTATGGTCCTGACGTTCTCTAACAATTTGCATTTGGCAGTGATCTTTGCCATTATTCATCATCCCCTGTATTAAAAGATAAGGAAGAAAAATATTCCTATTAAGTCTTTTCCATGCGAAATCTTAGCCGCGAAAGATCCTATAGAATGGATGAGTCCTTATTAGTGGTTTTACCCCGAAGTTCTGGGCTGTGTAGGCGATTATAGCATCGATCATGGCGCATACTGAGAAGATGTTTTTAGCTTTAGCCACTGAGCCGTAGATTATGAAGTCCGCATTCATAACCTGCACGATTGTAGCCGCGCCAGCCCGATATAATTTCTTAATTTCCGCATCTAGGCCTTTAGCCTTACTCCATCTTCCTACGACGCCGATTGGAGCGGTTCCCGTGGGCATACCAAATTTTCTCTTCGCAAGGTATATTCCGTGAGCGGCCCATCCAATGCTCGGAACGTCAAGAACTGGCATGAAGAGTAATGGCTTCTTGATTCCAGCTTCAAAGGCTCTATTCAATAAGCCTTCCTCTTTAAAATTTCCCTCAAGAAGTGAGATCATCCCGTTTGGACGCGGGTCTCTTGGATTAAAGGCTTGTATTATCGCGGCTTCTAATCCTGTCTCCCTAATAGCATCTATTTCCTCTTTGCTCAAAGTATAGTTTATCGAGTTGTAAACTGCCCTTTCTTTCAGGCCTACTTCTACGGCATGCTTCGCGGCAGCTACACGTACAGACATTCTAGGGCCATTTATTAGGAATGGCGCATCAGTAACTTCAGATACAAAGTCTATGTATCTGATAAGCGCCTCGGGATATTCAGCAACGATATCTAACATGCATGGAACTCCAGTCTTATTTGACATTTCATCCTGCATTCTAATCAATCGTTCAGCCTTCTTCTTATCAAAGATCCCCAACCGTCTGTCCTTAACTATCTTATGTCCCTCATGAAACAGGCTCCCTACGAGAACCGTAGGTAATTCTCCAGGCTGACCTCCGATCTTAACACCTCCGATCTCAAAGATCTTCTGTTCCCTTTCGATCCTCAACAATTCGCTGACTTCCCATAAATTGGAAGGCATCAACTTTTAATAAACTATTTGGTGAGGCCAAAAAGAAGTGTTAATATCCTCTGCGCCACTCCTCCAAGCATGATTGCGAAGACTATCTCAACTGTTGTTATGATCAATGCCCCCTTCCATCCGAGCTCCTTCACGAGAGCCGCTATTGTCGCTATGCAGGGAATATAAAACATCGCAACTATCGTGAAAACTAACATTTGAACTGGATTCAGGACGCTTGCGAAATCTGTCGTTCCGAAGGCCGTAGCGAGCATGATGAGCATGAGTTCCTTTCTTAGAACTCCGAAGATCAGCATTATGCCGCTTATTGCTGGAAGTCCAAGCCACAAGATCGTTACTGGACTGAGAAAATCTGCTATTACTCTGAGTAAGCCGAGGAGCTCGGCGAGTTTTATCATGAAGCTTCCAGCAATTATTAATGGGAATGCTATCTTTATGAACTCCAATAATCTAAACCATGTCTGCTTTAGGACGGTCTTAAGATGCGGAGCTCTATAGTCTGGCATCTCCATTATCAGGGCGGTAGGCTCTCCAGGTAAAATCTTAAATGCAAGCCTTCCTAAGGCAAAGATAATAGCTATATTAAGTATATAGAGCAATAGGGCCCATTTTATTCCGAGAAATCTTCCGACTAAGCCGAAAATTATGACTGAACGAGCAGCGCAGGGAACCAGTGTAGTCACGAATATTGCTAGTATTCTTTCTCTCATTGTCTCCATTATTCTGCATCCTAGGCATGCTGGAACATTGCAGCCGTATCCGAGCATGAGAGGAATGAAAGCCTTTCCATGTAGTCCCATCTTGTGCATTATATTGTCCATTAGGAATGCTATTCGGCTGATGTAGCCTGAATCCTCTAGGAGGTAAAGTATGAGGTAAAATGGTGCGATGTATGGTATAGCTATCGTTACGCCAGCTATGATCCCCTCAATTATCCCTCCCCAGATCAATCTCTCAATAATTCCCTTACCGAGCAGGCTTACAAGTAGCGGTTCAAGCCCATAAATATACTCGCTTAGTATCTCAGACAAGAGATTTCCAAGGGTAAATGTGAGATAAAACATCGAGAATAGTGAGAATACCATTATTGGATATCCTAGGATCCTATGCGTTGTAATTGTGTGTAGTATCTCTCTTGTGGAGGGCCTCGTTGTAGTTGTGATCTTTTGAACATCGTTAGCAATTCGGCTGGCGACCATATATCTCTCAGAAGTTATTATCGTTGAGCGGTCATGTCCATGTATCTCCTCAAGTTCTCTTGCAAGTTTCTTTGCAAGAGCCACAGCCTTCGGTTTTTCGCGAATGATCTCCCTCTCGATTTCATCGTCCCCCTCAAGTAGCTTTATTGCTAAATATCGCGGAGGATAAGGCGAGTGAATGTTCTTTAGAACCTCAGTCAGTCTGACAATTCTCTCCTCAACCTCCTTTCCGTATCTTATTTCAGATGGCCTAACAGAGACTCTTCTCTCAATTACTTCTATGGCCTTCTCTATGAGCTGAAAGATCCCGATTCCTTTGATCGCTATTGTGGGAACAACTGGTATTCCAAGGATGTCCTCTAACCTTTTCACATCGATTTCTATACCCTTCTTCTTTGCCATATCCATCTGATTTAATGCAATGACCATTGGCGTTTCAAGTTCCATCAACTGCAATGTCAAAAATAGATTTCTCTCCAGAACCGAAGCGTCAATGACATTTATTACGACGTCGGGCTTTTCGGTTACGATGTATCTCCTCGCGATAGATTCCTCCAAAGAATATGTGGAGAAGGAATATATGCCCGGCAGATCAATAACGTCTACTGTATAACCTTTAAAATGCAAAGTTCCCTCGGCTCTTTCAACAGTCTTTCCAGGCCAATTTCCAATATGCTGATGAAGTCCAGTTAAGTAATTGAATATTACAGATTTTCCAACGTTGGCGTTTCCAGCAAGCGCTATTGTTACCTTTTTTCGCATCTCCCTTCCTTCTTTACGAATATCCTCTCAGATATTCCCCTGCCAAGGGCCAATCTTGATCCTCTCACTAAAACCTCTATTGGTCCACGGAATGGAGCGGCCTTTACAACAATGATCCTTGTGCCAGGTGTAAGACCTAAATCTGCAAGTCTCTTCTCAAATCCCCATCTTTTACCATACCCGCTACTAGATATAGATACGATTATTCCAGCTTCTCCATCTTTTAGCGCGGTTAATGGAATTTCATAGTTCCCCAATTTTCCACTCATCTTCTTCATGGTCGAATCGTCCTCTTCTATGATAGGGGTATTCCTTAATCTCCATTAACCCAACCATGTAATCAGCATCTTTTTAACAGACTTTAAACTTTACCTTCTATAGAGGTCTCATATATTATATTAGCCCTTCCCTTATGCCAAGGTCTCGAAAAGATATTAAAGTCTAATAGAGCATTATTGATGTACTTGATTCTCCTCTTCTGCGATCGCTCTCCTTAAATTCAAGGAAGCTTCTTCTGGAGAAAATACATTTATGTAGATGCCCGTGCTCTTTTCAAACCCCGCCCATATAGACAATCTAGGGTATACTTCAATGTGCCAATGGAAATATTCGTTTGGGATCATGTGGAAGGCGAAGTTGTATGGTGGATCACTCAATAGGCTCTTCAACGCGCCAAAGCACGTTCTCATGGTTGTAGCCAAATCATCGACCTCCTTCTGTGTCATATCCAGTATTGTTGATTGATGCCTTTTTGGGAAGATCCAGAACTCGAACGGATGCATACTCGCCCAAGGAGCGAAGACTATAAAGCTATTATTTTCCCAGATGAAGCGAGCGCTCTCTTTCTCTTTTCTAATAATCTCGCAAAATATACATTTTCCAGTCTCATTTAAATACTCCTTAGCTCCCTCCATTTCTTCTCTCATTATTCTCGGCAATATCGGGGTCGCAATAATCTGCGTATGAGCATGTGAGAGAGACGCTCCCGCCTCAGATCCATGATTTCTAAAGATCGAAACATACTTAACGTATTCTTTCGATGAAAGATCCTTGAATCTGTCTATATACGCGTTTATTATAAGAGTTAATTGTTTGATTCTCGCCGTTCCCGGATGTTCATCATGTATCGGAGACTCTATAATCACTTCATGATGGCCATAAGCAGGAAGAGACTTTAAGAACTTATTCTCCTTTCTTTTCTTTTTATCTATTGGATGCGTGAAGGCTGGATATAGGTTTGGGACGCATCTAACCATCCAATTGCTATGTCGAGATCCGTCGCGATCTCTGTCCTTGATTAGTCTTCCATTATCTCTCAGATAAACTAGGACTGCAGGTGGAGTCATATTCTCATTGCCGGGGCAGAATGGACATGAAGAAATTTTCTTCTTCCTCTTGGCCCTGATAAAGTCCGATGGTCTCCGCCTTCTTTGAGTTGCTATTACGACCCAACGGTCTAGAATATAATCTTTCCTTAACTCATTGTTAGACATTGATGATCCACTCGATACTCTTCACCAGTCTCTTTCATTTGAATACTCATTTTTGCGTATCTAAAAGAGCTCTCAGCTGGTTTATGCGTCTGCGGATCTTCATCTTCAGCATGGTCCTCAACTTCTTATTTTTAAGGGATCTATCGATCGAGCCTATCATATCTGCGAGGCGGGAGTCTCCGAGCACTTCTCTCACCCACCTCTCAAAGTCTCCTCTTATAAGATGAAACTCTAAAGATTTTGAAGGTACAATGCTTATCTTCCCGTAAAAGTCTTCTAGGCTCCTTGCAGATATGCCAGTGTATCTTCCAATATCCAAAAAGAAATAGAACGCCTTTTCATGCGGCGTAGTTCTCATTACATACTCAGGATTTACTTCATCTTTAAATTTCATTCTACCCATTTTCATTCCTTCTACTTCTATTAGGTGCTCATATGTCCTCAGAATTAATCTGCAAGATACTAATGATTGGGAAGTAATAAGGATTCCTAAATCTGTGATACTTTAGGCAATAATAGATCACTGAGGTCGCTTGATATATCATCTACGCGCCCATCGAGAAGATAGGAATATATCTCTTTATGCGCATCTGCTCTTTTCTCCCAGTCCCAAATCTTAATTGTAGATTCCCTAGCATTTTCTGCTATTTCCTCCATATTTCTACCCTTATATTCACCCTTGTATAGCTGAAGGATCTTCTCAGCAGTCTCTCGGACATCATATGGGTTTATCCATATGCCGTTAAATCCATCTTCAACCTTTTCACGCAGTCCCCCCATTCCAACGGCTGGAATAACTCCGCATGCCATTGCCTCTAGATCAACCTGTCCCTGTGGTTCATATCTTGATGGAACGAGGAGTAGATCCCAAGAGTTTATAACTTTGATCTTCTCATCTCCGGTATAAAAGGTATTGTCTAGTAAGATTACATCATTAAGTTTCATCTGATGAATCTTTCTTACAAGGTCTAGGTATGTAGGATTGTGCGGATCAGCCTTTGTAACTATGTGGAACTTTATGTCCGGTATTTTCTTAATGAGGATCGAAGCCAGATCCGGTATTATATCCATTCCCTTAACGGCCGTGCATCTTCCAATGAAGCCTATTTTGAAGCCTTCCTTCTCGACGTTCGATAGTGGCCTATACTCACTCGTATCTACACCATGATATATTGCGAAGACTCTATCCTCAACCTCTCCAAACCGCATTCCATGAGCCTTCAAGCCAAATAGATACTCTTTCCGATGAATTTGGCTTACGGTAAATAGCGCTGAATATGGAAGCCTGCGTAGAATCTTGAATGTTAAGGGAAACTCCAAGTCCCTTATTAATCTAAGCCCCTGATAGAATGCCCCTGGATATCCCTTATCTCCAAGGTCAAACTCCCTTAGGCTAAGTTTTTTAGATGTTCCATTCAAGTTCATGTGTCTAAGGCCTCCCTGCCTTCCCGGCTCCGTTGAATGTATAAATATTGCTTGGGTTAAGTCTGGATGGAGCCAAGCGAAGAGTCCGCTTCTCAGAAATGACATCCAATCATGAGGGGAGAAGAGGTCTGCAAGTGCCATTCTGTAGGGAGAGGGGACAACGGCGAAATTTGTGAAGTATCTTGGAACGGCATATATCTCTGAGGGGGAAAGATAGCTAACATCTATTCCATATTGATGAAGGATGTCATATGTCCATGCGTAGGCCACATCCAAATCGATGTCTGAAGAAGGTCTTCTTATGATAACCCCCTTATAATGCTCCCGAATTGGCAAGTCCTGCCTAAAATGCATCGAGAAGGTCTTAACGTCAAACCCCCTATTTACAAGTCTGGGATACAAGTTATTGTGGAATGTGGCTAGGCCGCCAACTGCGCCTACTCCAGCCTCGTAGGAGTCCACTCTTAAATTTACTACCATTGTTCCTCATCCAGCATTTAGGATTGTTCAGTAATTTAAAGGCTTCTCAGTAATTAATTGGATTTGCTGATTTATTGGGATTATGAATTGTGGGTCTATAAGCATAAAATGAGTAATTCGCTGTTGAATAGAAAAAGTCTAATATTCTAAGAGAGATACAATTTAGGATTAATGGTGTGGCTATGCAGTATGGGTTGCTGATGAAGATGCCGAATACCGACGAAATACCTGATGATATCCGTTTTCTAACGCTTCTGCATAATATTGGGGCTATATCCCCTGAGAGATCTCTCTCGATCGAGGAGATATCAAGATGGGCCGCGATTGGGCCTCATGAAGTAAGGGAGAAGCTCCTGAAATTATCGAGTAAAAGATACGTTGATTTCTGTATCAGCGGAAATGTAAGGAGATATTATGTGACCGTTGAAGGCATGAGAAAGGTATTGAGCACCTACAGTTAAATCCATAAATATGAATGCTATATTAGCCTTTAACTTTAAGTGGATGAATCTTGAACTACAGTCTTCCCTGTATGTATTTCAGTTCAGAAGTAATTTCTAAATTTGATGATGCAATAAGATTCGAGTGGATCTTAACTAATGGTCTTGGAGGATATTCCTCCTCAACGATAATCGGCGTGAACACAAGAAAATTTCATGGTTTACTCTTTATCCCGCTTAATCCCCCTACGAATAGGCATCTACTTCTATCTAAGATTGATGAGGAGATACTCGTAGGTGGAGTTACCTATCCATTAGGTTCAAATCAATTCAGAGACGCCGTCTACCCCGAGGGATATCGCAATCTCAAGGGATTCGCAATGAATCCGTTCCCAAGCTTCTACTATCAAGTCCATGAAGTCTACTTGAAAAAGGAGATCTTCATGCCCCGCTACGAAAATGCTGTGATACTACGCTATGATATCCTCAACTGTCTCGATGAAGATGTGACGCTTCAATTATATCCCCTATTAGATATGCGCCATTTTTACGATACTACTAGAAAGGGCGATTTTCAAGTATTTACGGAGACAACTTCAAATGGAGTTATCATGGAATTTTCGCCTAAAAGGGCATTCTTGGCTCTATCATTAATCAATGGTGTCTATTTAAGTGGAGAGGACATATGGATCGAGCAGATATACTTTAAGAATGATGATATGCGGGGTGAAAGCTGCCTTAACGATTGTCTGCAAAAGGGCACGTTCAGAGTAAACCTAAAACCGAAGAGTAGAGCTCTCATATATCTATTGGGAGCTGGCGGGATCAAAAGAGAGGAAGTCATCTCATTCCTTTCCAGATTTGGCGAAAAAGATCAGCTGGAAGCCTCATATTCCAAGGAAAGAAGTCGCAGAGAAGATCTGCTGAGGGATTTCTATTCCAGGACTGGTGCGAAACGTTATGATTGGCTTAGCTGGCTCATTCTGTCAGCAGATTCATTCATCGTTTTAAGGAGGAGATTAGAACGGAAGTCGATAATAGCCGGTTATCACTGGTTTGAAGATTGGGGGCGAGATACGCTCATCTCACTTCACGGATTGACATTAGCTACCAGGAGATTCTCAGACGCCGAGGAGATCCTCCTGACCTTCGCCGAACACTCTGAGAACGGCTTGCTTCCAAGCCGCTTTCCAGATAAAGCAAGCGGCTCACCCGAATATTATTCAGTCGATGCTTCTCTTTGGTTCTTTAATGCCATTCTCCAATATATCAAATATACTGGTAATTATCGATTTGTGTATAGGCATCTGTGGGATCTAATGCAGGATATGATTGAACGTCATATAGAGGGTAGGACGCCGCTTAATATTAGAATGGATAGTGACGGCCTCATCTTTCATGGGCCGAGACTTACATGGATGGATGCCGCTGTAAACTCTTTCCCTGTGACTCCGAGAGAAGGAAAAGCTGTTGAAGTTCAGGCATTATGGTATAACTCCTTAAAGCTGATGGAGGTTCTCTCATACAAGTTCGGCTCTTACAGCCGATCGGAAGATTATCGCGTATTGGCTCTGCGTGCAAAGAGGAGCTTTAATGAGAAATTCTGGTATAAGGATGGCGGATACCTCTATGATGTCGTATGTGATGGTATGAGCGATGCCTCGCTCCGTCCAAATCAGATAATCGCGGTATATCTGGACTTTCCAATAGTAGAAGATCGATCTAGATCAAGAAGTGTGGTGGAGGCCGTATGGAAGTGGCTATTAACTCCCTATGGCCTAAGATCCCTCTCGCCAGATGATCCGAGATACATGGGAGTCTACAGCGGTGGATTCTCAAGTCGAGATAGGGCCTACCACAATGGAACGGTATGGGCGTGGCTGCTCGGCCCCTTCATAACGGCTTTCCTAAAGGTTAACGGGCATGAAGCATACTGGAGGAGATTCGCATTTGAAAGATTCCTTAAATCGCTCTTTCAAGTGGAGGTCTTTAGAGCTGGTCTTGGAACATTAAGCGAGATATTCGATGGTGATCCGCCTCATCATCCCAGAGGATGCATATCTCAAGCTTGGAGCGTAGCTGAGCCTCTCAGGGCATATATCGAGGATATCCTTTTCATCAGACCTCCGCATGAAATGGAGTTTCATAATATGGGTTTACAAAGATAAATTGGTGTAGCTCTTCAGTTAGATGAGGCTTGGAATATGACTGATATATGCTTGATATTTGAGGTTCATCAGCCATTCAGGCTTAATCGCAGGTTCTCGAGAGAATTACTCTCTTCTCCAAGAGGATCTGCGGATCTCTTCGAGTTATATTTCGATCTGGATCTGAATAGGAGGATCTTTGATCGCATATCAAGGGAGTGCTATCTACCCGCAAACAAAGTCTTGTTGAATCTGATCGAAGAATTTAGGAACAGGGATAGAAAGTTTAAGGTTTCCTTCAGTCTCTCCGGGATTTTTCTTGAGCAATGTGAGATGTGGCATCCCGAGGTCTTAGAATCTTTTAAGGAGATCGTCAAGTCAGGATGCTGCGAGCTTCTCTGCCAAACATATTATCATTCTCTTTCGAGCTTCATCTCGAATGCGGAGTTTATTGAGCAGATAAGGATGCATCGGAAGGCCATTAAGGAGGTCTTTAATTTTGAGCCACGCGTCTTCGAGAATACAGAGTGCATCTATAATAATAGGATAGCGAAAATGGCTGAGCGGTTGGGCTTCGAGGCAGTAGTTACTGAAGGATCTGAAAGGATTTTGGGATGGAGGAAGCCGAATTACATTTATAGGGCGAAGGATTCAAGGATCCGTTTGCTTCTCAGAAATTATAGGCTCTCAGATGATATAGGCTTTCGTTTCTCATCTCGAGAATGGGATGAATGGCCCCTCACAGCGGATAAATATGCATGCTGGCTTGCATACACGCCGGGAGATGTAATAGTCATATTCATAGATTACGAGACTTTCGGGGAGCACTATCGACGTGAAAGCGGAATATTCGATTTCCTAGAGTGGCTTCCAAGGGAGATCCTAAGGTGGAGTAATCTATCCTTTTCTACGCCCAGCGAAGTGATCAGGCGGTATTACCCAGTAGATGTCATAGATGTATCTGAAGATGAGACCGTATCATGGGCTGATCTAGAGCGGGATTTAAGCGCATGGCTTGGAAATACGATGCAGAATGCCTCATTCAACCTTCTGAAGGAGATGGAGCCTATCGTAAAAGCGATTGGAGATGGCGATTTCATTAGGATCTGGCGTTACCTTCAGGCGAGCGATCATTTCTATTATATGTGCACTAAAGGGGGAGGTTCAGGCGATGTTCACAACGCATTTAATCCATATTTCAGTCCGGTAGAGGCATTCGCGGTCTTTATTAGGATACTATCAGATTTTCAGTCTAGGCTTTATCTCAAGTCTGAGAGGCCTGAATTTCGCCATAAGCTTATACTCAGGAGGGTCTCACCTGAGAAGGGCTTCACCTTTTATATTGACTTTTCAAAGCCTACGGGACTAACCGCATATAGCCTCCACGATTTCTACTCGATATTAAGGACTATAAGCGAGGAATCGATTAGGTTTCACATGGCTAGAGGAGATTTTGAACGATGGATTCGTCAGGTCATAGGTTACCGCGAGCTGGCGGACGAGATCTCCAAGATCGATGATATTGAGGATGGGAATACGCTGCGTCGCAGATTATTAGATATACTCGGCAGGAGGATAAACAAGTTAGAGAAGAACGCGAAGGGATGATAGATATCTCACGTTTTATCCTCCACAAGCTTTCTCATATACCCTGAGCGTCCTTTCGGCGATGGCATTCCAACTATACACCTCCTGAACTTTTCTCCTAGCATTCTGCACAAGCCAGTTTGAGTATTCACGGTCTGATAAGACTCTGTTTACTCCCCAAGCTATGGATTCTGGATTTCCAGGATAAACGAGAACTCCGGTGCGGTCATGCTCAATGATCTCCGCTAGCCCTCCAACGTTCGTTGCGACTACGGGAACTCCAGCGGCCATTCCCTCAAGGGCCACTATACCGAAAGGCTCATAGATCGATGGAATGACTAGGACATCAGCGCTCGCCATGAGTTTTGCAAGTTCAGAGTCTGGAATGAAACCCAAAAATTTTATGTATTCTCTAAAGCCCGTTGATCTTGCAAGTTCCTCTAGATAGCCCTTTGACCATCCGTCCCCGCTTATCAATATCCTCACGTCCCTGTTTTGCCTTATTATGTGCGGGACAGCCCTAATCAGCGTGTCTACTCCCTTCTGGGGGACGAGTCTTCCAACGAAGAGGATGACTCTCTCATCTGGTCTGATTCCATATCGCCTCTTAACATCTTCACGATTAACATTTAAGTCGAAATTGAATATATCAACGCCGTTCGGAATAACCGTTACCTTCTCCGGCGGGAGATGGAAGTGATTCTCGAGCTCCGACTTGACGGAGTTACTGCATACAATGACCTGCTTGGCCTCGTATGTCATCCACCATTCAATCCCATCGATGAGGAATGAGTCGGGATTGTGAAGTCCTTGGGAACGGCCGATCTCAGTGCTGTGAACAGTTGCAATTAAAGGTTTATTTAGGAAATGTTTGGATGCTATGCCCGCCGGAGCCGTCAGCCAATCGTGTATATGTATAACGTCAAAATTCACCTCTCTGCCTAAAGCGGCAACTCTCTTCTCCATGAAGTGGTTGAAGATTAAAGTCCAAGTTATGAAGTTTGGATGGCCAAGCTCTATAAGCACACGGTGAACTTTAACTCCTTCTACATCCTCGAATAGCGGGGCTCCTGGAAACTCTAGCGTTACCACATGCACATTATGGCCTCGTCTGGACAGAGCCCTTGATAATCCTAAACAGTGCCTAGCGATCCCTCCGACAATTCTAGGAGGAAACTCCCAAGTTAATATACAGATCTTCATGCTAATCCTAGCCGAGAATTAGCCTCCAAACCACTAATTGGATCTTGCCCCTCATTTTCTTATAAAGTTTATTAACCATCAAACTCATCTGTATGTTCCCATAATTCTCCGGGAAGGATCCATGTCTGGTATGGACTTTATTTCCTTCCCCTTTTGAAGCGCCACTACTTCGATCATCTCTTCAATGCCAGAAGAGGAGATCTTTCTCTCCAAAACTCTTTCCACTTGGAAGATGCCGGCTGGATTATCCATGTTCACGATGATCCTTACGGGGCGATTATCCCCCTCTAATATCTCAACCTTTCTGATTGCAAGCGCTGATAATGAGTGTATATCCACGCCACCCATCTTATATGGGATTCTAGCTCTACCCTCCGCCATGTCTGTTCCATCGGCCACTTTTACGCAGCCAGCCTCCATACTGAGACATTTTACATTCTCATCATGAGAGAAGATGCAGTGTAGGATCTCAGATTTCAATCTTAGGGCTAATTCTTGATCTACTTGGTAAGCCTCGCTGAATAGTCTATTTAGAATCGAATTCGCGATGATGCAGCCATGTATATGGTGGGCCGTGCGGTGAATTGCATTTCCAATATCATGCAGGTAGGCTCCGCATAGAACTATAACCTTAGCATCTTTTAGGCTGCATATATTGTCCCTCACGGTTGTTGGGGCGAATCTTTTCGTTAAGATATCAAATATCTCAAGGGCGCTTCCAGAAGTTATCCTCGAGTGCACTGGGCCGTGATCGTTATATTTTAGTCTCTCAACGGCCATGATATTAGCCATTTGGAGATAAGATTGAACTTCAAGATCCTCTTCTAGGAAATGGAAGATTCTTCGTAGAGACGGCTCTTTCAGGTGTCTGTGAATTAGTCGGGGAGAAACGATGACCATGTATGTCTCACCGAGGCATAATTCTCATTAATAAGATTCCAATAACTTTATGTTTCTGGAATCAAATAAAAGTATCAGTCAGTCATATATATGCTGTTATCATCTTGATATCTTGGGAGGGAATAATGTTGGCGACTAATACTGCTCAGATTTTCCCTAAGATAGTCATTCAGAATGTTGTTGCCTCGGCGAGGGTCAAGCAGGAGATCGATCTGCACTCCATTGTTAGGGCTTTTCCTGATGTTGAGTATAGGCCTGAAGTGTTTCCGGGCTTGGCTTTTAGGCTGAAGAAACCTAAGAGCTGCGTTCTCATCTTTAATAATGGAAAGATGGTCTGCACGGGGGCGAAGAGTGAGGAGGAATCATTTAGGGTCGTCGAGAGGGTTATTAATCAATTGAGGGATGCGAAAATAATAAGTACGGGGGAGTTCGAGTTTGAGATCCAAAATATCGTTGCATCCATAGATCTCGGCGATGTGTCCATAGATATAGAAAGACTCGTTTATGAGATTGGAAGAGGAATAATGTATGAGCCTGAACAGTTTCCAGGGGCAATATATCGGATGGATGATCCAAAGGTCGTCTTTCTAATATTTTCATCTGGGAAGCTCGTCTGCGCTGGCGCCAAAAAGGAGGAGGAGATATACAGAGCTGTGGACAAGCTAGTCTTGACCCTGAAGGAGATAGGTGTTCTCTAAGTACACCTCATCTAGAAGCATCACTGAATAACCGTCTTATTCATGTCTGAGGGCCTCAACGGGATCTAAACGTGAAGCTCTCCAAGACGGGTAAAAACCCGAGATCATACTTAACACTATAGAGAGGAGCCACGTTGAGATTATATTCTCAAGGTCAAAGGTAGGAACTATCTGGATCGATAGGGTCTCCCTGCCGTAGGAGCCCAGTTTGATATCTATATTGAGGCCTCTTCCAAGAATCCAGCTCATACCATAAGAGAGGGCTATTCCCAGTAGTGATCCTAATCCTCCGCCGATGATCCCGATTATAGTCGCCTCGCATAGAAATGCTTCTAGAATGAGTCTATTTGTGAATCCTAAAGCTTTTAGCAATCCGATCTCCTTGATCCTCTCTAAAACTGAGGTGTGGAGAGTCGTGATTATTCCGACAGATGCCACTAAAAGGGACACCATGGCGATTATTCTGATGAATAAGGATACGCCGCTGGTTATTTGGTGGATAACATTTGAGATCACCTGTGGTGATATTATGGTGAGGTCGGATCCATAAATTTCCCTCATCTCATTCATTACAGCCTCATTAAGACTTGGGCTCTCGGTGATTATGTATAGTCCATCATAGCTTTTCTGGTCGAAGAAGTTCTTAGCGGCGGATGTTGATATGAAGGCCATCTGATCTATTGGGATGATCCCGCTTCCTACATAGTTGAGTATGCCTCGAACTATGAATGCACGTTGGAATGTGATGGGTTGCTGATTCACATACTTCTGATAGATGATCTTAACTGTCTGTCCAAGGGTTGCAAAGGGTTCCTCTCTGCTGGATGTACGTGTCAGCTCATTCCCAAGGATTATCCCTACATTGTCAGTTTCTGAGACGTAGGTTCCCGATTTGAAGCTTATTGTTGGAAAGAGTAGTGGCAGTTTGCTCTGATCCATGCCGATGATTACTGAGGTTTGAGTCTCCCCCTTCGAGCTTATAGATGCCTGCTTCTGAAAGAATGGAACAACCTCCTTAACGCCCTTAATTCTAGAGATCTCATCTATTAGAGAGTCGTCTATGTCGATGTTTCCCCGCCCGCTCACTATAAGCACGTTTGCACCTAAATTGCTGAATTGCTCATTAATGAAGTTTGTAAATCCATTTCCAGTTCCATGCAAGGCCACTAGGAGAGCTACGCCTATGACCACCATTAGAATCGTTAATGTAGCCCTAACCTTCCTCTCAAGCAGAGCCTCAAACGAGAACTTAAAGATCTCTATGACATTCATTCCCCTCCCTCCAACCTTATGCTCCTCTCTCGCTGGATGACGTGTCTCCGGTATAGGAGCGTTATGATTACAGATGCCGCCAATACAATTATTGGTGTTAGGATCTCCTCGAGTGACGAGGAAGAGATCGGCTTCTTCACATTGCTTGTATGAACTGTTTTAACGGCTATGACCTGCAATGGAAATGTGACGTTAAATTCTTGATCTACATGTTGATCATCCCTGTAGGTGATCCTTATGGTGATTGGGTAGGTTCCGTTTTTCACATCTTCCCTTATGCGCGCTCCTACTGTGAATGGAGACTGAGAGTTCTCCTCGACTTCGCCGATGTATGTCTTGCTCTCAGATGTCAAGTATAGAATTGGACTTGGAAGTATTGACACATTAACATACATCGCTGAGACCGTTCCCCTATTTAGGAGCGTGGCTGAAAACTCGAATTTAGAGCCGTTCTTTACTGGTTGAGGCCTTACTATCTTGTCATAGAGGATAAGCTCCACCCTGCCGATGACTATGAGTCCCAATGTAAATTTTTCAGAGTGACTCTCGCCGTAGTTATCGCGATAATTCACCTCGAATGTTCCGGCGTATGTTGAGCCTATTGACGAGTCGGGGGCGAATATAACGAATTTGATCGAGGAGTTATCTCCGACATTTAAATATTCTATTCTCCAGCTCTCCCTGCCGTGAACTACGAGCGGATTGGGCATGGAGAGTGAAGCCTCTAGGGCTGAGACGGGAATCTTACCATCATTAATTATGGTTACTGTAAATTCGTTATCTAATCCCCCGACTATCCTATTATTTGACGTTACTATGTTGATTGAGGCTGCTGGTCTAACCTCAAATGAGGTTGAAGTCCAGTTTCCCTCATACTTAGCATTTCCAGGCCAGCTTGCATTTAAATTCCATGTGCCATTAATGTCCGGCTTGAATGAATCTGAGAATGTTCCGTCAATATTGACTTTCACGCTGCTATTCACTGCTCTTTTAGGCCCTATATAGGTTAATGTGACGGTTGCGTTTTCTGGCGCTGGACTAATGGAACCGGTTACTCTTATGTATTCCCCTTCCTTGATGGCCTGCGGTGATACCTCAACTCTTATAGTCGACTCTATCTTTGATATAACGATCTTAACGCTTAGATTCTGGGGGGTTCCCTCGACATACTTATCGTCTGACTCAACTGAGTAATTTACGATCATTGGTTGAATATATGTTCCGGGGACGGCGTCATCATCGATATTCAACGTAAATGTTAGTGTGAAGAAACTCTTCGGCTTTATCTCATCCGTTGGGTTCAAAACTTCCCCAACTGTAGGCTTTCCGGTAGCGCTTGCCTCAGGGTTTCCATAGATATCCGTGAACGGGCTATTCTGGAGTTTAAGGATGGCTGAGACTCCCTTTATTGTCCTGTTAGGTGAGAGGTTCTGTACCTCAACTGTAAGGGGGATCTCTTTATCTCCGGGATGAGCCTTGATTGGATTATTTATGTCATTTCCCCATGCAACGCGGTTCACTCTCATTTCCACGGAGACGCATCTAGCCGGCAGGATCTCTACTTGAAATGATGATAGGAAAATTAGAAGAATGAATGTTAGGGTCAAGATTTCCCTTGGGCTTTTTATGATCACTCTCCTCTCCTCCTTTCCTCCTTGAAGATCCTTCCATCTCGAATGTAGATTATCCTATCGGTCATCTGTGCAACTTCAGGGTCATGCGTAACGATCAGCATGGTTGTTCCCCTCTCCCTATTGAGTTTCCTAAAGAAATTCATTATTGCCCTTCCAGTCTTGGAATCCACGTTTCCAGTAGGCTCATCCGCTAAGACTATCTCGGGATTATTCATTAAAGCTCTTGCTATCGCAACACGCTGTTGCTCCCCGCCGCTTAAAGTCTTCGGTTTCCTATTAATCTTCCCGCTAAGACCCACCACGTCAAGCAGCTCCCTAATCCTTTTTAGTCGCTCCCTCTTAGATAGGCCGCTGACTAATGCTGGCAATTCCATGTTCCTCTTTACTGTAGACCTGGCGATTAAATTGTAGGATTGAAAGACGAATCCTATCTTTCTGTTGCGAAGGCTCGCCAGTTCCTTATCGTCCAGCTTGGATATATCCACTCCATCTATGAGAACTCGGCCCGATGTAGGTCTATCTAAGGCTCCTATGAGGTTCAGTAGAGTTGATTTTCCGCTGCCTGAAGGACCCATTATAGAAACGAATTCGCCCTTCTTCACTTTCAAATTTATCCCGTTTACTGCTGAGATCACGTTTGACCCGACAATATATTTCTTAGTTACATTCTCAGTCTCTATGGCGTATACTTCAGATGAGGGATCCTTAGCGTCCAATTCTTCTGATTGTTGCTTTACCTCGTAATTCAATCTCATCTTAAAAATCGAGATCATAACTAATGCTCCGAGGATGAGAAGTGAGACCGATGATGCAAGCATTAAATAATTCTCAAATATTGTTTGGGAGGGCAATCTGAACGTGCATTGGAAATTCGAGGCAACCCCGAGGATCACGGATACTAGGGCGGGGTATCCTCCAGTCTTATTCCTCTTAAATAGTCCATAAGCCCCTAGAAGACCTAAAAATATGGCTGCCATGCCCATTGACGATGCCAAATAGGAGTTATGAGGGGTCTTCAGTAGTGAATAGGCCTCGATTATGATGAAGGCGATAAGAAATGTGATTGAGGCCTCCCTCATCGATAAGACCCCTCTATCTTTCTCGAAGACGTCCTTTTTATGATAAAGGAAAAAACAAAAATATATAAGTTTCTTATATATGTTTGATTCCTTGATACTTGGAGATATGAGCGATGGCGACGGCTCCAACAGAGATAGTTAATCAATGGAAGGAGCAGATGTTGAAAGGCTATTTGAAGATGGCAGTATTATTCGTTTTAATGCGAAAGCCCATGCATGGCTACGAGATAATAAAGAGTATTAATGAATGGACGTTTGGCATTATGACGCCGACTGCTGGAAGCATTTATCCGACATTGAGGGATCTCGAGGAGAGAGAATTGATTGAGGGCTGGTGGATGCCTGAGAAAAGGAGGAAGATTTATAGAATAACGGAGAGGGGTAGAAGAGTCTTTAAGGAGGCGATTGAGAAGCACTTTGAGTTTGCTTCTACCCTTAGAAGATGGCTCCTTAAGGAGATGACTCAGCTGGGGATAATAGAAGATGCGGATATTCCCTCCATGACGGGATCGGCATTAAAATTGCTATTACTAAGTGAGAATGCATCCGTGGAAGATCGGATCGAGGCATTAAAGAGGCTGAGGCTGAATATTCAAAATGTAATAGAAGTATTATCTAGGATCGTTAAGCAGATAAAGATCCGAGAGGAAGAGTTGAGGCAGGAGATAAAATTAAAGGAATCCTCCAATACAGGCGTAGAGGATACAAGTCGTTAAAGTATCTATCAGATAGTTTCATGTTTTTCCCTAAAACTTAAAAATAAATGCAAGATTAATAGAGAATAATAAGATGTCTAAGAAAATAAGCGTTTTTATTCCCGTTTATAGAGAATCTGTTTTCCTCGAATCTCTACTTGATAGTCTTGTTAATGATCCCTATGAAGATAAGGAGATACATGTGGTTATAGACGAGCCCACAGATAGGAGTATAGAGACTTCAAGAAGATTTTCAAAGTATGCGCATTTTATATTTAACGGAAAGAGGAAGGGGAAGGCTAACGTCTTAAATGAGCTGGCAAAGCATGCTACTGGAGACATCTTCCTCTTCCTAGACTCGGACATAATCATAAAGGGTGGCAATAGAAGCTTTCTTGGGACAGTAGTTGAAGAGATGAGAGATGCTGATATAATCGAGATAAAGAAAGACGTCATAAGAGACTCTTTTGTGGCTAAGATTACAAGCTATGACTATCTTAGCTTCAGCCTCTCAAACTGGTATATATCTAGGAAGATCGGGAAGTGCCTGGGTATAAATGGGGCTGCCTTCGCGATTAAGAGGGAGACCTTCGAATCGCTAGGTGGATTCCGAAGAGTTATATGTGAAGACTTAGATATCGCAGCCAGATCCTTCATTAAGGGTGCACGTTTTAAGTTTGTGGATAAGATCGCGGTTAGCACTAAGGCTCCCTCCACATTTAGGGAATGGTTCAATCAGAGGAAGCGCTGGGGCATAGGAACGGCCTTCTGGTTTAAGGAATACTTTAATCTGATTAAGGGCGTTTTACGTGAGTATCCGAGCATTGCATTGCCAGTTCTATTATTCCTCTTTCCAGCCTTGCCGCCATTACTGATGAACATATTCATACCAGATGAGCCATTCATAAAGATGTTCTTCATATCGCTGATCCTATTATCGGCAAGGACGAGTGTCTTTCTGCCGCCGGCAGCCTTTACATCAACAACCCTGTCTACTCTAAGAAACTTTCTAGTCATGATCGGAAGCCTATCCGTTTATTCTGCTTTATTCTATCTAATAGCCAGAAAATTCCAGTTCTATTTCAATCCATTAGAGTTTACAGCTTTCTATTTCGTTTTGGCTCCTATGTGGCTTTTGATAATAATCGCGGGCATAATTAAAGTTTATGTTAAGCCGGAAAGCGTGAATATAGACTGGAAAGTCTAGCCTGCCCATAAAGGGCATCGTCGAAGCCTCTTATTCTGCTGTCTGTAACCCGTGGAGGTCGAGGTTATGGTTGAAGAAAATGAAATGATTAGTAGGTTAGATATCTTGGAGGAGAAGATTGCGGAGATAAATCGCCGGATAGAAGAGATTGGAATGCAGATCGAAGCTATTAATAAGGCTCTAATATGCCTGTATAGGCATGGGGATTTCAGTAGGTGCTCCGTAATTATACGATGCGCAGATTAAGACGGCGGGTTGCCTCTTCATTTCGTTCCTCAAGTTTTAACTTTAAGACCTGCTCGGGATCTTCCTCATGTAGTATACATGCCCATCATACTCGAGTCTTACAATCTTCCTTTCATTCAGCATCTTATCAATTATGCCCCAATCAGCATTCGCCTTCCTTAAGATTTCGTTTACTCCATCTTCACGCATCGGATGAACTGACATTATGCTCAGAAGGTCTTCTTCTAGATCTCCGGTAAGAGCGAATGAGCTTCCCTCATATCCTATTAGGTATTCAACTGCATCTTCGCCGAGGCTCTTCGAGAAGATATTAAATGCTCTATTTATTGTTATTTCGTTGGCTGGTTTAACCCAGCTTTCCGCTGGTGGACGGGTGGGAATCGCTATATAAGCCTTGCATGGTCTTATCTTCGACAGAAAATCGGCAATATCCTCCAAGTTGTCTAGATAGCCGTCGATGAGCATTGTCTCGGTGATTAGTCTTCCTTTAAACTCCTCGGAGAATCTCATGATTCCATCTAGGATCTCATTTATCCTCAGAGATCTGTGAGGCCTATTTATGATCCTCCAAGTATCCTCATTGACTGCGTCCACCTTTAGGGAGACTAGATCAGCCTTTAAAAGGTCATCTATGACTTCGTTACGCCAGAGGAGCGATGCATTTGTCAATACTGCTGTTGGGATTCCGATCTCTTTGAGCATTTCTATCTCTATACCCAAGTTCTCATCTAGGGTTGGTTCTCCATCTGGGACGAAAGTTAGATAGTCGATCCTCTCATCCCTATTTTTGGCTTCCTCAACTTTATTCTTGACGATCTTGAAGAGCTTCTTCGGATCATAAAAGGGTCTTCTCTCTATGCTTATCTTCGTTGTCCTTCCGAGTTGACAGTAGATGCAGGAGTATGAGCATATCTTCGCGGGAATATTATTTATTCCTAGACTTCTACCTAATCTCCTGGATGGAACGGGGCCAAAGGCGCTCATCCATCTCACTAAGGGGCTAAGCGTTACTCCTTTAGTTCCTTAAGTCTCTTCTTTATATTCTCCAGTTGCTCCTGCAACATTTTCATCTGATCCTTTAACATTTGAATTTCCTGCTCCTTCGTCATTTGAGGCGCTGATGGTATTGCTGCTGGATAGGCTGTCTGCTGAGACATGCCCATTCCATATCTCATGCCCATCCCCATGCCTCGTCCTCTCCCCCTGCCGTATCCTCCGCCCATTCCATAATGCATGGGAACCGTGGGGCTCGTCGCACCGCCTATCTCTCCCCGCTTGAATTTCATAACGGCTTCACGAACAGTTCCGTAGACTCCGCATACGATCTGAATTCCAGCTGCTGAAAGAGCTTGAAAAGCATTCGGTCCTACATTACCAGTTAAGACCGCCTTTACTCCTTTACTTGCTACTATCTGAGCCGCTTGGATTCCGGCTCCTCCACCTGCATATTGGGCTGGATTCTGGATTGCCTCATATTGCATTGTATCCGTGTCAACGATTATGAAGTATGCGCATCTTCCGAAGCGTGGATCAACTGGTGAATCCAGAGAGGGAGCGGATGCAGAAACTGCAACTTTCAAATATCTTCACTTCCATCTCAATTTGACGGTTGTGTGATTAAGCACGAAATTATATAAACCTTTTTGTAGAGATTATATGGCGAAGTTTTAATTGTTTTTGTGCATAATCACATAAATGGTGATAGATATGGGTTACAGGTATAGGTGGATGTTCTATCTGACGGGGCTTCCGGGATGGCTTAGATTCGGCTTCTCACCCGGATGGATAGGCAGAAGCCCAACAGGACTACCTCCAATTGCTCAGTGGATATTGCAAAGCGGATTATTACCTCAGTATATGCAGTGGATTCAGACGGTTTCACCAGCAGCTCCGTATCCGATTGTTCCTCAGATGAGCAAGGAGCAGGAGAGGCAGATCCTTGAGCAACAAGTGAAGGCTCTTGAGTCACAGCTGGAGGCATTAAGGAAGAGGCTTGAAGAGCTGAGCAAGTAAAAAAGCGATCCTTCAGAAATCCCCCATTTCTTTGTTGTTGAATTAAGACTGTTCTTTAATCTTAGACATTAATGATTCGACTTTATCCTTCATGCTTACTCTCTTGTCTCTTCTGTCATCGATTCGTATCGAAGTTATTACTCGCTTAATTCCAGTCTTAAATACGGCTTCATGCGCTTCTTCTACGGCCTTAAGGGCCTCCTTGATGCTTTCAGCCTCAAAAATGGTGCTCATGGCCGTGACCTCGTATCTTATCCCCCTTCTCTCCAACTCCTTTAATGCTGGAACAAGAAATTCTGAGACGCTTACTCCTCCACCAACAGGTATCACGCTAAACTCGACAATCATGCTTCTCACCTTGATGGATGTGACTCGCCGGGGCTAATATGGTTTTTCCTAGTGAAAATCCCAATTGCAGCGACTTCCTATGTTTCCTTATGGACATTCTAAATTTTATTTCTGGTAAGAAGGCTTATTCGAAATTTCTAGGGCTATTTGGCGGTGAAGCAATATCTACTGCCAGATGCGGCTAAGTTAGGGTGAAGGACCATTGGAAAACAGAACTTTTTCGAATTGAAGAACAGAATTTACGGCCAGAAAATCAGGAAAGTTGTTGGAAAGCCTAGACATGGGCTAAAAGACGTGGAAGCCATCAAGGTGATCCCAAAGGATTTTCTTCAGCCTGAAAGAACAATCCGAAAAAGAATCACTAAAAATCTTATTTAGTAGTGCACCGCTTATATGCTATCTAAGAAATATTGCCAACTAGGTGAATATCGTTGCCGCTAGTCATTGTGAAGAAAAAGTATGATGTTGTTGTGATTGGTGGAGGTCTATCTGGCTTATGTGCTGCAGTAGCTGCAGCGAGGCATGGGTGTAAGGTGGCATTAGTAGAAGCCCGTCCTGTACTAGGTGGAAATTCAAGTAGCTTAATTAGAGTAAATCCGTCAGGCGCGTGCACTTTTAATTCATGGGCGAGAGAAACAGGGATCATAGAGGAAATAATAACTGAATACATTAGAAGGTCTCACCTTCCAATCCGGAATGGACTGATAACTTCATTATGGGATTTAATACTTTACGAAACAGTTAGGGCTGAAGACAATATCGAATTGTACCTTGATACCGTAGCATTTGATGTTGAAATGAGTTCATCTACGAAGATATCTGCAATACAGTGCTTACAAATAGGCAGTGAATTGATGTATAAGCTATATGCTGACTACTTCATAGACTGCACAGGTGATGGAACAGTAGGCGCCTTAGCTGGCGCGGAATATAGGCTGGGCAGAGAGGCCAGAAGTGAATTTAATGAAACACCAGTAATAGCTCCTGAAAAGCCTGATAAACAAACGCAAGGTAGTACTCTCATGTTTAAAAGTGTATCTACAAATAGAAAGATTTTATTCCAGCCGCCTCCGTGGGCTGAGAAGTATCCAAGTGAAGAATCACTATATATGCGACCGCACAATCCCCTCACAATGCCTAATGGCAGTAAGACATACTCCGGCTACTGGTGGATAGAAATAGGCGCCCCATATAATACTATACACCAGAATAGCCTGATAAGAGATGAATTATTAAGGCATCTACTGGGAGTATGGGATCACATAAAGAATTACAGAAATCATGGCGCCGAGAATCTAGCATTGGAGTGGATAGGTTTTATACCGGGTAAAAGAGAAAGCAGACGCCTAATGGGCGACTACATACTGACAGAGCATGATGTAAAGAGTCAAAAACCGCTTCCTGATAGAGTCGCGTATGGAGGGTGGTTTATAGATGTACATACAATGGGAGGAATCTTAGCTAAAGATAGACCTCCCGAACACTTAACTGGTAATCCGGATCTATCAGATGAGCTAGTGGTAGAACCTTACAGCATACCCCTCAGATGTCTATATTCAAGAAACATAGAAAATTTACTGATGGCTGGTCGAAATATCTCAGTAACGCATGTAGCCTTGGGCACTACACGCGTAATGATGACTTGTTCTATTTTAGGTCAGGCCGCTGGAACAGCGGCAGCATTATGCAAGAGATATGGCATAATGCCTAGGGAACTTTACAGAAGCGGGAGATACTTGAGCGAGCTTCAACAAACGTTACTCAAGGATGATCTCTTTATACCTGATCTATCAAATCAGGATGCACAAGATCTAGCAAGAACTGCTAAGGTTACTGCTACATCTCATGCAAGATTGGAATTAGAGCCCTCAGGCGATGAACAACCTTTAAACGTAGAAAGATGCTTAGTCTTCCCGGTTTCTGAAGACCGAATAGATAGGGTATATCTATGGCTTCATTCATACGTAGATGCCAATACAGAATTAACTATAGAGTTTATGTCAGTTCCCTCGATTTGGAGCCTAAATAAGAGAAATGGAGGAGAGCCTATCAGGGTAACCGCCACTATCCCTGCATTATATAAGGGTTGGGTTGAATTCGACTTAAATGCAAAAGTTGAGCCCAACAGGCTCTATAGGATAAATGTGCCCGTGAAGAGAGGCTTGTGCTGGGGCCAAGCGAAGCCACTGCCGGGAATAGTGGCTGGATGGAAGAAAACATACTGGAGGCGCTGGCGTCATGAACATACCGCATACGCACTGAGGCTTGATCCCCCCTCTTATCCATTCAGACCTGAGAATGTAGTAAATGGCTACGCTAGACCATACAGGTGGACTAATATTTGGATCTCGGATCCTAGAAAGGAATTTCCACAGTCAATAACTCTGGACTTTGGCAGAGAAGTCACATTCAACACCGTATACCTGATCTTTGATACCAATCTAAATATGGAAACAACAAGGATACCGCCATCGTATATATTCCCTGAATGTATCAAAGATTATTCAATAAAAATACTCGACGACGGATCATTCAAGACAATAATTGAAGTACATGACAATTACAAACGCAGAAGAATACATAAATTCGAGTTTGTAACAACGCGGAGACTATGTGTAGAGATCCATAGCACAAATGGAGATCCAAGCGCAAGGATCTACGAAATACGAGTCTATAACGAGATTTAAGAGGACAAACTATAATTCATAAAGTCTGAAACTAAACAAATCTGCTAGAAGATGGGAGATGTCGGCTCGTGTTGAGTCTACATTCTAGCATAAAGATGCTAGTCTCATCTCGTGGGGAGTTAAACTTTTAGACACTTCCATTCTAGGATTGGAAAGCAGAGATTAGAAAGACGCTTGAACTCGATGAAACCGAAGTAGCGCTCATTATAAATTTAAATAAGCGATCATTAATAATGCCTCCTTTGATCAGGAGGTAAAGATATTGAATGAAGTGTTTGATTTGAAGGTGAAGATCAAGCCCGTCCTTCCCCTTCTGATTCACAGCGGCGCCTATGAGGGACCCTGCAGGGTAGGCGATGAGAAGACGCTCGATCCCGAGTTTGAGAGGCTCCAGGCAAGGAGGAATTTTGAGAGGTTCTATGAGAGAGTTAGATCTGGGCTGACGGAGGATGGAGAGCTGCTCGATCCCGCCGTTATAGAGTGGGGTGAGGACTGGATTATCCCAGAGGAGGAGATGGCTAAGCTCGATAAGGACTCCATGAATGTGGATTTATATTTGATAGCGAATGCCAGCTTGACTCAGCATCCCTCGGTTGAGATAGCGCGGAGATACGGGAAGCCCATTGTTAAGCTCGGCCAAGTCTCAAGTGTAGATATATCCGCTTATCTAAGATCTCGTGGGATGGAGGGCTATGCACTTATAGACCTTGAGGAGTTGAACCGTTTTGTTAGGCTCTTTAAGGTTAAGAAGAGTTTAATGAACACGAGGATTCTCATTGTGGATGCTGGGAAGCTCCTGCCAATCGGCGTCGTCAGTAGCATTTGGGATCTCGAGGATGTTAAGATGAGGTTTGGGATAGACTATGAGCGTATATCAGCAAGCGAGGTCTTCGATGAGATGGATAGAGTTATAAAAGATGGGGCAGAGCAGAAGAGGGCTGAGGAGATAACTAATAGGCTTATTAGAAATGCCGATAAGGTTCACATGAAGGAGGAGTATATCCGTCAATCAGTCAATTTCTACTTGGCCGCTAAGAATCTAATGATGAAATATAAGTGCAACGCGTTCGTGATTCCATGCTTCGAGCTCTGCGTTAAGAGGATACCCGCTGAGAAGAAGGTAACGTTCTGTCTGGCTCATTCTCTACTGAAGGATGAGGGTTACCCATCGGCATGTGAGGGGGACATAAGCGTTCTATTAGCAATGACCGTGCTGATGTATCTGTCTAGAAAGTCAGCTTTTATGGGAAACTCATACATGATAGATAAGGAGAAGAACATCATAGCAGTTCATCATGACGTTCCGGGATTGAAGATGAAGGGGCTGAATGCTGCAGAATCTCCCTACGAGATAAGGAGCTTTACGATGGGCGGGTGGGGAGCGACATTACGCTATGATTTCTCGAGGGATAAGGGTGAAGTTGTGACCCTCGCAAGGTTCAATCCGACGGCGACTAAGCTATTCGCCGCTAGGGGAGAGCTGGTAGGATGCAGCGGATTCGATAAGGTTGGATGTAGCCTAAGAGCGGAGATAAAAGTGAGAGATGCAAGAGATTTCTTCCGTAAGGAGATGGACTTCGGCCATCACCTCGCCATGGTCTATGGAGATTACGTGGATGATCTCAGATATCTAGGCGAGCTCATCGGCTTCAGGGTTGTGGAAGCCTAGAGATCCCTATTGAGCGCTATTCGTCAAGAATTAGGTGAAATTCTTGGTTAAGTCGTCTCTATTTCCTTTAAGGAATCCGTCACCGAGCTTTGATGCCTTCAGGGACATACTACTCGGCAAGCAGATGCCTGAAAAAGTTCATTTTATAGAGCTGGGCGTCGATTATGAGATGATGAAGTTCATATCTGAGAGTCTAATGGGCATCAAGGCCCCTGAAAATATCAATGTAGGTGAGAGGAAAAAGGAGCTATTCGTTGAGGGCAAGGATGTGCCGGCTCTTCTCGATGAAGAGAAGCCCCTCCTAAAATTTAGGGTTAAATTCTACTATTCGATGGGCTATGACTGTGTTCCGGTAGGTCTGCCATTAGCTCCCTTCCCGACGAAGCATCGGAAGACAAAGGACACGGCCATATTATCCCGTGGAGTACGAACTTGGGTTGAAGAGGAAGCGGGGATAATAACAAACTGGGGTGAATTTGAATCTTTTCCTTGGGATCGCATAAATCTGGACGTGACGGAATATTTTGAATTTTTAAGTGAAATAATCCCTGACGGCATGAAGTTCATGGTGGCCTCGACATTGTATGAGATGGTTGGAGAGCAACTGATGGGATGGAAATGCATGTTCTATAAATTATTTACGGATCCTGATCTTGTGAAGGCCGTATTCGATAAGTGGGGAGAGATAATCTACAGGGGCTATGCAGATGCGATCTTACATGACTGCGTCGGAGCGATATTCCACTGTGATGATATGGGATACAAGAAGGGAACCATGATCAGACCTGACATTTTAAGGAAGATTGAGATTCCATGGCTTAAGAAGTATGCCACGCTTGCCCATGATCATGGCAAGCTCTTCCTACTGCATAGTTGCGGCAACATCTATTCGATAATGGAGGATCTAATCGAGGATGTCAAAATTGATGGGTTTCACTCATTTCAGGATGTAATCATGCCCGTATGGGAATTCAAGGAGAAATATGGAGGCAGAGTCGGCGTCCTAGGCGGAATAGATGTGGATAAACTGGCCAGATACGATGTTGAATCATTAAGGAGATACGTAAGAACTGTGCTGGATAGGTGTATGCCGGGAGGAAGATACTTTCTAGGCTCTGGAAACACTGTGACAAATTATGTTCCGCCGAGGAATTATCTTGTTATGCTCGAGGAGGGACTTAAATGGAAACCGAAAATTTTGTCATGCTAATTCATTATAATGCGGCTACAGCCCGATTAATTAGAATTTTAGTGTGAGGAATCGGAGAGTCATCCGAGGTCTACATAATCGTTCTTAGGCAGTCCTCCCGGAATCGTCCTGTCAATCGTTAATGCGGATCCTTCACCCGGCTTAACTTCGATCCTCACCTTGTCATACTCTCTCAGTCCATACTTGCCCATGTTTATTATCAGGAAGCCCTTCTCAAAGTTTTCTAGGATCGTATCGTTATCATCGTTGTATATAATGAAGTATGCTTCCGGCTTCTCCGTGTTATCGAAGATCTTCTCTATGATCTCGTCTAGTTCCTCTGGATCCTCGCTTAATCCAGCATATTCCTCATCTATCACTCCACGATATATGTCGAGCAGACATACTTTTCCTTCAATGGAGACTACCGTGGTATTCACGTTAAGGTCAACCTCCGATTTTCCAACGGAGACCTTCACTGGAAATGTCATGATGACCAAGTGGCCTGTGCCATTGGTCTTGCCGATAACGTGACCATTCAATTGAAGGGCGCTGGAGGCCTCTGATATCCCCCTGCCAATGGTGCCTTTCACCTTCTGCGTTGAGTAAAAACCCATGTTTATGACAACGCCTGCAAGAGCAGCAGCTATTACGACGAATGCTATAAGCACTATCGCGGCCTCTATGCCCACTATTCCACGCTTATCCCCAAGCGGCCCGATCCCTCTCATCTTCATCCCGCCATAACATACGAGTCTTCTGGTAATGCCTCAGGGATCGTGAATTCTATGGTTAAAGGAGCGCTCTTCTCCGGTCTGATCTCTATGGAAACCTCATCTCTCACTGAGGCTTCACTGTTATGATCTAAGACTATTATTAGGAAGCCCTTCTCGAAATGATGTAGAGCATCGTCTCCATTGCTGTTCTCTATGACCAAGACTGCTCCCGTGATGTATGTGCCTGTCTCATTATTGTATAGTTGCCCCCACCATGTTGGTGGTTCGCTCTCGGAACCCTTGGTCAGATTTGCTATGATCGTATCAAATTGTAGCCCTGTTGGATCAATCTGCGTCTTAGGCTCAGTTCCATTGTAGACTCCTATTCCACGATAGATATTCGCCCAAGCCTTATCTCTTATTCTTAGCGAGATGACTGTTCCGTTTGTTCCCATTGAAACCCATTTGGTGCCCATAGTCTTAAGTGGGACTATTATGGCCTTAGCGTATCCGCTTCTGTTACTGGCCTTTATGAGTATGCTACCATCTATGGTTAATGGGCATCCAGATTCATGAATCCCTTGGCTTATTACGTCTCTTCCCTTCTGCGTCGCATACAAACCCATATTCACAACCATGAAGCTGAAGGCAGCGGCCACGATGACGAAGGCAATGAGTACAATCGCTGCCTCCAAGCCCACCATTCCACTTCTTTCCCTTACTAGATGTCTTCTCCTCATTTTCCTCAAAAATAAAGAAACTAAGAATATTTTTATCCCTTGTGAAAGGACAAAAGATTTTTAGAAAATATTTTCTAAAATTGTTATTGGACAGTATATTTTTTAAAAATATTTAAAAAATAAAATGGAGGATTTTTCGTCAGCCAAGGTCAACAGCCGCATTCGCTGGTAGGCCGCCTGGAATTAGTCTCTCAACGACCAGAGCTGCTCCTTGCCCGGTCTTTATCTCAACCTTCACCTTTGAGTATTCAGGCCTCCAGAATCCAGTGCCTCCGAGATTTATGACAACATAGGCTTTCTCGAAGTTCTCTAGGACGGCATCATCGTCATCGTTATATATGATTATGTAGGCGGCGCTTACATTCCACCCTAAAGCATTAGGTTCACCTGAGTTCTTATCAAATAGCTTGTATATGACCTCTGTCATGTTTGATGGATCTTCAGATAGGCCGAAGTTTATTCCAACTCCTCCTGAGGCTCCACCTGTACCTGTCTCGTTCACAACGCCCTTATAGATATTCAGCAGATTACTTCCCCATACCGAGATGGCTGTTGTCTTATTAGAGAGATCCAAGCTTGATCTGCCGATTGAGAGCTTAACTGGTATGAGGAGATACTGAATATATTTTGATCCTCCAGTCTCATTTGTGTATGCGATTACTGATCCATCCAATTGTAATGCAGATGTGGATTCCTCAATGCCTCGGGTTATCGTCATCTTGGCTTGCTGGGCTGAAAAGAAGCCCATATTCACGACTACATAGGCAAGCGCAGAGGCTATTACGACGAATGCTATAAGCACTATCGCGGCCTCTATGCCCACTATTCCACGCTTATCCCTAAGTAGTCTTGACTTCTTCATTTCCCATTCTCTCCTTCTATCCTATTGTGTGGAATCCCTCTTGGAGCTCGGATGGAACTGTAAACTCGATTGAGAGCGGAGCTCCCTTTTCGGGTCTAAGCTCTATGAAGATGTTCTCCCTCTTATCGGCTTGATCACCTGACGTTAAGTGAATTATCAGGAGGCCCTTCTCCTGCATGTCTAATGAGTCGTCACCGTCAGAGTTCTCTATAAAGAGCATAGCCGTAGTTTCGGTTCCAAGACTATTTATTAGCTGCGTGAAGTTCTTGCCTCTGGGATCAACCTCCTTATTTATTCCATTGTAAATGTTTGCGTATGCTGTGTGATTCTCAACTCTAAGCGAGACCATCGTTGTCTGATTAGCCATCGGGACATACTTTACTCCCAAAGTCTTCAGTGGAATAATGATTGCGTCTACCTTGCCGGAGCTGGTTCCCCTGATCATTATAGTCCCATCAAGAGTCAATGGGGTGCTCGCCTCTTGAACTCCTTGGCTTATTACGTCTCTTCCCTTCTGCGTCGCATACAAACCCATATTCACAACCATGAAGCTGAAGGCAGCGGCCACGATGACGAAGGCAATGAGTATTATGGCGGATTCTACGCCCAGCATCCCCTTTTTATTCCTAAACATCTCTCCTCTTCCACTACCTTTTTGGTTCAAGGTTTCGCTGAACATTTTTAATACGGTTGTGAACGAGCGTAATGGGTGTGGAAAATGTGTGAAAGAAACGTTCTGTAATTTTCTCACACTTCTGTAAATTATAATTAAAAAACGAGAATTTCTTCCGATTTTTAAATGCATAAAGGGTTTATAAAGAAACCTAGAAGATAATTTTGAAAATTAAAGGGCAAAGCGAAGGAATCCGTCATGTCGGACCCTGAAAGAATGAGCGCCGTCGATTTTATAATCAGCGTCTTAAGGGAGCATGAGAAGAATCTTGATTCCCTGATCGAAAAGTTGAATGTAGTCTCTAAGAATCTGTCGGAGTTCGCGAGTAATAAGAGGAGGCATGAAGGTCAGATCAGATATGAGGGGTCAAGCATCATTCACATAATGTGTAAGGACTGGGAGGAGTTTAGGGAGTTGTCTAGAAACGCCGATACCCTATCCTTCACTTTGGATGATGATCTGAGAGTAATGGCCCTGCATGGTAACATCATTTATGAATATAGGGAATCAATACCTGAGCATATGGAGCATCTGGAGTGCGGAGTTCCAATATACTTTCAGGCTCAATTAAATCCGGAGAGAATAAGAAAGTTTTTGATGAGGGAATTGAACGCTTCTAATAAGAAGGTTATACATGGGGAAATCCGGTTCTCTCCATGAGCATCCTCTTTAGTTGCTCGTAGTACTCCAGTATCTCTCTGCCCTTAGACGTTATATAATATTCCCTCTTCTTTCCGATCTTCTTAACTTCTAGGGCTCCCTGACTGGTTAGAAAATCGAGAACCTCGCAGAGGGGAATCCATGAAAGATTGCTCTTATACATTATGCGTGTAGGTTTGTGGCATCCCCTGCTGACGGTCTGCAGTATGTCCACACAAATCTCTAATCTTGATCTCTTCATCTGGCATCAAAAATAAAATGTGACCGCCCCTATTTTTAAAATTGTGAACATTAGAAACGATTTTAAGAAACGGGAATATTTTGCAGTGTATAATGAGAAATCTTTAGATTGTTAAGGGAGAAATGAAATCGGCAAGTATTCTAATGTCCCTTAATCTTTCTCCTAAACTATATAATTTAACATTTAGAACTCAGATGTTGTTAATGAGTTGATAAAATCCCTGCACAATCTATCTCCTCTATGGATGCATCTTCCATCATTATCAGGGGAGTATAATGGGCATATCCTCGAGAAGCGGCAGCACTGCCTCCTATATTCCCTAGCATTACCAGATCCAATTTGTAGGAGGCTTCTCACACTCATCCCAAATCAATCTCAGTTTTTATTCCTCACTTAAAAAATTCTTGCGAACATACATTATGGATAAGAAAAATTCGGTGTGAAAATTGAAGACTCAAACCTAGCATATACATGGAGATTGATTCTGAATAAAATTTCATATACCTTTATATCGTCTGGCGTTCTATCTTTACGTGGCGTTGAGGCGTCCGGAATGAGAATTCTTTCCCTATCGATGCTGTTGCTTATTCTGTTATCTAGCTCAATAACGATAGCCGCAACGATTCATGTTCAGTCAAGGAAGTACGTTGACATGATTGGGAGGCTCGGTGGATGCTACAGACATGTTCTGGATGATCTTTGCGGAATGATGGATATAGCATTAAAGTTCAGAGATGACCCTCAATACAACTATGACCCATCGGATATGGAAATGATCATCATGAGGGATGGAGTGAATGGAACTCAGGAACTTATAGACCTTTATAACGAATTTATGAATGCCATACAGACCGATCTGGCGTCACTGGAGAACGCAACGGGCATAAAGATAGAGCCATAAAAGCGAAAATAAAAACGTAATATAAATTCACAAAGCCTTTAAGGTTTCATGGGATACTTCCTCATACAGTACTCGTGGGAGTGAAGGAAACTCTGTTGTTCTCTTCGTTCCGGACGCCTCAACGCCACATAAGCCTTCACTCCCACATTTTTACCGCTTAATTATTCTGTGTTTAGTCCGAGCCAATACTCAACTTTCTTTTCATAATCCTCATCTCCTTGATGTCTAATCCTGCCTCTCTGCTATTTGCTCTAGTATTTTGGCCATCTCGGGAATGAGGATATGGTTATCCTCTCCTTTGCGACTGGCTTTATGAAATTCCTATTGAACTCCTCCTCAGAGAACACATGCAGATATCCCGCATTATTTGCAACCACCCTCCCCTCATCTACTATCAGCTTCCGTAAAATCTCGACTGCATCGCTTGCCGTAGTATAGGAGAATCCATGAACTCTCCATCTTATTCTCAGCAGCTTCACCATGCCCTTGATCTATGGATTGCCGATGTCAATCGGTTGATCTCCTCAACCACTCATATTCCAAAGTGCTCATTCCTTATGACGTGAGGGTAAATCTTGCTTTTCTATAGAGCGCGATGAGTTTAGGGAAGTCTATGTCCCTTAGAAATTCAGTGTCCTCAGTCCATTTGTCATGTAATCTTCTCCAGCCTTCTGTAATATATCCTGAGATCTTCCCTGATAAGACTCCGACTATGATGAATCTTATGGGCTTATTTGTTAATTTCTCAGCGCTTTAAGTATGAATTCATGTTCTTCTCTGGACTGTATCGTCTGTAGCTATGGACATTGAAAATGGTTGAGAGACATGGATTTCCTTGAGCGATAAACCTTCCTCTTCTGGCTGACTTTCGCGATTTAAACTGCAATTGCCGTTTTCTTTGGGGTTAGGGCATTCGTTATCTTCTGCAGGGTCTCTAATGCCTCAAGACCTTTCTGCGTAAGCCTATATTCCTCCCTTCCATTCTCTGTCTTCACAGCTTCAACGAAGCCTCTTCGCTTCAGAAAATTTAAATGCCTAACGGCATCCTTCCAGGAAAGATTTGCCATATTTCCAATATGCGTTAATTTGCTTGTCTCAGAAACAGCCTTTAAAATGTCCAGATAGATCTCCAGCTTTGAGCGTCTCTTCATCTTCTTTATCTCCTCATGTTAACAGCAACTATCAACTTTTCAGGTCACTTTATAAAGAAGTTATGAATACTCGTCATGTTTGTCTGGTTCATGAATAAAGACCGTAACTCCACTCTATAAATATCATTCTATATTATGGATTTACCATAGGTATTCCCGGACCGACCTTGGTCTCTTGCTCGCTGAAGAAGTGAATACGCGTAGATATTGTCCATGTTCATAGTTCATAATTCCTTTTTAATTTACACTCAACTTTGTTTTGGGGCTTGTAATGAGCGAAGAGATGAGTGTAGATGAGGTTGAGGGCGAAGACGGAATAAGATCGGGGGTTCTAAGGGGCGTTAGCCAGAAAGTCTCTAGGTTTCAAAGTGTGTGGAAACACGGTCATCGAGGCTGAGAGGGTTGGAATAGAGAAGATTTGTGAGATTTTAAAAAGGGAATATGCCTTGGCTGAATAAATATTATTTGCCGAGGGAAAGACGTTAAGATGCCCTCCAAACTTAAGGGCTTAACTAAAATTTTTGATTTGCTAAGGGGAAGGTTCAAGATAATCATATTCATAATCTCAGCCTCGGCGGCTCTCGTGTCGTATCGAATTCTCACTGGGATGAGCTGGCTATTAATGGCAGCGGCTTTCTTATCAATATTCTCTTCCATCTTTCTGGTAGTTTTTTTCTACCGCCGCAGAGGAAAGTTGAGAAGTAGGGCGTCCCGGAAGATCGATGAGGAACTAATATTATCGATCCTACACATGTATGTAGTCTCTCAGGGGGAGGCTGGTCCGGATCAGCTCGTCAGATCGGTGGCTGATGTGAAGGAATACGGATACTACAGCATAGTCTTTAGTAAGATCTATGAGATAGCCAAGAAATTTGGGTATGGATTTGCAAAGGCAATGGCTCACGTATCCAGCTTTGTGAAGCCTCCGCTTAAGGATATCCTCATAAGATGCGCTGAGGCCCTATCTACTCCTGAACCTAAAGAGTATCTTGAATTGGAGAATTCATCCCTCTTTGAGGAGTATTCGGGCTATTATCTTAGGGCGATAGAGTCAATAAAGACTCTCGGTGGAGTTTATGGAACATTTCAGAGCGTCGCAGTCTTCATGATCATGACATTAGATCTCATGACGGGCTTCATTAACAATCCGAACATAGCATACTACTCTTATATCGTCTCCTCTGTGGCGATAATAATCATGTTCTTTGGCTTCAAATCAGTAATACCGAAGGAGACGCTTATATACGTCGACAAAAAGGATCCGCCGAGATTATATATGCTCTTTAGAATCTCAGCCGCCGTCGCCATGATATCAGTGATTCCGGCGGTATACTTAAGCATATTGATCAATCCATCCATAGGCTTTATAATCTTCGGCTCTTTGCTCATGCTTCCCGGCATGATAGCCTATAAGTTCGAGTCTTACATTACAAAAATTGATGAGTATTACCCGACATTCATCAAGGCTCTTTGCGAGAATATGGCATCAACGGCTAGCGTCAAGAGCGCTCTTGCATATGTCCTCCACATGGAGCTCGGCCCATTACGGACGCTCTTGGAAAAGGCGCTTGCGAGGATAAGACTAGGAATAAGGATCGAGAAGGCAATGAATCTTCTCTCATCTGAGGCATCATCATTTCGCGTTTACACAATGAATAGGATGCTATTGGACTCGATAAATTATGGCGGGAACCTTATCGAGGTTGGAAAGATCCTGGGAGATTCATGCATAAAATTCTTAGAGTTCAGAAAGAGGAGGGATTCCGTAGCCAAGAGCTTCAAATCTGTCGTCTTTATTCTACAGCCCGTAACAGTTGCCCTACTAATTATACTGACGTATCTCTGCAAATTCTTCTCTCGAAGCCTAGTCTCCTTACCATTCTTCTCATTCGGAGAGATACCGACCGAAGTAGTCGAATTTGGAAACATCCTAATGATACTCTTAGTAACATCGCTAAATGCTGTAGCGCTCAAGGAGGCTGAAGGCGGATTCTGGGGGAAAAGCCTCCTATACATAGGCCTATTAATGATAATAAGCGGTGCCTCGTGGCTAATCGGCGAAAAACTAATGGACCTAACACTCGGCCAAGTATTAAGAGGCTTTGAAAAACTAATATGAAACCTCAAAGATGATATGAGCAAAACCGACATCCCTTTATATACAATTTTTCCTGTGGTAGCAAAAGAGAATACCCAACATGAGGCTTTCAGAGAGGATCAGGTTGTTACCAAGATTATCTTTATTAGATACGGAGAATCATATCTCTGAACCATGAGGATCGGAATATTTATCTCCTCGCTCGTAAAGTTCGTGTATGGAAAATCCCTTGACGACATGAATCCTGGAGAGATCGAGGATGCGATAACGAGATGCGTCAGAATAATGAGAGATCTCGGATTAGACTGCGCAGAGATATCAGTTTTGGAGATGGAGACTCTGAGGAGATTATGTAAGGCAACATCTAAGGTGGAGGGCTTCTACTTTACGATTCACGAGATGGGAAGATACAGCGCAACAAAACTATCGCTGATCGATGAGGATGAGAGAAGGGAAGTAATCGATGGATTAAAAGAGACCATCGATTATTTATCTGAGGGAAATATTAAGGTGCTGACAATTCACCCAGCATCATTTAACCCATCAGAGAGGGGATATGCATACGACGATATAGTAGACAGATACTATGAACCTTCAAAGGCATGGGAAATATCGATCTGGCTATTGAAGGAACTTGCAAGTTATGCTTCCAAAAGAGATGTTATGCTTGGCTTAGAGAACATGCCGAGAGCAGTCCTCTATAAGAATGAGATATGCAGGGTTCCACACTTCGGAGTTTCGAAGAACGAATTGTTATCGCTATTATCAAGCGTCAATAATGATAATCTAAAGATAACCTTCGACGTTGGACATGCAAACACGGTGTGTCAACCCTGCGATTACATAAGGGAGATCGTAAACGAGACGGTTCATATACACCTGCATGATAATGACGGAAGATATGATCAGCATGCCCCCCTCGGCACAGGAACAGTAAACCTACACTTCTTCTTCAAGGTTCTAATGGATGAAGGCTACAGAGGAAGCATAACGATTGAACGTGCAATAGACAATAGAATATACGATGACATAAAGATCCTAAAGCACTACGCCGGAAGAACCTCAGATTAAATTCGGCAAGGCCCACATCCCCGAATATCGTATCATAGACCCAGCGATAACTTAAAATAACGGATTGAACTGATAATCTTTCGGTTTCAATAAAAAGGGATGACATAATCTGGAGGAGGAAAAATGAGCAAGCAGGAGAAGCCCCACCTGAACCTAGTGATCATTGGACACGTAGATCATGGGAAATCCACAACGATGGGTCACCTGCTCTATCTTGCGGGAGCAATAGATGAGAGGACGATCAAGCAGTATGAGGAAGAGGCTCGAAGGCTCGGAAAAGAGACATTCAAGTACGCATGGGTTCTAGATGCCCTCAAAGAGGAGAGAGAAAGAGGATTAACGATAGACTTAAGATACTTAAAGTTCGAGACACCGCACTACTTCTTCACGATAATCGACGCTCCGGGACACAGAGACTTCGTAAAGAACATGATCACCGGAACAAGCCAGGCAGACGCGGCAGTGCTATTCGTCTCAGCGAAGAAAGGAGAGTTCGAGGCTGGAATAGGCCCCGGAGGGCAGACTAGGGAGCACGCATTCCTCGCATTCACGCTTGGAGTCAGACAGCTCGTAGTGGCAGTAAATAAGATGGATGATCCATCAGTCAATTGGAGCAAGGAACGATACGAGGAGATAAAGAATGAAGTATCCAGAATGCTCAGGCTTGTAGGCTACAATCCAGATGAGATCCATTTTGTCCCCACCTCCGGATGGACCGGAGACAACCTAATAAAGAAGAGCGACAAGATGCCATGGTATGACGGCCCAACGCTCTTTGAGGCCCTAGACATGTTTAAGTTGCCTCCGAAGCCCATTGATAAGCCCCTGAGGATTCCAGTGCAGGACGTTTACACGATAACTGGAGTCGGAACGGTTCCAGTTGGGAGAGTTGAGACTGGGGTGCTAAAGGTCGGGGACAAAGTGATCTTCATGCCAGCAAATAAGGTCGGTGAAGTAAAGTCGATCGAGACTCACCATGTGAGGATCGAGAAGGCTGAGCCAGGAGACAACATAGGCTTTAACGTTAGGGGAATCTCAAAGAAGGATATTAGAAGAGGGGATGTTGCTGGCCACCCAGATAATCCTCCAACGGTCGCAAAGGAGTTCATAGGGCAAATAATAGTGATCCATCATCCAACGGCAATAGCCGCTGGCTACACGCCAGTCCTGCACGCGCATACGGCTCAGGTCGCATGCAGATTCGTTGAGCTCATAAAGAAGATCGATCCACGTAGCGGTCAAACGATCGAGGATCATCCAGCCTTCCTAAAGACTGGAGACTGCGCTCTTGTTAGGTTCCAGCCTCTACGTCCAATAGCCATCGAGACATACACGGAGTTTCCGGAAATAGGCAGATTTGCGATTAGGGATATGGGAACAACCATCGCGGCGGGAGTGGTCAAGGAGATCACCGTGAAGGCTTAGAGTTCCATCAAACACACATATTTTTTCAGACATGCCCGAAAGGTGAGAGACCTGATTTGAGCGGGAAGAAAGTTGAGATAATATACTTTTACTCTAACATAAATGAGGATGAAGATGAACTCTCAATTATAAGCCGAAGGATCTCCCGTAAGAGAAGAGACATAGACATACATTTAATCAACGTTGATGACCCAAGAAATGAGGAGCTAACACAATTATATGAGGTTGATATTGTCCCCCTGCTCGTCTTCCTAACTCCCAAGGGGGAAGTTGCAGCTAGACTCTCAATACCGTTATCCGCAGAAGACATAGTTCAGGAAATAGCCGACAAGATAAATACTGGCAAGCTTCCAGACCCGAAGGTTGAGAAGACGAGAGGAACTATACTGAAGGGATTAAAATCGATCAGCGGAAGGAATGATCTGACAAATCTGATGATCGAGCAGATAGAAGATGATCTTATGGAGGCACTTTCAGAATCGGAGATCGCCGAGATAATAGACTCCTACATCAGCGCCGTAAATCACACGATCAGAGACCTAGAGGAGATAAGGGAGATCCTAAAGAAATATCAGAAGCCCAGAGGCGACTTCATCATCTAATCGTCGCATCAGCCAATATAGAATATCCTCTCAGTCTCCTCGGCTCTCCTCTCCCTCTCAGCAGCCCTCCTCTGCCTCTCTATCCTTCTTATCCTCTCCTCCATCTTCTCATACCGCGCGATTTCACCCTCAAGATCTGAAAGGTCAATGTTGAACTTGAACATCTTTGAGAGGAGATTCAAGAGGCTCTTCGAGGCCTTTGGATCAGGCCTATAACCCCTAGTTTCAGCTAAGAGACAGAGGGCATCAACCTCATTAAACCCGGACAACCCAACAAGTATACCTGCAACCCCAATTATTGGACTTCCAGGAGGGCTGCTCTTCACCCCAAACTTCATTATGTCTTCAAGCAGTCTTCTGTTCGTCGCGGATGCGAAGATTCGAGGTTCACCTACAACCTCCCTCTGATATCCACCTAAAGTTATTATTAAATCGACATTCTTCTCTCTTGCATAATTGAATATGGCGCCTGCCACCTCATACTGTCCCTCGACTGTCTGAGCCTGGCAGTCTCCAGTCAATAATATAAAGTCACGATTAGTCTCCTCTCCCCTCCAATAATAAAATTCCAGCCTGAGAAGCCTCAGGCTTCCCTCATCGTCAACTATGACGAAATGCGCGAAGTGTGGAGAGTACAGCTCAGCAACCTTTCTAGCCTTCAATTGTTTAATGAGATACTCCGAGGCTATCTTCCCAACAAGACCTAAGCCGGGAAGACCTTCTATCAGAACAGCCCTCTCAGGATTTATCTTCTCAATCTCAAGTATTATGGTCTTCTTCATTTAGCCTTCTGCCTCATCATCCCCTTATAGACGGCGTATTTATCATCGGGCGAAAACTTGGCTGGATGTGGAATATATGTCTCACCGCCGCAGCGGGGACAACGATCCTTCTTAATGGTATATTCTCCGCACTTCGAGCATCTCCGCATAAGCCAGCCCATAAGCATCTATCCTCTTTCGAATCTCCCGTCTCCGCCCAGCCTCTTTATCTCCTGCACTGCGGTTTCAGAAACCCTCCGCATTATCTGATTTGCCGTCTTATAGTCCTGAGCGGTCACCTCAACTCCATATTTAGGCGGAGAGATGACGTAGATCCTGATGCTATAGCCCCTGGGAGCCTTTATGCTCTTAGCCTCCATCAAAGCCTTCTTTATCCTTAAAACCCCATCGGGCTTTACACAGGAAACATTTAGAATCCCCTTCACCTTCACGCTTGTTACCTTAATCTTCTCCTTTGCGATCTCGGTTAGGGCCTCAGCGAGATTCCTCGGTAAGCCTATGTCAAGAAGGACATCGACGCCCTCCCTTGCAGCTCTCTCCAATCCCTCATAGGCCGTTCCGAAGGCCTCCTCAAGCGGAACCCAAGCCCTCTCATACAGATCCTTTAGTGGAATATTCAGTCTCTGCGAGACGCTTCTCATTAATCCCTCAGCTCTTCTACTCTGCTTCCAAAGGAGCATCTTCTCCCTCTTTTCTCTCTTCGTCACCCTCCTCAGCGAGAGATCTATATGCCCCTTCTCTCTATCAACCCGCAGAACCTTAAGAACTACCTTCTCGCCTTCTCGGACGAAATCTCTGATGTTCTTCACCCAGCTAGAGGAGATCTCAGATATGTGGAGAAAGCCTTCCTTCCCATACTCGTCAAGCGTGACGTAGACGCCGTAATCCATTATCCTATCTACTGAGGCTATTACTAGCTCGCCTACCTCGGGCCATTCATCCCTTCTTATAAAGGACATGTCGCCACTACTCCAAAACTTTAACTATTTCAGCCTTTATCCTAGCCTTTCCTCCAGTAGGCTCGGCCAGAACGGCTCCGCAAATGTTACAGTGAACTACCGAGGCCGCGTGGCTGAAGATTATCTGCTCATTTCCGCAGTCTGGACATCTAACTTGGATGAACCTGCTCTTAGGCTCGGGAATTATCTTCTCCCACATATCCATACTCTATCATCCTACTCGATCGTTAATCTCCTAAGTCTAATGCCCCTCCGGTGAGATATATATCCGCACTCCTTACATCTGAGCTTCAACGTCTGTTTCTTCGTTGTCTTAGCCTTCCTTCGGAGCATCGGATACTTCTGTCCGCCGTAGCCCTTCTTTTCACGTTCATGATGCCGCTCGCCCTTTGCTAATGCCCTCCTCTTCCCCTCCTTATACAAAGAGACTGTATGCTCAGTATGCGTCCTGCATCTCGGACAGTATGTCGTTATCACCCTTGGAACGTTCATGTTCCAACCACTCTTACAATGTGATCATACAAGACATGACCTAATTGAGATCATATTTAAACCTTATGAGAATGAATATGCCTTTTGAGGCTATAAATTACTCCGCCCGGCCCTTCTGCCTCCTCAGATGCATACTGCTCCGCGGTTCTTTCATACTCGCCGGATTCCCCAACCATGCCGAGAGCGATCTTATTTCCAAGATAAGCCGCGATCAATGCTGATACTGGATTGAATACGTAAGCTGCTACATCAAGGAATGTCAGCATATAGCCCCTATAGGCCTCTGAGAGCGAAATGCCCTTCATATAAAGAGAGCCGAAGATTATGCCTCCTAAGATCGCATCTGAGAATAGATATACGGCGAAAGATATCGCTATAGCCTCCTCAAACCTTCTAGTTCTGAAGAGGAATATTACGAGCAGAGAGGACACAAATGAAGGTATAAAGTATAATTGAACTCTAGGAGGCGAGAGGGATGATATCATAACTGAAATGAACGCGCCGAGTATACTTGCCTGGAGTATCCTGCCCGCAGACATCAAAGCAGCCCTAGAGGGAGCATGCATCCTCCTAACCGGAGATCCACAGTTTGGACAATACTCTGCATCCTCTGGAAGCGGAAATCCGCATTTCTCACAGCTCGCCATTCAGCATCACCAAACAAGAACTGGAAGGTGCATGATTAAAGAGGTGACGGTTTTATAAAAATCCTTTCGTACAAGGTCGCTGATTGTTCAGATTTTAGAACGGATCGTTCTAAGGCATTCCTCTTCGATGAGGAACGAAATGTACTTGTTATTCCAATCCTGCTGGCGGAGATAGATGAGGATAAATATTCCGGAAGAGTTCCGCCCAATGCTTATGGGGACTATGTCTGGCAGGGAATCTATGTCTTCACAGTGAATAAGAGTGGAATATTCCTTAGGTGCAGAGTTACGCACATGAAGGATCCAGAGGTCTCCGCCAAGAATGGATTCTACTTCCACTCCAAATATGCGATTAAGAGAGCCCTTTACATTGGAGACTTCCTATACTCGATCTCGGATGGAATGATAAAAGTTAATGATCTAAGGGACCTAAAGGAGGTCGCTAAGGTAAATCTGCCATAAACGCCTAGAGATTCCTCTCCCTCTCAGCCTCCCTAATCACCTCGATTATTTTTTCAACCATAACTTCCGGAGGTGTCATAATGTCGTTGCAGGATACGTTTTTCAGCAATCCCCTCTTGGCATAATACTCTATCAGAGGCTCGGTCTGTCTCCTATAAACTTTTAATCTCTCCTTGATCACCTCCGGTCTGTCATCCTCCCTCCTGTATAGCTTTCCTCCGCACCTATCGCATATCCCCTCCTTCTTTGGCTTCAACGTTAATGCATTGTAAATCGCTCCGCACTTACTGCAGATTAGACGGTTAGATAGCCGAGCAATGATCACATTGTCTGGAACGTTTAGATTAATGACCAAATCTACTCCTGAGATCTTATCTAAGGCTTCGGCCTGACCTATGGTTCTCGGAAATCCATCAAGTATAAATCCGCGTTTACAATCGTCTCTCTTAAGCCTCTCAGCCAGTAGCCTAATTATTATCTCGTCTGGAACAAGCGCTCCCTTGTCGCTATACTCCTTAATCTTCTTTCCAAGATCCGTCTGTCTCCTTATCTCGTCACGAACCATATCGCCAGTTGATATATGCGGAATTCCAAGAATCTTCGTTAATCTTGAAGCGTATGTGCCCTTTCCCGCCCCCGGAGGACCGAGAATTACAATCTTCACTCTCAAGCACTCCTTCCCAATAATATTCATAAAGTCTTTAATTATAATCCTCATAAGATTTTCGAATGCCTCGTCAGCCCGCAAAGAATAAATTGGTTCTCGTTGTGCTTTAATTTCTAAATTATCCTCTCCTTCTTTCCTTCAGATACTTGTTGAGTATTAGGAAGACGCAATATGGCCCGCACATATTACATGATTCTATCTCAGCGCCAAACTGTCTGTAGGCTCTCTCAACTCCGTCAGGATCAAAGCTCATCTTGAACATGTACTCCCAATTAAGATCCGCCCTTGCAATACTCATCTCCCTATCCTTCCTGTAGGCTTTCTCTCCCAGCTTAATTATGTCGCCGGCATGAGCGGCTATTTTAGATGCTATAAGCCCCTCCTTCACCTGTTCCGGATTTGGAAGGCTGAGATGCTCGGCTGGCGTTAAGTAGCATAGTAGATCGGCTCCCTCAGCCGCGGCTATAGCGGCTCCTATAGCAGCGGCTATATGGTCATAGCCGACTGCAAGATCAGTTACTAGGGGGCCGAGAACATAGTAGGGTGCGCCTCCAGTCAGGGACTTCATGATTCTAATGTCAGCTGGAATCTTATCCATTGCCATGTGGCCAGGTCCCTCAACCATGACCTGCACGCCTACGCTCCTAGCCCTCTTTAATAGTCTAGCCGAATTCATAAGCTCTGAGATTTGAAGGTCATCATGCGCATCGGCTATTGCTCCAGGCCTCAAGGCATCTCCGAGACTTATGGTTGCGTCATGCTCGGCGAACATCTCTAGAAGGTAATCCCACATCTCATAGTATGGATTTTCTTTTTCATTCTCTAGCATCCAAGCCGCCAGCATCGCTCCGCCCCTACTCACGATGGGCGCTATACGGCCGCTCTTGATCACCCTCTTGGCCAATTGATATGTTATTCCGGCATGTATCGTCATAAAGTCGACGCCGTCCCTTAGCTGCTTCTCTATGATCTTGAAGAACTCATCCTCAGATGGCAGGCTCTTATGCTTCTGTATGCTCTCTATCCACGTCTGATAGGTCGGAACGGTTCCAAATGGAAGGGGCTCCGAGGCCTTCATGAGTTCGGATCGAACCTTATCCAAGTCTCCCCCCGTGCTCAAATCCATTATTGTGTCTGAGCCGTATCTAACCGCGATTCTTGCTTTCTCACGTTCCATCTCTAAATCGCATACTGTAGCGCTCGTCCCGATGTTCACGTTGACCTTGGTCGATAAGCCCTCGCCAATGCCAAAAATCCTAACTCTCCCAGCCCTACGTAGATTTCGTATAACTATTATTCTTCCCTCTGCCAGTCTCGCTCTGAGTTTTTCTACACTTACGCCTTCCTGCTTGGATATTACCTCGAGCTCTTCTGGGGATGCTCCTGACCGAGCCTCAAGCATTATTGTCTTCGCCACTTAAGATGCACCCTAAGGAAGCAGTTATCCTAACATTATATTTAAGAATACCTAAAATCTTAGGTGAGTCTACTTTACTAGGAGAACTGCTCCGCTCGGCTTATACTTCCCCTTTATCTCATATCCAGTGAGACTGGAAAGTTTATTGGCGAATTCCTCAATGTCTCTCATGTATGGCATGGCCTCTCTTGGAAGCCTCCTACGGCTCTCCCCAACCCATTCATAGGCCTTAACTTCAACGAAGTCAGGCTGAGCCTTCTCAATAATTTTAGCGTAACCCTCATGGTCATTCATGTTGTATCCCTTGATCATGGTCAATCTAAGAACTCTCCGCGTATCTAAACTGGGAAGTAACTCGAGGGTCCTATTCAATCTCTCCCAAGCATCCCTTATAAGAGGCCTCGCAAGTCGAATATAACCCTTCCTATTCGTTGATAATATACTCACGTACAACTGGAATGGCAACTTATCCATGTTCTCAAGGGCCTCAGGCACCGTTCCATTCGTTACAAGAAAAGTTATCATTCCCCTCTTCTCTGCCTCCCCAATCATCTCTGATAGTCTCGGATACAAAGTAGGCTCGCCAGTCAGGCTCATGGTCATCATCGTAGGCTTCAAGGCTTCCTCAAACTTCTCCTTGTCAACCTTGGGATTTCCCTTCCATCCGGAAAGTAACTGTTTCCTCTGTTCTATTGCCTCATCGATTATCTCGGCGGGTTCATCTAACTCCTCAATCTGCAATGGAAACTCTTTCCACACGAGTCCCGGCCTATCACCTGAGTGAAGTCTCCAGCAGTGGAGGCAATGGAGGTTACATCCCAGATAAGGGGTCATCATCATGCATCTGTGACTCTCAACTGGCGGATACCAGAGCTCCTTGTAGCAGACGCGATTATTTCTTAGGCTCTCCTTCGTCCACTGGCATATCTTGACGGCGCTATGTAAATGCTTCCCAACGATCCTATATCCCTGCCTATATAGTATCCTCTGGTATTCCGGCAGAGAATCCTTGGAGCTCAGATTCTCCTTCAAGGATTCTACCTCTTGAACATAACTGATCGAAAAAAAACGTTAAAATGAATATAAATGGTGCGTCATTTTAAGTGCCACTTTAAGAGGCTGATAATATATCATGCCGAGACCCGTCCTTTCAAGCCCGGAAAAATTGAAAAGGAAGGATGATGAAGATTAAATATAATAGTTGCTTAGGTCCTAATATTCTGAGGAGATGGTTTATTGTCGATCCTTGAGGAACGCCGTATCCGCTGTCCAAGTTGCGGAAGAATGGTTCCCGCGATGAGATATTGCATATACTGTGGAGCTAGGCTTCCTCAAGCTCCCCAGCAGATTGGCGGCCTACAGCCGCAGCCTCAGCAACAGGCACCTCCTATCACCAAACCAACGAAGCGATCCTTCTTTCCAGGAGCGAAAGACGAGATTGAACAATTAATGTCGAGGATCACCGTCATGCATGAGAGGAAAGCCGCTCTGCTCGACTTCTTCATTTCGGGCGAGGTCTCCGAAAGGGTCTTCATCAAACTGTATAAGGAGTATAGTGGAAAGCTTAATGATTACCTGAAGGTTCGGATGGCGAAGCTTGAAGAGTTAAAGGACAGCTTAGAGGAAAAGAAGAATCTTTTAAGCGATATAGCGATGAAGCGTGAGGAGATAGAGATTCGCACTAAAGTAGGCGAGATAGATGCGGCGACATATAATCGTAAAGTTGAGGAGCTGAGAGATGAGGAAAGAAGATTAAGCGAGAGTATAAACTCATTGAATGCTAATATAAGAGCCCTCGAGAATATATTCGGAGATAAGAGACCTTCTGAGCTCCGCGACTTGGAGATTAAACTCAAAAAGTTCAAGTCTTCTCTTAGGAAGATGAGTGAAGAGGGAAAGGTGACGCGGGAGACATTAAATTTCGTCATGGAAGACCTCGAGAAGACACTCAAGCTTTTAGATTCGCTTCTTAAGGATAGAAAGGAAAGGGAGATGAGGATCAGAGAGCAACTTGAGACTCTCCAGACGAGATATAAGCTAAGCGAGCTCTCAATAGAGGAGTATGAGAGAAGAAAACGCGAGTTACAGGCTGAAATTGATAAGATCTGGGAGTAAAATCCCTCAGTTTTCTCCGGCTTAGCCGGATCTCCGAAGGCTAAGGGAACTCGGAGAGTATCCTCAATGGAATTCAAGGAATTAGCTAATCTATGTGAAAGGCTTGAGGCCACGACAAAAAGGAATCTAATGACGGATATGGTCGCCGATTTCCTCAGAAGATTAGACGAAAGGGAGGTTGAGCCTGCAGTATCGATGCTTCTAGGCAGACCATTCCCAAAATGGGATCCTAGAACATTAGATATTAGCTGGGCTACACTAAGCATGATAATTCAGAGGCTTACCGGAGCGACCTGGAAAGACTTCTCGGAGGCCTTTAGAAATACCGGGGATATGGGGGCCTCAGCCAAGATCATATTTGAGCGTAGCAAGGTTGGCAGACAGGCAGCCTTACTTGAAAGGCCTTTGACGGTTCTTGAGGTAAGATCGATACTCGAGGCAATATCAGAGGCTTCTGGTCAAGGCTCGAGGGAGAAGAAGGAGAGGCTCATCCGTTCCCTTCTCAGCAGAGCCTCTCCCGTCGAGGTCAAGTATCTCGTGAAGATAATGATAGGCGAGATGAGGATGGGATTACATGAGGGGTTGATGGAGGTAGCAGTCTCAAAAGCCTTTTCCGTTCCACTTAAGAAGGTTCAGTTGGCATCCATGCTGAAGGGAGATATAGCCGAAGTCGCAGCCCTATGTAAGAAGGAGGGATTGAAAGGCATCTCAAACCTTAGTTTCACACTCTTCAGGCCGATAAAGCCTATGCTCGCCCAGATGGCTGAGAGCCCAGAGGAAGCCTTAAAGGAGCATGGCGGCAGAACAGCCTTTGAATATAAGCTGGACGGGGCTAGAATACAGATCCATAAGCTAGGCGATAAGATTAGAATCTTCAGCCGTAGACTGACCGATGTAACAAAGAGCCTTCCAGATATAATAGATGTTATTCGACGGGAGGTCAAGACTGAAAAGGCGATAATGGAGGGGGAAGTAATAGCGATCGGGAAGAATGGGAATCCCCTACCATTCCAGCACTTAATGAGACGCTTTCGAAGGGTGTATGGGATAGAGAAGGTCTCTGAGGAGATCCCGGTTAAACTGTATCTCTTCGATATCTTATATATGGATGGGAAGAGCCTCATAGAGACCCCATACGTTGAGAGGAGGAGAATACTAGAAGAAGCCGCTGGGGAGATACCTCTAACAAAACAGATAATCACGGATGATCCCGCTGAGGCTAAACGTTTCTTGGAGGATGCAGTTGATGGCGGCCATGAGGGATTAATGGCTAAGAGATTGAATAGCCCATACACCCCCGGTATCCGGGGGAAGCACTGGCTTAAGATCAAGAAGACTCTGGAGCCACTAGATCTAGTCATAGTCGCTGCTGAATATGGAACTGGAAGGAGGCACCGTTGGCTCTCCGATTATTATCTTGCAGCAAGGGATGAAAGGACAGGTGAATTCCTCACCTTAGGGAAGACCTTCAAAGGCTTAACTGATCAAGAGATCGAGGAGATAACTCGTAGGCTTAAGGAGATAGCGATCGAGGAAAGGGGTCATTTGGTCCTAGTTAAACCGAAGATAGTCGTCGAGGTAGCATACAATGAGATTCAGAAAAGCCCAAAGTATAAGAGTGGGATGGCCCTGAGATTTGCTAGGATAACGCGCATTAGGGACGATAAGAGCCCCGATGAAGCCGATACAATCCAGAGAGTTAGGCAGATCTATGAGAAACAGTTCGCCAGAAAGGCTAAGTTTCAGGAAACCTAAGTAGAATCCATCATGCTTATACAAAAGTTTCTTTTAGTATAAAGGGCATACTCTCTTCTGTTCGGATCGATGAGGGTGGAGGCTTGTCTGAAAAGACATCTATAATCGCTGAGGCTCTTGTTGACTCTGGAGCTTTAAAGTTTGGTAGGTTCAAACTGAAGTCTGGAATAATAAGCCCATACTATATAGACCTCTCATGGCTTCTTTCATCTCCGGAGTGCTTTAGCAGAATAGTTGAGCTGGCAGCTCTAGAAATTAAGCGGTTGCTTTCCGAAGTCAAAGTTGATAAATTAGCATCGATAGAGCTCAAGGGCGCCCTTCTTCTGCCTTCAATAGCATATAGGCTCGGTATGCCATGCATAATCGTAAGGAAGAAGATGAAGAGTTATGGGGCTGGCGGGAGAATTGCTGGCGGAGAAGTCAAACCTGGGGAGCGCTTCATCTTCTTCGATGATGTGGTCACAAGCGGAGAGTCGAAGATAGAGGGGATAAGGCCCATCGAGGAGGAGGGAGGAATAGTTGAGGCTATCCTTGTAGTTATCGATAGGGAGCAGGGTGGGAGGGAGAGGCTTGAGCGCAGCGGCTACCAACTAATATCCCTAACTACAATATCCGATGTGATCCATAGTCTCCTAAGGATGGGGAGAATCGAGAATAATAGGGCAGAGGAAATCTTCCGATACATTAAGGAACATTCAGCCCAAAAATGAGTCTAGAAAATAAATTTTGGTTTTCAGTCATTTCGTTTCTTCATCCATTCACTGCAGATGCGGACTCCCTCAACGGCATCCTTTGCAGCAGCGTCGGCTCCTATCTTTCTTGCGAACTCCGGAGTTACAGGTGCTCCTCCAATGATCACCTTAACCTTGTCTCTCAGTCCACTCTTCTTTAGGCTTTCAATCACATTCTCCATCTCAATCATAGTTGTTGTGAGAAGCGCTGACATTGCGACGATATCCGGGTTGTGTTCCTTCACGGCTTCAACGAACTGTTCAGGTGAGACATCAACTCCAAGATCGATAACCTCGAAGTTTGCGGCCCTTAAGAGCATAACTACGATATTCTTTCCTATATCGTGTAAGTCTCCCCTAACCGTTCCTATGACTACTTTCCCAGCCGTCTTGATATCTCCAGCTTTAAGGTAAGGCTCAAGGATAGCCATTCCCTCTTTCATTGTCTCCCCCGCCATAATTAGCTCAGCCAAGAAATATTCGCCATCCTCATATTTCTGTCCGACTATCTCCATTCCCTTCGCCATACCCTCTATGATGGCCTTGTAGGCTGGTATGCCAGCCTTTATGGCGTCCCTCGCAGCCTTCTGAACAGCGTCTATATCAAGATTCACGATGGCTTCCTTCAATCTTTCGAGGATTTCCTCCTGTGACATCGTAGATATCACTCTCCAAATATCCACTCTTTCCTCTAATTTAAAATGAACTTACTTAATTGTTTTTTGTTGCTGATTGGAAGGGAATCCTAAAATAGAGGCTTTATAGTATATCTGGTTAAAAATGGCATTTCCCCGCGGAGGGAAGGAGAGAGTGGAAGGATGTGGCGATGATGATCAGCAATGCCAACGCCTCATCATCCAGCATCTCATATTTAGAGCTCACCAGCCGGAAGAGTCGATTCATCAGCACCCTCAAGCAGTCATTTCTAGCACTCTCTCTTGATCTGGGAGGTCTACTAGCCGGTTCGATATTTCTACTCTTCTCGAATATGTTCTCTCTAGCTCCATGGCTCATAATGATATATCCGAGCATAATCAGTATGCGGGGTGTTATAGGGGGCTTCTTCAGCGGAAGACTATCAACAGCCCTACACCTCGGAACTATTAGACCAAGCTTCCTAAATAACACGAGGGACTTTGAGATTCTTATCTTCTCAGTGATCATATTGACTGTTCTGAGCAGTATAACGACGGGTCTGCTTGCCTTTCTCATAAACGTCTCCCTATGGAGAACCGACATTATAGATTCGCTGGGTATATTCTCCGCCATAATTACCACGATGGGTCTATCGCTCATATTTGTATCGCCAGTAACCGTCGGAATATCAATAATGTCATTCAAGTATGGATTAGATCCCGATATAATCGTCTATCCGGTTATGTCAACTATCGGCGATATCCTCACGACCCTATGCTTTGTCTTCTCCATGAATCTTCTGCTCATAAATCCGATAGGCCCCTTAATAACGGGCATCTTTGACTTAGCCTATATTCTCATCGCGGCTTTTCTATTGGTGAGGCATAGAAGATCGAGGGAGCTATCGCGAACCATAAGGGAGTTTCTCTTAACGCTAATAATCGTAACGTTGATCGTTAATCTAACAGGGGGGCTTCTCAGAGGAATAAGCGGGCTTATTGAGGGGAGATCCGAGATATACGTGCTTTATCCAGCATTGATGGATATGATCGGAGATATTGGCTCCATCGTAGGTTCGATAACGACCACCAGACTTGCCCTTGGAACAATAGATTCCTCTCTTAGATCCATTCAGAAGAGCCTCCCGGAGATGGGCGGAGCCCTGCTCTCATCCTCAATGTGGTTTATGCTTTTCTCTCCGCTCGCCTTATACCTAGCGTATGGAGGAATCATACTAAATGATCTCTTTATGCTGATGTTGATGCTGATGTCACTGAATATTCTGGCAGCTCCCGCAATATCCGCGCTCTCATATAGCCTCGCAGTCTTCACTTTCCAAAGAGGACTCGACCCAGATAACTTCGTGATTCCATGCGAGAGCACACTCTCTGACAGCATAACAACAGCATGTCTCCTAATAGTCATTACTCTCTTCGCGTGTTAAAACTCTCGTTTTCACTTATCCCATAAAATGCTAATGTTGAATGATCACACTTGGAATTCTCCTCTAATCAGATAAAGACATGATACAATGGCGGCTTCTATTACTAATGGAATAACTTGGAGGGAGATCGCCGACATGATAAGCCTGGCTATGTGAATTCCAAAACAGATATACCATGCTAGTCTCCAAGTATCCCATAGACCTATACCCAGAATAATATATGCTAATCCCGTCATCTTCAAAGCCATCTCCGAAGGATATGATGTGCTGGTCTCGGAGGAGACGCTATTGATATTGAGAAGCCCCAATATAATGGGCGAACCAAAAAGTATGGCGATTCCAGATAGTAAATGAAAAAGAGCCAATATTCGCACTCCAAGTAAGCGTTGAGATGACATCTTAATCGAATATTTAGATAGCGTATGTCTCTGATATATATTTCCAAATCAAACATAATCTATACTCATAAATGATCCTGCATTGAACCGAATTTCCGTGGGAAATTTTTTAAGAATTTATATAAAGTTATGAATTGGGATGGAAACGTGAAGAAAAAAGGCTTTAGGGATGCAGAAGAATTGATTGACGAGAGTAAGCTTTTACGCGCATTAATGGATTACATCCCAGACTCCGTATACTTCAAAGATACATCCTCACGTTTCATAATGGTCAGTAAAGCACATGCGGAGAGAATGGGCCTTAAAAGTCCAGATGAGGCTAGGGGAAAGACAGACTTCGACTTCTATGATGAGAGATTCGCAGGGGAAGCCTATAGGGATGAAAGGAGAATAATAGAGACTGGCAACCCGCTAATAAATAAGTTCGAGAGAGTAATCGCGAAGGACGGTAAGACTCGGTGGGTCTTGGCAACTAAGGCCCCGGTCCGGGATAAGGACGGAAAGATCATCGGCATCGTCGGAATCTCCAGGGATATAACGAGGGAAATGGAGATTTACAGGAGAGCTCGATTCCTATCCAGCGTCGTCGAGCAGGTCTCTGAGGGGATAGCCGTAACAGATATCGATGGGAAAATAATCTTCGTGAATTCAGCATGGGCTGAGATGCACGGCT
>CAZDRE010000003.1:0-154657 GCA_964508155.1 uncultured Candidatus Bathyarchaeia archaeon
AAGACCCTGTAAAGTTGTAAATGTATTAGCTACCATGTTGATAATTTAATACATTAATCTCAGTATATGACAAGAATCCCAGACTCGAGATAAGAACAGATAACCTCATGGAGAATATTAAAGTCTTGAAGGCGATTCATGCATTCATAATGGATGAAATTAATTTTTATCAGCGATTCATAACCAATCAAACAAATTCCCTATATTCCAAAATTTTTAAATACAAACATGTTAGGAGGTATTTAATACATAAGAAATGGGTTCGAAAAAGCCTTTTAAAAGCCCTATTCTTTGTAAGATTTATCATAAGAGGTTCCTTTTTCAAAAGGACAAAAATGCATACTATTCTCAGCTTTATTCAGATTTGAAGACATTCATCTATGAGAGCAAAGCAGCTTACAAGAAGGAATGCTATTTTGCTATGGAAAAATTAGGTTATCCTCCTATCGACGTTGGATACGCTTTGGATGCTTTGCACGGAATAGAAAAGGAATCCCATCAACGAAGAGGCAAGACCTACGAATTTTATTTTTATAGTTCAATGAAACGAAGCAAAAAATGGAATAAAGTCCGTAAAGACACAATAAAGAAAAAGCTTCAATTGATTGTTGATTATGAAAGACGCTATGTAGAAAAAGATAAAAAGGCTCAATTTCTTGAAAATTTAGTACATGAAATAGCTTCATTTGACACAAAAAATCTTCACGCTATAGACAAAAGAACATACCAATTTGCGGGAAAGAAAGATAAAAGCAAGAAGAAAGAACTTGACGTTATAGTTCGTGGAAAGAAAACAGGTAAATTTTATGGTATCGAGTGCAAAGCACATGATGCTCTCGTAGACATAGAATATTACCAAAAAAAGCTTAAACAGCATTTTGAGAAATGCAAATTTTATAGTAAAAACCCCAGAAACATAATCCTTCATCCCGTCTTTATTGTGAGAATTTGTTCAGATGCAATAATTGAAACAATTGAAAGACAAGGTGGAAAAATTATACAGACAGAAAGAATATGGTATAATGAAAATAGAAGATTAAATGAGAGAATGAAAGATGAACTTCATCATTATTTTTACTCATATATCGATTTAGGTGAAAGCCCTAAATCTTTAATCAAGAAACTAGATGCCCTAGAATCCTAATAATATACTTCTTGATGCGAATAGGAGGGCTTCTATCTTATGAGCTTTAAGACGATATACATAATCATTCTTGGAAAAATGGATAATTTTACAGTTTTACAGAGGAATGAATGTTGGAATTCGATCTCATGCGTAGGGGTATGTAAAATTGTAAACTTAACTTTCTAACCAATTCTTAACAGTAGTGTGACTTACTCCCACTAACTTCGCAATCTCCCTTAAACTCATCTCAGGATGCTTCATCTTCAGCTCTCTAACATACTGCTTCTTATCGGTATCACCGCCGAGTATCTGTACCGATGCAAGCTTCTTCCAGCTATCTCGGTTAATGTCGAGAAGCCTTTGGAAAATATCTTCTCTACAAGAGAAGTCAATATTGCCGCTTGGAACACTATCAAGCTGCTTTAAGACCACATATCTTGTCGCTGATGTCTTCAACTTCTTAATACAACTGTAGCTCTGACCCTCCACAAAGTCACTAACAAGTCTGTTAGGAATAGACTTAGCATAATCCATGATTTCCTTTTCTAAAGTCGGCTCAGGTTTCTTAATCCAGTCCATGTTATCATTAATCATACGCTTAATCTTCCGATCGTATTGATGCACAACTGTTTCGATCACTCGCCTTACTTCATCACGAAGTGAAGAATCAGCATCTCTATCATCTACTTTTTTATAGTCATTGCCCAATAATAAAAAGCCAAAGCGTCTGCCTATTCTTTTTGGATGATCCGCAGTACATACAACTTTAATGAACAGTGCCAAACTGGAGACTAAATCGTCATTCGCCGGATTTGAATTAAGCACTATCGTTTTTGTCCCACAGATAGTAATGGGCTCCTTTAGCCCGCGGGTCACCTTACCAGTTTCAAGATATGTTAAAAGCTTCTGGATTAATGGTCTATCATTAGTGTTGATCTCGTCAAGGATTACTGGAAAACCTTCACCATCTAAAAAACCCTTCTTAAGAACAGAACCATACTTTCCCTGATTATAACTTCCAATCGCTCCAGCTTCTGTGGGGTCTATTATAGGCTCTCGCCCTAATAGATTAAGCAAAATGGGATTTTCCAGCTCCCGTATTTGTGCACCAGATAGCATGAGCATTTAAAGGTTGAATCAGAGTAGGATCTCCACTAAGCGGAATAACGTTAGACATAAAGCTGTCAACCAAACGTTGATCCTTATTGAGGGACTCCGTTACCCATAAGTCGAGGTTCTTTTGCCAGTCACATGTTTTGAAATAATTCTTTACGTCGATGGGATACTGAACTGTATAAACCTGCATGCCGGGGTTATACCAAGAGCTAGTTGTTGGCATAGACCTCAGGTGAGTCATCTCCTGATCTGTCAACCTTCTAATGCTGAGTTCTTGAGTACCTAATCCCTTGATGAGATGTTGCTTATCTACGATAGTATACTTCATTTCAGCGTTTCTAGGAGCATGAGCCTCGATTATATTATGAACCCACCGTTGTGTTACTCCGTCGGAGGAGAGGAAGTTCTCATAGATGGCCTTAACAGATTTGACATTCAATCTAACAATTTGGTTTCTCAAATGGTTTCATTTGTTCCATCTTCTCTTTTAGGTTTTTCAGACAATTTCTTTTTTCGATTTCGCAGGGAAATACGATGTTTAATATCCGCCTTGATTATCTCAAGCGATTCAAGAACATCCTCAGAGGGCATATCCCTCGGAAATATTAGAGCGGCTGATGCATTAGGGATGATTTTCAAGTTCCATCCTAAGCTCTCTCTTATCGCCTTGGGTAAGTATAGCAACCTATCTTCGTCAACCTTACATCTATTTCGACCATCCTACAGTCACCTCTCTTTTTTAACTAAACTTAAGAACTCAACGTCCTAATTGGAGAGAAATGTCGTATGTTTCTCTCTCGCGATTGAGTTGATTAATTCGTTCTCATTTATAAACTTTTTACATTAAGAAATATAAAAAAATAATAAAGTGTTATCGGCGTTTCAGTCATACTAAAGGACATAGCAATTCTTTTTCCAATGGTTCTATCGTTCATTACCTTTCCTCTAATTTCTTTCAAGAATGGCTTATAGTAAAACTTGAGAAATATTGAGCTGCTTATTCTACCCTTCAGTATGTCGATTATTTCACTTGGCATGTCCTCGCATCTTTTTTTCAATCTTGATGATCTTCAGTAATGTCACTTTTAACTGTGATTTTCGTTAATTTTATTTTTTCTATAAAGTTCAGTAAATCATATTAGTTATTTGAAAGGCTGTCCAAAATCCAATTATCAACGTAAAATGTCTAGAAAGTAAGTTATATTCACTTGAAGGAATAGCTCCATTCTTTTCTAACCAAATTTTTATTAAAGTAGTTTGAATAGCAGTAGTCGCAAGACAAAGAATGCCTAACAAAAGGTTTATCTTTATGATTCCTGAAATTAATCTTACAAAAGATGTAATTAATGTGAATGTTATAAGATGCCAAGCACCAAGTTTAAACAAATATTCCTCTTCCCCATCAATAAGATTTGAGAATGCCCACATTAATAATGCTAATATGTATGAAGAAACGAATTCGATGAAAAAATCGATACCTAAAGTCTCTTTATAAAAAACTATGCTATAACTCATTGTGACTGAAGAAATGATCAGAAGAATCTTAAAAGTATCGTCAAATCGACGTTTTATCTCCTCAACGTCTTTCATAAGTCGACCCTTATAATAAATTAAAATTAAGCACTATTGAATTTTCCGATAAGATATCGAGTTATTTAGAAATGTTGCATAAAATCAGAAGTATCTAAGGATCTGTCGTTCCAACGGTCTGATAGCTTCCATAACTTTATCTCTTATCTCTCTTAAGAACGGCTTATAGTAGAACCTGAGAAATATCGAAGAGTTTATTCTGCCTTGAAGTATATCGATAACTTCGCTTGGTATTCCTTTATTTCTAAGAGTTGTAGCATAGAGTTTTCTTAAATATTTCGTCTTGTTATTAAGACCCATTCTATTTATTCTGTATCTAGTGTAGCATACTTAATTCTGGGTTTAATGTCTACTACCAGATCGAGAAGATCCCCAGAAATAAATGAAATATACGTATTTTTACAGCCACGTAAGAACATTTTGGGATATCTGAAATGTTCAAGCATTAGTAGTTCTTCATTAAGATAATTATGCAGTCTATTCGCCTCCGATAAATTACTGATCAACTTGAGAGCATTAATACCCTCACTTGGCCTCAATCCCGTTAATACTAAGAATACTTCAACTACTGCATACTCTCGAGGTAATCCTTTAATTACTTTCATCAACCATTTCCTGATTTCTTCAATATCGGTATTAAGAATCGAGATAAATGCTTCTAAGGAGCTTCTACCTTCCCATTTGAGATCATGCTTCTTAATCAATGCTTTCCACTGATCATATATCCCTAGAAACTTGGACAAGTTTGCCAAGGAGCTCATGACTAATCTTCGAGTATCACCATTAATCTTTAAAAGAATGGAAGCATCACGATTTAACAGAACGTGATAGTATTTCTTAGCGTATCTAAGAACATCTCTGGCATAATGCTCTGAGAAATTCTCTCTCAACCAGTGATTAAAATCATCAAATATATCCGTGCAAGTCAGGCGTTCATTCCAAACTGAACTACCGGCCCTCTGCGGCCAATATTGCCTAAGCGGTTTTTCTCAATATTTACCTCTTAAAATAGCTCTATAAATTTGTTTATGAGCGAACCGCTGCTTGCATTCGGATATTCCATTTATAGCAGTATGATCATATGGGCATAGCCCTCCGATTACCTTTGATTATTGGAGCCTCTTCTTTGAGGATGTGTTGCTTCTGGATTCCTATTCTAACTCTGGCAGTATGGGCTGGATGCATAATGCCTTCTGTGAGCATTAACGTTAAATATCTCCCGTTGATGAATAGTTTTTGCTGATTTATTCTAGAGGGAGAAGTTTTATGTCCATGAAGGGCGGATATTGGGGCAAAATCTTAAAGGTGAACCTCTCAACTGGAAAATACGTCACAGAAGATTTTGATGATTCATTCGCCAAGAAATACCTCGGCGGAGTTGGATTTGCAGTCAAACTAATCTCAGATGCCGTTACGAGGAGTGTGAATCCGCTAAGCCCAAGAAACGTGCTGGTCTTCGCAACAGGCCCATATCAGGCGGCTTCAATTGCAAGTGCGGGAAGGTGGATAGCGGCTTCTAGATCGCCGCTGACAGGCTATTGGGCAGAATCTAACGCGGGAGCCCATGGCGGGCCAGAGCTTAAAAGGGCGGGGTTCGACGCCATAATGATCACGGGAAGAGCCAAGAAACCAGTCTATCTATGGATTCATGACGGGGAAGTTGAGATTAGAGATGCCAGCAGCCTCTGGGGGCTTGGAACATTAAAGACGACCGACATGATCCGTGAGGAGCTCGGAGACGAGAAGATAAGCGTAGCCGCTATCGGACAGGCGGGAGAGAACCTTGTAAGGTACGCATGCATACTAAACGATAAGCATGGAGCCTTCGGGAGATGCGGGCTTGGAGCAGTTATGGGCTCAAAGAACCTAAAGGCCCTAGCAATACGGGGGACAATGGAGCCTCCAATAAGCGATCCGGATAGGCTAAGGGAGGTTTACGGCGAGGTCCTAAGGAAGATCAAGGAGGCTCCCTTCACGAAGGAGAATAGGGAGCATGGAATGCCAGCGGCTATGATCCCAAGAGAAGAGAATGGCTTATTACCCATAAAGAATTGGGCGGGAGACTCATGGAAGGATGGAGCGGAAAAGCTTGGAACCCCAAGATACACGGAGGAGCTCAAGGTTAAGCCTACACCATGCTCCTTCTGCGTTATGGGATGCCATAGAGGAATAACAAATCCGAAATACCCGACAGAGACGACAGGCCCGGAATACGAGACATTAGCGATGCTCGGCTCAAACCTCCTAATAGATGACCTAGAGGCAGTTGTAAAGGCAAACTACATGTGCAACGACTATGGAATCGACACAATAGAGGCCGGAGGAGTCTTAGGATGGGCATTCGAATGCTACGAGAAGGGAATAATAACAAAGAAGGATACTGACGGTGTGGAATTGAGATGGGGAAACGCTGAGGCCCTAACGGAAATGATAAGGAAAATAGCGTACCGTGAGGGTTTCGGAGATCTCCTCGCCGAGGGGCTTAAAGCAGGAGTAGAGGCGTTAGGCCCAGAATCTAAGCCATACGCCATAGAAGTGATGGGACAAGCAGTTGCAGCCCACGATCCAAGAGCATTCTTCGCCGAGGTGGTAACGACTATAGCATCGACTAGGGGATCATGCCACATACACGGCTTTGCAGAAGCAGCTGAGCTAGGCTTCCTACTGCCAGAATTAGGCGTTAAAAAGGCTCCAGATAGATTCGAATGGGTTGGAAAGGGCAGAATAGGCGCGATATATCAGGATATACAGCAGATATGGAACAGCTATGTCTGGTGCTTCTTCTACTTCTTCTCAAACGTAACATTAACAGATCAGACCGAGATATTAAATGCCATAACCGGATTGGAGATGACTCCTAAGGACTTATGGAGGATAGGTGAACGCATAGTATGCGCCCAGCAATGCTTTAACATCAGAATGGGACTAAATCCAGAGAAGGAGAATGTCATGCCGGAGAGGATGACAACCCCACATCGAAGGGGAGGAGCCGCTGGAAAGATCCCACCATGGAAAATAATCCTAAAAGAGTATTGGGAGACAAAGGACTGGATAAACGGGATTCCAACAAGAAGAAAACTTCTAGAGCTCGGCCTAGATGAATATGCAAAGGAGATATACGGCTATTAGAACTGAGTGGAGGCCGCCGCCGGGATTTGAACCCGGCCTCCAGGCTCCACAGGCCTGTACGCTACCAGACTACGTTACGGCGGCCACCATTATCCTCGTTATGCTTAATATTTGCACCGGCCTATATAGATTTGGCGGTTTAGGATGAAGGATCTCTCCCCTGAAGAGCTGGAGGCTCAGCTGAAGGGTAAAACTCTCCTCGTATACTGGTTTATGCTTAGATCTCCCGACTCTCCCGTTGGGGTTCGAGAGATCCAAAGAAAGCTTGGATTCTCAAGTCCAAGCGTCGCTGCTCATCACTTGGAGAAACTACACTCCTTAGGTCTAGTTGAGAAGTCTCTCAGGGGAGAATATTACCTCACAAAAGAGGTTAAAGTCGGGGTTCTAAAGTTCTTTTTGAGGCTTGGCCGATACATGATACCGAGATACCTATTCTATTCAGTCTGGTTCTCAACGATGCTCATAGCCTACCTAATACTATACGGCTTTAAAGGCTCAATTCACAATTTAATCGCCATCATATTCGGCGTATCAGCTTGTTTGGCATTTTGGATCGAGACCATCCGCCTCTGGAGGCAAAAGCCAATGTAGCATCTAAAACTTCCGCTTCGAACCGAATCAACCTTATATACTTGACGGATCTTTTTAGGCTTAATGGGATAAATAGGTGACTGCTTGATGGATAAGGTAAAATTCGGAGTAATAGGCGTTAAGGGAATAGGGAGATCCCACATTGAATCCATAATCTCATCTGAAAAGGCTGATCTAATCGCCATAGCCGACATAAACGAGAGTGTAGGAAGAGAAGTCGCCTCAAATTATGGAGTAAAATGGTATAAAGATTATGAGGAGATGCTCAAACTCGAAGAGATAGATGCAGTCTCAATATGCACGCCGCATTTTCTGCATTATCCCATGACCATGAAGGCATTCAAGCATGAAAAGCACGTGTTAGTCGAGAAGCCAATGGCTCTCTCCGTAAGCGAGGCCGATGAAATGATCAGAGAAGCAAAGAAGAAAGGGCTCAAACTCGGAGTTGTCTATCAGATGAGGGCAAACCCAGTCAGCATGGAGATTAAAAGGATAATCGAGTCTGGAGGGATAGGCGAGATATTCAGGGCATGCGTTGAGGCATGCGGCCTCAGAACGCAGGCATATTATGATCGAGATGCCTGGAGAGGAAAATGGGCGACGGAGGGCGGAGGAGTCCTAATAAACCAGATGATCCACGACATAGATCTCATGTGCTGGTTCATCGGAAGACCAGTTGAGGTCATGGGGCACATCGGAACATTATGCCATAACATTGAAGTTGAAGATTTAGCCAGTGCAACGATAATTTTCGAGAATGGAGCTCAAGGAATATTTCAGGCAAGCACGATAGATCCTGTCGGAACTGTGAGGTTTGAGATCTGCGGAGATAAAGGCAAGATTCTAGTGGAGAAGGAGGCTAAGATGGCCCTTTTCGATAAGAGCGTCAGAGATTACATAGCATCCAGCGAGATCTGGATCACAAAAGCCAACTTCCAATGGTTCGATATAAAACCTAAAACTGAACTTAAGAAGAATCACCTGTCGATAATCGAGGACTTCGCTGAGGCCATAATCTCAGATAGAGAGCCCCTCGTTACCGGAGAGGATGGAAGGGTCTCTTTGGAGATAGTGAACGCAATAATACTCTCGTCATTCGAGGGAAGAGCAGTCTCCCTCCCAATAAGCAGAGAGGCATACGACGCCCTCTTAAAAAGACTTTCAAAGAAAGAGACGTAAGCTCAACCCTAAAATCCGCCAAGACTTAATAGCAAGTGTGACTTTTGATTCTTACATGAGATACATTGCAAGGGTTGAGGTAAGCCTAAAACCGGGACATTCAGATCCGGAGGGGGAGACAACAAGAGCCTCACTGACAGAACTAAATTATCCAGTTAAAGATGTTAGGGTAAGCAAGGTCTATACAATACTGCTAGAGGCCTCATCTATCAAAGAGGCTGAAGAGCAGGTTGAGGAGATGTGCAGGAGACTTCTAGCAAATCCGGTTAAAGACGATTATAGAATAAGCGTAGAGGAGGCGAGATGAGCAAGCCCCTTTATATTCGAAGAGACATTCCATTCGAGCTCTACGAGGTGAACATTCTAGAGGCCGATGACGATCAGCTAGTGAGGATAAGCGAGGAGATGGGTTTAGCCCTAAACCTACGTGAGATGAAGGCAATAAAGGATTACTTCAAGAAGGCGGGCAGAAATCCAACTGATGTTGAACTTCAAACCTTGGGGCAGACGTGGTCTGAACATTGCTTCCATAAGACATTCAAGGGCATAATAATAACATCGGAGGGTGAAAGAATAGATTCGCTCTTCAAATCGTATATTGCAAAGGCAACGGAAGAACTCAACAAGCCATGGTGCATATCAATTTTCGAAGATAACGCCGGGATAATCCAGTTTGAGAACGATATGGCCGTTGCCGTTAAGGTTGAAACTCACAACCATCCATCCGCGATAGAGCCGTTTGGAGGAGCCGCAACCGGAGTAGGCGGAGTTATCCGAGATGTTCTTGGAGTATGGGGTGAGCCAATCGCGTGTATGGACGTCCTCGGATTCGGCCCATTAGACTATGACTTCAAGAAGCTCCCAGCCGGAATAAAACATCCCAAGTATATTTACAGGGGAGTCGTTGCGGGAATAGGAAATTACGGAAACAACATGGGAATCCCAACGGTTAATGGAGCGATATACTTCGATGAGAGCTACGTTGGAAACGTAGTTGTTTACTGCGGATGCGTAGGGATCCTCCCAGTTAAGAAATATATTAAGAACGGGAAGCCTGGACATGCCATAGTATTGGCTGGAGGGAGAACTGGAAGAGATGGAATTCACGGAGTAACCTTTGCATCGCTTGAGCTAACTGAAGAGTCAGAGGAAACCTCAAGACCTGCGGTGCAGATAGCAAATCCAATAGAAGAGGAGAAGCTCGCAAGGGCGATCATAAAGATCAGAGACTACGAGCTCGCATCCTCGATAACTGACCTTGGCGGCGGAGGGCTCTCAAGCGCTGTTGGAGAGACCGCGCACAAATTTGGATGTGGAGCCCACGTCGAGCTCGATAAGGTTCCACTAAAACAGCCGAACATCGCTCCTTGGGAGATTTACATCTCAGAATCACAGGAGAGGATGTTGCTTATAGTTCCAGAGGAGAATGTGAATCGCGTATTAGAGATCTTTACGTCGGAGGATGTTGAGGCGACTGTGATAGGCAGGTTAACGAGGGATAAAAGGCTTAAACTGACATATCAAGGCTGGCAAGTTGCAGACTTAGACTTGGATTTCCTATTCAGCCCCCCAAGATTCATCGGCTCAGCCCAGTGGAGGCCTCCCGGATACGCTGAGCCAGAGTTCGAGGAGCCGGAGGATCTAGGCGAGATCCTCATGAACATCTTATCATCGCCGAACGTTGCGAGCAAGGAATCCGTGATCAGAACTTATGATCATGAGGTGAAGGGGAACACCGTCATTAAGCCCCTATGTGGAGTAAATGCTGGACCAAGCGATGCGGCGGTCCTCAAGCCCCTAGACGATTCTTGGAGGGGACTCGTAATATCATGCGGCATGAATCCACAATACGGTAAGATCGATCCATACTGGATGGCCGCCTCAGCCATAGATGAGGCAATACGCAACAACATTGCAGTTGGAGGTCGAAGAATAGCGTTATTGGATAATTTCGTTTGGGGAAGCCCTGAGAAGCCGGATAGGCTCGGAGCCCTCGTAAGGGCATGCAAGGCATGCTATAAATTCGCAAGGGAATTCGATGCTCCATTCATATCTGGAAAAGACAGCCTCTATAACGAGTCTCCCCTCGGCCCTGTAACCCCAACCCTACTGATCACCGCCATAGGGATAATTCCAGACGTTAGAAACGCCGTGACATCCGATCTAAAGTCCCCTGGAGATCTCATATACATATTAGGTAGGACATACCGTGAACTCGGAGGCTCAGAATACTATAGGCTCTTCGGCTCGATCGGAAATTCCGTCCCAAAAGTTAGACCCGAGGAGGCCAAGAACACATTCAATAGATTGATCCAAGCGATAGATTCCGGATGCGTAAGGGCATGCCATGACCTATCCGAGGGGGGATTAGGAGTCGCAGCGGCCGAGATGGCCTTCTCCGGAGATGTTGGACTTGAGATCCGCCTCGACAGAGTTCCAAGGTCAGAGACCATTCAAAGGGACGATCACATACTATTCTCAGAGTCTAACAGCCGATTTCTAGTTGAGATCCCTGAGGACAGAAGAGACGAGTTTGAACGCATCATGGACGGCGCCGTTTATTCGCTGATTGGAAGAACGAGAAGGGAGAGAAAACTCCTAGTATACGGCCTTAATGGTTCAAGGATTATTGATGCCGATTTGAGTAGGCTAATGTATTTCTGGAAGAAAGCTTTAGGCGGCTGATCCCAGATGAGAGTATCGGATGTTAGGATCTGCATAATCAGGGTTGGAGGGACAAACTGCGATAGGGAGACTAAAAGGTCAATTGAGGATCTAGGCGCTAAGGCCGATGTCTGGCATTTAAGCATGCTCGTTAAGAAGAAGGCCCTACATGAGTATGATGGACTGGTAATCCCCGGAGGCTTCTCATTCGGCGATTATGTCAGAGCGGGAGCTATCTTAGCGAAGAGCCTAACCGTGAAGCTCGGAGCCGAACTGGAAAGGTTCATTGACGAAGGAAAGCCGATACTTGGAATATGCAATGGGTTCCAAGTGCTCGTTGAATCCGGTCTTCTACCCGGATTCGATGGAGTAAGCAAGTATCCGGAAGCAGCGTTAGCAACAAACATTCCAATAGGATACAGATGCAGATGGGTCTATCTGAGACATGAAAACTCTGGTAAATGCATATTTACAAGCGGAATTCCGAGGGGGAAGGTTCTGAGAATACCAATAGCCCACGCTGAGGGAAGGTTCATCTTCCCTAAGGATAAAGAGCGGAGACTTCTTGAGAGACTAATAGAAAACGACCAGCTAGTCCTCAGATATTGCAGTGAGGATGGAAGCCCGGCCAACGGAAGATACCCAGATAACCCGAACGGCTCCTTCTACGATATTGCTGGGATATGCAATTCCTCCGGGACGATATTCGGTTTGATGCCTCATCCGGAGAGGGCATTCTACGGATGGCAATTGCCGGATTGGACTAGAATGGAGAAGCCGCCTGAATTTGCCGATGGAAAAACGATCTTCTCCTCGATGATAGAGTATATCACCAGAAGATTCTAGCGGCTCTAGGGTACAACTGCTATCTTCTTTCTGTTAGATTCGTACCCCGCGAATATAACCCTCAAAACGTCCCTGCCAAACTCCCCCGTTGAGAGAGGCTTCTTATCCTCCAATATGCAAGTGACGAAGTGACTCAGCATATTGCAGAATCCATACTGGTAATTCTCATCTATCACCGGAGACGTCCATCCCTTGCTCATCGATGCCTTCTCAACAACATAGGAATAGCCCACATCGCTATAGATCCTAATCGGATTCTCATGCGTCAAGTTTATAAAGGCCATACCTTCGGATCCATAGATCTCAATCCTATCCTGCATTCCGCCCTTAGTTATGTAATTTGACTGTGCAATTCCCGATTCTCCACCCTCAAAGCGCATCAGAAGAACAGCATAATCCTCAACTTCAATATTATGCAGTAGATTTCCAAGTTCGGCGTAAACCCGCCTAACCGGCTTATTTATCATGTGCATGATGAAGCCTATCGGATGAACAGCCATGTGAATTAGAACTCCGCCTCCGCAATACTCCCTTTTTAGAGCGTATGGAGAGTGCGTTCCGCTATGCTGCTCCCTAGCCTCTATCGCCAAAATTCTGCCAAGCCCGCCCTCCCTAATTATCTCCCTTACCCTCTCAGCTGCCGGAGTGTAAAGCCAATTCTCCCCATACATGAACTTCACATTCGCCCTTCTGCATGCCCTCACCATCTTCTCAGCCTGATCAGTAGATACAGCAAGGGGCTTAGTGCACAGAACATGCTTTCCATGCTCAGCTGCAGAGACGGTAACCGAGTAATGAAGAAAGTTCGGAACGCAAACGTTAACGGCATCTATATCTTCCCTTCTAAACATCTCCTCATAATCTGTATACCAAGCCTTGATTCCATGTTTCTCAGCGAAGCTCCTCGCATGAGCCTCAGTCCTTGAGGCTACAGCCACAAGTTTTACCCTTGGATCCCGCCTATAGCACATGGCAAACTTATCTGCAAGGAATCCTGCCCCAACGAGTCCCATCCCAACCCTCTTCAAGCTCATCCCTCAGATCAATAAATTCCACAGCAGAAGTGATCCTCTAATGCCTTATAAGGGTATGCTGAAACCGCGAGTTCGCCACCACAAACGTAAAATAATAGCGATAGGGGATCTCAATCCTAAAGTGTAGGTGATGAACATGAAGGCTGACTCCAAAGAGGAGAACGTACCAGAAATAAGGGTCCTCATCTATGGCGTTGGATCGATAGGAAGCCGCATAGTTAGGCTAATTCTGAAGAAGAGAGGCCTAAAAATAGTCGGGGCCATAGATGCCTCTCCAGAGAAGATCGGGAAGGATCTAGGTCGAGTAGTAGGAGCTGAAAGAGAACTGGGAATCATAGTATCCCAGGATTCCGACGATCTTCTCTCAGACGTAAATGCGAATGTAGCCATACATGCAACCTCATCATTCCTCAGAGATGTTTATCCTCAGATCACACGCCTGATTACGCATGGCATGAACGTGATCTCAACCTGCGAGGAACTCTCATATCCACACGTCGTAGATGAGACTTTAGCTTCTCAGCTCGATGACTTGGCGAGGAGACATGGCGTGACGGTCCTCGGAACCGGCATAAATCCGGGCTTTCTTATGGATACCCTCCCAATAGTCCTCTCTGCTGCATGCCAAGAAATACGGCATATTCAAGTTGAGAGAGTTATCGACGCTTCAAAGCGCAGATTGCCGTTCCAGAAGAAGATAGGAGTGGGGCTTCCACCGGACGAGTTTAAGGATATGATCGATAAAGGAAGGATTACCGGTCATGTAGGCTTAAAGCAATCAATAGCTATGATTGCTGAAGCTTTAAAGTTAGACCTTAAGGGGATAGTTGAGGAGCAGGTTAAGCCTATAATAGCCGATAGAGTCGTTGAGAGCCACGGAGTAAAGGTGGATGAAGGCAGGGTTTTAGGATTAATGCAGATCGCACATGGCATACTTGACGGAGAGAATTTCATAACATTGATCTTTAAGGCTTACGTAGGCGCAGATGAGTATGACTCGATAAAGATCGATGGAGTGCCCGAGATTAACCAGAGAATATCCCCCTGCATACACGGAGATCTCGCCACGGCCGCCATAATCGTGAATTCCATACCAAAAGTAATTAATGCTCCTCCCGGATTAAAGGCAATGAAGGATCTACAGTTACCCTCAGCGGCAATCAGCGACATCCGATCATACTTGAATATCTAATTTAGTGAATTATTCCCAGCCATCGCGGGGGCTTTCCGAAGACAAAATTAAATAGGCGGCATGATGAGCTTTCTCTTTCTCATGGGGATCTTCGTCCACTGCATGAATTCTCGACTTGGAGGCTCGGTTTCGAAGAGGCCTTTCCTATTCGCCTCTAGGAGGCAATTCTCCCTTCCAATGTACTCTGCAGCCGTAACTATTGAGTGTCCAATTCTCATGGCGTCATCTATGACCTTTTGTAGCCAATCTCTCCAGTTTCCCTCCCTTAAAATATGATGATCCAGAATTATAGTGGGTATGTCTCTTGAGAGTAGCGCTATGTTCCTCACCGCCTTGGATATCATCTCCCTGCTTATCCTGAAATCAGCCAGATATATTGGTGGGCCTCCGATTATCGCCAGATCAGCCATCTCACTCCGCATCAGCCTCAATGTGCCGTCACACAGCGGGCCTTGAACGTCAGGTGCGAAGAGCACCTTCTCCCCCTCATACTCGATTATAGTCATTAGAACCCATCCGAGTTCGGAGTTTTCTCTGCCGTGAAAGACTGGAGGTGGAAATTTAATGGTTGTCCCGCCGAACTTGAAGGTTCTTCCATCAGCGTACTCCAGCCTAACAGATAACTCTTCGATCCTCTTCTTGAAGAGCCAGCCTCTCTTCCTCTGACTAAAATTTATCTTAGACTTGAAGTTCTTCGCGAAGACTATCTTGCCCCCATAGATCCTCGCCGAGATCTCGGCTGAAGACCACAGGTTTGCCCAATCAGTGAAGGATGGCGTATGATGATCGAAGTGGTAATGGCTCACCGTTATTACATCAGCCTTCTCTGCAGCCTCAATTATCCGTCTCCTGCATTGTCTGAGGGCGTCATATTCCCTTGGATGCGGCGGAAGGCCGAATCTGTTAGGTCCAAGAGAAACCCCAGCATCTAAGAGTATCTTAACATCGCTGGTCTCGACGAGCGTGCACATTGATCGAACTCCGAAACTCTCAAACGCTAATGGATATACCTTGATCTTCCTGAGAGGCTTCATCTAAGCACCGCTGACGAAATTTTTAGGCAGCACCTATAAGAGTATGCTTGCTTCCCTATTTATCTTCCAATTAGGATCCCGCATAGGACAACCAAAAAAATAAAGATTTATTTCGTGCAGATTCTATTTTTGAAGTAAAAAGTGGAGATTTGTTTATGAGTAGCGCTGAGAAGCCTCAGATTATGAAGCGACAGCCAGAAGTGAATATCGGGACGATTGGACATGTTGATCATGGAAAGACAACGCTCGTTGAGTCGATCACTGGGGTATGGGCTGCGAGGCACAGTGAGGAACTGAAGAGGGGAATCACAATAAAGCTTGGGTATGCAGACGCTGCAATCTATAAATGCCCAAAATGCAAGCCTCCGAGAAATTACTCTTCAAGCGAGATATGCCCGAGATGCGGCTCTAAGGGGGAATTTGTAAGGGCGCTCAGCTTCGTTGACGCTCCCGGACATGAGGCTTTAATGGCAACTATGCTCTCAGGTGCAGCCGTTATGGACGGCGTCGTCCTCGTCATCGCCGCAGATGAGCCTTGCCCTCAGCCACAGACGAGAGAACACCTTGCAGCAATCGAGATAATCGGAATAGATAAGGTGGTCATTGCACAGAATAAGATAGACTTGGTAGATAAGAAGCGCGCATTGGAAAACTATGAGGAGATCAGAAGGTTCGTTGAGGGCACAATAGCAAAAGACGCTCCAATAATACCGATATCCGCCCAGAACAAAGTGAATATAGACCTTCTATTGTATGCGATTGAAAAGTATATACCGACGCCTAATAGAGATCCATCTAAACCTGCGAGGATGCATATTGTCCGCTCGTTCGACGTGAATAAACCTGGAACCCCAGCTGAAAAGATCGTTGGAGGAGTCATTGGAGGCTCAATATTCCAGGGAAAATTTAGAGTTGGAGATGAAATAGAGATTAGACCCGGCATACCATCTCCTCATGGAAAAGCCGCAACATACGAGCCGCTCTTCACCGAGATTACGAGCCTACATGCCGGCGGACGATCAGTCGAGGAGGCCTACTGCGGAGGCCTCGTTGGAGTTGGAACGCTGCTGGATCCATCACTTACAAAGGCTGACGGGCTAATAGGTAATGTCGCCGGAGAACCCGATACTCTACCTCCAACGAGATATGAACTTTCGCTTGACATAACCCTCTTTGAACGTGCAGTTGGAACGAAGGAGATGACGGAGGTCAAGAAGGTCACGCGTGGAGAGACTCTCCTACTGGATGTTGGAACAGCCCCTACAATAGGCATAGTGGAAAATATAAGGGAGGACATCGTGAATTTAAGGCTTTCCCGTCCCGTCTGCGCTGAGGAATCGTCGAGGGTTGCAGTGAGCAGAAAGATCATGGGAAGATGGAGACTCATAGGATTCGGAATCATAAGGTGACCATCAAATCATAACTTACCCTAAATACTTCTCCCTAATATACCCCAAGAAGTATGATGGATCTATTTCTTCCCTGAAGCTCTTTCTGATCAGTTCTTTAGGCGGGTAAGTTGAACCCCACCTATGCACCTTCTCTCTAAGATACTCCCTAATCGGCTTCAAATCCAGATCGGATATGCACTCATAGAACCCCCTAAATTCTCTCTCAATATGATGCTTTATCTGAGCCGCTATGACATTTCCTATAGTATACGCTGGGAAACCCGCCAATTCGATGCTCCAGTGGACATCCTGCAGAAGCCCGTCCCTATAAGTTTTCGGTCTAATTCCGAGCAGCCTCTCCATTTCATCGTTCCATAATTCCGGTAGATCATCAACGTTTACTTCGCCGGTAACCATCAGTTTTTCAAGTTTAAACCTCAATAATACGTGCAGATTGTAGGTTACTTCATCTGCGTCCACCCTTATCAGACTAGGCCTCACAGTGTTAAAATACAGGTATATATCCTCTGGTGTATATTCCTTAACAAACTTTAGATGCCTCGTCATTATCGGATATATAGCCTCAACAAAAACTTTTGACCTACCAATTATATTCTCCCAGAATCTCGATTGGCTCTCATGCACTCCGGAGCTTACTCCCATCGCTAGGGGAGTTGTCATCAACCTCTTATCGATCTGTAACGTATAAAGAGCGTGACCGAACTCGTGGATCACGGCGAACAGGCTCCTCCGAAAATCATGCCCCTCATATCTGGTCGTTATTCTCGCATCTCTTATTCCAATTCCTGACGTGAATGGATGAGCTGAAACATCCAGTCTACCCCTAGTCCAAAGTGGATAACCCAAAATCTTAAGGATCTCCCTATTCAGCTCGTCCATCGCCTTAACGTCATACTTCACCTCTTCAAGCTCATGTTTAGCTGGATAATATCCCCGGGACATTATCTCATCGAGCGTATTCCTGATTTCCGGTTCCAGCACATCGAATATGCCGTCTATCTCACTCGTTCTGAAGCCTTCATCCTTCAAGTCTAGGAGAGCATCGTATGGATGCTCATCATACCCTAAACAATCCGCGATCCTTCTGCTTAACTCAACGATCCTATCTAGATACGGCTTGAACAAGTCATAATTGTCCCTATATTTAGCTTCCTCCCATCTGACCCCGGCCTCGCTTACGATACGATTATATTCACGCACTAACTCTAACGGCAGTGCCTTTGCAATCCTTATCTTCCTCTTTAAGACCCTTATTAAGCCACGCTCATAATCGTTTAATTCTTCGATCTCTCCCTCAGCCCTCTCAACCAGCCGTATCAACCTTTCATCCAAGGTGATATCTCGCATCAGAGCTGAGATTTCCGATTTTGCAATGCCCCTCTCAGTAACTCCCTCCTTCGGCATGTTTACTCTTAAGTCCCAATCCATAAGGCTTGATGCATGATTTAACGCCCAGATAACCCTCGTCTTTTCAAGGATCTTCTTTACGATATCATTCTTGAAGAGCCGATGCTCATCCAAACGATGCACGCTCCATCCCCGTAGTTAAAGCGAAACGATTAAGAAACCGTATAGAACATATATTTTAGGTTTTGATCTTTTGAAGGCGAAATATATGGGGATCTCAGGGGACGAAGTGAAGATAGGGCTTGAGGTTCACGTTCAACTTACAAGCCTGAAGACTAAACTCTTCTGCGGATGCTCAGCCGATTACCGGGGAAAAGAGCCGAATACACTCGTATGTCCAGTCTGCCTAGGCCTACCCGGCTCGCTTCCAGTCCTAAATAAGAAGGCAGTAGAGTACGCCGTCATGGCTGCCTTAGCCCTCAACTGTGAGATCTCTAAGCGCATGTTCTTCTTCCGAAAAAATTACTTTTATCCTGATCTCCCCAAGAACTTCCAGATAACACAATATGATAGGGCGGGTGGAGTTCCCCTCGCCAGAAACGGCTACTTAAATATTGAACATGAGAATGGAAGAAAGAAGATACGCATAAGAAGGATCCATTTGGAGGAGGATCCTGGGAGACTCGTCCATTTAGGTCCGATTGACCACTCCCCCTACACGCTTGTAGACTATAACAGATCTGGCATAGCGCTCCTCGAGATAGTAACCGAGCCAGATATGAAGTCTCCTAGGGAAGCAAGGATCTTCCTTCAAAAGCTTAGATCGATACTTGAACATCTTGGAATATTTGATGGAAGCCTAGAGGGATCTATGAGATGCGACGCGAACATATCTTTAGCTGGCGGGACAAGGGTTGAAGTGAAGAACATATCCTCATTTAAGGAGGTTGAGCGTGCATTAAATTTCGAGATAACGAGGCAGAGAGGCCTATTGGAGAAGGGAATGAAGGTTAAACGTGAGACTAGACATTGGGATGAAGTTAGAAGGGTAACGGTCTCCCTAAGAGGTAAGGAGACTGAACAGGATTACCGATACTTTCCAGAGCCCGATTTAGTTCCAATAGAGCTCGATGAGGAATTTATTGGAAGAGTTAAGGCGCGGATGCCTGAGCTTCCAGATGATCGTATGGAAAGATTCATTATTCAATATGGCCTTCCAAGATATGATGCAAGCGTTTTGGTAAGCTCAAAGGCTCTTGCAGACTTCTTTGAGGAGGCAGTTAAACTCTATGATAAGCCTAAGGTGATCAGCAATTGGATGATGAGCGACCTTCAGAGATACCTCTACGAGAATAATCTTGAACTTGAAGAGTCAAAGATTACTCCCGAAAAGCTCGTTGAGATGATAAGGTTGATCGATGAAGGTGTGATCAGCGGAAAGATCGCGAAGAGAATACTGCCAAAGATCATAGTGACAGGGAAGAGCGCAAGCGAGATCGTAAAGGAGGAGGGAATGGTGAAGATTAGCGACCGAAAGATTCTGGAGAGACTCATCGATAGAGTCTTCGCCGAGAACCCTAAGGCTGTTAAGGATGCGCTTCGGGATGAGAAGGCAGCACATTACTTGATAGGGCAGCTGATGAAATTAACGAAGGGAAGGGCGGATCCAATATTATCGAGCAAAATGATTATGGATAGGCTTAGCATGCTCCGAAAAGATTCTGGAGAGAGCAGAGTGACATCCTAAGTCTCCGGGCATTCACGCAATTCTCCAGCCTTCTCTTCAGGTGAATAATCGAATGTTATTGTTCCGGCTCCAGTCTCAACGCTCGCAAAATATTTAATCTTATTCTTTTCTCGGTAGGGAGGATAAAATTCAATGTGGAAATGATAGTAGGGATAATCTCTTCCATCCGTTGGCCTCTGATGTAAGACCATCATGTAGGGAAATCTCATCTCAAAGAGATTATCAAACTTCTTAAGGATCCTTTTGAGGATTACCGCAAATGAGTCCTTCTCTTTCTCATTTAGATCAGGCAGAGCCGCCACGTGCCTTTTGGGGTATATATGCACGCCGTATGGCCAATGAGCAAAGAATGGCAGGAAACAGATGAAATCGTCATTCTCGCATACTATACGCCTCCCATCTTCCCTCTCCTTCTCAATTATACGGCAGAACAGGCACTTCCCACTTCTCCTCCAGTATCTCCGACTCGATACGAGTTCCCGCCGTATCAATGACGGAATGAATGGAAATGCATAGATCTGCCCATGCGGATGATCGAGAGTGACACCTATAACTCTCCCCTTGTTCTCGAAGATAAAAACATACTTGATGTACTCCAGTCTTCCAAGCTCAACGAATCTTTCAGTCCAGAGATCGATTACGGCCCTAATATTCTTAACGCTTAGATCAGCCAATGTAGCATCATGTTTAGGAGTGTATATTATGACCTCACAAATCCCCCTTGCTGGGCGAACCCTATAGAGCCTATCAGACTTAACTTTTGGGGCGGGAGGCTCAGGCCTTAAGGCTGGAAATCTATTTGGGAGACTTAGAACCGTCCAGTCCCCGCTTGGTATCTCCTCGGATCCCGGACAGAAGGGACAGTAGCCCTTCGGCAACAAGGGCCTTTTCCCCCTCTCATCAGAGACTATAATCCATTGTCTCATCACCGGATCCCATCTCAGCTCCATGATGGACACCTCTAAACCCTAAATTGTTCAGGGATGATATTGCATTTTCGTCTTTCCAGTGGAAAGATTCGGGTATAGAGATACATCTGCATATTATATTCCATCAGGATAGGATACCAAAAGGTATTATTAGTTGAAGTGGAATGATACAGAAGGGTATCTAGAGATAGCAGATGATAAGCCCGGATGAGGAATGAAGGCTAAAGTTAAGGTTGCTTATCAGGGAGAGCCTGGAGCTTACAGCGAAAGCGCCGTCTACTCCTACTTTGGAAGCTCAGCTGATCCTCTTCCCTGCAAGACATTCTCCGATGTATTCAGGAGCGTAGAGATGGGAAGAACCGAGTATGGAATCGTCCCAATAGAGAATTCAATCGAGGGTAGCGTAAATGCCGTTTATGATCTATTTCTTAAGTACGACCCCAAAGTATGCGGCGAGATCATCCTTAGGATCGCTCATTGCCTAATAGCAAATCCCGGAACAAAACTCGGGGATATAAAGGTGATCTATTCCCACCCTCAGGCTCTTGGCCAGTGCAGAACATACCTTGAAAGCCTAAATTGCGAGTTGATCTCGACGTATGATACTGCCGGTAGCGTCAGGATGATAAAGGAGAAGAGACTCATGGATGCAGGGGCAATAGCAGGTGAAAGAGCGGCCAAGATATATAATATGGCCATCCTAGCCCGCGACATAGCAGACAACCCAAACAATTATACGCGTTTCTTCGTCCTCTCACAGAACGACGCTCCGCCCACAGGAAATGATAAGACGTCCGTGATATTTTCGACAAAGCATGTTCCCGGAGCCCTTTATGAGGCTCTAGGGGAATTCGCAAAGAGAGGGATCAACCTAACAAAGATTGAGTCTAGACCTACAAAGCGGAGGCCTTGGGAATACAATTTCTACCTTGATTTTGAGGGGCATAGAAGCGAGAAGAGATGCGCAGAGGCCCTTGAGGGTCTGAGGAGAAAAGCTGTCTTTGTGAAGGTCTTAGGCTCGTATCCTAAGGCTCCGGAGGTCTCTTCAGTCCTATGAGCGGCCTAAGTTATCTTTATGATGCGTGGAATCTTGCCGTAAAGGCCTGAGTGGCCGCCACGAATTATAAGTGCTCCCCTAACGCCACTAATCATCTTCGCCCTCTCCAGACCTTTACGAATAGATTCTTCAATGTTATTGCCGATAACGGAGTTGCATACCGCTGTGGCAGCGGCATCGGCTGTAGACGCGTCATCCGCGATGATCGTAGCTGAGTCTGCTTCTCCGAGACTTAGGGCGCGGTCAGTTCTACTTGAGCTAGTAGCCAATCCCAAGGGGCAATCATCCCTCTCAATACGGAATCCAATCTTATTTAAGAATCTAGTATCGTTTGAGAAGAGCGATATGATCAATGGCTTCTCCGTGTATACCGCGATCTCTCCTCCATTCTCGACCAATGCGACTTTAGCTTCCATCCTAAGCATGACCTCCAATCCTATATCCGCCAACGCCCCAGCGACCGCCGCCATAGGCCCAACATCAGCCCTGCTGGAGGCCTCAGTCATTAACCGAATTATTCTAGGCGCATCTGGAAGCGGACTGATCGGCCTTAATGCATATTGAAATTCCGGATGCATCCTCAAGTATTTGACTAATGCTTCTCTATGATTCCTTATCTCGGCTACTGCAGCCCATATAGCCTCCTTCCTATCGCATCTCATGTGAATCTTAGACTCTCCAGCTATGAAGTTATACTCGTAGAGCCTCATATTCACGCCTCTGACAGGCCTTAAAGGAGCCTTATCGCCTTTACCGGACAAGCGTTTACGCATGTCCCGCAGGCAACGCATCTCTCCTCATCGAACTTTATGGTCCAATCCTCATTGAAGCTAAGTGCATGCGTGGGGCATGGAGATATACAGGCTCCACATGCAATACATCTTTCATGATCTATCTGCAGGACTTTAGTTATCTCTTGGACTTGAACTCCCGCCCTCCTGAATAGGGCTAGGGCTTCCTCAAGTTTCTCTTCAGTCGCCGGGATTGAGACGATTAACTCTCCCTTCTGCGCATCTACCTTAGCCTCTAAAATATTGATTAAAAGGCCCGTCTTGATTATTACCTCCGCCAGAATAGGCTTTTCCACGACATCTGGAGAATATATCAATCTAACCCTCATGGCATGACCCTCCTCCCAACTAGATTCTTAGAGATATCATCGGTCGTTATTATTCCTCGAATCTTTCTGTCATCATCTATAACTGGTAATCCGGAGATGTTATGCTGAGCCATTCTCTGAGCGACCACATGGATCGATTCATCCTCGCGAGCCGTGATGACATTTCTCGTCATGATCTCTGAGAGTATCCTTTTATCATTCGCTATTGCCTTCGCTAGATCCCACGAGGTAACTATTCCTATGAGCCTGCCATTCCCGTCTATAACAGGCAGATGATCAATTCCCTTAGCGATTAATCTCCTTGCAACCTCCTTTACTCCGTCATTTGGATTGGCCGTGATAACCTCTCTTCTCATAACATCCCTGACTTTAAGCTCTCTCCTCCTCATGGGCATAGGCTTGAATTCCTCTTCCCTTGGAAGAGGCTCAACCGGCTCTGTTAGATAGAATCTCCCCTCGAGAATCCATTCCTTTAGGACCTCAGCTATTTCACGCGCCATTTTATAGCTAGAAAGCGGCGATGATGGAACTTCCTTATCGCCTATCGTAACTCTTCCACTCTTCAGTTCGGCATAAGAGACTCTCTTGACTACGGGTCTAAGATCCGGCCTGTATGGGAAGCCATAATCGTGTATGTTCACGTATATTTGGTCATCTCTTAGAGCCGCGGTAGACGCAACGTCCTCATTTATTATTGGTATTGGAATGCCGATGCCGACATATAATGTGACGCCATACCTATAGATCGATGCTCCCCTCAGATATCTACTATTCATCTTCTTTAGGTCTCCGCGAACCATTAATGTGCCATATCCGCTCTTTGGGTCGTGCTGTGTTCCCTCGCCTATAATGTAGCCTATTCCCCCTCCAAGAAAGATTCTAGTTCCAATGCCTATAGTCTCATAATTCGGATCTTTGCAGAGCGGATTTAATTGGCCAGCCCCACAAAACGTTACGTTGCCGTAATTTGGCAAGAGAGTTCCCATATATGTATAGAGAACCTTGTCCGTGCTATTTGTCGCGGCATCGTATCTCTGCGAGCAATTTCTAGGATTGATTAGGATCGCTTGATTCAGATCATCTATCGTCACTACGGTTTCGATGTATCTGCGTGGATAGCAGTCTGTGCCGTATGATTCAGCTCTTAACTCGATCTCCTTTCCAGAGACTAGATCCTCAATGACATGGCCGCCGCCATACTCGAAGCCGCGCGTCTCGCTTAATGCTGTTGCTCCAAGATATCCATCTACGGCGGCAAGCCCTTTATATACTGGGACGTCGTTAAGCCAGCATTTAGTCATCTTTATCGGCGGGTCTGAATGTCCGAAGTTTAGGAATACTCCGGAGCTGCACATCGCTCCGAACGTTCCAGTTGTTACTACATCCACTTCTTTAGCGGCTACCTCTATGCCGCTGCTCTCCGCTAGCTTGATCATCTCCTCCGCCGTGAGGACGACGACGTCTCCACGTTTAATCTTCTCGTTTATTTCCTTCACTGATCTAATCTTCCTTTTGGGTTTCTTCATGGACATAACCTCCACAAACTCTCAATTTTACTTCCAAAATCGCATCTACGATTTTCATCTGACAAGATAGAAGCGTATGGTCTCCTCGGAGCTCCGGTCTCCTCCATCTATTCCATTTACGGCTAGAATATCTCCATCTCCATATATTTCTTTTTCCGAAATGCGCACTGAAAGGGTTCGATGAGGATAAGAGATAAATATGTCTCCTTGCTTTTTCGTTAAAGTTGTTCGGGGCTGAAATGTGATGGATGAATTCTTTAGTTTGGCTCTGGAACTCATAGAGGCAAGCGAGAGGCATGAACGCTACAGAGGCTCAGAATGCATAAATCTGATCGCAAGTGAGGGCTTAAAGTCCCCAGCCGTCAAGGAGATGCTTAGGCTAACAATGGATTTGGAGAGCAGATACGCTGAGGGGGAAAATGACCTTAACGGGCATGTAAAGAAGAGATATTATCAAGGGCAGAGATACATAACGGTGATTGAGAATTGCGTAACGGATCTCATGAAAAAACTCTTTAAGTGTAACTGGGCTGATGTCCGTCTGGTCTCCGGAACCCACGCGAACCTCGCAACCTTCAAGGGTCTCTCATTAGCGACTAGAAATAATAAGATGGTTGTTACTCCCCTGAGCTGCGGGGCACACATCTCACATGACTACACCGGATTGGCGGGTATGGTTCTCGGACTAGTAAATATTGATCACGCATACGATATTGAAAAGATGAATATTGATCCGGATAGATCGGCGAGCATAATCAGAGCTGCGAAGCCCGGCATAATCACTTTTGGAGGAAGCCTATTCCTCTTTCCACATCCAGTGAAGGAGCTTAGAAGCGTGGCGGATGAGGTTGGCGCCTACATCGTCTATGATGCGGCTCATGTGCTCGGATTGATAGCTGGCGGAATGTTTCAGGATCCATTCGCCGATGGAGCGGATTTCATCACATCCTCAACGCATAAGACTTTTCCAGGTCCTCAAGGAGGAGTGATCCTTGGGAACATAAAGGACGAGAGAACAGAGGAGGCTGTAAAGAGGATTCAATACGCGATCTTTCCATTGAGCACATCGAATACGCATCTTGGCAGATTGCCAGCTGTTGGAATAGCCGCTCTGGAAATGAGGGTTTTCGGAGGGGATCTTGCTAGGCAAACCATTAAAAACGCGAAGGCCGCTGGGCAATACCTGTATGAGAATGGACTGAAGGTTCTTGGAGAATCCAAGGGCTTCACGGAATCCCATCAGATAGCCGTTGATGTCCGGGAGTTTGGCGGTGGAGGAGTAGTGGCCGAGAAGCTCGAAGAGGCAAACATAATACTCAACCGGAACATACTGCCATATGATGATCAGAGAAACCGTGAGAATCCATCGGGAATAAGGATAGGCTTTCAAGACGTGACGAGAAGGGGATTCAGAGAGGAAGACATAAAATATCTATGCGACTTAATGTTGCAGGTGATTAAGGGCAAACGCAAGCCGTCAGAGGTTAGAGAGGAAGTCATAGAGTTAAGAAAGGAGTTTTCCGAGATCAAGTATGGATTCAAGAGTGTAAAGGAAGCACTAGAATACCTCAAGAGGGCCTAGGCATCAACAATTTTCATTCTGAAACGATTCATTTCCATCTTAAAACGCGAGGTACCTTCTGTGATCTAATGGCGTGATCAGCTAAGACGAAGGCCAGACAAGCCTCCACAACCGGAACGGCTCTTGGAACTATGCATGGATCATGCCTTCCATATACTTCTATCTCAGCATTTTTCATTTGAGCAAGATCAACAGTTTTCTGCCTCTTTGAGATTGATGGTGTGGGCTTAAAGGCCACGCGGACCACGATGGGCATTCCATTTGAGATCCCGCCTAGAACACCGCCCGAATTATTCGATAACGTCACTATTTTCCCATTTTTTATGGCATATTCATCGTTGTTTTCTGATCCGGTCATCGAGGCAACTTTGAATCCAGCTCCAAACTCGACTCCTTTAACCGCCGGGATATTAAACATCATCTTTGCTATATCTGCATCTAAGGAATCGAAGATCGGTTCTCCAAGCCCAGCCGGGACATTAAGGGCTATCCCCTCAATTACGCCTCCAACGCTGTCTCCTCTCTCAGAGGCCTCAAGGATCACCCTCTCCATCAGTGAGGCTACTTCAGGATCAGCGCATCTAACCGGGTTTTTGTATGTATTCATGCGGATATCATCATGGGATAAATCCCGGTTTACCCTCACATCTCCTATTTGAACCGTATGGGCTAATACTTCAACATTGATTGTCTTCAGGATCTTCTTTGCAATCGCCCCTGCCATAACGTAGGCCGCCGTGATCCTACCGGAGAATCTTCCACCTCCCCTGTAGTCGTTGTATCCGCCGTACTTGACAAAAGCCGTGTAATCGGCGTGACCGGGACGCGGCCTATATCTTATCTGCTCATAAACCTCTGATCGCACATCTACATTCCTAATTATCATGCAGATTGGAGCGCCAGTTGTGTATCCACGGAAGACCCCAGATAATATCTCAACTTTATCCTCCTCCCTTCTCGTTGTGCCTATAACTTCTGATCCCGGCTTTCTCCTGTCAAGTTCAGCTTGAATATCCATCTCGGTTAACGGCAATCCCGCTGGACATCCATCAATGATGGCGCCTATGCATGCTCCATGACTTTCTCCGAAGCAAGTTAATATAAGCGCCTTTCCTATGGAGTTACCGTTCAAGAATATCTGCTCCTAAAAGCGTTATATCCCGGATAAAGTTTGGATAGGACTTATTTATGCATTCAACATTATGAATCACACTCTTTCCTTTTGCGCCTAAAGCAGACGTTATACATGCCATTGCAATTCTATGATCATTATACGAGTTAAAGTCGGCTCCCCGTGGCTCTTCGCAGCCTTCAATCTCCATTGCATCCTCTAATACTTGGATTTTAACTCCCATCTTTGAGATTTCACTCATTAACGCGGCGATCCTATCAGACTCTTTAAATCTTAGACGTTTAATCCCATGGATTACTGATTTGCCCTCCGCGTAGGATGCAAGAACAGCGCAGACCGGAATTAGGTCCGGATGATCCCTCATGTCTACATTAAATGGCTGAAGAGGCCTATCCGCTTCTCTAACCCTAACGAAGTTCTCCCCTACATCTAACTTCACACCCGCCTTCCTCAGGACGTCAATGATAAATCTATCTCCCTGAATCGATTCTCCCCTCAAATTAGTAATCTTCACAGTTGAGCCTGTGATTGCAGCGGCGACCAGAATGAAAGACGCGGAGGAGTAATCTCCCTCGATCATGTGGCTTGACGGAGCATACTCTTGGCCAGATGGTATGCAGAAGGATTTAAAGCTCGGATCCATCTCGATTTTGACCCCATGACGGCGGAGGATATCTATTGTCATTATGACGTAGGGCTTAGATTCCAGCTCCGTTGATAATTCAATGTAAGTGTCTCCTTGCGCCATTGGAGACGCAAAGAGCAAACCAGATATGAACTGAGAGCTGACGTTCCCAGGCATGCTGGCTCTTCCACCCCTTATTCCACCTCCAAAGACTATGATTGGGGGGTAGCCGTCTCCACGTGCAGAGTAACATTTAACTCCAAGCTGCTTCATCGCCTCTAAGAGGGGCCTCATCGGTCTTCTACGTAGGCTAGCTCCGCCGGTGAGGATCGAGATTCCGTCGGCTAGGGCGCAGACTGGAGTTAAGAAACGCATGGTCGAGGCTGAATCCCCACAGTCTATGATGTTTTCCGGTGTGAGAATTTTATGGCATCCCTCAACCTCGAATACCCCGCCTTCGCTTTCCCTTATCTTCGCGCCTATCATTCTGCAAGCATTTATCGTGGCGTTCGTATCGTCGCAGATTAGTGGATCCCTTATGATCGAGAGTCCAGAGGAGAGTGTAGCAGCTATGAAAGCCCTGTGAGTCATAGATTTTGACGGAGGAGCCCTTACAAAGCCTTTCAGGGGCCTAGAGCCCCTCACGATTATATCCGTCAATTCCACATCACTCCAATACGTGAGCCTTCTTCAGGTTTATTTCCGTCTCGATCAGCCTTCCTTCACGCTTACTCCACGCCTCTCTGACATCGTCTATGTTCTCCTCTGGAACTATCGCGGCTACGGCTGGTCCTGTGCCTGAAAGGCCAGCTGCTAATGCACCGTTCTCCAATGCATCTATTGCCATTCCAGCATCGAACCCCAATATTTCAGAGTATATTATTCCGTTTAGGGTCATTGCTTGCCAGTAATCTCCTCTGAGAGCCATTCTATGCAACGCCCTTACCTCCTCCGCTATAATCCTCATTCTCCTGACATTCGATCTTGAAGTGTAAATCTTACCTTCAGGCACGTGAATCAGTACTGGATACTGCTTAATGTCTCGTATGTGCTTTAATATCTCCCTCCTGCGGTTATCCGTTATCGTGAGCCCTCCAAAATAGGATGCTGACGCATCATCAAATGCCCCTGTAATTGTAACTCCAGCATCGATTGCGGCGTCGACGCCTAAATTCAGAATTGTCATATCATCGATCTTTTCTCCCAGTGCGTCTAAGACCGCCAAGACTATAGCGTTAGCCGCTACACTGCTGCTTTTAAGCCCCTTTGCAATCGGAATATTCGATCTCGTCTCAACGTATGCTCCATACTCATCTTGTAGGCCGAAGTATTCAAGCGCTTTACCGACGGCCTTCTCAATTAGGATCGTGCTTTCCTCGGGATCCGAAAGTATCTTCCCCTCGATCCTGCTAGGTTTATCCGTGAGCTCCACGTATGCTTCAGTCTTTAATTTCACTCCTAAAGCCGCGCCTAGTCCACATGAGATAGCATTTATAACTGTTATGGCGCCATAAGCAACGGCTCTTCCAGTGAGCGTCAAATCTCCCCCCTCCTTTTGAGCTCTTCCTCCGCGGCTCTCATCATGACATTGACTGGCGGATCGATTCCCGTCCATATCTTGAATGACGCTGCTCCCTGATGGATGAGCATATCTAAACCGTTAATCGTCTTTGCACCTACATTCTTAGCCTCCCTTAGAAGTCTGGTCTCAAGTGGATGATAAATGAGATCAAAGACCGTCATGTCCGGATGTAAGAAGTCCCTCTTGACGGGGGTCTCATCTGCATTCGGCATCATTCCGATGGGAGTTGCATTGATGAGTATATCAGCGTCCTTCAGCTCCTTCCTTAAGTTTTCCTCTGTAAGTCCGCCCCATCTAATCCTTACGGACCTGCTGATTAAACGATTTATGTCATAGGCTAATCTCTCGGCTCTCACGACCGTTCTATTTAGGATTACAAGTTCGCCAGATTCTTCGGCCAGCGTGAATGATATCGCCCTTGAAGCGCCTCCAGCCCCTAAAATTACGATCTTCCTTCCGTATAGTTCAACACCGTTATATTTTAGGGCGTTTACGGCTCCTATGCCATCCGTGGTATATCCGATCAATCTTCCATTCCTATTCAGTACAGTATTGACTGATCCTATCTTCTTGGCCGTATCATCTAATTCGTCAAGGTGTTTAATGACGCTGATCTTATGGGGCATCGTGACATTCAACCCATAGAATCCTAGAGATCTAACGCCCCGTACGGCATCACCCAATTCGCTAGCCTTAACGGGAAATGCTACATACACAAAGTTCAATCCGAGATGTTGAAATGCAGCGTTTTGAAAGCATGGGCTTAATGAGTGCTCTACGGGATAACCAATTAATGCACATACCTTAGTCTCCCCTGAAATCCTCATTGATACACACCTAATCTTTCATATAGCATTCTCAACTCGTCTATTGTGATCTGGCCTGGGGCAGTCTTCATATTCTCGGTTAAAGAAGCAAATGTGAAGTATCCGCCGAATATAGGCGAGAGAATCCTAGATATGAGGCCTAATCTTCCCATTGCAAAGGCTACTACGCGGGTTAGTTTGCTCATCTCATTCACAAGCAATAGGCATTTAACGTTGTCTTTGATGCTTTGAGCTGTCGTAACGATCTTGCATATATCAGCCCCGGCTCTAAGCTCGGATAGGATGATCTCCTTCATTTTCTGAACTGAAGGTGTATCCCTGAAGTTATGGGATGAGATTATCAATTTAGAGCCGCAGTTCCTAACATTATCTATTACAGACTCTATCCCCGGAGCTTCCAATTCGATATCCACATATTCGAATCCAGCCTGAGCCGCCCAGATTAAAGTTTGAATCCTCGAATCTTCATCTTGGGGTTTACGTCCACCTTCCTCATATCTTCTATTAGTCGCTATCATCGGAACCTCTGTGTTATGGGCTAGATCCTTAAGGATCCCAATGGATTTGCATGCTTCCATGTTTAGGTAGTCCAGACGGATCTCTATTAAATCAGCCCCTGCTTCTTCAGCCTTTTGTATCATGACCGGAAGAGACGAGGATTTTTCAGCCGCTATGGAGACGCAGATCTTAGGCTTCATCTCTCAATTACCCTCTCTTCCTTCACTAAGGTTCCAAAGTGTCTTCCTCCCTCCTCGACATGCACCAAGACTTTATCTCCAGGCTTAAGTTCACTCACTGATATGCTTCCATCCTCAGTCATCACCCTTATCGTCTCCGCATTCTGCAGTATCGTCTTTACAGTCTTCCCGTGACATTTAGCCTCTATGAGGAGCAGCGGCCTCCACTCAACCTTCACTCGGCATACATTTACATTTCTGCTTCTTCCCTCGCGATCGACAATGAGAACTTCATCTCCCGCCTCGAGCTCAGATAGGTACTTCGTCTTCCCGCCGGGTGAGAGTATATAAAGAGCGATTGCCCCCGCATTTACTCTGAAAGGCCTTGGAGCAACAAATGGAGTCTTATGAACCTCAGCCTCCACAAGGAATAATCCGGATGATTGACATCCAACAAGCATTCCTTCGCCCTCTCTTAGTAGGTCGCAGGTATCCACGCATGCCCTTGCGCCCAAGCCTATCGGCTTTACCTCCGAAACTTCAGCAGGAATAAGCGTTATTCGCTCTGAAGATTCAATCTCGGCTCTCCGCGTTTTAACCTCCATCACTATATTATGCATTTTTTTGATCTCTTTGATCTCAGTAGTATTTGCGACTATTCCATCCGCTCCTATCTCCAAAGTTTCAAGGACTGTTTTACATTCATTCGCTGTTGATGCCTGAGCCATTAGCTTAGCCTTACAATGTATTGCCGCTATGATATTCTCTAATGGTATTATCTTCCAGTTTCGGCATTCTGCAATTATATAGTCGGCTGATGATTCAGCGGCCGATATTATCTTTCTCTCATCTCCCTTATCCTTGACCAAGACGCGAATACATACTATTCTATTCTTCTCTTTAGCCGCTCTGATGCTTCTTAAGGAATCCACTAGAAGTATATCTCCCTTCTCGGATGCGGATACAATGGTTTTAGCGCCGTTTTCCCTTGCAATATCAATGTCGCTTGGATCAACTAGGAAAGCGGATGCCAGCTCCGAAGATTTTTTGATGAGCTCTTTCTTCTTATCGTCTGGGATTGACGGATCGACTCTTATCCAGAACTCCCTCATCCTATTTCACTCCTATCCTACTTGACCGTCACCTTTTAGGGCTTTTCTTATCAGCTGGATAGCCCGTTCCTTATCCTTCAAATCTACAAAGAGTTCAACGCTAGACGTGATCGTGAATATTCCGTAAATGTTTATTTTTGCGGAGTTTAATGCGTCTGTTATTCTGCTTATTACTCCCGGCGTCTCCTCTAATCCAACACCCTTAACCCTTATGAAAGCCAGATTCTTCCTAACTGCAAGGGCTAATGCCCTCTCATCTTTAAGCACGATCGCGTGGAGTGCCTCCAGTAATTCATCAGTTCTATTCATCGGCAAATACAGGATCAGCGAGTTATAGTTTATTGACATTCCGAGAAGTGGCATTCCCGTCTTTCTGATCTCCTCGAGCACACTGACTATAGTATCAAATGATTCTGAGGCTTTTTCACCGACAATCGTGACGGCAAATGCTGGTTTCTGGTAAGAATCAATTATGATCTCGTCTGGGAAACTGCCTCGAATTATCGTTCCTTCAGAGTCTAGGTTGCCCGCGGAATTGCTGATGACCTTCACATCTATGTCTGGACTCTTATATCTGAGAGCCTTCTTATGAATGAACTTTGTTCCCGAATCCGCTAGACCTACAAGCGTATCCATGCTGATCTCATTGAGCCGCTGAGCCGCCCTGATTATCTTTGGATCGGCCGTCATTATTCCCTCAACATCCGTGACTAATACAATTTGATCAGCCCGTAATGCCCCTGCGAGTATGAAGGCCGTTATGTCGCTTCCGCCTCGACCGATAGTTGTTATTCTGCCATCTGGAGTCTTTCCTATGAAGCCTGGAACTACGACGATCACTCCGTCCTCTAGCATCGGCTCTATAACCTTCCGAATATTCTCTTCGCATATATTCAGAATGGGTCTTGCATCATTAAATCTATCATCAGTTATTATTGGCCAGTTAGGATCATCTGGATCTAGATATACACTTTTCCATCCGTGACTTTTCAGTCCAGCCGAGAAGATTCGAGCGCTTGTCCTCTCTCCCATCGCCAATATGTCGTCAAGCACCTCACCAGATGGGGCATCACCACACGCCTGCATCGTGGCTTCAATCAGAAGGTCAGTAGTCTTCCCCATAGCTGAGACCACAACTACTATTTGAGTTCCTTCTTTGGCTTTCTTTATAACGGAGTTTATGGCTCTGGATATCTTAGCGCCATCAGATAGGCTTGACCCGCCGAATTTAACGACAAGACGTTGAACATCCTTTTCATTCTTTCCTCCATTCATGCCAAATAACCCCCAAAAAAGAGGAAAGAGCCGAAAAGTGTTTGCCGCCCTTTCCCCTTAAAATGTCATATAATAACCACTAAGATAAGTAAAGAAATACTCGGTATACGCCGCATCAAATAGGTTCTGAGCATTCATACTCTTCAATTGAATATTCTCCGAATTTCCGTTTCTTAGAAAATGCCATATATAAATCTTGTGAAAGATTCAGGTCTAAACATTAACTTTTTATTCCATTAAGTGGAGATTTCTTGATTGCAATGTAAAATTCCAGAAGGAGAAAGGTGTTCGATTTGACCGAAATAGGGAAACGGATACGTATGGATCGAATAATGAACAGGAATACTAGGAAGACCGTTATAATACCGATGGATCATGGATTAACTATGGGGCCGATTCAAGGGCTTCAGGACATGAAGGTGATAGTGAATCGGGTTGCTGAGGGAGGGGCGAATGCCGTTCTCCTCCACAAGGGGATAATCAGAGCCGGATATAGAGGATATGGAAGGGATATAGGCCTAATAATGCACCTCTCTGGAAGCACGGTTCTGGGCCCTGATCCAAACGATAAGGTCCTAGTTGCAGATGTTATAGAGGCCATAAAGATGGGGGCAGATGCAGTTTCAGTTCACATAAACGTTGGATCAAAGACTGAACCTGCACAGCTAAAGATTCTCGGATCAGTCGCTAGGATATGCGAGGAGTGGGGTATGCCCCTGCTTGCAATGGTCTATCCGAGAGGAGAGAAGATCAAAAACCCCTATGATGTTGAAGTTGTTAAGCATGCAGCCCGCGTAGGAGCCGAGCTTGGAGCTGACATTGTTAAGACGAACTTCACGGGGAGCGAAGAGACCTTTAGAGAGGTTGTTAAAGGATGCCCGGTTCCGGTTGTGATGGCTGGCGGCCCAAAGACGAGGACTGAAGAGGAGTTCTGCCAAATGGTCTATGAATCTGTGCGTGCCGGAGGGGCTGGAGTAGCTGCTGGAAGAAACGTCTTCCAGCATGAAAATCCAACGAAGATGGTTCGGGTTCTCTGCGGAATAGTCCATGAAGGCCTAGATGTTAAGACGGCACTGGAGAAGTATATGAAGTAATCCGTGCTTTGAGGCGGTGTGGGAAAAGCTTTATATGCGCTAAGTATATGCATTATTCCTTCGAGGGAGTAAAGTGAGGGATCAAGTTCACAAGAGGCGTCTGCCTTCATTTATAACCAATGCATATCCATTTTAGGCTTTAGTTCATCCGCTTCTCTAGGATACCCCGAGCTCCTTCTCAATGTCATTCGTTTTTGGGATCCGAAGGTATTTACGGTGATGAGTTATGAAGACTGTTAGGTTAGCGATTCCAAAGGGTCATCTAGCCGAGCCGACAATAAACATGCTTAGACAAGCGGGATACTCGATATCTGGCTATGAATACTCCTATAGGCCTACAATAAATGATCCGCAGATAGAACTTAGGGTTCTGAGGCCTCAGGAGATCCCGATGTTTGTGAGTGAAGGCCTTCAGGATCTGGGAATTACTGGGCTTGACTGGCTATACGAGAATAGAGCCGACGTGGAAGTCCTATTGAACCTTGAATATTCTCATGTTAGATTAGTTCTGGCCGTTCCGAAGTCTTGGAGAGACGTGAATTCACTTTCTGATCTACTTAGGAAATTCTCAGAAAGGGGTTCTCCGTTAAGGATCTCAACTGAATACCTCAATATCTCAGCGGATTATATTAAGAGGAACCCAATCTACAGGAGCCTTTATGGAGAGGCCGATCCCGTCATGGTGACTCCTTGGTGGAGAAAGGGTGAGAATGAAAAGGTAGTGCTGCTTCTCTCTTTCGGGGCGACTGAGGCTAAGCCTCCAGAAAATGCCGATGCAATAATCGATGTTGCTGAGACTGGAATGACCCTTGAGAGGAACGATTTGAAGCCAATAGATACGGTTATGGAGTCGACGGCAATCCTAATAGCGAATAAGGATTCGCTGAGGGATCCCGAGAAAAGAGAGAAGATCTATGACATCCTAACTCTTCTTAAGGGAGTTGTTGATGGGAGAAAGAAGCTCCATATATTCGTTAATGTGCACGAGAGTAACCTCAATAGGCTTTTGGAGAGCCTGCCGGCTCTTCGAAGACCAACGATCTCTCCGCTCTCTGAGAAGGGATGGTTCTCAGTAAACACTGTGATCGAGAAAGATCGATTCTTAGAGATCCTTCCAACGCTTAGAAGCCTCGCTCAGGGACTAGTCGTATATGAGCCACGCCAAGTCCTACTGCTCGACGAAGTAGATCTTGGAGATGAAGATGTTGAACGGAAAGATCAAGATTAGAGTATTCAAGGTTGATTCTCTTCCACGGGACATCTTTGAGGGAAGATGGCCCAACAGAGAAGGAATCGATCCTAAGATAATAGAGCGGGTAGAGGCGATAATGGAGGAGGTTAGAAGAAGAGGAGACTCCGCCCTAATAGAATTCGAGGAGAAATTCGATGGAGTAAGACTTTCTCCGGGAGATTTAAGGGTGAAGAAGGAAGAGATAGAAAGGGCATACGAGAGAGTAAATGATAGGCTGATCTCGGCTATTGAATATTCAAAATCTAGCATAGAACCTCTTCAAAGGGAGATTCTGAATCGCCTAAGATTTACACTTGAGGAAAAGGGGATCAGGATAAGGGTTCGCGTATCACCTATCCACAGGATCGGATGCTATGTTCCCGGAGGAAGAGCGAGCTATCCAAGCACTGTGATCATGACAGTAACTCCTGCAAAGATAGCTGGGGTTTCGGAAATCGCTATTTGCTCACCGCCAAATAGGAGTGGCGAAGTGGCCTCTTCGATACTCGTGGCCGCCGACATCTGCGGAGTGAATGAGATCTATAAGCTTGGCGGCGCTCAGGCAATCGCGGCTCTCGCATACGGAACCGAGACGGTCCGCCGTGTTGAGAAGATATTCGGTCCAGGCAACATCTATGTTCAGGCCGCTAAGATCATTGTCTCTAGGGATCTGCCCATCGATGTTCCGGCTGGACCTAGTGAGATAGCCATCATAGCGGATGAGAAGGCTGACCCATATATTATTGCACTCGATATGATCTCTCAGACGGAGCATGCTGGTGCATCATCTGTTCTTGTGACTACCTCTAATATATTAGCCGAGAAAGTGGTGGGAATACTTAGCGAACTTATCGATTCATTGCCTAACAGTCAAGTTATCTCAGAGAATCTCCGCAGTAACGGATTAATAATCATCTGCAATGACATGAAGGAGGCTATAAGGATAATTAATGAGTTCGCTCCTGAACACCTCGAGATCATATCTGAAGATGCATGGGACGTCGCGGAAAAGATAGGATCGGCGGGTCTGATACTAGTTGGAGCCTATACTCCTGTAGCTGCAAGCGACTATTGTCTAGGAACGATCCATGTTCTCCCAACCGGAGGATTCAGCCGCATCTACTCTGGACTCTCAGTCCTAGACTTCATTAGGCACTTCTGTATAGTTGAATCATCCAAGAGCAGGCTTATGGATGTCAGAGATAAAATAAGGACATTAGCCGAAAGTGAAGGCTTAATTAACCATTCAATCGCAGTTGAGGGGAGATTTAGAAGTGAGTAGACGTGAAAAGGCCATCATAAGGAGGATTCTCGAAGATTCCAAAAGATTGAGCGGCTACGATGTAGGGGAGACTATAGAGGGCTTAGCCAAGAAACTAAATGTGGATCCATCTAAGATTATAAAATTGAACTCAAATGAAAACTTCTTTGTTCCAATAGATTTCCTGAGAGACTTGCTTAAGGAAGTAGTTGAGGAAGTCGATCCTAGAATATATCCAAGAGATGAGATTAGAGAACTCAAGGTATCTTTTAGCGAATACGTGAATATCAGCTCAGATCACATAGTAATAGGGACTGGAAGCGATCAGCTGATCGATATTGCATGCAGAATGTTTCTTAAATACGGAGATGAGGCATTAGCAATCTCTCCGACATTCTCTATATATAAGAGATGCACCACGATCCAAGGTGCGATCTATAAGCCAATCCCCCTCAAAGAAGACTTCTCCCTAAACTTGGAAGCCATGCTAAGCGCCGTTTCATCGAGGACAAAAATGATCTTCTTATGCTCGCCAAATAACCCCACAGCAAATCAGTTTGGCCGCGGTGAAATTGAATATTTAGCCGAGAAGTTCGATGGTTTAGTAGCAGTTGATGAGGCATACATAGATTTTTCAGGAGGCTCAATTGTAGATCTAGTTGACGAATTCGATAATCTAATGGTCTTCAGAACATTCTCTAAGGTTTTTGGCTTAGCAGGGCTAAGAATCGGATGTGCAATTGCCAACGGCGAATTAGCAGAGGTTATGAATGAAAAATTTCAGATGCCATACAGTGTTTCCCTCATTGCGGTTAAGGTAGCGAATAAAATTTTAGAGCACTTAGAGGTAATAAGTGAGTCTATTAGAAGGCTTCGAGAGGAACGTGAAAGACTTGTTGAACGTCTAAATAGAATTGAGGGGGTTCATGCCTTCGATTCAAAAACAAACTTCGTCCTATTTCAGGTTAATGCCCCATCCAGGGCGATCTACAATAAACTTCTAGAAAGGGGCATAATAGTCAGAGATATCGGTCAAATCTTAAATTATAGGAACTGCCTACGAGTAACGGTTGCCCCTCAGCCAATGATAGATCGCTTTCTAGAAGCCTTAAAGGAGACCCTAAAATGACGACGCGCATGGAATATTTGAGGTTCAGCTCCGAAAGTGGAGAAATTTTTGTTCGGAAAGATGGAACAGACATAATCAGATATGTTGAAGGGGTGATCTTTGATTGCGATGGGGTTCTAATAGATGTGAGAGACTCGTATAATAAGGCGATATCCAAATCTGTATCATACATTTTTAAGTGCATAACTGGCCGAGATCTGCCTGAAGACTGGATCTCAAACGAGATAATACATCTCTTCAGAAGGACGGGAGGCTTCAACAACGACTGGGACACAGTATATGGGATCCTAATGTTTATGCTGAGCCATCTGCCCAAAGAAAGCCGCAAGCGCATCTATGAAGGCATTACTGCCAAAAATGAGGGGTCTCCGTTCAGAAGGCTTATGGCAGTTAAGGAATATACAAGCAAAAAGCCATGCATATTAGATGATGCTCTCATTGAAGAGATGATTAAGGGGCTAAGGGAATTCACCGGGCTTCTAGATTCTTCTGGGAGAAGATCGGTCGATGAGAATCTGCTTAGGATCTATGGGCGGAGCAAAGATTTCCGCGAATTCTACATAATGCTCAGAGAATTTCTCCACGGCGAAGAGAATGTTGGAAGGAGTATAATTGCAACTGTCTTTGAAGAATTCTTCTGCGGCGCATCCCTCTTTAGGAAAGTTTATGGAATCTCCCCGCAATTTAATAATGGATCTGGACTTATAGATAATGGGAGGCTCATAATTAAGCCCAAAACCTTAGATTCTCTAATCTCACTTTTGGGGAGGAAGAATTTGGGGATAGCCTCAGGAAGCAGGCGTGAACCTGCAGAATACATACTTAACGGTCTGATTGAGAAGTTTAATTCTGAAGCTCTAATCTTTTTGGATGATGTTGAAGAGGCTGAACGTTCACTCGGAAGATGCCTAAGGAAACCTCATCCATTCTCACTTCTGAGAGCGTCAGAAGGGCTTTCAGGATCCCGCATAATTTATGTGGGAGACTCTGTTGAAGATGTCCTTATGGCTCGTGAAGCCTCGAAGAGAAGCGGAAAGTTTATTTTTGCAGGTGTTTATCGCTATACGGCCTTTGAAAAAGATATCCTCCGGGCCTTTCTAGAGTATAAATGCGACATGATCCTGCCCACGGTTAATGAGTTGCCACTAATATTGGAGGAATTAAGGAGGATGGCGAGTTGAGGATAGGCGAGGTCTCTAGAAGGACGGATGAAACTGAGATATATGTGAAGGTGAACCTTGACGGAACAGGCGTTTCTGATGTAAATACGGATATAAAATTCTTCAATCATATGCTTAGGAGCTTGGCGACGCATAGCCTCATCGACATAACTGTTCAGGCAAAGGGAGATCTAAAGCATCACATAATTGAGGATACGGCCCTATGCTTGGGAGAGGCTCTACTACAGGCTTTGGGAAGCGGAGAGGGCATAAGGAGATTTGGATACGCAATAGTGCCCATGGACTGTTCATTAGCGTTTGCCTCAATAGACTTATCTAGAAGACCATACGCTAAGATAGATCTGAAACTGGAAGGATTTGAGATAGAAGATACGCCTACTGAGGACATCATTCACTTCATAGAGAGCATGGCAACTGCTTTACGCGCAAACATTCACTTGTGGATTCAGTATGGATCGAATGATCACCACAAGGTTGAAGCTGCATTCAAGGCCCTTGCGATCGCACTTAGACAAGCAGTCTCTCCCGATCCGAGAAGAAGGGGAATTCCAAGCTCAAAAGGAGCTCTTTAAAATGAAGGTTGCAGTGTTAGATTACGGAATTGGAAACCTCTTCAGCATAAAGCGTACATTACAGAAGATTGGATTAAACGTTGAAGTAACATCGAGTATCAAAGGCTACGAGTATGACGGAATAGTTCTGCCCGGAGTTGGAAACTTCAAGGCTGGAGCGAAAAATCTAAGTCCATTGAGGGAAGAGATAGTTAGGCTGACAAGTAGCGGGACGCCGTTGCTTGGTATATGCCTTGGCATGCAGCTCCTCTTCGAGGAGAGCCAAGAGAGCAATGGAGGGGGATTAGCTCTTCTGAGAGGAAAGATTATTAGACTCCCCAAGAATGTTAAGACTCCGCATATGGGATGGAACAACCTTCACATAATAGTTGATAATGAAATATTAGATGGCATAGACGAGAGAGACTATTTCTACTTTGTCCATAGCTATTATGCCCGTCCAGCCGATAGAAGCGTGATAGTCGCCGAGACGGAGTATGGAATCCGATTCGCATCCGTAGTTGCGGAAGGAAATATTTACGGAACTCAGTTTCATCCAGAAAAATCCGGAAAATCTGGGAGTAGGATCCTCAGAAACTTCATGATGATAATGAAGCGGTGAACGTTCGTGGAGATCGTGCCAGCCGTAGATATTATGAAGGGAAAAGTTGTTAGACTGCTTAAAGGAAACCCTAAACTAGCGAAATCCTATGATCACCTCGGAGACCCCGTATCATTAGCGAGGAGATGGGAACGTGAAGGGGCGCGAATGATCCATATAGTGGATTTAGACGCGGCCTTGGGGTCGGGAAGCAACACTGAAATAATAGGTGACATAGTTAAATCAGTAAGTGTCCCCGTGCAGGTGGGTGGTGGAATCAGAAGCATAAGTCTCGCAAGAAGATTATTTTCGATTGGCGTTAAACGCATAATCGTCGGTTCTCTAGCCTTCTCAGATCCGTCAGCAGTCGAGGCTCTACTGAGGGAGTTTGGTGATGAAAGGATTGCAGTTGCATTGGATCATAAGAGGGGGATCGTGATGGTCGGTGGATGGAAGAGATCAGCCGGAATATCAGTTGAGGAGGCAGCAGAGAAATTTGGGGAGATCGGCATTAAATTCTTTTTGGTCACATCGATTCGTAGAGATGGAACTCTACTTGGGCCTGATCTGGAGGTCCTATCAACTCTTACGGGTCAAGGATATAGGATTATGGCCGCTGGAGGCATCAGCGGCATCGACGACATCCTAGCCTTAAAGAATCTCGGGGTTTACGGCGTTATAGTCGGAAGGGCACTCTATGAAGGAAGGATCAGCTTGAGTGAAGCTTTAAGAGTTGCAGGGGACGATTAAAGTTGAGTGGTGAAGAAGGATGGTTTTAGCTAAAAGGATCATTCCGTGCCTGGATGTTGATCATGGCAGAGTTGTTAAGGGTATACGTTTTCTCCAGCGTAGAATAGCTGGGGATCCCGTTGAGCTTGCAAGACAATACTGCGATGAAGGAGCCGATGAGCTGGTCTTCTTGGATATAACGGCTTCCCCTGAGAAGAGGAAGATCCTAAAGGATGTCGTCAGGGCAGTCGCATCTGAGATCAATATTCCCTTCACTGTTGGCGGTGGAATACGAAGCATTGAGGATGCTCGTCTAGTCCTATGTAACGGCGCGGATAAAGTCTCAATTAATACGGCTGCTGTTGAAAATCCAGAGTTGATCAGCAAGCTTGCTGAAACATTTGGAAGCCAATGCGTAGTAGTTGCCATAGACGCTAAAAGGAGATATGAGAGTAGAAAAGATAAGGTTATTGTGGATACTCCTGAAGGATCATGCTGGTTTGAAGTTCACATTTACGGCGGAACTGGAGGTAAACCCACAGGTATAGATGCCATTAAATGGGCCGTTAGGGCGGCGGAGCTAGGAGCCGGAGAGCTCCTAGTTACATCGATGGATAGAGATGGAACGAAGGATGGATACGACCTTGAATTGACAAGAAGCATATCTGAGCGCGTTAAGATACCCGTCATCGCGAGTGGCGGAGCCGGAAAACCGGAGCATTTCCTCGAGGCCTTCACCATAGGCAGGGCGGATGCCGCTCTGGCAGCCTCTATCTTCCACTTCAGGGAGTATCCGGTTCCGGTTGTGAAGAAGTTTTTGGCGGAGAGGGGGGTGCCAGTAAGACTTGAAGATTAAGAGGAACCTAAATGTGGATGATCTAGATTTCAGGAAGGTTGGCGGATTAATTCCAGTGGTAGTTCAGGACTATAAGACCCTGAAAGTTTTAACGCTTGCATACGCTAATCGCGAGGCCGTCGAGATGACCCTGAAGACCGGATATGCATACTTCTTTAGGAGATCTCATGGGCGCGTAATGATGAAAGGCGAGACTTCTGGAAATGTTCAGAGAGTGATCGATGTTCTCGTGGACTGCGACTGCGACGCCGTGCTATATCTTGTTGATCCAAAGGGTCCAGCATGTCACCTTGGAGAAGAAACGTGCTTCCACAATAGGCTTATGGGACTAAAGCGAGAGTTCGGTGAGAACCAGCATGATCCGAATGGATGATTAAGGCTAGAATCGCATTTTGCCAGTTCCCCATGAAATGTTAAAATATTTTGATGATCTCTATTGATGCGGGAATTGCCGTCATGACGAAGAGATCGGCTTATTCACTTCTGATATTGGCACTTGTAATTCTACTATTCTCTCTTGGCATATCCAAAATTCCAGCTGCTCAGAAGAGTAACGTCGCGAAGATAAGTGGTTTCGTCTTAGACCATAATAATAAGCCGTTCTATAAGGCCACAGTCGTCATATTCGGCCCTCGTGGTTTCAAAAGGAACCTTATGACCGATCGTTATGGAAGATTCACCATCCACGTGACTCGTAAGGGCTGGTATGGAGTTTATGTCGTCTATGACAACCCTAAGACTCCGGGCATGGATTATGTCCCAGCAGTCTGGTGGGCTTATCTTGAGCCTGGATCAGAGTACTCCCGCACCTTTGTCTTAGAGAAAGGGGCAACGATCTATGTTGAGGGAGATATATGGCTCATCGAGAAGAACAGGCCTGCAAGATACTTCAAATTTACGGTTGTGAAGCCCGATGGATCTTCCCTTCCGGGAAGATCACTGCGTGTTTATGGATGTGGTGGAGACTTAAGTAAAAGATTCCATTTTGATCCGAGGATAGTAGTCGTTCCAGCCGAGACTAGGATCGCGATTAAAGTATTCGCAAAGGCGGATCATCTCTCACGAGAATTCATGCTACGCGGAGAAGGAGGATACTTTAAGATCCCTCAGGGCGAAACTCTACATGTAGATGTTCGCGAAGATAACCTCAAATTCAGCATTGAGATTGTAAGATCTAAGATTGATTCGGCCTTAAACCTATTGAAGGACGCCGAGGACGTCGGCTTTCTGGTTACTCATGAAAGAAACGATCTCTTGAGGGCTTATGACCTAATAGACTCTGCCACTTTATCGCTTAAGATGAGATCTTACGATGAGGCATTCGTTAAGCTTCGTAACGCCTATACCATAATAACCGATTCGACGAATAGGCTTCAGGGCCTATTTCAGATAGGCTTCCAGTCCGCTCTAATATTGCCCTTGCTCTTCGTATTCATATCCTCAGCGTCAGCGTATCTGATAACTGATCGTTATAGAGGCTATAGAGTTATGATGCAGGAGAAAAACTTGTTCTCTTTCTCATTAAATCCGATAATAGCATCTCTGCTCTACGCGGCTTTAATAGGCCTCTTTTACGCAGTATTTCCTGGCTGTCGCGTGGTTCAATGGGAGATATTCATCGCCGTCGTAGTCTCAGCATTCATTATTGGGCAGATCCTCATAGTTGCTTCGCCGAGGATCATGCGGGAAAGTAAAGGTGAGAGAAGATCGATTCAGCTTAAAAGCGCCATTATCATCGCCCTCTCAATGGCCTGTAGAAACTTGAGGAGAAGGAGACTTAGAACCATACTTAGCCTAACGAATATTATAATATTAGTCTTTGGATTCATAGCTCTCACGTCTGTGTCTCCTAGCTACGGGCTTATTCTGAGGAGTCTTCGACCGGCATACTCGGTTGATGCTATTTTGATTAGGGATGTGCCGTCGGATACTTCATCTACTTTCATTCCTCTCTCGGAGCAGTTCATGGAGTGGCTTGAGGAGAATCCTAATGTTACGTTAATCTCCCCGAAGGCTGAGAATACCCCTAGAAGCTCAATAAATCCGATCGGCCGCCTATACACGGAAGATGGAGATGCCATTATTGTTGAGGGCATTATCGGCATAAAGCCTAGCATAGAATCTAATATCACGCATATCAACGATATAGTGGTGATAGGGAATTTTCTTGAAGATGATGATTCATTCGGCATACTCTTAAGCTCGATGGTCCACGACGAGTACAAAGTTAATGTGGGAGACAAACTGTATGGCTTCGGTAAAGTTTTCACCGTTAGGGGATTCTTTGATCCAGATGCACTCGAGAAGTTTCCTGATCTAGATTCTCAGACGATTGTTCCCTTTCAAATAGATATTGTCTTAGGCCAAGCCATACCATGCCAGGGCAGTAATGTGATTATAATTCCATATGAAACTTCACTTCAGCTTCCAGATGTCTATACTTCAAGGGTGATCATACGGTTGAGGGATCACTGTGACTATCAGAAATTCGCGGATGTGATCGCCTATATGTGGGAGTATAGGGTGTACATCGCACATCCCGGAAGGTTAGAGATGCGATATCTCGGGGAATACATGGAGATGGAGGGAACGGGGCTCATACCATTCCTGATGATCCTGGTAATCCTGAATATTGGCATCTCAATGATGGGATCAGTCAATGAACGTAGAGATGAGATTGGAGCGCTCCTCTCAGTAGGTTTAAATCCAACGCATGTAGCCTACCTCTTCGTGGCTGAAGCCCTAGTCATAGGGCTGATCGGTGGAGGCTTAGGATTCCTTGCCGGAATATCCGGCTATCGACTTCTCCCAATATTCATGCAGGGATCATTGCAGGTTAGGGAGAAGGTATCCGTTGAGTGGGGCCTTATAGCACTATTCTTATCGGCGTTCACTTCGGTCATAGCCACGCTTGTCCCAGCCTTAAGGGCATCAACGATGATCACCCCATCACTTCTTAGAAGATGGAGACTAGATGTGAATATGCCCTCCGTGGATAAGCACGGATGGAGTTTGGAATTACCCATTAAACTCAGAAAGAGAGAATTAGAGCCATTTATAGGATTCATCATGATGAGGTTGCGTGAGGGACGGTCAGGTCTAGCATGGGCGATATCAGATCTCTCTCTTCAGGAGAATCCAGAAGATAAAGATGCTCTAAAGAGGATAACGTTTAGGGTGTACCTTGAAGAGTTCGGCTGGAGCGATAATGAGTTAATAATAAGCAGGGATGAAAGAAGCGGATACTATAATGTCAAGATGATCTGTAAGCCTCATTGGCGATCACAGGAGGCAGTCTTTGAGGTAGCCTCTTACATAAGGAGGATAATCTTGGAGTGGGACGCTTTAACATTCGAAGTCGCAGCTCCATACGATCCATCCTTGAGGCAGCTCTATACGCTCATAAATATTTATACTCCGACAAGTCTATACGTGATAACCTCTGAGCCTGAAATAAGGGATGAGATAAACGCGCTTAAGAGAAGACTTGAGATAGAAGGTATAAAACCGCCGAAATTCATAATTTCCCATGTGGATCCATTAAACGTGAAGGAGTGCATGAAGATGGCTGAGTATATTGTTTCCAGAGTTGATGTAGTCTGCATATCTGGAGAGCCGTCCTCAATATCCACCTCACTGGCCATGAGCGCCCTTAAGCAGAAAAAGATGATATGTTACGTTATTGATCCACTACCTCCAGAGGAAAGGATGAAGAGGCCATTTGAGGTTCTGAAGGTCATGAACCTCTAGAGGGAAATAAATAACCTTAATAATCCTAAATGTTAATTTATTTCATCTATGCTTGAGGAGCGTAGTGTTCTTGAGGCTAAAAGCGAAAGCATTCGCGATGAAGACTTTTCTCCTAACCTTTCTCTCATTAATTACACTGTCTCTTAATCCCTTCTTTTCATCTGTGATGTTCGTCGGGGCAGATCGCAAGTATGAAGTCGAGATCGAATGCTCAGATTATTGGCAGGAAACCTATCCGGGGAATACTATCACATACAATTTGATAATGAAGAATCCAAGCTCAGAATACGATGAGTACAAACTTTACATCGAGGATCTGCCGGAGAACTGGACAGCAAGATTCTATGTTTGGAATAAGATTGTGAGGGGAATAGGCTTAAGGGCTGGGCAAACAGTCAGAATCTACCTTCAAGTCGAGGTGCCTGAGGATGCTGCTTCAGGGGATTACCATTTTACCGTTTACGTTAACGGCACGTACACTTTGGCGACGAGAGATCTAATAGTGACAGTTGAACGTAAACCAAAAATTTCATGTGAAGTTGAGATTTACAGTCCAATCACTTGGCAGGTAACATATCCAGGAAAGAACGTAACCTTCAACTTACGTATTAAGAATCTATCACCATACACCGATACTTATTTCCTCTACATTGAAGATCCATCTCTGCCGGAGAACTGGACAGCAAGATTCTATATTGGACAGAATGAGGTTAAGGCATCTAATGTGCCTCCGGGCGAATCAGCAAGTTTAACTCTGCTCGTGAGCATCCCAGAGGATGCTGCCTCTGGAGATCATAGATTTAGAGTTTGGGTGGAGGGGAGCTACGCCAATGCTTCAGAAGCATTAACTATTACCGTCAGACCTTTACCTCCAATCAAAAGGAAAATAACGCTTATCTGTCCATTTCCAGTCCAGAGGATATTGACGGGACAGAACGCCTCATTCGCAGTAAAGATAGAGAATGAAGGCGAGGTCAATGAAATAGTGCTTCTCGAGGCAAACGTGACTAAAGAGATGATGTATTGGGATATATCATTCAGCGAATCTAAAATTAAAGTGAATGCTGGAGAAGGAAAATGGGTAATGCTCAAAGCGAAATCTCCGGAGATAGTTAAGCCTGGAGATTATCATATTAATGTGACCGCCACAACAGAGGATGGAGAACTAAATGTAACGCTTCCATTAACGATAAGGGTTCTGGCTCATTATATGCTGGAGATCATAGGTATTGAACCCGTTAATCCTCAGGTGGTGGCTGGAAAGAGCGGTGTGATCTTGGTGACCGTCAGAAATATAGGCCGCTCTACGCTCTCAAAGATTAGGCTAAAGATAAACTCAACTATACCGAATATACTTGTAACTCCACTAGATGTTCTGGCTCTTGAACCCGGAGAGACGGCGTCATTCATGGTGAGCGTTTCACCAAACGTAGATATGACCCAAGGAGATTACTTCATAAGCGTTCAGGCAGTGAGCGATGAAACAAAGAGTAGCATGCGAACATTCGTTGTTACAGTCGTATCGGCGATTCCGTGGTTCGAGATAACGATAGGAATAACCGTGATAGCAACGGCACTCGCAGTAATCGCTATCATGAAAGTGATCTCAAAGTATGGAATAAGATTGAAAAGGAAAGGTTAATGTTGAATTCAATTATTACCTGATCTATTGTTAACTTTAAGGTGGAATTCTGCCCTCCTCATGAAAATATACATTTGTATCGTAGTTCATTTTTTAAACGTGGCATTCACAATTCTCATTATAGAATTTAGGCGTCAGCGGAGGAAGATTGAGGAATCTCTAAATGGCCTTATGGAGCAGAAGAAGAGAATAGACGAGAGATATGCCTCTCTAGTGAATGAGGAAAATAAGGTCTACGATGAGATTCATAAGTGCTGGGATATATTTCAAAATGACAGGTTGCAGATGAGATTGAATTTTATCTCAAATCAGAGAAGAACTATTGAGCAAGAGAAAATGAGATCGCAAAGAAGATTAGGGGATACGGAGAGGAACTCGAGAGGATAAAGCGGAGAATCGAATATTTAACGCAAAAGTATAATTTTTAGGGCATGATACCGATGAATTTGAGGAGCATTCTTACACTCGTCAATATTAGGATCGCGCCGAAAATTCTCCGCAGATTTCTGGCAGAGACTCTAGCGGCTATATGTGCACCGATCTGCGCTCCAAAAATCACTCCAGCAGCCAACAAAATGGCATAATCAAGCCTTACATGCCTAAGCCAGAGATTGGTTAATGTTCCGGATATTGAGGTAAAAACCATTACGAACATGGATGTTGCAATTGACAGATGCATGGGAACGCCTACGATGAGATTCATTGCTGGAACTAGTATTGACCCGCCGCCTATACCTAAAAGCCCCGAGAAGAATCCTGCAGCTAAACCTAAAATCGGCGTCAACTGAAGGTCAACTGAGTAAATGAATGTTTCACCGTAATTATCTATAATTTTTCTACGTATCGCCTTTAGGCTTCCCCGCCTTATCCATTTCTTAATACCCCTCTTCTCTGTGGACATTCTCACCGCGACGAACATAAGAAAGACTGCAAATATAACTCCGAGCAGACGGTTATCGATTATCCTCTTGGAATATGATCCTAAAAAGGCGCCCGGAACCGTTGTTAAAGCCAAAAATAATCCGAGTAAATGGTCTATTCGCCCCTGTCTCATATATCTGAGAGTCGAAGATATCGAAGTAAAGACTATGGCTGCGAGGCTTGTTCCAGACGCAACGGCTGGACTGAGGGAGTAGCATGGAACTAATATGAGCATTGGAACAATGAAGGCACCTCCGCCTATACCGAGCATAGCCGAGATAATTCCTATAAAGAAGGCAATTATTGGAAGCAGAATTAGGTTCAACATTATTATCTCTCCTAAATTGTCTTCATCTTCAAACGAGCATCACTTAAAGATAGACTTAATTTTTCAGCAAAGAGCTTTAAATAAGAATTAGATGAGCAGAACACTTTTATTCTTTAATGTTTTATTGCGTTTTATGTTCAACGGAATATTAGTTTTAGTTTTTGTTTCAGCGGCGGGAATTATAGGTTCGATGATCGGGGTGGGAGGAGGCTTTATTATAGTGCCTATGCTTGTCTTAATCTTAGATTTTTCTATGCATGAAGCTGTAAGCACAAGTTTGGCTTCTATCTGCGGAATATCCCTATCTTCCTTTCTAATATATGCACGGAATAGACGTGTGAACTATAAGCTGGGCGTCTCACTCGAGTTATTCACTTTCTTAGGCGCAATAATCGGATCGCTTATAGCATCTAGGCTGAGCTGTAGGTTTCTCGAGGTTCTCTTCTCCCTCACATTAATCTATGTCTCTTTCATGATGTATAGGAAGCCCGAAGAAAATGTAGATGTGGAAGTTTTTAAAGGCGGCTTTCCCCGTTTATCCTTTGCGTATCTTTCTTCTTTCCTCGCAGGATTTGTTGCAAGCATGATTGGTATAGGTGGGGGAGTTCTAAAAGTTCCAGTAATGAATCTGATTCTCAATGTCCCAATTAAGATAGCTATAGGAACCAGCGAGTTTATGATATTCATTACTTCTCTCTCAAGCGCGGTAAGCTATCACCTACAGGGCGTAGGTAACCTTTACTATAAGATATTTGGCATGGCAGGCGGTTTTATAGGCGGTCAGGTGGGAAGCAGAATTGGCTTAAAGACTAAAAGCCATTTATTAAGGAGAATTTTCGTTGCAGTTTTGTTATGTTTTTCCGTGTTGATGATGATCAAGGGCTTAACGGGGATTCCGCTCTGAAAATCGCATCACTTAAAGATAATTATTTTTTTAGATCAATAGTCTTTTATGAGCATAAACGTTATGCTTTAAGAGTGGAAGGTCTTGATTTATCTTTTAGATGGCTTCACGGACGGAAGTTCCATAACGCTGCTATTTTATGATGCGGATCGAGGGGATTTCGTTAGAATTCAAGATGAAAAGTATAAGTCCTATTTTCTCGTTAGGCCTGAACTTTCAAGCCGAGAAGAAGAGGCTATTCGGAGATTTAATTGCAAGGTCAGTATGATCAAGAAGATTGATCTCTTCACTAATGAGAGAAGAAGTATGCTGAAGGTTGAATTTGAGGAACCTTCACTATTGGAGTCTATCCGCAGATTCTTCAGGGACAGATGGGAAGACCACATTCCATACTTGCTCAGCTACATCTACGACCATAATATGATCTTTGGGGTCCCATACGAGATAAGAGGCGATTCCCTAAAGCCCATAGAAGAGATAAATCCAGATTTGAATGCAGCCTTCCAAGAGAGATTTGCGTCTTTGAGAACGAAAGATCCTGAGAAATTTCAGGTGCTTAGCGAGTGGTTTAGATTCTGCTCTCAGCCGATACCTGAGATCCCAGCGGATAAGCTCGGAAGGCATGACAGCTTAGGGCGTGAAGGATTATATTTAGGCTTTATTCTGTCTAGAGTGGCGAATCTACCATTATCCATAGCCTTAAGTGATCGACGTGTGAGCGTATGGATCAAGTCCATCCTCCACTTCTATTTAAGAAGAAAGAATATTCTGATACCGAGGGCTCGCGAGCTAATGAGAGATGAGAAGCCCAGAAGGATCACGGGAGCATTAACATTCCCCCCGAAGGCCGGGACGTATTTCAACACGGTAGTCGTCGATTTTGAAAGTCTCTATCCAAGCATAATAGATGCCTATAATCTATCGTATGAAACTGTGAATTGCGGGCATCCGGAATGTAGGGAGAATGTAGTTCCTGAGACAAACAATTATGTCTGTAAGCTTAGACGGGGCGTATACTCGATATTAATTGGAGCCCTTAAGGATCTCCGTATTCGCTGGTTTAAGCAAATCGCAAGGGATCCCTCAGTTCCCGAGGAGGAGAGGAGACTGGCAGATGCGGCTTCAAGGCTTCTTAAGTTGATACTGGTTTCATGTTATGGCGTGACTGTGAGGACTCCGGGATTATCTCAGCCAGCTCTCGCGGAATCGATTACTGCATATGGGAGGTACGCCCTTAAGAGAACTTGGAGCATCGCCGAGAACCTCGGCCTGAAACCGCTCTATGGCGATACAGACTCGCTTTTTCTTGACGACCCGAGAAGCGAGCAGGTAGATAATCTCATAATGGAAGTGAAGAGGAAGCTCCGCTTAGACCTTGCGGTTGATAAGGTCTTCTCAATCTGCGTTCTTCCAAGGGCCATGAAGACCTACTTCGGCATAAGAAAGGATGGAACGCCGGAGATAAAGGGAGCCGTAGCAATAAAGTCGAATTCTCCCTTATTCGTTAGAAAAGTATTCATGGAATGCGTTGCGGAGCTCGCTAAAGTAAGGAATCACAGGGAGTTTGATGAGGCAAAGAGGAAGATTCGGGATATAGTTCATAGGGCTATAGAGAGACTTAGGGCCGGGATGATACCGATAGATGAACTTGCGTATCATGTTAGATTGCATGAGAGTGCTTTAGTTAAAGCTACAAATGATGAAGTGATGTCTCAGCCATATCAATGTGCCAGACAGCTGCTGGATCGTGGAGTAGAGGTTAAGCCGGGAAGTATGGTCTCATTCGTGAAGGTTAAGCCCTTCCTCTATGGTGGAAGGAGATATACTGTTAAGCCGCTGAGCCTCGTAAGGAGCATGAACGAAGTCAACATTGAGGATTACGTCAGAAGCCTCAAATCTGCCTTGACCCAGGCATTCAAGCCCATGAAGATATCATTTGATGAACAGCACAAGATGACGCTCGCCGACTTCATATAATTGTTAGTACAGTCCAGAATTTGATGAACTCACGTATCATTTTGCTCTGACCTTCGACCTTCAAAAAGTTTATATTTTTAGCAATCTTTTATCACAAAGAAAGTTTCGTAGTGAGGGGAAATGAATCGGAAAGCTATTCGATGGGTTGTTGAGGATCCTCAGAAGAAGAACGTATTCTGGCCTTCAGAGGAGATGAAAAAGAGGGCATGGGTTAACGATGAATCAATATATGAGGAGGCCAAGAGGGATCCGGTGGCTTGGTGGGCGAAGCTAGCGAAAGAGGGAATAGTATGGTTTAAGGAGTGGACTGAAACATACAGATGGGATCCGCCATTCTACAAGTGGTTCATCGGCGGGAAACTTAACATATCCTATAATGCGCTTGATAGGCACATTAACACCGCTAGGAGATATAAGGCTGCGATAATCTGGGAGCCTGAGCCTGTGGATGAGCAGCCGAGAACGCTGACATACTATGACCTTTATAGAGAAGTTAATAAGTTCGCAAATGTCCTTAAGAGCTTAGGGGTTAAGAAGGGAGATCGAGTAGGCATTTACCTCCCGATGATCCCTGAAGTTCAGATAGCCATGCTTGCCTGCGCTAGGATAGGAGCAGTTCACAGCGTCGTCTTCTCAGCCTTTAGCGGTCAATCCTTAAGGGAGAGGATGATCGATGCTGAAGCAAAAGTTCTCATTACGGCTGACGGCTATTACAGGAGGGGAAGACTCATTGACCTCAAGAAGAACGCGGACATAGGCGTTGAGGGAACGAAAATAGAAAAGGTAGTCGTTGTGAAGAGGGCTGGAAACGAGGTTAACATTGTTGAAGGCAGAGATTACTGGTGGCATGAGTTGATGGAGGATGCTGAGCCACACTGTGAGCCTGAAGTCCTAGACAGCGAAGACATGCATTTCATATTATATACCAGCGGAACGACTGGGAAGCCAAAGGGAGTAGAGCATCACGTCGGTGGATATGCGGTTCAGGCATATTGGACGACGAAGTGGGACTTCGACCTTCATGATGACGACCTATTCTGGTGCACGGCTGATATCGGATGGATCACTGGACACACATACAACTGTTATGGACCATTAATGAATGGAGCCACGATCCTCATATATGAGGGGGCACCTGACTATCCAGCTCCTGACAGATGGTGGCAGATAATCGAGAAGTATGGAGTAACAGTATTCTACACTGCACCAACGGCTATTAGAATGCTAATGAAGTATGGAGACGAATACGTCAAGAAGCATGATCTGAGCAGCCTAAGAATACTGGCGACCGTGGGAGAGCCCATAAATGAGGAGGCATGGCTATGGTACTTCAACGTTGTTGGTGGAGGAAGATGTCCGATAATAGATACTTGGTGGCAGACTGAGACTGGAGCGACGTTGATAAATTCTCTGCCCGGGATAGGGCCGTTCATACCTACAGTTGCTGGAAGACCGTTTCCGGGAACATCATTTGATATCTTAACTGAGGATGGAAGATCCGTGGGCATCGGAGAGGGCGGATACTTAGTTCAGAAATCTCCATTTGCGCCTGGAATGCTGAGGACTATATATAAGGATCCTGAGAGATTCAAGAAGCAATACTTCGGAGTTTACGGTGAAAAGTTCTACTATACGAGTGATGGGGCATACTATTATGATGAGATGGGAAACATTAGGATAACTGGCAGGGTAGACGATGTTATGAAGGTTGCTGGGCATAGATTGTCGACAGCTGAGGTTGAGAATGCCATAACCCAGCATCCCGCCGTCGTTGAGTGCGCAGTCGTCGCTGCTCCTCATGACATTAAAGGCGAGGTTCCAGTAGCCTTCGTAACCCTTAAGCCAGGATACAAGGCCTCAGAAGACCTTGAAGCTGAGCTTAAGCAACAGGTAGTCAAGGTTATAGGTCCAACTGCAAGGCCGGATAGGATAGTGATCGTTGATGATCTACCGAAGACCAGAAGTGGAAAGATAATGCGTAGAATCCTTAAGGCTTTGATCAGAAACGAGCCAATAGGCGATGTCACGACACTGATGAATCCAGAGTCGGTTGAGGCACTAAAGGAGAAGGTTGGCTATAAGGGACCCTAAAGAACTCCTAATATATCCAAAAATAGAAAATTTTTATTCTTTTCTGATCTTTTGCAGGACCTTATCTACTTGTTCTAGGCCGAGGGATTTAAGCTCCTCGCTTGTTGGTATTCCATTCTCATCCCAGCCCATCACCTTATAGTATTCGCTTCTCATTCGCATGCATTCCTCTCTGTTTGGAGCAGATCCCTTCTTTGGACCTGATGGGAGAGGATCATACCATCTCAGCGGATTATCATCATCCCTGAGAGGATCCCATCTGATATCTGGTCCTCCTAGGAGGAGAAGTGCCCTCTGTATCTGAACTATTCTTCTACCACGCTTCTTATTCCAGAGTTCCTGATCGAGTTTCCATCCTGTGATTGCCTCATAGAATTTGGAGAGCAACTCCCGCCCGGCCCTGTAGCTTATCATGCAGCAGACGAGCGAATCGAATAGGGTTGCGTCTTCACCAGTCTTGGGCGAGGCTATTGACGTATGATCTCCAGGCTGGGTTGAGCATGCATAGCACATTGGCCACTTGCCTGTGTAATCTAGGCCGCTTCTAATTCCGTGTGCTCCGACCTCCATCCCCTTGAATTGCACTGCATATTTGAGAACGTCCACTCTCTTCATCTCGCTTATTTTTATAGCTGCCCTATAGACTCCCTCTGCCAGTATATCTCCTATCTTCCTCCTTTCTACTATGAGATATGCGAGTTCTTCGAAGGCCTTTACATCCCCCCATTTAGGCTCTATCCCATCTAGGTCCTCTTTTGTTAGTATTCCCCTCTCGTATAGTTCAGCCGCGAATCCCATGACATTCCCAGCGTTTATCCCGCTTAGGCCTAGATCATCAACCACCGAAGACAGGTAGATTATTGCTTCTGGATCGAAGATTCCAAGATTCGTCCCGCAATATGCTATCAATTCATAGTCTGGATTGTCGGTTATCGCTCCTTTAAGGGGGCCGGACTTTATAGCGGCTATCTTCAAGCATGCAACTGGACATCCGAAGTCTGACCAATAACGTTTAACCCAGAATCTCCAAGCGAATCTATCTGCTCCCACGCTCTTCTCATCGTGCCATTCCTCCTGCCAATTCCTTATCGGCTCAGAACTCGTTTTGTATCCGACAGTATATCCCCCAGTCGCTGTTCCCCATACGCTTGGAGTTCCAGTCTTTATGGTCTCCTCAATTATCTCCTTAAGTAGGCTCTTCATTCTTTCTTCGTCGTATACTTCTGGAAGCGGGCCGGTTCCCTTAGCGGCTATCGCCTTAAGATTCTTTGAGCCCATGACTGCTCCATATCCGCCGTATCCAGCTGCGTGACTCCACTTCTGCATGACAGCGGCTGTTCTGACCATGTTCTCCCCCGCGGGTCCAATATATAGTATTGATGGCTCCTTCCACTTGCCATATTTAGGCTCTCTCATGGAGAGTAGGTCTCTAACCTCCTTGGTGATTGCCCTTATGGTCTGTTTTCCATCTAATCCCCAGATCTTACTTGCATCCCTTAATTCAACATGCTCATCGTTTATGAGGATGTATACTGGCTTCTCGCTTTTACCAGTAATCAATATTCCATCAAATCCGGAGCATTTTAGTTCGATTGGGAATTCTCCGCCAGCGGTTGAGCCGATGATCCCGTTTGTTAATGGAGACTTTCCTGAGACGCAAATTCTCCCACCGGGTATATATCCTGTCAGCGGCCCGGTAAGCACCGTCAGAACGTTTTCAGGTCCGAGAGGGTCTATTTCATCCCATCTCTCCCCCAGCCTATCCCATAGGATCTTTGCGGCTAATCCTCTTCCGCCGACATAGTCCCTCAAGACTTCCTCTTCCAGTCTTATCGTCTTGATTCTTCCATCTGAGAGATCTATGTCTAGGATTTTCCAGCAGTATCCCCTCATCTCAGATCAACTCCTTAGCCTTTTCACCATAAAGGTTGAACGCGAGGTCCTCAGTGATCTCCTCCGGGGTTCTTGATGAGAGCCTCTCGGTATCACCACGCCTATAGAGATTTACAACTCTAAGCACGTTAAATCCTGCCTTCTGACAGATCTTCACGCATTCGGGATCTCCGCCGCACAGATCGCAGATCACAACGTACTTCCTGCTTGGATGTAGATGAGGAATCCTTCCTGGACATTTCTCTATACAGACGCCGCAGGCATTGCATTTCTCTACATCAACTATTACTGCCCCGGTCTTTTCATCGACCTTAAGAGCCTTTGAGGGACAAGAATTAACGCATGGATAATCGTAGCATTGAACACAGAAGTGAGGGAATTCTACGCCGGGAATGAGCATGAAGACTCGGATTCTAGAGGCTTCAGGCCATATCTTTCCTTCATGATGAAGTGAACATGCGATCTCGCATAATCTGCATCCGCTGCATCTAATGTAGTCTCTGTCGATCCATAGTATCCGGGGCTTCTCGGACATAATTAAAAACCTCCTAGATTTTAATCCTACTAAAAGGAATTTGCTATAAAATATTTTACGTAGTTACTTGCTATAAAATATTTTACATAGTTAAACGGAGGAGTTCTAAAAGTTGATGTTTATTAAGGAGCCCTATGGTGGGCCCGGGGCGATTTGAACGCCCGACCAACAGGTTATGAGCCTGTCGCTCTAACCGGGCTGAGCTACGGGCCCAACCAAATAATATTTTCTCTAAAATCACTACTTAAGAATTTCTCTTTTCAGAGCGCATCTTCGGATTACTGAATCCTAAAATTTTAAATATGTAGGTGGAATTCAGAATTTAACGGTGCCGCCGTGGAGATGCCGGCTGAGCCGCCGTTCACCGAGAGAATGTGTGGACGAGAGCTCAGTTCGGTAGAGCAGCGGACTGCGAGATCATTAGTCTCGTAGGCTGATGCTGTTAACCCGAAGGTCGACGGTTCGAGTCCGTCCGGCGGCGCCACCTTTTTACTTCTGAATCCGCCCTTAAATACTCAGAAAGATTACGATTATGAATTGTCCAGCCGTAAGACTTCATACACAACATGAAGGCTAGATGAAATTCGCATTTATCGAGGCGTATTCGACTCAAATGTCAGCCAGAAAGCTTTCTGGCTTCTACGCCTACTTAACAGTAAAGTAAACGGCTGGGTTCTCTAAAGATTCCCTAGTTAAACTTCCAATCCTCATCAATCCGAGCGACTTACCATCGACCATCACATGCAGGTCATCTCTTAAGGCTATGGCGTAGTATCCAGGTTCAATGAGCCTGCCATAGATAGTCATGTTCCATTTCCATGAGACCTTTCCATAGGGCTCTATCTTAACGGTCTCTCGAGTCTTAACCTCAACATATTCGTTCCTTTTAGGATCATAGTGTAGCACAGTCTTCAATTTAGGAGTAGGAGAATACACCTTAACCCATCCATCTGGGGTATGCTTGAATACTGCCCATGGAGGATCATCTATCTCCACAGTGCTGTTTCCTTCATTGATGAGAGTAATCTCAACAAATTCGCCCACCCGATACTCCTCTTTATCAACGATTATTTTGATGTTCGATCTGACATAGCCTAACACTTCCTCTTCGTGAGATTCAAATGCTTCAGGCGGCGGTTTCGACGATATGTTTAAGGATTTAGAAGCGTTAGTTGGAAACTTTATCTCAATTGGTGCAGGATTAGATGACTTGAAAATTACAGTGATCCATGGAATTCCATATATTGCATGTAGTGTTTGAGAGATAAGGGCCACTAAGATTGCAGCTAGACATGCTAGTAAGAGGCTCTTATAGAGCTTCATTGAAGAGCCGCCTCTAGGAAATTTATCAACTTAGACTGCTTTTAAAAGATTTATGAGCGGCCAAAGATATGGCCAGAGACGTTTCTCGAAGAAGCGTAAGCCTGATAAAAGTTTATTTTTCCCAATGAGGTTCCATGAAATGAATTGTGAAAGTTGGTAGCCGCGTCGACACGTAACGAAAAATAGTACCATATTGAACAATTCTCATTTCTTTCTGGAGTTCGCATCAATGATTTTCCAGCATCCAACCCCTTTATCTTCAACATGAATTAATGGAATTTCTGTCTATGATTTTTAAGCTCATGCAGAATTCGCATCGTCAGTCATTCCATCCTAGATATACGCATATATTAGCGGTTATGCGCAATTTGATCTCAAAGAACCTAAAGAGATGAAACATGTGATGGAATATGAAAAACGATAGAAAAATACCGGGTATGCTTTATATATTTGTCTCATTTATTCCTTGGATTCTCTATTGGACGTTGTGCAGTATGGATTACAAGTCAGGAGTAGCGATTCCACTCGCAATTTCCTTAATTCTTTTAGTTCCTCAAATCCGCAATAGAGACTTCAATCCGTTGGATGTTGCTTCTCTTCTATATTTCAGCATAGCCACTGCCGCCACATTCATCTTCGGCCTCGACGTATTTGTTGAGAAAAGTGGTTTTCTCGGCTACTTTACCTTGTTTCTAATGGCTTTACTTTCTCTAATCGTAAAACGACCATTTTCATTTCAGGTTGCAAAAAGAGATTACCCAGAAATCTACTGGAGAGAAAAATTCTTTTTGATGATCAACAATGTAATCACCGCTGTTTGGATGATAATTTTCGCAGTAAACGCTGTAATGTTTATAATTCTAAGTAAACCCCTTACAGCAGCTCTATCAATCGCATTAATCGCTTTTGGCATGGCATTTTCAATAGTCTTTCCCTTAGAAGCCCCTGCCTATTTTGCCACGAAGGAATTTAAGAGATATGACTGGAGCGTTGAGGTAAACCCTCAAAAACCAAAGGGGAATAACGAATACGACGTCATAGTGGTAGGATCCGGCATAGGCGGATTAACTTGCGCCGCTCTACTTTCAAAGAGAGGCTATAAGGTTCTGGTCTTAGAGCAACATCACCAAATTGGAGGCTACTGCTCCTCCTTCATGAGGAAGGGCTTCGTCTTTAATGTAGGCGTAGAGAATATAAGTGGACTATGGGAGAAGGGACCAATCACCCACTTACTTGAAGAGCTCGGGCTAAGAAGGGATGACCTCTTCGTAAAGAATAGGATAAGATTTATCTTTAAGGGTAGGGAGCTCGATGCTAGTAACCTAGAAGAGTTCACGGAAAATCTTTCAAAAATATTTCCGGATGAAAAAGATAGTATCCTCGCCTTCTTTGATGATGCCGAGAAGGCTTATAGAGAATGCTATAGGGATGTCGAGTATGGCACGCCTCTGCCTGCCTGGTTAATCGTTAAAGTCTATGGTAAGAGGAAGCTTTTAGATTATCCGAAGGAGCATCCCCACTTCTTTGAATGGATGAATAAGACGTATAAGCAAAAGCTTGATGAATACTTCGCTAATGAAGACTTAAAGACTTTACTCTGCGCCCTGCTGGGCTATTTAGGAACAAGTCCGGAGGAGACGCCGGCAAGTAGCGCACTAACAGCAGTAGTTTCATACTATATTCATGGAGGATACTTCCCAAAGGGAGGTGCTCAAAACTTTGCCAATACATTAAAGGAGGTTATTGAGGGCTACGGCGGCAAAGTCCTAGTAAGGCATAGAGTAGATGAGATATTAATAGAGAACGGAGAAGTTAAGGGAGTGAAGGTTGGAGATAAGATTTTTAGAAGCCCTGTTGTCGTGGCTAATGCAAACGCCAAAACCACACTCTTAAAGCTTGTTGGAGCGAAGAATCTAGATAGGAAATTCGTTGAGTACATAAAGAGCTTAAAGATGTCTCCATCCTGTTTCTTAGTGTTCTTAGGGGTCAACATGGACTTGTCAAACTATCCTACGATCATTGAGAATTTAGATGAAGGAATAAGCATCGTTATAAACTCGAATGCCGACCCAAGTTTAGCTCCTAAAGGCAAAGCGAGCATTACAATATTAACCGGAGCAAACTATCATGATTTCCCAGAAAGAGGAACAGAAGAGTACTTAGAAAAGAAGAGAGAGTTTGCCTATGCATTAATCAAAAAAGCCGAGAAGGTTATTCCCGAATTAAGCAAGCACATACTCATTCAAGACGCGTCGACCCCAAAAACATTCGAGAGATACACTTCCATGCCAGAGGGAGCAATTTATTCCTTTGACCAATCAATTGGCACTAAAAGACCCTACTTTAAAACCCCAATAAAGGGCTTATATCTAGCGAGTGCATCTACTTTTCCCGGCGGGGGAATCGAGGCCACTGTAATTTCAGGAATAATTTGCGCAAATGATATGTGCAATTGGAAGGTAAGCCGTAAACAAAGCTCGCGTAGGGTTTGAAAAATTCCCTTCTTGGCGGCTAAGATCCGTATCCTTCTTCTATTCATTCAGGAAAGCCCTTTCATTTCCTCTTTAATGAAAAACTATTTAGATTATTCAGGATCTGCCGAGTCTAATTGGCAATTTTTGGTACTCAGTGGGACAATGGATGGATTTAATTAAAAATTAATATTTAACATGCACATTAAATTGAGGTATTAAACATAGGAGATATACTTGACAGTTAAATTGTTCTCCATCTATATGGTGTATTTTAATGATTGATTTGCTTGTTTTAGGAGCGATAATGGTAACTTCACTGGCTGTTTTAGCGAAGGCAAGTCACTCAACAATAGTCTCAGTAGAGGACATGATTGAACTCAGCGGTTTAAGTGAGGGTTCAGCCGGTTTTGTCATCCTGTCAGTTATGACCTCAATACCTGAGATGACGATTGCAGCGTTAGCAATACTTCAAGGTGCCCCTGGAATCAGCGTTGGAGACATACTGGGTTCTAACATGTTTAATATCGGGATAGTGTTAGGTGTGATGGCGTTGATTGGCCCCCTTGAGAAAGTTAGGTCAGACTTCTTAGAGGAGATGGTAGACGTACTATTCTTTTCTTCAGCAATTCCGATTCTTCTAGTAATCCCTTTTCTTTCAGCATCACTGCAAACCGTCAGGCCCTTAATCGGCATGATCTTAATTGGGGTTTTCATCTTCAGCATCTGTATAGTGGCGAAGACGCGAAAGACGCCGTTAACCGATATGCAAAGAGCGGATATAGGGAGAAAGAGTGGGAAGGTTGTTTTGGCAAAAGTAGCCGTAGGAATATCCGTTGTTATACTTGCTGCGAAATTCGCAGTCTGGTCAGCGTCTACTATCGCCGCTGTCCTAGGAATACCCCCCATTCTCATAGGCGCAAAGATCATTGCAATAGGCACCTCACTGCCTGAGCTAGCGTTAGATGTAACTGCAGTTAGGAGGGGGCGAATTCATCTTGCAATAGGGGATGTAATTGGTTCCAACCTTTCCAATATAGCTTTGGTTCTAGGAATTGTTCTTTTGGTATCGCCTCTAACAGTTAACTTAACGATTCTCACAGAAATTCTTCCCTTTCTTCTGATAATAACGCTTCTTTTATGGCGTTTTCTAACAAAAGGAGGAATACCTAAATGGGGTGGAATACTGCTGATCATGGTATATATTCTCTTCCAAGCTACGCTTACAATGCCTAAATGATGTTGAAAAGCAAATTGGAAAGATATGAAGCATATTTAGAAAACGGATTAGATTTGGGAGAACAATGAGCGGCAGATGGGAGATCCAAAAGTAGAAGGGGCGAATTCAAAGAAGCGTTATTATTAGAAGGATTCCACATCGTAAATATAATCCGTGAGTTTGCCAACTTGGGTTGTATTGTCAGCTAAATACAGATTTATAAGCTATGAGTTCATTCCAGAAAAGTTGCTCGAAATAAAGTGAGACTTATTTACTGAATCACTTCCCATATGACGCTTCCGGTGCAGTTCTTAGGCATTGGGATCCCCGCAACGTAGCAAATGGTTGGAGCTACGCTGGTTAAGGGATATACCCTAGCGCTTTTATAACCTCTCTTAATTCCCCGACCCTTAATTATAAACATTGCAATAGGATCATGTGCGCCGCTGGGTATAATAGCAGGCCATTCCCATGCTCCGATATAATCTATTCCCATTTTTGCATAGTCTCTCATAGTTATCTTATCATACGTGATCTCTGCATCATCGCCATAATTTGGCCAGACAAAGACATCCGCGGCTCTTGGTCCTCCAAAGCCTAAAGCCTCAGCATCTTCACGCCTACATACTAACTTAAACAAATGTCCTCCCGTTATCGGATTCTTAAGCTCTCTTAAGACTTCAATTAATTTTATTCTTATATCCTCATACTTTTCTGGATCAACTATTCCATTGGGATCTCTTCCTTTGACAGAGATTAAATATCCAAATGTGCCAGGTCTTACTTTACTCTTAGACCAATCAACTTCGCATTTCTCATCTTTGACTACAAGACCTTCTTTAGCTAAGGCATTAATAATCACTTCACCTGCAGTAACCGTTGAAAATATATAATATGGATGCATAAGCTTGGAGCCATGATCAGAAACTACAGCTATTATTCCATCATCGCCGATTTCTGAGAGAGCTATTTCAATCATTTTATTGATTGGTTTTAGAGCTCTATTCCAAAGAGCAATCCCTTCTTCCATCCTGTCTGGGTAGAATAAGGGATGTCGATTATCTATCATGTATGCGCATAAATGATTTAAGAAGTCAGAAGAGTGCAATTTAATGTAAAATAAACTCCATTCCCTGGTTTTAAGAAGATATCTCATAGCATTAGCATACCATTCACCTAAATATTCAAGCTCTTCTATAAACGTATACACATCACATGCACCACATAATGCTACTTGTTGCCTTGTAGGAGTCTGCAGGTAGGGACCACACACTTTAACGAGTTCTTTACTTAGTTCTTCTGGATAAGTAAAGTTATTTGCCGGATAAATTTGGCTAAAATAAACGTGCACACTTTTACCATCTTCACTTAATCTAAGAAGCTTAAATCTAAAATAGGCATTACACATTTTATTTCTAATTCGAAATTCATGTAATATCCATTCACTCCAAGATTTAAGCCGGGATTCACCTAGCTTTGCTGAAGAAGACTTTTCATGATAAAGTTCAACTTTTCTTTCTTTAGACTTTATTAATAAATAAAGTTTATCTATTAATTCACCCCTAGGCGTAGTTATAGATATTTCAGCTTCATATAGATCTTTACATCTTACTTTTCTCCAGTTCTCTGCTTTTCGGACAATTATTTTCTCTAAATGCGCCTTAGCCATACCTTTATAGTATTGAGGAAGCGGATCTACAGTAAATTCTGCTCTTGACATATAGTTGTTATATATGTCCTCGCTAACATAACCTTTAGAGTATTGGATACATCTAAAGCTATTATCTGGTCTTCCATCCTCTCCCACATGAATTATGTTCTCATAAAGAACAGGATAAGATTGAGGAACATCCAATAGTATGCATTTAATCCCAGCTTTACTGGCGGCAGCCCATATCGGCTCAGCCATTAATGTAGTTGAAGAGAAACCATAAAGTTCTTCACGGATTCTTGGAGCTCTAACAATCCATGCACATCCATGGTAAGTGTAGACCGTTCCGGTTGATATTGTAGCCCAATTATGAGGAGTTGCGCCAGTAATAGGTGCCCTTAAGAGAACCATACTTCCTTCATCAATTAACCTTTTAAGATTTAAAAGATAGCCTCTTGAGAATAGCGGTTCAAGCCACCTATATGAGAATGAATCAACCCCTATAATAACAATCTTTTTAGTCATGCTGTTATAGTCTACATAATTCCATTAATAACGTTTATTAGTCACAGCCAACATGCTGGGATCTAACTTCAGAAATCTCAAATCAAACTTTGTAGATATAAAATCTCTCCAATACGGATGTATTTTTTTAAGTCTTTTTAGGCATCAAATCGGGAAATAAGTATTTAGTGCTGTTTATTTATGCGGGTGAGGTACGTTGGATGTTAAGATAAGCATTATTGGTGCGGGTAGCGCAGTCTTCTCGCTGAAGTTGCTTAAGGATATCTGCCTAACTGAAGGATTAAGAGGAAGCAGAGTCTGCTTTATGGATGTTAATGAGGAGAGGCTTAATGTCGCTTATGGACTTGCCAGGAGATATGCAAGAGAGCTAAAAAGAGAAGACTTGAGGTTTGAGAAGACTTTGGATAGGAGAACCGCCTTGGAGGATGCTGACTTCGTGATCAACACGGCTCTTTCAGGAGGCCACTCGGCATCCGAGATGGAGAGGAGAATTGAGGGGGAGCATGGATATTACATGGGCATGCTATGCTTCTCAGGCACGGGAAAGTATACGATGGGGACTTATCTCCGCCAATTGAAGCTTATGCTTGACATCGCAAGAGATATGGAGGATATCTGTCCAGATGCTTGGCTCATTCAAGCCTCAAATCCTGTCTTCGACGGCTGCACGCTAATGACTAGGGAGACGAAGATAAAAGTTATAGGCTTATGTCATGGCCATCACGGCGTATATCGGATCGCTGAGGTTTTAGGCTTAGATCCAAAGGAGGTGAATTTTCAGGCTGTAGGAATAAACCATTGCATTTGGCTGACGGATCTACGCTATAAGGGCGAGGACGCCTATCCCTTAATAGATGAATGGATAGAGAGGAACGCTGAGGATTATTGGGAGGCATGGGATGGAGAGCCAACTGACATTCAGATGTCCCCTGCATCAGTATTCTTGTATAAGATGTTCGGGCTATTCCCAGTTGGGGATACTCCTAGATTTGCAGGTGCATGGTGGTTCCACACGGATCTAGAGACCATGAAGAAATGGTTTAACAAGTATGGCGGATTTGACTCGGAGATAGGATGGAAATACTACCTTAAACGTTTAGGTGAAAAATTAGATAGGATGAGGGAGATTCATGACTCATCAAAGCCCATAACCGCCGAGATTCCACCCCAGCTCAGCGGGGAACAACACATACCGATAATAGATGCTCTAGTCAACGATAATAGAGGCATCTTCCAAGTTAATGTTCCAAATCATGGCTGTATAAAAGATATAGGAGATGATGTGGTAGTAGAGGTTCCAGCGGTAATTGATGGCAAGGGGGTTCATCCGCTCCATGTGGGAGCACTACCAAGGTTCCTTACACTACATATTAATAGAACGCATGTAATACCAATGGAGCTAGGCCTGAAGTCGCTCCTAGAAGGAGATGAGAGAATTCTTCTATACCTAATCCTCTCGGATCAGAGGACAAGAAGCCTAGAACAAGCCCAAGAGCTAATAGAGAAAGAGATGGCATTACCCCACAATAGGAACCTAAGAAGGCACTTCAAAACGAAATTAGAACTGCCAAAGGGCAAGACGCTTCACTAGTCCCAGAACATCCTCCATTAGCGATCTTCTCAGATTGCCTTAATGAAGCGTAAAGACCATCTGTTTGTTAATGGCGCACTAGTTCCTTTAAGAGTTCATTATGGCTTAGGATATTTTTGGTTTTTAGGCCGTTTCTTGACAGGAATCTTTTGAGATCCTTGTCCATCGTGAGGAGTATGAGATTTTCTTTTATTGATGTTGCATAGAGAAGGTTGTCGATGTTATCTTTATGCCCTAGTCTTCTTAGCTTGAAGGCCAGCTCAACCGCTTCTGAACTTGGAGAGATCCATTCGTAGAATCCGGATCTTAGGAGGGACTTGACGGCACTTTCTATTATCTTATCTAATTCTACATTTGCATGCTCTATTTCTCTGCAAACTTTACCTATAATCTCGATCCAAGAGAGCGGTGAGCAATAGAATTTGACTTTCCCTTCAATCTTAGCCTTTCTAAGCTCAGCGATTTCTCTGTCTGTTAATCCCTCAACCTCAATTCCGAAGCTCGGGATGAGATAGGTAGAGTCTAATAGGACTTTAAGAACTGTAGAGTTCATCTTGTTCCTCCTCTGACTCCTCCTCGAATTCCTCAACTGTAATCTTAGCCCATTTCTTTACTTTAAGAGCCAGAGAGAGCGGGTCACTAATGAACTCCAGAACCACCTTATTATCTGCTAACTTTATAAGAACTCTGTCTCCCTCGTTTATCCCCAGCCTCTTAAGGACGCCTTTCGGAATGTATATCGCTCCCCTTCTCCCAACCTTAGAAATTATTGTCTGACACAATAAGATCACCAGAATAAAAAGGATTTTCTGAATATATAAAAATATTCTGAAAAATAAATATGATCCGATAGATCCTCAGCTTCCAGCTTAAATTGCTACAACCCCTCACAACCTACACGACCTTTATTATGAAGGATCATTTAGCAAAATATCAAACACTTATCTTCAGATGGAATCTGATTTCATCGAGGCGTCATTCAAGGTTTAGGCTGAAGTTGAGATAATGAACGGTGGGTCGACACTATTTATTGATGGCAAGACCGTCTTTCCGATGCTGCACTGGGCTCCCATACCTCCAACCGAAGGGGGATGACTAGAAGAAGCCATAAAAGATTTTGCCGAGGCAGGCACTCACCTCATAACATTCTGCATAAACATTGAAGATTACATGAAGACGTGTGTGCTGGAGGGTATAATAACAGATATTAAGGATGGATGTTAGAAGGGTGACGAGTACTGTCTCGCTCTCCAGCGAGGAAGATTATACCCTTTGACTTTTCGAAACTTGAACGGCTCCTTTGCTTAGAGCATACATCAAAATTCGGATACTCTTAAATCATTATTTGTCATTTGTGATTCTTGGTGATTAAATATAGCAGACCATAAGGCGATTAGGGGAATACCTAAGATCACTTTAGATCGCTTCCGTGCGTTAATGGGAGTTAGCATCGATTACTTCCAAATACCGTGGTATGACGAGTATAGAAGAGCAAAGGTTGAGTTTAGGGGATCAAAGAAGCCCGGCAGATGGAGGGAGCACATGCCGAAAATTCTGGAAATGATACTCTCCAGAGAGGAGAGGAATCCGATAGTCATGTTTGAGAGGGTTATGCTTGAAGCCGAGAAGTTCTGGCATCCAGCCCCAAATCCAAAGGCTGAGATCCTACGGAAGATGCCGGTGAGCGGGCCGTGGCATCATGCGATAGTCCCGGCAATTCTGTTGGCTTGCCTAAAGAATGCTGGTTATCCATTCACGGAGAGGCATGTTTCAGAGGCCTTTCGGAGGGGAGAGATGATACCTGAGGGCTCATGCGGCTTTATGGGCATCTGCGGCTCGGCCCTGGGCCTAGGAGTCGCACTCAGCATCATTTTGGGAGCGACTCCATATCACGGTGAAGAGAGAAGCGTAGTCCTGAAGTATACTGGAAGGGCATTAATGAGGCTGGCTAGGGAAGGGGGGCCTCGATGCTCTAAGCTCTCATCATACGTGACGATCCTTTATGCAGTTAACGTCTTCAGAAGGCTCTTCAACTTTAAGCTTCCAGTTCCAAGCCGCAGGGAGCTCAGAGGGAGATGCCCATTCTGGGTTAGAAATCCAACTTGCCACATGGAGAAATGCATGTTTAATCCATTATCGCTCAGAAAGATACGCGGTTAAGTTAAGGTTCACACTTAGCCTAGCTCCCTATAGGCCTCCTTAAGATAGGATGTATCTATGACTATCCTAAAGTCCGGAGTCTCCTCTATCTTGCCTATATCCCTAAGGAATTTAGCCATAGACTCTAAGCTCTCAATAGTTTTCTGATCCATCGTCACATTATAATAGTGATACTTCATAGCCTTCATGACGGCCTCAACCGGTATCCCAGTTATATTCGCGAGTATGCCGGCTGCTTCCGCGGGATGTTCATGGATGAATCTTGATGCTTTTATGAGCGCTCTGAGAACTTTAACGACGACTTCTGGATGTCTCTCGGCGAATTCCGATCTGACCACTAGGAGTATGGGGTATGTATTGTTTAATCCTCCAAGCGTGGCAACCTCATAGCCATACTTTTTATATTCGGCTATGGATGGGGTAGGTTCGCTAGCGACTATAGCATCAACGGCTCCGGATGCAAGAGCCGTAAGCTGAGATGATGGATCCAAATCTATAAGGTAGGGATCAAGGTCTAATCCGTATTTTTTGGCTAGAAGCATTAAGCCTCCATGTGTGGATGTCCCCTTCTTGACTGCTATCTTCTTGCCTACGAGATCCTCAATGGAGTCTATTCCACTCCCATACCTAGCTATTATTCTATGCCTATTCTCCCCTCCGCCGTGAGTCGCGATTATCTTTAGAGGCTGCTTGGAAGCCGCTATCAATATGGCCGTTGTATCCCCCATGGTTCCGAAATCAGCCTTTCCGTAGACGAGGGCCTCAACGCATGCCGGGCCACTGTGGAACATCATCGCCTTAACGCCCTTAAGACCTTCATCCTCGAAGTATCCAAGCTTCACGGCGACTATAGATGCGAGATCAGCGACTCTATCCTGATAGACAAAAACGAACTCTACGCTGGATGCCTCAGGCATGACGTATCTCTGGTATAAGAAGTATCCAGTCGCGGTAAGGATTAGGACTATGATAGTTGCTATTAGAATCCTTGTTTTAGAATACATCTCCATTTCAGCCCGGTTAGGGTTCAAAAGGAAAATTTTATATGTGTTTTCCCAAATCTTTACCGATTCATTCCAGATTCTTAGTTGACGAAGAAAATGCAAGTTTTCATCATTCGGCTAGAATATGGCTTTGAGCGAGCTCCTTAAGTAGGTGCCTTTTCAGATCGATCATCGCATTGCTGAGGAGGTCTCTTGGCCTAGGCTCATCGACCTGGATCTCCCTCTTAACCCTTGCGGGCCTCGCCGTTAAGACTATTATTCTATCAGCCAAGTATAGGGCTTCATCTATGTTATGTGTGACGTAAATAATTGTCTTTCCTGATCTCTCCCATACCCTAAGGATCTCGCGTAGGAGACCGGCTCTGCTTATGGCGTCTATGGAGCTTAGCGGCTCATCCATGAGGAGGATCTTTGGGTCGATTGCAAGTGCCCTTGCAAGTTCAGCCTTACGTTTCATGCCTCCGCTGAGTTCATGAGGTCTAAAGGCGCTGAATTTCTCTAGGCCGACAAGTGAGAGGTGCCTCTGAGCTTCTCTTCTAGATTCCACATCGGATAAGCCCTTAAGCCTCAATCCGAACATTATGTTATCGAGGATCGTCATCCAAGGGAATAGCGTCTCCTCCTGAAAGACCATAACCCTGTCGGGTCCAGGCCCCTCTATTTCTCTGTCCTCAAGGAGTATCCTTCCGCTCGTGGGCTTCTCAAAGCCAGCGATCATATTGAGTAATGTGGATTTTCCGCAGCCTATTGGACCGAGTATGCATAGGAGCTCGCCCTTCGGAACTTGAAGACTCAGATCTTTAATTGCAACTATGGATTTCCTCTCTGATGAACGAAAGATCTTCGTGACATTTTGAACTTCCAGAAACATATTCAGCCAGCCCTCGCTAAGCCGATCCTCCTCATCACACGCTGCTCAATATGCCTAAATATCACCCTCTGAACGAAGAGCCCAAAGGCTGAGATGAGGAGCATACAGACGAATGCTGAGGGAAAATCGAGTGACCATCTGGATTCTATGATCGAGTAGCCTAGGCCGGAGGCGGCTCCCGAGACCATTTCAGCCGCAACCATGACTCTCCATCCGTTCCCCAAGCCTATCCTAAGGCCACTTATGATTGGTAGGGTTGCGGCTGGAAGGAACACCTTAAAGAATATTGTAAATTTATCCGCTCCGAACATCTTGGCGGCGTTAACGTATTTCCTACTTATACTCCTAGCTCCGCTTGCCGTTGTTATTACTACTGCATGAAAGACCACCATGAATATCATGAAGATCGCCGGGGCATTTCCAAGGCCGAAGAATATTAGAGCGACGGCTATCCACGCTGGGCCGGGAATAGTCTGTATGACGTAGATTATAGGCATAAAGAGATCCCATAGGACCTCTGAGTATCCTAGGAGAATGCCTAATGGTATGCCGAGTGAAACTGCTAAGCTGAAGCCTAAAATCCACCTTGAGATGCTATCGGCTAGATGCTTGTATATGGATATTCCATACAGCGGCTCGCCTGAAAAGAGTCTCATAAGCCTCATAGCCGTCTCATAAACCGTTGGGAACGGAACATTTCTTATAGCTACTACGAGATGGGCGATTAACTCCCATGCTATGAGAAGCATGATTATAGATGCGATGAGTCTAGCCCTCTTTAATAGCACGCTCCTCTCTAAACCGACCATAAGCCCTCACCACGATTATAACTCTTCATGACCGAGCTTAAGAGCATAAAAGGAGCCCTCTTATGATTCCACATCCGAATAAAGAACCTCCAAGAGGCGGAAGCCAACATCCGTAATCAAAGGGGTTGAATAAGCGCTTTTATACCTTTTCCCAAATCATACCCAAAACACGGGAACTACCATCTTTTCATTTCAAAGTATCTGAACGCCACATTCTGCCAAACCAAATTTAGATTTACATGCTGAGCACCCGCCCTGAAAGCCCGTCTCAGACCGATTCGTAGCGCCGTTTGGAAAAAGAGCTTATTATTAGGAAGCGAGCGGTTAATTATCAGTGTTGATCGGAGCGAATCCGATATGATAAAAGGATTTTTCATAGCTGCTCCATCGGTCGTTCGGGTTAGTGAAAAATTCTCTTTGGGAGTGAAGGTTTTAGGGGATGTTTACGATTGTCCTTCAGCCTGTTACTATCCAAACCAGAAGATCCCACAGCAGAAAGGACGATTTAACCTTTCGCCAAGGGGCATGATCTTCAAGGATCATGTGCTACCAGACTGGAGGGGAACCATAATTATCGAGGGGGATGAGAGCTATGATGGACCTATCGAGTATTCATTCGCCAATGAAAGAGGCATATTTGAAGGAGATACAAGAGCCATAGCGAGGATCGACGGTCTCACCTTCGATCAGCCCGGCTTTCACTTCCTAACGATAAGAGATTCCTCCAGTGGAGTCTCGGGCGTGAGCAATCCGATACTTGTATGCGATAAAGAGCCTGAGGAGATGCTCTTCTGGGGCGATCTACACTGCCACACCATCTTCAGTGATGGAATACGCTGTCCAGAGGAGCTATATTCATTCGCAAAGAACGAGTCCTTCCTCGATATATTCGCATTATCCGATCATGCTGAGAGCCTAACTGATCGGCAGTGGGACTACTTCGTAGAAGTAGCCAACGATTATTATCAGCCATATTCATTTGTCACTTTCATCGGGTTTGAGTGGACGAATCACAGGCTGGGCCACCGTAACATCTACTATCCCGGAGATTATGGACCTATACTCCGCCCGGATGATCCCGCTTATGATCGACTTGAGAAGATATGGGAGGCCGCTGAGGAACATAAAGCGTTGGTGATCCCTCATCATTCCGCCAATGCAGTTATGGGCGTAGATTGGCATCTAGGCCATGACCCAAAGGTTGAACGTTTAGTTGAGATATACTCGATCTGGGGCAATAGTGAAAGACCAGCCTGGCAGGGGAATCCAAGACCGATCAGAGTCCTAAAGGGCGAGAGAGAAGGCCGACATGTAGTTGATGGCTTAGCCATGGGCTATCAAATGGGCTTTATCGGAGGGGGAGACATCCATGATGGCAGACCTGGAGATGAACTTCACTCCCTGCAGAAGAGGCCTGAGGAGTATCGTCTACTTTGGCGTCAAGGTCTAATGGGAGTCTGGGCTAAAAGATTAACGCGAGAAGACATATTTGAGGCCTTATATGATCGTAGGGTCTTCGCCACATCTAATGTGAGGGTCTTCCTTAGATTCAGCGTGTGCGATGCTCCTATGGGTTCAGCAATTCAGCATGTAGGACCAAGGACCATTAGGTGTCAAGCTGCAAGCGAGGTTCCGTTTGCTTCTCTAGAAATAATCCGTAATGGCAGGGTCATTAGAAGATTAGAACCTAAAAAGTGCATACTCAACTTGTCCTTCACAGATGAAGGCTCAGGAGGCAGCGACTACTACTATGTTCGGCTTATTAGAGTGGACGGTGAGATTGCATGGTCCAGCCCGGTATGGGTGAAAACATGAACTTAATGAATGCATAATGGCGTTTGGAGAGATATCCTCAAGCATCCATGCGAGATCCAATATTGCCGGGATCTCCGTTATAGCCTTGAGTATCCCACTTGGACCTGTAGAGTCCACAACTATCGATACCACGCCATATTTGAAGGGGATCTCTATTTGAGCTCTAGTTGCTTTTGATCCTCCAGCCGCTATCGCGACTATGACGAAATCTGAGTTTTCTAATGCTTCAACCCTAAATGCGCAGTAAGCACAAGTAGATAAAAAGATGTGTATTGTGAAGCGAAGAGCATCCAGTGCGACTTTATTAATGTTAGGTATGCAATTTAATCGATTGTCTTCGGCATATCTGGATTTCCAGGGCCGAAGTGCTTTAATATGACGAGATTCTCCCTTGAACTCTCATTGACTATCTTCACTCCAGCCTTCGCCGCTTCCTCTGTCACGAACATTTCATCGTTTGTTAACTCGCCGTACCTGATCATACTTGGCGCTTCAGCCTTGAATTTACCTATTTTCCCATATCCCTGTATGACTATAAGACCGTATGCCGCTTTATCTCTTAGAGTTACTTCCGCGCCTGGGAGAACTGTGAGCTCCTTTGCGCTGAAATCCTCAGATGCATAAACGATCCATTTCTCCACGTAGCCCTCCTCCATCATATCCTCCGGCTGCCTTACATATTTGGGCTCGATGTAATGATGCTTTTTAAAGTATGGATCAGTATTCGCCTCCCAGTCTATCATGTTCACAATATAATCCAAGTCATTCCATTTATCCTTCGGAACATTCTTAACTAGGAGGCTCCATGGGATCGGTCTGCCCTCAAGCATTGACTGATACATTGCGAATACATCTGAGGCTTTCTGCACCTCATATGTTACAAGCGTGCCGGGGGCATGTAGGATCCCGGCTGGAATGAGCCATCCTGTTCCGGGCTTAAGCCTATAAGCTTTTGAGTGATATAGTATTCCATTATCGCCTTTATTCCAATTCCTCAGGCACTCCTTAATATCCTCCCTCGTCGTCTCCGGGTTTAGGCCGAGGAAGCTGAGGGGGAATTTTCCTTCGTTAGCGTTGAGCTGAGGAGGGAAATAGTAGGCTTCCGGCTTAGGCTCCTGTCCAACGGCGTGGGCGTGCTCCTCCATTTGATGGAGATGAAGCGGTATTGGAACTGAGTTATCGAAGAACTTCGTTAGGACGGTCCATCCTCCATACTTCCTCATAGCATGCTTGCCAATTATCTCCTCGCCTACGGCATCAATTGCATCTTTTAGGAGAACCTTCTCCACCTTGGAGCCTTCTTTGATCACAATATAGCTTAACCCCTCATCCTCTGGGGCTCCGGGATTATCCGCCCTAGTCGTGGAGGCAAGCCACCTCTCATCTATCCCGCCTCTCTCAAGGCCGAGCGCATATAGATCCTTCGGATCCAGCCTTAATCTCCCCCCCGGAGATAGGAAGTCCCTCGGAACCCATGTTGGAGCCAACCTGAGAATCCCGTTTCCCTCGTCAATCGCCTTCACAACTTTACTTTCCAGATTCAATTTCATCTCCAATCCCCTATTAAGTTACGAGCCGAATAAAAGCCTATTTCTAAGATACAAGAATTATCTATCAGTGTGAAGCCTCATCTTCGCTCTTCACTTCTCGGTGATATAGTTGCTCAGGAAGGATGAAATAAGGAGGAGAGTCTGGGAGCTCCTTGAGAGAAGAGGAGTGGCGAGATTTCCAAGGCCAGTCTATGGTAGGATACCGAACTTCATTGGAGCTGAGAAGGCAGCTGAGAGAATAGCTGAGCAAAGAGAATTCAAAAGTGCCAACGTGATCAAGGTTAATCCGGACTCCCCTCAGATGCCGATTAGGCGTCTCATATTAGAGTCGGACAAGACCCTAATCATGCCTACTCCAAAATTGAGAAGCGGCTTCCTACTTCTCGATCCCAAGAGGATCCGGCGGAGGAACTTAGTCGAGGCATCCTCGATCAAGGGGGCATTCAAGTACGGGAGGACATGTTCCCTAATGGATCTTCCCCGCATAGACCTCGTGATAGTCGGTTCTGTAGCCGTGTCAAGAGATGGCATACGAATAGGTAAGGGCGGTGGATACAGCGAGATAGAGTATGGAATTCTCAGGGAGCTTAACCTCATAGATGAGGAGACGCCTGTCTTCACTTCAATCCATGACCTACAATTAATCGATGAGGCTCCAAGAGAAGAACATGATTTAACAGTAGATCTTATCTCAACTCCCAAGAGAACCATAAGGATAAAGAGGAAGTATCCCCAGCCTAAGGGAATATTTTGGAGGGAACTCTCAGATAGGCGCATACGTGAGATGCCAATCCTACTCGAATTAAAAAGGATCCTGCATGGAAGAAGTTAGGTTTAAGGCAAAACGTTAAGTATTTGGAGGTTCCCGTTAACCTTCGGATGTGAAGAATTTGGAGATTGGAAACGGGATCCACCTAGTAAAGTGTCCATGGTCAACGTATTTCGTCAGTTCATGTGTGCTCCTTGGAGAATCAATAATCCTTGTCGATGTTGGCACCAAAGACTCCCCGGGGGAGGCTATCTATCCATATATCAGAAGTATAGGTAGAGATCCATCTGAGATCTCACATATAATACTTACTCATGCACACTTCGATCACTGTGGAGGAGCCTCCATAATCAAGAGGGACACTGGCTGTAAGGTTCTTGTTCACAAGCTTGGAAGGCCATACTTAGAGGATGCCGGTCTAATAGATAGGGAGCTCCATGAGAGATTTCCATCAATATTCCCTGCACGCAAGGCCAGATTCGAATCCATCAGCGTCGACGGGACATTCGAGGATGGCGACATACTTGATATAGAGGGGCGAAGGATACGAATACTCCACACACCCGGCCACTCAGCCTGCTCCTCCTGCATAATCGATGAGGAGAATGGAATATACATATCCGGAGATTCAGTTCAGGGTAGGGGAGACAGAAGGCCTCTGCTCTTCCATAGCGCAGAAACATATATCAGAACCCTACGCCGCCTCTTAAATGAGCCCATAAATGCCCTAGTGACCGGACATCCCTTCCCACCATTTAAAGAGGCCGTTCTTAGAGGGGAAAATGCAAGGAAGCACGTAGAGGAGAGCCTAAAAGGCATAGAGGAGCTGCAGTCAAGAGTCTTGAGGGCTCTTAAGGATTCTGAAAAGCCTATAAGCATAGGGCAGATCCATAAGATTGTTGGGATGTCTCAGCCAGTCACGATCGGATGTATCCTTGAGGATCTCGAACGGGAGGGAATAGCGGAGAAGACGAGGGCTGAGGAGGCTTATCTCTGGTCGATTGAGAAACGGAGCTAACCACATTTTTGGCTAATGCCTCGGGTTATATCCTCGTATATGGCCAGCATCTTATTGGCGATCGAGTCCCAAGTATGCTTCTCAGCAAGTTTCCTCCCATTCTCTCCCATCTTTCGAGCCAGATCCCTATCCTCCAATATCGTCTTCACTGCCTTCACTATTTGATCAGGCCTTCCATAATCGATGAGTATGCCGTTCTCTCCGTCCCTTATGAAATGTGGAACTCCCCCCTGCTTCGTGGCTATTACGGGGATGCCTAATGCCTGAGCCTCCATAAGGACTAATCCCTGAGCCTCAAATGAGCTTGGGAGAATAAGGGCCTCTGAGGATGCTAATGCAGCATATTTATATTCCTCTGGGAGGGGCCCAGTGAATATTACGCTTCTCTCGACGCCTAATCTATGGGTCAGATTCATCAGCCTACTCATCATTCCACAATCTGGACCGGCTATGACGATCTTTAAATCGGGAAAGTCTCTGAGCAGTAGGGGAGCGGCATATATTAAATGTTCGATGCCCTTCTTCTCTGCCAGCCTTCCCAGATAGAGGATCATCCTCGACTCCACATCATATTTTTCCCTGAAATCTCTCTGGCTGAAATTCTCCGTGAATATGCGCCTTGACACTCCCCCAGGAATGACGTGAATATTCTTATCTGAGACTCCGGATTTATGAAGCCATGGGAGCTCTATCTCCGAGATCGCGATTATATGATCAAACAGCCTTACAGTTCTGCCTGGAACAGTTTTTAGGTATAGATTTCGCAGCGGAGGCTCCCTGTGGACGCTTGATATGTATGGGACTCCATGAGTTGTAGCTATGCTCGGAATGTCATTTGCTTTGCAGATGAGGGGGCACATATCGCTCATCGAGAATCCGATCTTATGGCAGTGAACTATGTCCGGTTTAGCCTTAAGCAACGTATCTGAGAATTTAAGCCAGAACTCAACTCCCCTCGTGAATGGAAGAACCTTAAATCTGAAGATATTTATGCCGCCGATCTCCTCTTGCCAAGGAAAAATGTCGTATTTGCCATTCATCGTCTTATTCGATGTGAAGACATAAACTTCATGGCCCTTATTTACGAATTCACGGGATAATTCGAGGACATAAGTCTCTATTCCGCCTATTACAGGATAGAAGTATGGGGAGACCATCGCTATTCTCATTGGTATTCGCCTCCATACAGGATTCTCAGCCAGAGGAAGAACTTCGTGAAGGCATAGATTATCGAGATTACGCCTACAATTAAAACTCCGAATTCAGGAATGCCGAGGATCGATGAGATGCAGATTATTAGCAGCTTCAATCCTCTATCTGAAAGGCTGAACCTCAGCCTTCTTTCTAGGCCGTCAATTGCATCATGAAGAGGCTTATTCATCCTTGCCTTCACTAACTCAGCGACATACGTATCCATTAGGAAGCCCGTTAGACCGATGAATGTGAATGGCCATGCCAATGGATTCCCCTTAACCGTTGAGGCTCCAAATCCTATTCCAAGGCATATTAGGATCTCTGCCAGCCTATCGAATACTGAGTCTATGACGCCGCCGATCTTCGATGATAAATTCTTAACTCTCGCGATCTCTCCGTCAACGCCGTCGATTATCGATACTATCTGGGTTAATATGCCGCCTAACATGAAATTTCCAAGATAGTATGAGATGAATGTTAGGAGGCTTGGGATTATCGTGAATGCACTTATCTGATTTGGAGTTACATTTACATCCATGAGGAAGTATGTGATCACGTTTGAGAATGGCCTATTAAGGTAAGTAGATATGAGCCATCTTTTGTGATGCTCGCTTCTCTCCCTTATGATCCTCCACTTCTCAGCATTCAACTTCGACGCCTCTGCTCAGAGAATTTTAGTTTGACGATCAGCAAGATCGGAGGCGTGGAGATGCTTCGCCGTTCTCCAAGCGTAGATTAGGGCCGTTATCCCAGCATGGACTGTTATGCTCATAAGGGAGTATAGGGGAACCCCAAACAGAATTCCTATGAGAATATGAATGTTATAGAGGTTTCTTCTCCCAGCCACCCTCCTAAAGACTCTCTCAAATTCCCCATAAATGTCTAGGCTCACGCCCATAGTCCTGCTGAAGGTGTCATAGCAGTATCTATAGAAGGATATGAAGAGAAGTGAGAACATGCATAGTATTAGCGGAAGCGGATTTCCCGTTGTCCTATGAAGAAACAATGCTAATGATATGAGCCATGTGAACTCGAAGAGTAGATCGAAGGCATGCTCCATCTTACCGAGCTTTGACGTTTTATTTTTCGCTCTAGCTAATTTTCCATCCACGCCATCCATAACTCCAACGACGAAGCTCAGAAGCGAGCCTGCAAGGAGATATCCGGAGAAGTATAGTGCCGCCACTATGTATGCGAGTATATTCGTCATTAACGTTATCTGATTTGGGGTTACATTGGTATTCATTAATTTCAGGACTATTCTGTTCTCTAATGGTCTATGGACATAGTAGGCTAGGAGATCCGATGCGCCCTTCTCCTTTTCAAAGCTGACTCGCTTCAGTGTCTCTCCCTCCAATCTACACTGAGAAGCGTGGATTTCGCTTCTAATCTGGGCAGTATCTTCTCGGCGATCTCCTTCATTCTGAAGGTGTCAATATCCATCCAGTAATATTCTTCATCATCAAAGCAGTATGCCTTCATCTTTCCATCCTGCGCCAGCCTCATTACCGCCTCGGTTAGAGTGTATCTTCCATCCCGAATATTCCCATCCAAAACGCTGAATATTATTGGTGAACAGAGGAATATTCCCATATCTACACCATTATAATACTTGAGATCCTTACCTATCCGGATGATCCGGTCTCTATCAACTAGAACCTTAGTTGCATCCTCCAAGTCAAAGACGTATCTCATGTGCCTATCGACGCAGAGGATGCACTCGTCACAATTCATCTGATAGTCTAAAATTTCGCATAGTATCTTTGGATTGAAGATATGATCAGACATTAGGAGAATGAAATTCTCATCGATAAATCTCCTCGCCTCATAAACCGAGACTCCATTACCCAATTGCCACCGTTTATTCTCGATATACTCTATCTTAACATCATATTTTGATCCGTCTCCAAGAAAGGATCTGATCTTCCAGCCTAAATGCCCAGTAACAATGATTATGTCCCTTATGCCCGCTGCCTTAACGGCATCTATAACCCTCTCGATCAATGGACGTCCAAGCAGTGGGATTAATGGCTTAGGATTCTCATCAGTGAAAGGTCTGAATCTCTCTCCACGTCCAGCGGCTATTACGAGCGCCCTCATTCCACCAATCCTCCGAACACGATTAAATACAAAAAATAAGGGAGAACTCAGAGCGGAGGATGTTGATCATCCCTGCTAACGTTCTCTCTTCCCCTGAATGAACTCCTCAACCCACTCCCTAGCCACGGAGTCCTCAACTTGTACTGGCGGATGCTTAAAGGCATACGCTGAGATGCTGATGAGAGGCCCTGCTATCCCCCTATCTAACGCTATCTTCACTGCTCTTATGACGTCTATGACCATCCCAGCGCTGTTCGGTGAGTCCTCAACCTCAAGCTTCGCATGTAGGATTACTGGTTGATTTCCGAACTTCCTCCCTCTGATGTGTATGTAGCAGATCTTCTTGTCTCCTAGGAATGGAACGTAATCTGATGGGCCTATTCTTGTTGGAACTGAATATGGAACCATGCTTGTAACCGCCTCCGTCTTGCTTATCCTCTTAGTCCTAAGCCTCTCCTCTAAGGTCATATTCTCAAAATCCGTGTTTCCTCCGATATTCAGCTGGTAAGTCTCGTCTATGGCCACTCCCCTATCAACGAAGAGCCTCACAAGAGTCCTATGCAGAATAGTCGCGCCCAGTTGGCTCTTCACATCGTCCCCGGCGATCGGCAGTCCCGCCTTCTCGAATTTTGAGGCCCACTCCTCATCGCTCGCAATGAACTCTGGAATACAATTGACGAAGGCACAGCCGGCCTTCAGGGCTGCCTCGGCATAGTGTCTGGTTGCCCTGTAGCTTCCAACTGGCAGGAAGTTTATGAGCATGTCGGCGTCGGCTTCTTTGAGGGCCTCCGCGACGTCGACGGGATCGTCTTCTCCGACCTTAAATGCCTTCTTCATGTGAGGGCCTACGCCGTCGAGTATAGGTCCTGGAAGCACTTTAACGCCTAGCTTTGGGAGTGGATTTGCGAATTTTGCGCAGCAGTTAGGCTCTGTGAATATTGCCTCACTTAGGTCCTTTCCGATCTTTTCCCTGTTGACCTCGAATGCTGCGACGAACTTTATGTCTCTGATGTGGTATTTTCCGAATCTCACATGCATTAGCCCAGGGACGGTCTCATCTTCCTTTGCGTCTCTGTAGTAGTGGACTCCCTGCACTAAAGCGGAGGCACAGTTTCCAATGCCAGCAATCGCTACTCTAATTTCATTCATTTTCTGAGACCTCCATAAAGGTTGAGAGGGAGGAGTGTTTGCAAAATTTTTATCGGTTACAAATTTGTAATCGCTATTCTACTGTTCCCAAAAAAATATATAAATTTTTTGGGAAAAAATGCATAGAAGAGAACGATGTCGATTATGCTTATTGATGATCCGGAGAAGATAGAGATTCTAAATGAGCCGACTAGAAGGCAGATTCTTAGGTTACTATCCGACAGAGAAATGACCATGACGCAGATAGCGAGGGAACTCGGCATCTCTAAGCGTTCAGTCTGGTATCATCTCCGAATCTTACTGAAGCGAAACCTAATAGTTCTATCAAAGAAGAAGATTAACGTCTATGGAATAGAGGAGAAGTATTACCGTGCTAAAGCCCTCGTTATGATAGGAGACTATAATAAGTCATCTAAGAGGATACGCGGGGAAACCTTAGAGTCGATCATTGACATTGTGATCGGATATCTCTGCGCTAAAAATCTCGATGAGCCCGTCTCAGATGAGAAGATCGAGAGGATCGCCGAGAAATTCACTGAGACTCTACAGAAGGTTATAGAGAGTAATGAAAAGATAGGGAAGACGAGAAATCAGATGAAATTGGCCATTTACAGGGAGGTCTTTAGAATATTAGAGGAGAACAGGTGGATTTAACTTTAGTCTCATTCGATTTTTGGTGAACTTCATGACAGAAAAGATACTCTTCGTCTGCACTGGAAATATGGATAGAAGCCCAACGGCGGAGTCCCTTCTGAAAGGAAGAGAGGGCTTTGAGGTCAGGTCCGCTGGAACGTGGATTCATGCACGTAGGAGGATCACTAGGGATCTGATAGAATGGGCCGACCGAATCTTCGTCATGGAGGATCACCATAAGAGGGCGATCTTAAGCATCTGCCCAGAAGCCGAGAGGAAGATAATTGTCTTGAATATACCTGACATTTACATGAGAAATGATCCTGAGCTGATAGAGATTCTGAAGATGAAGTTGAGAGAGCACTTGAACATAGAACTGTAGATACCGCTGGATCAAATTCAGTTTTTATGTAGCAAAATTTTTGTTCTTTAATTAACATGCTATTTGGGATAATTAATTCCCATGGTGAAAGATAGGCTCTAACCAGATAAAATTTAAATTCTTTTCTGGCTGATGATGAGTAGAAGGGAATTATAAAAAAATTGAAGATATGCCTGCACTCGATATCTTATGCCGGAATCTTCTATAAGGGCGAACATGTGTCGCTGGAGAAGCTCATACCGAAGGCGGCTAGGAAGCTTAAGAGGCCAGTCTATTAAACGGATACTCTCCTGAGAAAGCTCGTCGATCACGCAAGTGAGAAGGACGCTGGCATAATTGGCATAAATTCTTGGAATAACTTTTAGAGAGCTAGGGAGAATGTTGAGGTTGAAAGCATAGAGTGGAACATGGAGGAGTCGAGTTTAAAGTGCAGAGTCATAAGCCCAACTGGCATTGAGTCATTAACATTCATTGTGCCGCTGGAGTTCGATGGTAAGAAGGAGAAGGTTCAGGTTGACAGTGAGGAGAGGGAAAATTTGAGATCGATTTTGAGATCATCGTTTTGACAGCGAAAAATTTTTGTTTATATACTTGCGTGATTGTGTCTGAATGTTCTTTGATTTCGCCGTTGATTTTCTGAATGAATTTTTGAGATGGATCTCTGGGTCTTTTCTGTGTGCGGCTTTGCCGCGGAAAAATTTTTCATTTATATAGAAATTTATAAAGGCCTCGAGATTTTTAAGCTGGTAAGCCGATCATCTGCAAAAATTTAAGGCCGATGTATGGATCCGCCGGCATAGATCGAACTCCTATCTCAGGGGTTTAAATCCGCATAATTTCCGGCATATTTAAACTTTATAAAGAATTTTTTGTTGGGCTTCAAATGCTCGGATCTTCTGGAGATTGATCTGCGAGTAAAGATGCCCAAACCGGGATATGCAACTATAGTCATTAAAGAATCAGTTTTTCGAAAAGACAATTTAAAATTTTGGTGCGGCCGCCGGGATTTGAACCCGGGTCATCGGCGTGGCAGGCCGATGTCCTAGCCAGGCTAGACTACGGCCGCTCCTTCCCGAGATTCTATTTCATTAATGTCTGGTTATTATCTTTTTTGTCTGTTCTGGATTTAGATCATGCTGTTCTAATCTTTGGATTTATTAGTTGCGCCGTCTAATCCTTGGCTGGTGGTGAATGCTATGAGTTGGAAAGGAAACCCAACGTTCATTGCGGTCTCGATCTTGGCTCTGATAGTTTCGGCTTCAGCGATCTACATGATATACAGCCATTATGTAGCCAGCACGGCGATTGGAGGTAAAGCCCTGGAGTTTCCAAGTGGCATCCCGGCATTATCGAGCTTGGGCACAGCCGTTAGGCCTGAGACTTCACAGTTGTATCTTGAGCAGGAGTATAGTGGAAGATTCATTCTGGTAACTGGCTCGGGCGTGGCATCGGCGAAGGCTGATGAGGCAACTGTAACCCTTGGAGTTCGAACTGAGAGTAAGACTGCCTCTGAGGCAAGCAGGCTCAACGCCGAATTGATGACAAAGATCATAGATGCAATAGAGAAGATTGGAATCCCAAAGGATGATATAAAGACGGTCTCTTATAGCATATATCCAGTTCATTCCCCAAAGGATTACACGCGGATAATAGCCTACCGAGCCTCAAACATAATTGCAGTTAAGGTTAGGCGCATGGATCTAGTTGGAGAGGTGATCGATACGGCCGTTAAGAGCGGAGCAAACATCATAAGGGGAGTCTCATTTGGGCTTTCACCGAGCAAACAGGCAGAACTGAAGTCTAAGGCATACATAAGCGCCCTCAAGGACGCCGAGGACAAGGCATCATTAATAGCCAAGACACTAAACGTGAAGATAACTGAAGTCAGATTTGTGAAGGAGATCTCATATCAGCCCTACCAGCCATACAGGGCAATAGTAGAATATGCAATGGCTGCTGAGGGGGCCAAAACTCCAATTCTAGAAGGAAAATTAACCGTTACGGTAACATTGCAGGTAATGTATTCCATCGAGTAGAAGCAGACAACCTACCAAACCTAATTTTTTATGCACAAGGCTAACCGAGCCCTTTTTAGGGGACCAAATAGACTTCTCATTGTAGATCAGTTTTGGTGGGATTCAATTTGGGTTTAGAAGTTAAGGGAATAATCCCCGCAATGGCAACCCCAATGAGAGATTCTGAGGAGATCGATGAGGCTGGAACAAGGGAGCTTATCAACTACCTAGTAGATTCAGGCGTCCACGGAATATTCATCTGCGGAAGCCAAGGTGAGAGCTACGCACTAACAGAAGAAGAGAAGAAACGGATCATCAACATAGCAGTCGATGAGGTTAATGGCAGAGTTCCAGTCTACGCCGGAACGGGAGCCACAACGACAAAGGCATCAATAAGGCTCAGCAAATACGCGGAGGACGCAGGCGCAGACGCTGTAACAATAGTCACACCATACTTCATAAGGCCAAGCCAAAACGAACTCTACATGCACTACAGGCGCATAGCTGAATCCATCGACATACCAGTCCTGATATATAATAATCCTGGAAGAACAGGAGTGAATTTAGAAGCTGAAACGGTGAGGAGACTGGCTGAGATAGATAATATTGTCGGCATTAAGGATAGTAGCGGAGACCTAACATTAACGGCTCAATACATAATGGAATGCCCAAAAGAATTCGCCGTTCTAGCGGGCAGAGACTCCCTCATACTCGCCACGCTCCTCTACGGCGGGAAAGGGGCAGTCGCAGCGACAGCCAATGTAGCGCCGAAGCTTGTAGTTGGAATTTACGAGAGCTTCATGCGGGGAGACCTGGAGAAGGCAAGAGAACTACAGTTTAAGCTCCTCCCATTAAGGCTTGCGTTCAACCTCGGAACATTCCCGGCAGTCGTTAAGGAGGCAATGAACATCCTTAAGAAGCCATCTGGACCAGCGAGAAGCCCAGTCTCATCCCTACCAGAAGATAAGAGACAAAGGCTCAGGTTAATACTTAAAGGCATAGGCCTAATAGAAGATTAGTGGAGGATCCAGATTTGAGGCCTAAACTCGGATTGATAGTCTCACTTCAGAAGGAGCCTGCAGGCGAGATCGAGAAGGTTAAGAATCTAGGATTCGAGACATGCCAAGTCTCATGCTGGGACATGAGCCTATACACGAGGGAGACAGCCAAGAAACTCAAGGAGGCACTTGAAGAGAACGGCATCGTAATGACCACCTTATGGGCTGGATTCTCAGGGAGACACGTATGGAACTTCAAGGATGGACCTAAACTGATAGGGCTTGTCCCCCCAGACAAGAGGGAAAAACGAGTCGAGGAGCTCAAGATGGCGTCGAGATTCGCAGATTGGATCGGAGTTAATAGCATAACGACGCATGTCGGGTTCATACCGGAAGACCCGAACAATCCATTATATACTTCGCTCATACCTCTCCTAAGGGAGGTAGCCGAATTCTTGGATGATAGGGGGCAGAGCTTCTGGTTTGAGACTGGACAGGAAACACCCATAACGTTGCTTAGGACATTTGAGGATGTAGGAGCTGAGAATCTAGGAGTAAACTTTGATCCGGCCAATCTTCTAATGTATGGGAAGGCAAACCCCGTTGATGCACTGGATATAATAGGCGAATACGTTAGGGATGTCCACGCCAAAGACGGCGAATACCCAAGGAGCGGATATGAACTCGGAGAGGAGAAGCCGCTAGGCGAGGGAAGAGTGAACTTTCCAGCGCTACTAACCAAGCTTAGAGACCTAGGATATTCCGGCTCATTAACGATCGAGAGGGAGATAAGCGGTCCACAGCAGATAATCGACATAAAAAGGGGAAAGAGATACCTGGAGGAGCTGATCGAGAAGATCTACAAGTGAGATTCTATGCGATTATATCGTATCGTGAAAGATCAACTCTGCATTTAACCTCCCTCCCAGCGAAGTAATCCTCCAAGGCCTGAAGCGTCAACTCACCAATCTTTTTCATCCCATAATAGCCATAACCAGCGATGTGAGGAGTTATAATGACATTTTTAAGCCTCCTCAGAGGCGAGTCTCCAGGCAGAGGCTCAGGATCAGTCACGTCTAAAGCCACAATTATCCTCCCAGTCCTACACTCCTCCAGGAGGGCCTCTTGGTCGAGAACCTTCCCACGCGAAGTATTGATCAGAACGGCCCCGTCCCTTAAGAGTCTGAAGTGCTCCCTACCGATCATGTGAATCGTCTCCTCAGTCAGCGGCGCATGCACACTGATAATATCCGAGCGCATAAAAAGATCCTTTAGGCTAGTCTTCTCAACCCCTAGAGCCTCAGCCTCCTCATCTGATAGGTAGGGGTCATAAACGAGTATTCTGCAGTCGAATGGATTCAATAGCCTGATCACCTCCCTACCAACGGTGCTTGCACCGACAATCCCGATGACACTTCCATTAATAGTCTTGCAGTCCTTCGGAATCGACGGGTCACGCCAGATAAGCCTCTCCTTAACGTTGAATGCCTGCTCATACAGCCTATGAGACGCCATCACCATCAAGCCTATCGTCGTCTCAGCCACATTATACGCTATTGCCTTCGGAGCATTACAGACGCAGATCCCACGTGGTATGACATATCTCTTGATAACCTCCTTAGATAGTATAGGTTTGATTGAACCGGCTGAATGGACTATGATCCTCAGGCGATCAGCATTCTCAAATACTTCGCTCGTAAGCTGAGGCGATCCCCAACCGGTGATCAGCCCGTCATACCCGCCTATCTTGGATGCAACCTCCTCAGAAGAATAATCTCTGCCAAGATCATTGAATGTAACGTCAAATTCCGCCTTCAGCCTCATAAGTGTCTCATCGGAGAATACCAGCCTTACATGCTCATCAGTTGGAATGCAGAGTATACGCCTTCTCATCCTCCATTCACCACCATTAAAGATCACGCTTTGAGTATTGAGGCCTATCCCCATGAGCGGCCATCTGAGGCTGAGGCTTCTCTCCGCGACGCATCCGCTCATAGGCTATTCTATGACGCTCAAAGTATCTTTCCGCAGACTCGAATCTAAACTCGTCTTGGAGACGCTTAGCCGTTAATTGCCTATCAACAGGCTCAACGATGAAGAATGCATCATCAGCGTATGACCTCACCTCCACCCCATCCGGATAGGCCTCAACGATCCTATCGGGAATATCAAAGTTGAAGTCGTAATGTGCAATTACATAATCTAGACTTATATCACGGGTGATCACATTTACGTAGTAATCCGTCTCGGCGAGAACCCTGCCCAACGGATCGATTATTCTAGACTTTTCAGAGCGAACTGAGGAGACGACGAAGTAATGGTTTAGCCAAGCATACGCCTGCAATGGGAAGCCGCCATTATAAGCCGAAGGCCAAAAGACGATCCTAGCTCCCCTCTCGGATAGTTCACGCCATCCCTCAGGGAAGCAGATATCAAAGCATATCTGAATCCCGATCCTTCCAAAGTCCAATTTAAAGACTGGAAAGTCCGCTCCGGGAGTTACTCCATCCTCAAAGACTGTATAATCATTCGAGCTTGTAACTGGATGAACCTTATCGTATATGCCCACGATCTCGCCGGACCTATCGATGATGACGGCTGAATTCCAGAACCTTCCATCTCGCCTAGTCAATATCGGGCAGATAACGTAGCATCCGGTCTCCCTAGCCTTTTTGCTCACGATCTTAGTTGTTGGTCCTGGAACCTCTTCGGCAACCTCATCCAAAGGTCTCTTAATGCCTGATTTCGTGAAGGCCTCAGGCAAACAGATTATATCAGGCTTTTGGCGAAGAGCGAGATCTAAGAGCTTCATCACGTATTTCCTGTTCTCTTCTACCGTGTGGTACGATCTTCCAGCCAAACAGACAGTTGCCACCCTGATCCTCAACTCTTAAACCCCGCAGAGAAGATTTATCTAATCGGATTTAAGGCTTAGTTACAGAAAGGGTAGGAGGCGGAGTATCTGATGAAGCTTAGGATAGGCTTTATTGGGGCGGGAGTCAGAGCTAATGAGGCTCACTATCCATCATTAGCCGAGATGGATGATGTTGAGATAGCGGCGATATGCGATCTACGCAGAGATAGGCTTGTATCCACGGCTGAGAAGTATGGAGTTAAACATCGCTACATCGATTATAAACGAATGCTCAGAGAGATCGATCTAGACGCCGTCTACATAATTATGTCTCCGGAGCTACTCGACCCGATAGTCACTTACTGCCTCGAGGAGGGAAAGAACGTCTTCATAGAGAAGCCTCCTGGAATGAGCGTTGAGGAAACGAGGAGATGGGCTGATCTCGCACGTAAAAATGACTGTAAGACCGCTGTGGGCTTCCAGAGGCGCTTCCACCCATGCGTTCAATACGCAAAGAGGATCCTTGAGGAGAGAGGTAAGATCCGGTATTGCATGGTAACATTCCATAAGCACGGCGAGTGGAGGGGATACCACGGAAGATACGGAGGGGTAAGCCTAGTCTTAGACGTTATACATGCAGTTGACCTCCTAAGATGGATTGGAGGAGAAGTCAGGAGGGTTCACAGCCTAACTGGACAGATATACAGTAGCGTTGAGGGACACATGAACTTCTATACGGCAATCCTAGAATTCGAGAATGGAGGCGTCGGCATACTGAACAGTAATAGAACGGCTGGCGGGAGGGTTCTCAGATTTGAGGCGCACAGCAAGGGAATCTCCGCTTACGGGGATATCCCCGGAATACCCGGAATCGACAGGCTAATGATCCTAAAAGATAATCAGCCATACCAAACAGCGGAGATAATAAGGAATGAGGAGCTGGTCGGAGAGGCTCCTAAGACGCATTATGACGGAACATTCCAAGTTAACCGCAACTTCATAGAATGCATAATGAGGGATGAGCAGCCCGTAACGAACTTTGAGGATGCCGTGAGGACAATGGAGGTTATAAGGGCAATCCAATCGGGACCGAGGATCCCCTAGATGCACGAGGCCCATCCTGCAACCTAAACCCTTTTAAGGGCTTTCTTCGCTGAGATATCCTTACAGTCACGCTGAGGATAGGCATTGAAGAACCTTAGAAACTGGCTTCTCTTCCTCATGGTCATCGTCTTTTGGAGCTCAAACTGGGCTGTAATGAAGATTGGACTGAGATACGCGGATCCATTAACATTCGTATTCCACAGATTTCTAATATCAGCCCTCACACTGCTACCTGCGCTAATAGTATTGAGCGGTAAGATCCCGAGGAGAAGAGGAGACCTAGCCGGCCTACTCTTTATAAGCGTAATCAATGCCCTTGGAATACTCTCGACGAATACTGGGCTGGTCTATGAGAAGTCAGGATTAAGCGCCGTGATCACATATACCCAGCCCATCTTCGTATTCTGCATGGCAGTTCCATTCCTAAAGGAGAAGGCGAGCATGAGCAGGATCCTCGGGGTCTCAATTGGATTCCTAGGAGTCTCTATAATATCGATTACTAGAGGAGCATCACTCGGAGACTCAGTTGGGCCGATACTTCTGCTGCTCCTAGGAGCCTTCCTATGGGCCGTCACGACGATCTATTATAAAAAATCTTTAAGTCATGTTGACCCTGTCATAACTAATCTGTTTCAGATGGGTTTAGGTTCCATCCTAGTGGGGTCAGCATCGGTGATTCATGGGGGAACAGTTTTTCCGGCATCAACTGAGTATCTGCTCGCGATCCTATACGCCTCTATAGCATCATCAACTATAGCCTTTACCATCTGGATCTATCTGCTCAGAGAGGAGGAGGCTACCGTCCTCTCATCTTCAGCCCTAACGATTCCCATGGTAGCCCTGATATTCGGATGGCTATTCCTCGGGGAGACGGTCAGGCTTCAAGCGCTCATAGGAGCGCTCCTAATAATACTTGGAGTCTACTTGGTTAATAGGCGATAGAAGCGGCAAGCATTATCTCCAGATAGGCCGCGATAAGACTTGACCGTCAGCCCTTAACATTTAGGATCCAAGCTGGAACCCTTCTCTTGAGAGCCTCATAGAGGAGCCTCCCTCCGAAGATGCTCAGCAATCCATGAATGAGATTGAAGGATGCGACGAGGGGACTAATAGCCAAAGCCGCGCTTAATGGCATTCCATAATATAATGTAAAGACTGGAGGTGAGAGGATTAACATAACGAGGATGCGTAGTAGGCAGCCAGCGACGTATGGTATGACTCTGAGAGTTCCCGGCTTCTTCTCGGCTATTATGCATCCAAGATAGAGGCCCGTCACTGTTGAGAGTTCAGCCATCGTTTTCATAGATGCTCCAATGAAGTCTCCGCTCCTAACCAGTATCGCGAGGAGGGCTACTACGGATGTGAATACGCCTGCCTCCAGCCCCATCATAAGCGTGGATAACACTATTGGGATTCCCGTTAAATCGAACTTTAAGAATGGAAGCCATGGAAATGGTATCTTAAGCCCAGAAAACTTCATTGTATAATCCAGTATGATCACTAGGGCGCTAAGCATGGCAATCCTAGATATGACTGTTGAGCGCCTATCCAAGTTGACCACCAGAGATCCTCGGCGATGATATATTTAAGATGTCTGTCCTCCATTTAAGGATCACGTCCAAAAAGGGGCCTATCCTCTACTCTGCCTCCATATCTTCTGGAATTCCTCCTCATATATAGAGGCAACACGATCACTGAGTATCACTATCAGATTCTCGTTGTTATATTCCTCAGCTGACCTCGAATAGTTATAGCTCCCAGTGATCACTATTATGCCGTCGATTATCATCACCTTGTCATGCATAAGCCTTGGATTCGTGTCATTCCTAACATCTATCCCAGCCGCCTTCAACCTCTGATATTCGCTGTATCTCGTTATTTGATCCTCCTCAAAGACAACTTTAACCTCAACTCCCCTCTTATGAGCCCTTATTAGGGCATCACCGATCGAGTCGAGCGTGAAGCTATAGATCAAGATGTGAATCGACTTATTAGCCCGATCGATCCAACGGATGATCTCATTCTCACATCCTCCCTTCGGAGAGAAGTAGACCCCAAGAATCCTAAGTTGCCGATTGAGACTTAAGATCTGATTCTGCAGACTCTTAATCTCCGAATATGCCTGCTCAAGCTTGCTCTGCAGATCAGATGTCTCAGCCATCAACGCTCTAATCTTACTCTCATACTCTGATACGTCAATGGAGGATAATCCGAGAGCGTAGCCCAACGTCACTCCAATGAGAATTACAATCAGATATTTCGGGGCTGATCTACCCAAGAATATCCCCTCACATACAAGGTATGCACTACCATCAATATATGATCTTTGAGCAAACAGGACATGGCAACCTATTAATCTCAATAAAAGGTTAATTAGGCATATCGGCCATCTGTATCTTAGTGGTCATTATGGGACTCCCGGAACTTCTGTATCTATCCCGAAGGGACGTTGAAGACGTAGGATTAACGATGAAAGAGATCATCGATGCAGTTGAAGACGTATTTCGAGAGAAGGGCCTTGGAAGGGTTGAGATGCCCCCTAAACCTGGAATCCACCCTAAGGGGGACGCATTCATACACGCCATGCCAGCATACATTCCGAGGTTAAAGTCCGCTGGAATAAAGTGGGTCAGCGGTTACCCGGAAAACTACAAGCTTGGACTGCCCTACATAACCGGTCTGCTCATACTGAACGATCCGGAGACTGGAGTTCCACAATGCGTCATGGACTGCACGTGGATAACTGCCATGAGAACTGGGGCGGCCACGGCTGTCGCGGCGAAGTATCTAGCCAGAAGAGACTCCGAAACTATGGGTATTCTGGGCTGTGGAGTTCAGGGGAGAAGCAACCTCGAAGCGCTGCTCGTCGTCCTTAAGGATCTGAGGAACGTTAAGGCATACGACATTAACAGGGAGAATCTACGCAGATACGTTGACGAGATGACTAGAAAGCATGGGGTAAATATGATTCCGGTTGATTCTCCGAGGGAGGCGGTTGAGGGATGCGATGTAGTAGTCACGGCTGGGCCTATACGTAAGAATCCGAATCCAGTGATCGAGGCTTCATGGTTCAGCGATGGGGGATTTGCATGCGCCTTAGACTTCGACTCCTACTGGAAGCCTGAAGCCATGCACTCAATGGATAAATTCTGCACTGATGATGTTGAGCAACTAATGTATTATAGGTCTGAGGGATACTTCCAGGATATTCCGGAGGTATATGCTGATCTCGGAGAGATAGCTGCTGGAGGGAAGAGGGGTAGAGAATCAGATGAGGAGCGCATAATGGCCATGAATTTAGGATTGGCGATCGAGGACATGGCCGTGGCCATCAGGATCTATGAGACTGCAAAAAAGAGGGGTATTGGAACCTGGTTACCGCTGGATTAGAAGCCTAAAAGTCCGAGTATCTAATCACGTTTTTACCAGCATCCAGAACCTCTTTGACCCTCCTTCCATCGGAGAGTTTTAGGCTTACCGTTGCTTCCCTATCCGTATCAATTATTATTTGATCGCTACTTTCAAGAATGTGATCTATACTTATAGACTTGAAACCTCTAATCTTAAGCGTAAATGCGTTCTTTTCCACTTTAACCTTCCTAACTCCATCTATTAGCGGCTTGAAGTAGATCCCATTCGGATCAGCCTTTACTCCGCCTACAATCTGGTCGCCCCTGTGGAGCTGCCAATACTCATCCGTGTCTATCCATATATCCCTTCCCGAATAGTCTATGCCGACTTCAACGACCTCCTGGGATGGCAATTCATTCCCATTCCAAACCCTCGTTAAGGCCTCAAGCACTCCAGACCCGGTGGTTGATACTATATCCAGAAAGTTATCGTGGTCAGTTGAGTTTCTGAAGTATCCTCTATCAGACTGGTAGAAGAGAATGGTCTTTAGGAGATCCTCCTTGAATCCCCTGAATGACGATATTCCGAGTTCCTCAAGCATCTGCAGGGCTGATATTAATGAGCTCTGATTAATTATTGATGGTCTCCTGATGATCTTCTTCTCTTTCAAGTCGAGGTTATTGTGTATTCTTATGAAGCCATACTCGTCCCTCCAGGAGTTCTCCTCCAGATACTCTATATTCTCTAATGCGATTCTCAGGAACTCCTTATTGCCCGTGAGGAGATATAGGTGTATAAGCTCATAATCTATCAGTCCATTATAGGATGCTGGCTCAGGAAAGTCTGGCGCGTCGCCCCTAAAGTAGCTCTTATACTCCGGATAATAGTAATTCTTGATATACCACTCGGCTACTGGAAGGCCATATCTCCTCCAATACTCATCCATATTTAATTTGGCGTAGTATGCCATTGCCCAGCATACTGCCAAATCCTGGTTTGTAACTCCGCACCAGCATGGGAAATCTGGATTTTTCATCCATCTGTTTCCCCTCTTCCACCAGAAATCCATAAACCACTCGAAGCTCCTCCTGACGACATTAAGATATTCGGAGACGTCTTTTCCATTCTTTATCAGATAGTCTGAGAGTGAGAGGAGGGCGATGTCGGCTAATGCATTGTGGATGCATCCTCCCTTACCAGGCTCAAACTCTGCCACGCTATGCTCGAAGCATCCGCCCTCATCCTGAAGAGACTTTAATGCATACGCCAAGTCTATGCTTTCATCAAGAAATCTCCTTTCTCCAGTCTTCTTGTGTAACTCTAAGAATCCATTCATCAACCCAATGTAGTCGGAGACTGTGACTCCCTGATATCCCTTCTCTATTACAGAGTCAACTTCCCAGCAGATGTGGATGTGGATTCCTCCGTATAATCCCCTACCCTGCCTCCAAGTTCCTATCCACCTGAGATACTTTGAGATTGCCTCCCCGAGCATGACTGATTCCCCGAATCGTTAATAGACGTTCCGATATTGCATCATCACTTCATAAATAGATTTTTCGCTTAAATATCGCCTAAAAGAGGGGAGATGAAAAATATTCTTCGCATCCAAATGCAATAAAAAGTAAATTTTAAATATTTTTCTTCCTATCTTTAGCATGGAGGTTGAAGAGTTGAGGCTTGCTCTTAAAGTTATCACATTAATCATAGCGGCATCCCTCATTCTCACAGCGCTTCCTTTGCAGATATGCCTATGCAAGAGCCCCTCCGCCCCCATAATCGCTCATCATAAAGTTAAGAGAGAATGCTGCAAAGGCGGAGCTTATGGAGAGGACATCGGCTCAGTAACAATCATTCTCGCCGAAAACGAGGATGAAGACCTCAGCATTTTAATTCAGACCTTTAGGGTTCATGCGAGCAAGAATAGCGTCAAGTTTGACGCTAAGACCTTAGATCCTCCAGGAGGCACCGTCGGCCCAATATAGAATTTAGCCGTGTGGCCCTTTATGAAACTGTCTAGGGCTGACTTGAATATTCTATCTACTCTTGCAAAGGATCCTTTAGGGACAGTTAAAGATCTCAGCAGACGGGCAGATATGTCTCCAAATACCTTCTCTAAGCATCTTAGGAGGCTCAGGGATAGGGGAGTCTTAGTCTCAGTATCGGCTGAGATCTGCTATCCATCAGTCGGATTAGAGCCCATCCTATTCTTCTTTAAGGCTCCATTCAGAAGCCTCTATGACCTCGAGAAGATCCTCGATCTCCATCCATACACGAGATATAGGATTAGGTGCATAGGTTCATGTAATGGCATATACGCTCTCTTCGCTATTCCAAGCGGGGCAAACGCGTATCTGCTGGAGCTGATCGAAGCGCTTAAAGAGATGGATCTAGTAGCAGATTACTTCTATGACACGCCTATTGCAAGATGGGTTTACTCTGAAAACAACTTTGAATATTATGATCTGGAGTGTGATTGCTGGAGATTCGATTGGAAAGAATGGGAGTCAATGCTCGATGAGGTAAGTGAGCCTCCGCCTCTAAATAAGAATCCACCCTCGGTCCTACATCGGATGAACAAGAAGGACATGGAGATCCTGAGGTATCTTTCCATGAATGCTAGGGAGAAGAGGCGAGTCATAGCTGAAAAAACCGGGGTTCCAGTTTATCATCTCTGTAGGAGGCTTAAGTTCTATGAGGAGAACGATGTGATAGACGCCTACCGCATTATAGTTCATGGGATAGCATCGAAACTTCTCGTAGTGGTAATGTTCGATTGTGAATGCTCATTGAGGACAACCCGGCTCTTCGCTTACGCCATTAGGAAACTTCCATTCCAGTCAACATTAATCCCAACTAGGAGAGGATTCTTTCTCCAGACATCGATTCCATCTCAGGATCTAGCTAGACTTGGAGCGGCTCTTCAGAAGCGCTGCTTCGATGTTAAGGTCTTCTGGGGCGATTATGAATCAAGCATGAGATACTGGTTTTATCATGAGCCATACGCTGAAGAGGGCTGGATGGCGACGAGGAGATACATAGTCTCGGATGTCCTCGAGAGGTTTAGGGCTGAACGGCGGGGAGGATGATGCTGATGAGTGAGAATTGGAGTTCAGTGAAGAAGGAGAAGATGCGTAGGCTCAATAGGCTATTGTTGAAGGCCATCCGTGAGAGCCTAGATTTCGGAGAGGTGATCATCCGCTTCATAGAGTTGAACTCATCTATAAGAAAGGATGAGATCGTATATAATCCAGAAGCCTTCGCTAGGGAGATGGAGAAGATCTTCGGCGTAAGCTCAGCGATTATGCTTGAGGCTATAGTTAAGAGGCTCTATACAAGTCTCGGAATTAAGATCGAGAATAAGAAGCGTAGCTTCCAAGAATATATAATCGAGGCTGCGAAGAGCATAGTTTAGGCTTGAAGACCTAAACTTTTCTTCCCCAAACCTTCCAGACGAGCTCCTGAGCCGTCTCCGCACGTATCTCCCTTACAAGCCTATACTCGCCGGGCAGTTCATCCGGATGGCTTATGATCCTCGTCTCCCTCTCAGCCGCTTCGAAGACGTATTCTCGATAGGTGTATGGAGGCTTCATTCTGAAGGGCTTTATCGCCTCGATTCTATCTAATGCCTTCTTAACGCCCTCCTCTATCATCCTCCTAGCCCTCACTGGAGGAATGGTGACAGCGGAGAATCTGGAGAGACCCCTCTTGACGGCTACAGTAACTATGTTGGGTATTAATGCCTCAGCCTCCCTGCATGCGGCTTCATCACCGGAGAGAAAGATCATTGGCACATCATATGCTCCTGCATGAAAAGCGGCCAGTCCTATCTCGCCCAATGGAACATCATTGATCGTTATCTCCCTAACTATCGTGCTCATGGTATGATATAGGACGCCTCCCTTCGTTCCAGCCTTAGAGTGAGCTCCAATGTAGAGTAAGGCGTCAAAATCCTCATCTATTAGCGGAAGCCATACTGGTCTGCTCGTTCCATGTATGAGATCAACCCTAGAGTCTATGAGCTCCGGATCTATCGTGTATCCGCTTCCATGACCATCATTCACCAATATGTAAGTGGCTCCTGAATCGAAGCATGCCCTAACCGCGGCGTTAACCTCCTCTGTTAAGAGCCGACTGTAAAAGCGTCTCTTATATGTGTTCCAGCAGCTCGTATCCAAGCGATTCTCGAACTCAACAACTCCACTGACTCCCTCGAGATCAGTAAAGATGTAAATTCTCAAGTGGAGTCCCCAGAAGAGAATATTCGGCGTGAACTTTAAAACTTTAATTAGTGCCGATCAAGGATCCTTTTGAGATGTACAGTGTAAGGGCTGTTCTCTTTGATCTCGGCGGAACGCTGATTAGGACGGCTCCGATCCCAGATATCTTCATGAGGATCATCAGGAAGCATGGAATAAATCCCCCATTAAGTGCGAATGAAACTGACTTTCCAAGATTTATGGATGAGATGAGCCCAGAATCTTTCAGGCTGCCATACATGGAGTTCTGGAGGATCTATAATATCAAGATACTCAGAAGACTGGGAGTTAAGGGGGACCTCGAGGGAATAGCCGACACAATAACTCTGGAGTGGTGGGATAATGCGGATCTAGAGGTCTACCCAGACGTTCCCGAGACCTTAAGCATGCTTAGATCTAGGGGGTTAAAGACCGGAATTGTATCGAATGGATTTCAACTCGATATCCGTGAGGTCCTATCTAGAACTGGACTTGAGGGAATGTTCGAGGTGACCGTTGGCGTAGATGATGTTGGAGAACCTAAGCCTGGAGTTAAGATATTCCATCATGCATTGGAGCTTTTAAAGGTTAAGCCGTGCGAGGCGATATTCGTTGGGGATGACCCGAAGGCGGATTATGAGGGAGCCATGGCCGCTGGGATGAAGCCCATACTCATAGATCGAATGGGCGTAATCCGCGGAGACTATAAAAGGATCCGGGATCTAAGGGAAATAGCAGATTATTTATGAGGGTTTCTTTCCTATTAGGCTCATCTTCTCCTCAGTTGATAATTCAACATAGCCCTTCTCTCTGGTTATCGTTGCTATATCGAAGTTGTCACCCGTAAAGACATCCCTCTTTATTGCTGATTGGATTGCCTTGGCGATCAGTCTTAAACCATCGTTTAGGCTGATGTTCTCGTTGTATTCGCTCTCTAGGACTCCATAGGCAACTGGAGATCCAGATCCAGTAGCTATTAGATTGTCCTCTATTGCACTTCCAAATGGATCCAAAGAGAATAAATGATAGCCCTCAGAGTCGTATCCTCCAATTATTATTTGAACGGCATAGGGGAAGAGCCTATTCGAGAATAGGAGATTCGAGGCTAAGCTCGCCACCGCCCTAACTGGAATCTCCCTCCTCCTATAAATCTGATAGATAGAGGCATTAGCCCTAAGCAGATCAAGAATATTAAGGGCTTCAGCCGGAACCCCAGCAATCGTCATGCCAATATTCCGAGTTACCCTATAAACCTTCTTAACCCTCTTATGAGCGACGAAACCCGGAAGCATAGTCGCACGTGTATCAGTAGCCATAATAACGCCATCAACACACTTAATCGCAACCGTAGTAGTCCCCTTAAGCCTCAAACGATCCCCAAACGAGAACATAAAGACACCAAGAAGCAAAAGGACAAGAGGAGATATAAATCTTTAGAGAACCAGCAAGGCAGAAACGCTATGTAAAATTTATTAATGTTGAATAACTCAAATAAAATTGAAAGGGGGCCGGTGGCTCAGCCTGGTTAGAGCGTTCGGCTGATAACCGAAAGGTCGAGAGTTCAAATCTCTCCCGGCCCACCATTTTTTGGTTATCAGCTCCAGAAATCAAGGGCGCCGGGGATACTCCCACCCTCAAAAACGAGCGCGCCCCTCCGCTTGAGGAGCTGAAACGAATATTTCTTTCAGAAGACAAGAAGGCTAGAATGTCCTTTATCTGATGGCTCATAACGGCTTGAGACTAATAACCCTTGGCAGTTACAGGAGCACGGATGGATTGAGGATCATAGGCCTTCCGGAGATGAAGATTGAGGGAGCAACGACCTCAGCAACTGTTAAGCCTGGACAGAACATCGTCTTCATAGAGCTGGAAAGAAGGGGAGAAAAGAGAAATAGACAATTCTCGACTTGATCCTTGAATCAGATAAATTGAAGCAAAGCATGCATAACATGCGGAAAAATTCCTTTTTGTTTTCTTGAGCGGTTTTTGCTTCAATTTATCTGATTACTGCATAAGAAATTATCTATTAAGATATGGAATATTCGTTTCAACCATATTTATATCGATTTTTTGGGTTGTTACTCCTACAATGCTAAAGAATTCAAATCTTATAGGCCAATAAGTCTCTTTATCTACATAAATATTAAAAGTATGTACGGCTAGAATTGCTTTTGTAACGAATCCGTATACTTCGCATTTTCTCTTTCCCAATTTTTCAACATTAATTTCTCGTTCATATTTTACTTTCTTAGATTCTACTCCCCAAGCTATTTCCCCTTCCTTAAAGGATTTGAAGAAACTATAAGATTTATTAATTATATTGAAATATACATTAAAATCTCCTCCTCCAGTTTCAAATGGAGTTTTAACCTCGATGTGCATTAATATTTTTGCATGTGTTTGATTGAAATTAACAACCCTAAGCAATATATGATATTCTATGGGGAAATTTTCCATCTCACCATAATATCTTGCGTAAGCACCCTTAAAAAGCCACGGTAGCTCTTTTGGCCGCATAAAAAAATGATAAACAAAAAATCCCAAACTTAACATCAGTATTGTTAAAATAACCAAAATGAAAATGTTCCTCTTCAAATGCTTTTGAGAAGGAACTTCCATAAGTCATCTTTTGAAATTCTTATTGGAATAATCTTATAAAAATTTTGGTTATGCAAAAACTTATAACTATAAAAGTGTTGAAGCGAAGAAACTTATTGACGGATAAAGAGTCAATTCTGGTCCGAGGTTGATGAGTTAACGAAAGATTGTAGCCGGAAGGTTAGCACTTATGTGAAAGTGATTAATATGTCTCTCTAAATTCGTTTGTTCCGAAAGTGTTTTTCGGGAAGCGTTTTGGGTGAAAGGGAGAAGTTAGTTAATGTTTGTGAATTATCGCTTTTATTTATGTAGCAATTTAGAGGCAGGCTTGTGGTGTGTGGTTATTCGTTTAATTTTACTTATTTTTTAATGTGGATTTAGAAACAGTTCTGTTGTTTCAGCCGTTTAATACGGTAAGAGTTCTATGTTAACTATCATGGGGGAGTTTTTTCTATGTTTCCTCCGAGAAACATATCTGGGCTTCATGCTTTTCTATTATATATCGATAAAAAAGATGCATTTATTAAATAAAATAATTGAATTTCGAAAAGCTTAAGAAATTACTCTGATGTCAAAGAAGGAACTTTGTAAATCGAAAGATAAATATATAAAGTTTTTAATAAAAATCTTACAAAATTATGAGGGAGCCTTCTATGAGAAGGAACTTTTTCGCTTTTTCTCTTTTTGTCATTTTATTTCAGTCAACTTTTTTGACATATGCTCCCATAACTGCTTATGCTCTCCCTAACTACGAAGAGGATAATATTAAACCAGCTGATTTTCTTGTAAATCCTGATTTTTCTTCGGGATTGGAGGGATGGCAGATCAACCTTTTGGAGAATTTGGGCACTAACATCATTTCTTGGAGTAGCAAGTATGAGGGTAGCGCCGAGATTTACGTTAGCGGAGCTCCAGCCGCAGGTGATATTGAGCAACGTATAACTAGACCTCTTAGAGCAGGCGAAAAGATCCTAATCCGAGTATACCAAACGTATACAGGAAACTTCGGCGGTTGGGCAGTTCTTCTATATAATGGGACATTTGCCGGAGTAAACCCCTCAACCCTTCATACTCCAAATAAATATTCAGCCAGCGTTACTGGGGCTAAATATACGCCATTAGATGGGGTCATGATAAAAATTGCTGATACAGGTAGGAATAATAGTGCCGGTTTAAAAGAATGTATCTGGACGGTTGACCGCGATTACCCTGCTGGAACATGGCTTATACTGCATGGATCAGTATGGCCAGGTAAAGCAAAATTCTGGTTCTTGGGTATCTACATAATTGAAGAGAAAGGCGAAAATGTCCTTGGGCAATTCAGTGATAAGCAGCTTACTGTAGGAAAAGGACATGATCTTTATCCAGTGTGGAGTCCTGATGGTTCTAAAATTTTATTTACGAGGCTGTTACCTTCAACTGATAATGATAAGGCATCCTTATCGATTTGGATAACTGATATGAAAGGAACATTATCTGGACCTATATTTTATGGGGAAATTGATTGGGAACTTGCGGGCGTGTACCAGCGCAAAGGTTGGAGTCCTGATGGTTCTAAAATAGCTTTCTTAATTTTAAAGAGAGAAAATGGATTGCATTTTGATGAATTATATATCTTTGATCTTTCAAGAATGAGTAAAAGATTAATTTCCAGAGGGGAAGTAGTAACTTTAAAAATCCGAGAGCAGTATTTTGTATTTGGGCCTAATTTTGTCTGGTTATCAAATAATGAAATATTATTATTAAGAATTAATCAAAGTGAATCTAATCGGAATCTAATTTCGAGCTCTATTCACCTTATGGATGATGAAGGAAGATTACTAAAAACATTAATAATGGAGCATACTTTAAGAAAAACATTCATCTATTCCCTGTTTGCAAGTAATGATCGAAATATAATTGGCTATGTGGATATATATTTTGAATATTGGCCGGATACTTCGGTCTGGACCAGCCGTGTCTGGTTATTTGATGAAGATGGAAACAAGCGTCTTTTAGCAAAATTCCCAAACTGCATAATTGGTGTAGGCGGTTTTTCTCTTGATGACTCCAAGATGCTCATTGAAACATGGTCCTTTGAGAAGGATATCCATTTTAATTTAAATATTGGAGTAAGGCTTATTGACATATCTACAGGAAAAATTGCTCCTTTATTTAACAGCCCCATTATTTCTGTAAGAGGAGGAGAGTTTATAAACATTGGATCACAAGAATTTAAGGATAAAATTATTTACAGGGATCTAATATATACAACGAAGTTTGATAATTATGAGATTTGGTCATACAACATTAAGGATCTTACCAAAATAAGATTGCTATCAAAAAATTTTGAAGCGAAACAATCCGAATTGCTGGAGAAAGATCTCCTTATAACGACTATTTTTTTGCTTTATGAAAGTTTTGCTGTGAGTTGCGATGGGAAAATAGCGTACACTTACCCTGATAATGAAGGTAGGTACCTAAAGATATGGATGTATTATCAAAAAGAGATTGGAAAGGAAAATATAAACGTCATGGTTGATGTCCCATCAGAGGTTCCATTCAATAGGTTCTTTAGCATTAATGTTACTTTATGTAACCTTGAAAGTAAAAGTGCAAGCCTAACTATTTCACTTGAGGAGCGGGTGGGCTTTCAGGCCGGATTCAAGTATGGTGATGGAGATGAGTTGAAGTACGTATCACTTGCACCAAACGAGAAGAGAACAATCACCTTCAAGGCTAAAGTGTATGGGATACCTCGTGCAGGGGATATGGTCCATTTTAATATATATGATAAAGAAGGAAAGCTGGTGTATCGGGGCTCGCATAAAATATATTTGAAACCCGATTTCGCTGAAGTCACATCTGTGTTAGCTCCGGTTGCTGTAAGAAAAGGGGAAAGCTTCACTATTGGCTTGCCAGTCTTCTATTCTTTCAGCTACGATACTTCTGTAGAAATTGTGCTTTTAAGCAAGGAATCTGGTAAGACGCTACAAATTCGAGATATGCTTAATGGCGATGGGTTGAAGATTTACAGCTTTATAATCAATAATAGCTTGGTAGATCTTGATTCGGAGGGTATTAGAAAATTCGGGGTTAAAATGAACGTGTATTACCCAGAGGAAGGCTATAAGAGAGCTTATGAAGAAGAGTTTGATGTGGCGGTTAGAGTAAGCACCGATGCGGGAACAGCATCAGTTATACCTCTCTGGAGCTTTACGATATTTTTAACCTATAACGGAAAGGAGTATGTATCTGTGTACGCTTATAACGCTACCCGAACTCCACCACCTGAAACAGGAGATTTTGAAGATATGATCGTATGGTTCTCATCTCAAAGAAACTGGCTTATATTCAAAGTTGATGGCGAGGATGTGAAACCAGTTATGAATGACGATCTTCATAAGAAGCTTGCATTCGCCTCTGAAATCGCCTATCTCAGAGCAACTCGTTGGGACAGCAAATATCTCGCCTCACGCTCCATACTATTCGATAAAGTAAGTAACCTCGCCAGATATGCGGAGTCATGCAATTTTATAGCCAAACTAGCTGGAAAGCTCGCTGGAATAATAGGTCTAAAAGCTGCAGGCGTATGGGCATCATCAGTACTGTCAGGTGTTGAGTTCGGCAGTAAGATCAGTGATGCATCGCTCACAATCGCGAGAACAGTTGAAATATTGCGGAAGCTTGATTTACACGGTAAGATCTTAAGCGCGTTGAATGCTGGTGCGAAGGGGGAAGAAATACTCGTTTGGACCGCTATCTTCATGCTGGATGGAGGAAAAGCCAGCCTCGACGAGGCAAACGAACTCTTAAAAGGAATCTCCATATCATCAAGGATCATGAATGTGGATGTGGATGAAGCATTAAGATTTTATAGACTCGTTCAATTAGGTGAATCGCTGGGTTTAGGTGGGATTTATTTTTTGTCTACCCACTATTCCAAGGAGGACACGATAAACATTATGAGCTTTGAATTAAGCGTTAAACCCTTCAAAGACGCGCTCCTTGCAGCCGTACCTTTAGCGGGTGACGCATATGAGTTCTATGAGAAGCTCAGGGAAGGATTAGGTATTCCAAGCGCCTTCAAGTTTGGACGATATATTTCCACTGTGTGGAGCGAATATGACATTCGGCAAAAGGCTCTAGAGGAGGCTTCTCTAAAATTCAGGGATAAATATATCTCCGAATCGATGAACAGCATTACTATTACGCTTTATGAACCTAAAACACAACGCAAACTACATCTCTCCGTTTATGATGATAAAGGAAGACTTGTAGGGTTCAATAAAACATCGAATGTTGTAGAAGTTAAAATACCTTGTTGCTACTACCTTGACTTCGGCAACATAATAAAAATCACACTACCAAGAGAAACAAAAATCGACAAAATAATTGTGGACGCAACAGAAGCAGAAACATCAGTTGAAAATTACACCCTGACAGTTAAAGCTTATAGGAACGGAAATATGGTCGGATCCACATCGAAAACTGATCAGATAAAAAAGGAATCTTTAAGAGAATACAGCCTCCAAATTACCGAAGATTCAAATCTCATATTGGAAGAAGTGCAGGCGCCCAACTACCTGTATTATTTCGTTGTAGGCATGATAGCGCTTGCGGCAATGATCACTGCTATCGCTCTAAGGCGGACGAAAGTTCGTCCTTCTGTTATGGAAAGGAAAAGAAAGAACGTTACCGCTTGAAAGATTGGATGAGCTTTAAAAAAAGGAAAGATTAGCAAAGAAATCTATGAAAAACTGAAGAAGGAGCTTGAATCCTAGAATTTTATATCCACGATAAATCATTAGAGGAATTCAGAAACAAACAAGGAGAGAAAAATGTCAGTATTTAGATTACGTTGGGTCTACCAGCCCCTAATTAAGCTAGTTATCTCATCTCACTGATTGTATTAGGAATTAATAGAGACTCTCGAGGTTCTTGAAGATGAAGAGACAATGAAGTCGATAAAGAAAGCTGAAGAGGATGTTAAAGCGGGAAGAGTAAGAGACTACAATGAATTTCTTAAGGAGCTGAAGAAGGCTGGAGAGATATAGGCTTAAAGTCACGCGAACTTTTGAAAAAGACTTTCGGAAACTCGATATCCAAATAAAAAGAAGATTGGATTCCATCTTAAGACGGCTGATGACAGATCCTTATCTTGGGAAAGCTCTCTGAGGAGAGCTTCTAGGCAAATGGAGTCTGAGAATAGGAGATTACAGGGTTATCTATACGATAGATGAGGATTAAAGAACTGTCATGCTCTATCATGCTAAGCACAGAAAAATAGCATACAAATAAGACGGGAACAATTTGGAGCTTCAGGTAGAAAATATGGCGGTGTCAAGGGGGAGCTGATGATACATAATGTTGCTTACTTGACATCTTTCAAAAGATAAGTGATTGTGGTGGATGACGAACTAGAAGGGAGGAGAGAAAGCAGTTGCAACGCTTCCAAAAACTAAGTTATATGAAAGGGCTACCCGCGCATGAATGGGAAGACCAAAAGGGTAGATCAGTTATGGGCGATGTTTTTTATCCTTTCCGTTTTGCTAGATATGCGGCTGTTGCGCTTAACGTCATAGTAGTTATGATGAAGAGTATTGTTAAATTCCTGTAGAGGATGAGCTCGTCTTCTTTTGCTTTTAGCTCTTCTTTGAGTTCTTGGATCTTTACATTTAAATCTTCGAGTCTTTCGAGTCTTCTGCCATATTCTTCTTTAAGCGATTGATATTCCATCTTTAATTTCGTATAGTTCTTAAGTAGCGTGGTGTAGGTCTCGTTTAAACTCTCATATCTCTTTAGAAGAGTATTGTAGTTTTCAATTAGTTTATCGGATGATCTAGGAGTCTCCTCCTGCGGCTTCTCAGGTTCTTTCACATACTCCTTTATTGGAAGCCCATAAATCATACTCAGGGGAAACCAGAGAAATCTTGGAATCTTCTCTCCCATCAATTGCCTAGAATCCTCCTCTATGGCTAGCTGATCCTCTTTGCGCTCTATTCTTTCAGATAGGCTGATGATCTCACTGAGTATTTCGCCGCCTTTCTCGGCGTAAGCCTTGAAACCCTCCCTAATGATCCTCTCCGGATGTACAGGTTCAGTTCTATTCCTTGAGATCCTCATTATGTATGAATAGTGCTTTGAGCATCCCTGAAATATCCATAGATGCTCTCCGTCGTAGTATATGCCCCAAGGATCAAGCGTGAAATATACGCCATCAATGCTTACTTCGCTTATCGTCTCATCCGGTTCCCTCGGTTCTTTCGGCAACCCATGATATATGTGTATGCCGTTTCCCGCCGAGATGAAGAGGTTTTCTCCATCATAGAAGACATCATGTATGCCGCCGTGTAATCCCTCCTCCTCGCCTAAAATCAGGTCTGGATCTGACTCATCTGTCAAAGCATCGATATTCTTGTAGATTAGAACTTTGGAGCCGATATGCAACGCTACGAACAAGACGTTCTTATAGATGTAAACGTTGTAAGGTTCATTGAATCGTTCCCCATTAAATTTTGTTAAAACGATATCTGGGGGCTGATTATCCCTAGTTGGCATTGACTTCCAAACTAGAATCTTGCTTTGTTCCGGGAAGGAGTTAGTTGCAGCAAGCTTTCCATTATCGCATGCGATTCCAGAGGCTGCGCCCCCGCCAGTCACGCCGGGAATATCGATGACTATGTCGGGAGGAGCCTCCTCAGTCCGTATCTCATTATATATTGCTATCGATCCACCCTTACTTATGACGCATAAGTGATTTCCGTCGCTGCTGACGCCGACAGCGCCTACGGGAAGATAAAAGTCTGGAAAGGCATAGTTCTCCTTCGGGACGCTATCGAATACGCCTAGATATTCTTGACCTGCAACGAACATTTTATTATTCGCAATCTCAAAGTCATATTTTGGGTTTCTATGCCAGAAGACGCCTAGTACACGATCAGCCTTCAATCCGCTTCTGAGATTTGAAAGGTTAAAGCGAAATATTGATGGGACATAGAAGTTCTTGTCAGCCACAAACAGGAACTTCTCATCTGCAGCTAATCCTCTTGAAATTGCCAGTTTCTTCCATGTTGGAACTTGGACGGGAGTTAAGTCGTCAAATCTCTCCCTACCAATAATATATGACGCTAACATGCCATTTTCCAGTTTATCTCTCTCAAAAACGAGGATTCTCCCATCCAAGTACCGAGAGGCATGGACAAATATGTATCTCCCATTAGTTGCCAAGTCATATGACTCCTCAAGTTTTCCCGCTGGATCATCAACTCTCTTTTCGCCGTTGAAGTCATAATAGCCTAAAACGTAATCTGCGGGGGCACCATTCTCTAGGCTGCTCTTCTTCCATATTAAAACCCTATTGTTCTTTGAATCCATCACATAGAGATATTTGTCATCTACATCAATAGAGACCGCCTCGCCTAGGAGGGTTCTTGAACATCCAGCCTCCTCTCCGCCAAGCTGGATAGTATATTCTTTAATGCCTTTCGGATCAATTAAGGCTCCCCCAATCAGACCAGTAACGTTAGTATAGATCACTACTTTATGCCGTGCCGCTGTGTACAGCCAGCTGCCATCCCAAGCTAGATCCATCACCTCGAAGGGTACATCGACTACTATTTGCTCGAAAGTAGATAAATTGTAAATTACGAGTTTAGGGGGTGCATAGTGTGAACGTTCATCAGCTACGAAGAGTAATTTACCGTCCGAATCAATTGCTACTGGATGATTAAGACCTTCCTTATCGCTAGGAATTCTTGAAAATACATCTTTTTGACCAAGAACTTTTATCAACGTCAAGTTTTCCTCATCATAAATTAATATTCTATTGTTGTTCGAGTCCGCCACATAAAGCCACCTGCCATCACAAGCAATCTCGCTTGGCTTCGTATTATCAAAGCAGAATGCTTCCGGCCCAGCCGCCGAAATCGGCCATATAGGAGTCATAATAACCAAATCTACAACTGGAACTTCGGGAAAGAGACGTTTATCTCCCCCAGACAAACCATTACAAGGACATATCGATATTAGAACGGTAATCATCAAGAGAACAATTGAAACCTCCCTCATAATGGCTATCTCCTCCATTTAAGAGGAGTCTACCAAAGCCTTAAATGAGAATCGTTATGTTTATAAGTTTTCATTTGCGTTTTTTTTGCATTCTAATTTGTTGATTAAACGTAAAGAAAGGCGATAAATAGTCCAGTCCTTTGATGGATTTATAGCTCGGGTAGTCTTTTTATTCCTTCTTTCCCTTCAAAATCCGCATCGAACGTGTAGATTTCCTTTATGCCGTTTCGTCTCATAAAATCAATAGCTAATGCGTCATTGGGATCCATATTTAAGTCTGCTGCCAGTTCTGTTGCAGCGAAGTATTCATCTTCGCTAACACCATATATCTTCATGTTATCCAGACTGTAAAGGCCAAAAATGAAATCTGCCAGTTCCTTCGACGTCATTCCATGCTTCAAGATATTCACCATCTCAGATAGATGCACAATAGTCGTCACAACTTCCTCTTTTCCATCGGATATATCGCTTATTATCCTTTTAGCCTCATCCTTCATTCTCTTTTCTTTCCCAGAGAGCTTCCTCTTTGGTTTATAATAGGCATAAATGAAGACATTTGCATCTAGAAATTTCATAAGCTCGCCTCAAGGATCCTCCTTTCAAATTCTTCCCAACGATTAATAGCTTCAACAGGAAGGTCGACTTTATCGAAGTTCAAAGTTAAATCGACCCGTCGCTTAGGAATTATCTTTAGATATCCCTTTCTTTTCACAACATAAAGTTCGCGGCTTTCCCTCATCTCCGATTTGCGCCAATCAGTTGGCAAAATGAGCCTCCCCTGAGAATCAACCCTTCTGATTTCCACTCCTTCTCTCAATTTTATTCACCAATTTATGAGATTCCTATCCAAAAATATAATGTTTACTCCATAAATCTTCATAGCAATCCATCTGGAAAGTTAAAGTTTTATGCGCGCAATTATGAAATCCATCTATAAGCGACTATGCATAATTGACCTGCACATTATTCATCTTCGCCGCAACTCTCGCTCATAACCTACAGCAGACTGTCAGCCTTCAGAGCCTCATAGGCTCTTCTACATAGTCTTCAGCGACCAAGAGGAGCTTATAAAAAGGCATGTGAATTTAAGTGTAAAAACTTGCCAAAAGAGGATTCGAAGTAATAAGTGAACTCGCTATAGATACACAAGCAAGTGAACCCCCGAGGACGGGAGCTTCCAGCGTTCTGCAGAGGCTTTACGCCTTCAGTCACATCTGCTGGTTTGGGGGCTCATAGCTCCCTCATCCCATGCGTCTCACTAACGTATGGGCTAAGCCGCATCCTCTCGGAGCGAATCCTAGCAGTCCGCTCTGTCATCGCAAACATTGCCTAAAAAAAGAGAGGGAGGAAATCAAATCTAGGATTTAAGCCATTCATCTACCCGCTAAAGCAGGAAGTTTTCCGGCTAAATTCCTAAAAAAGGCACAATTAAACAATAGGAAAGACTATTACTGCCCTTTCTTGGATGGATCCAACATATCCTAGTCAAAATTCAAATTGGCAAGAGAATAGCATTTAAGGCTGTTTTATCAAGTGAAACTTTACAAGGAAATCTCTTTGAATATCGATGTGATATAGTCCATAAAAATCTTGCAGCGTCAAACGCGAGGTTTTTGGTTATACTTATTCTTCAATCATATCCCAGCATATCCTTCCTTGATTTTGGGCTGGTGTGGGTATGCCGAGTAGGTGGGCTAGGGTTGACGCGACATCCACCGCTTTTATTGTCTCGTTAGTTTCGCCTTTCTCATTGACGCTTGGACCTGATATTACAAAGATTCCCCTGTTTTCAAGTATTGTTGGATGGTAGAATGTGTGTGCTCCTCCTATCGCCTTCTGGAATACCTTTTCTTCGGGTTTTGGCGTCAACCGAGGCCATGTCGTGTATCCCGGCTTTAAGAGCAGAAATATGTCGCCTATCCTCTCTCCGTATAATCCTAAGGGCTGACACTCCTCCCTCCTGAACAGCATGAATATGTTCTTCTCTCCTGTCTTTGGATCCTCAAGTCTGTTTAGTGCGCTTATTACCTCCTCACGTGTGTCCCAGTAGTCTTCTGGATTCACTATTCCAGTCGGCTCTCTGCCCTTAAGGTTGATGCTTATGAAGTTCCTCTCCCAATGGTACGCCATTGTTCTGCTCCAGTCTATACGCAGAGATGATCCATCACCCTCAACTGCCAGTAGACCAGCCTCCATCAATGCCTTATTTACGTTGATCTGCGTGTGGGCTGGAACTATCCCGTGGTCAGAGGCCACTACGACTATCGTGTCCTCATCTACCAGCTTCAGCATCTCACCTACGAATGAGTCTCCTATTCTGCAGATCTCCCTAGTGATCTCCAATGCCCTTTCGGCTCTTTCCTCATCGAAATATGGATTCTTCCTATTCAGATGCTTGTATGAGGGGTCCATTATTGGGATGTATCCTCCCACATAATGGTTTGTGTGATCGATCTCATGCCACTCCGTGAATAGCAGGTCGAAACCATACTTTTTCGCTGTATAGGCTGATGTTTTCGCAAGCCAATCAGCCTGTTGCCAGCTTAATTCAATGTATGTCCTGCCGAGTGAGGGGATGAGCCTTTCATTCTCCCCCCTGAATGGCGCCAGTGGAAGCTCAACCCTCTCCGGGAAGGCTCCAATCTTACTGGTGATCTCAGCCGATAGGTCTGCGGGTATCGTATATCCATCGGCTGGGGAGACATGTGTTTGTATAATCGTTAATTTCCTTCCATCCTCTGAGATCTCTGTGAGTTTGAGCCTGAAGATTCCGATGCGATCTCCAGCCTTCACGCTTATCGGATTGCTCCACTCATTCAATCTGAGCCTTGCTAAGCATCTGCCATCGGCATCGATTATGCGCGCCTCTCTATATTTGCCATCATCATCCGGAACTATCAAGACCTCATAATTTATTGTGTGTCCTTGCACCTCAAATGTGATCCTGGTCTTGAGCATTCCATCCTCAGAGGGGGATGGCGTTGGAATCTGTATTATCCTTTTATCAGCCCCAACCTTTCTCGTGGTGAAGATCCTTGTCGGCGCCAACTCGAAGGTTCCGAATTCCCCAACGGTGTAGTGACCCATGACCCTTCCGCCTACGATTATGCCCTTCTCCACGGCGAGCTTTCTTGCTCCACGCGTTCCGGGAAAATGCACCAATACGACCCTTCTGCCAGTCCTTTCAGCGCATTCCCACAGGGTCTCAGCATTTACATACTCCGGCTGGAAAGCATTATGAAGCACATCTAATCTCTCCCCCGTAAAGTGGAGCTGGAAGCATATTAGCCCATGGGTTCCAGGCCATGAACCCGTGATCATTGAGGTCCACGAGGCAGGCGTTATGGCTGGGTATGTGGGCAGCAACTCGAGGAACGCGCCGCTATTAACTAGCCTTTCAATGTTTGGTAATAATCCCTCTTCAAGCATGTCCCTGAATACGTCTAATCTGAACCCGTCGAGGGCGATGAAGAGAAGCTTCCTATGGGGCTTAGATCCCATAAGTTCTGCCTCCAAGAAAGATAGATCCTGATCAAATTGATTCAGCAGTCATCAGATAAAAGCATGATCTCGCCGTGTCACGCTCCATTCGATACCATTAAGGATCTCCTTTTCTTTAGTCTGTGGAAAAATATCGTATATAAAGTAATGACTTTCTGACGCAAATCTGCATATTTGCTCCTGTTGATTGTCAGCGCGCCTTTTTGGCTGATTGATTTTTGGAAACGTTAATAAGTGATGGTTATTATGTCCTCTTAATGGTTTTGTGGAGTAGTTTTATTTGGAGAGTTTAAGGGCTTCTAGGATTGATCGTTTTAGGTCCGAGCCGATAATTGTCTCATCTGAGACTCCGATATCTGAGGTTATGGGCATACTAGAGCAGAAGGGCGCCTATGAGGCTTTCATTCAGGATGGAAAAAGAGTCGGCATGATCACCATAAGGGAGATCCTAAAGGTCTCCGACATCTCCGGCATGAAGGCTTCATCGCTTATGTTTTACGTTCCAAAGCTATCTCCAGACGATACCGTAGGGAAGGCCGCTAAACTCATGAACGATTATAGGCTGAGGGCTCTACCAGTGATCGACGACGAGAAAATAGAGTATGCTGTTACGACGCGGACCCTATGTGAGGCTTTCCTATCGAAGAGTAAGCTCCGAAATGTCAGGATAAGCAGGATCATGACGAGGAATCCGGTAACGATTGATGGAGGCGAGCCCATATCTAAGGCACGTAGATTGATGATTGAGAACGGAATCGATCATTTACCAGTCTTAGATTCTGGTGTGCTCTCGGGAATTCTACTGTCAAATCATATAGTCAGGTCTATGATTCCACTGGAGGGAATCGAGCAGGGAGCCTTTATCAGCGCCCCATCAGGCCTCATGGACATTAAGGTCTCCGGAATGATGGATCCAAACGTTCTGGTATGTGATACGAAGGAGAGAGCTCTGCATGTATTGAGGAGGATGATCGAGAATGGAACGACCTACTATGTGATTGGTCTCTGGCATGAGATTCAGGGCATAGTAACATATAGGGACTTCATCCTCTTTCTTGCCGAGCCTGAGGAGCCGGATGTCCCCGCATACATAATTGGGTTGCCGGATGATCCATTTGAGGCGCAATTGGCTAAGATGAAGTTTATGAGAAATGCGAAGGCCTTGCGGAGGGCCTCTCCGAAGATAGAGGAGATATACTCAACCATCAGGAGACGAGATGTTTCAGGTGGAAGATGCAGATATGAAGTTAACGTCTCAGTGAGATCCGCAGGTAAGACCCACATTTATTCGATGGAGGGCTGGGATTTACCCTCAATCTTCGATTCTATAACGGATAAGATGAAGAGAACCCTGACGAAGAAGCAGGTTAAGAGGCGGAGGAGAAGCAGAAGGAAAATGCCTAACGCCTAAAAATGCTTAGAGACCGCATGAGTAACCCTTTTAAAAATTAAGTCTTAGCGATGAAGAGGTTCTCGGCGAATTCGGCTTTAGGCGTCGCCGCTTTTTGGTTTGGTCAGCGTAGGCCAGTTATGCACGTCATAGCCTCTCGGCTCCGCGCCGTCACCACACATCATCCCAACATAAGCTCTGAGTGAACATTATTTATCTCTTTTTATGCCCCGCGATTCACGGGATTATCTCGACAGTATTGTTGAATGGAGGATACTTAATCTCATCTAATGAGATAACCTTAGATTTGAGCAGACCGTCTATTTTTCTGCACGCCCCCTTCAACTTATCTATTAGGTATCTCGTTGCATCGCATATTTTCCTGAAGCCCTCCTCCCCCCAAAGCCTCTCCTTATGGGCGTAGAGGCATCTCCCTCCACAATAGGCCAAGTATGGACAGTCAATGCAGGGAGCATCCAACTGATACTTCCTCAGGGTTTCAGGTTTATCCCGCAGTATATGCCCGGCTTCAGCCCACCTCTCATATACGGCTATTGGACAGGCGAGTATTCTGCCGTCCGTCGAGATGGCATAGGCTGAGGATCCAGCTCCGCATGGAGGCCTCTCAAGCGGATTTTCAGTTAAAATCGCGTATGCTATCGCCTTGAAAGGCGCTATGCCCATCACGTCTCCCCTCTCCATCTCATCAACCCAATAATCAACCAGTTTGGCCAAGCCGGGCATATATGATGATCTGAGCCAACCGTCAAAGTCGCGCCATCTATTACTCCAGACAACATCTAATTGCCAATGAATATGATCGAAGAGCCCCAACGAGAGTAGATGCATCACATCCCTGTAGATGTCGCTCTCTTCGCTCACCGCCATTCTAGCGATTAGATCCCCATTGAAGCCCATTCTCCTCAGCCACTTGGCCGCCTCCACAACCTTTTCGTATACGTCTCTGCCCCTATAATAGTCAGTGACCTCTCTTGTTCCATCAATCGATAATAAGACGGCGTCGAAGAGCCTCCAATACTTCACGTTGAGCCTACGTATGAGCGTGCCGTTCGTCTGGATGACATACTTCGCCCAGTCGATCGAATCCATAACCTCCTCTATGAATGCATAATTTAGGAGGGGTTCACCGCCATAGAATGCAATTATTGGATCAGGATCATCCTCAATGAAACGGACGAGATCCCCAATTGAGTATGTCACCTTCCAAGGGACAATATTGGGCGGGAAACTTCCACTACAGTAGATGCATCTTAAGTTACATTGTCCCGTAGTGAATACTATGTACAGCACGAATCAAGAAATACTTTGGGAGGAGATTTAATCTTTCCCCGCCAATCCCCAATCTTCTTGTGGGCTCTATGACGCCAGATAATCCGCCACGCTTATCCTAGCTGGAACCCTGAATGGCTTATATATGACCCTTGCAAGTAATGCCTCATGATCTATCCTATCCTTGAGTAGCTCATCCTTGGCAACATCAACTGTATTATATTCCTCCCATGTCCCGGAAAGAGTATATATTTCGGTTCGAAGCTTTCCTGGGGCGTCAGCCTTAAAGAGTATGGTCTTGCCCTTCAGATCATATATGGGCACGGGGTGACTCGTAACTTCGCCCTTCACAGTGCTTCCGGCCAATGTCTCATCCGAGCCTTGCCTGTAGAGCCTTAAGGCGAATTTAGGCTCGGGATCTCCCGGGAGAACCCTTAAGTTCCAAGGATGCAGATCACCCCAGACGTACTCTCCCTCCGGGCATCCATCAATATCAAGCAGGATCGAGAGATTCGTTGAAGGCTTTACCGGAGCTAAGGCAATAGTATATGGCGGCTTCGACGTCACCAAGTTTCCGCCAGCATCGCTCTCCGGATAGATTATTATGCCCCGGATCCTCCCGTCTATGAGCCAGAGGGCCATCGACCTATACACATGCAGGGAGTATGCATGCCTCTTCTCAGCGTAGTCGGAGGGGAATCCCGGCAGCTCAACGCATATAGGCTTAGGAAATGCACCTGCACATGCAGCCAGACTTCCAGGGGTTCCCGGTGTAAATTTGAAGTGTATTACTCCTCCGCCGAATAGGTCTTCTATCTCGAAGCCGAACCATAACGTCGGACCCTTCGGCCAAGACGGCAGCTTCACTTTTAGATCGAAGATTCCATAGGGAAACGTATCCTTCGATCTTAGGGATACAGTGACTACTTCCTTCGGCTTTACGTACTCTGCTCTTGTGAAGTATGTATAGCGTTCCTCGCGGTAATCGAATAGCCAGTATCGTGAAGCCCTATCGGGAATGAACTCCTCAGCGAATCCCTCTCCTCCACGTCTCCTTATCCAGCAGTAGAAGATCTCATCTATGCCCTCATGCATGAATCTGGCCAATCTAATTCCTTTATGGTTCATGCTAAGACTCTCTTTAAGGCCAAATATATAAGCGTATGCCAAACATTGATGATATTAACGAAGAGCAAGATCTTCGTTTATTATCAGGGGGAGCATGTAGCCTTTAGGATGAGGCTGAAAGTTCACTCTCGCATATCTCTCTGAATCTTCTCAGGTAATCCTTCACATATTTATCGTCAATATTCAGCCCCTCCACTCTTATGCCCTCAAGTTGAGGAAGCTCCACATCCAAGTCCTTTAGGCTTTCCTCTTCGAGGAGAGCCTTGCCTACAAGCGCCGCGCCGAGGCTCGTAGCCTCCGTATACTTATAATAGACTATCTGGTTGTTTGGCATCAGAGTGGCGAGAAACTTTAGGTAGTGAATGTTCTTTGCGAAGCCTCCCTGAACGAGTATTCTCAATCCGCTCTCATCCCGAGTGAGCATACTCAATGCGAAGTATGTTTGAGCTGCTAGAGATAGGTTAAGCACGTGATAAGCCGCTACGGGATCCCTAAAGAAACCCCGCTCATTCACTATTCTGCCCTTTGAGCGTGGAAATTGACCCGTTCCAGGAGTTAATGTCGGTATGACATAAGCAGTCTTCTCCCTTATGATCCTTGCCGCAACGTTCTCATCGAACGGTATTCTCAAGGGATCAACATTAAACCTCTCCTTAATTGCATCAGCATAGTATTCGAATTCGTAGCCGCATTTGAACCTGGCTGACTTAACCGGTCTTCCATACACATCAATATAGTACAGTATGTCCCGATCCATGTCCCTTCTGTCCGGATTAAACTCTGATCCTGGGTGCATGAAGACGCACCATGTCCCAGTCGAGGCCAGTATGAACTTGTCTTTCTCCTTTAAGAGGAATGGCGCTAAGGAAGCGTTGGAGTCATGTATTCCAGGCGCGACCTCAGCATCTCCGTACCGTCCAATTGGATCCCAAACATTAAGGATGGAGGGGGTTCTTCTTGGAAACTCTAAGCCCTCAGCCACGACGCTCCAGTCTTCATTGACTATATCATAGAGATATGTGTGGCAACCGATCGAGGTTATCTCGGCAGACTTGGCTTTACATAGCATGAACGAGAAGTATTCTGGGAGGAATAGAATAGTCCTCATCCTCTCATAGACTCTTGGAAATTCGCTCTTAACCCAGTAGAGCTGGAGGCCTACATTCAACAGTTGTCCAAGCGGTGGTGTTCCAGTTCTGGCATAGAGTTCCTCAGGAGAGCCGAACTCCTCAAAGAACCCTTCTCTAACGGCAGGCTCTACCTCTTGATTGTATGATACGACTGGAAAGGAGAGGGCATCCTTAGAGTCCAAGAGGGCTACTGTGGCTCCAAAGGTCGTGACGACAATTGAGCCTATATCGTATTTGTTTAAGGCTTCATTTAGCGTGGAATGCATCCATGCCCTAATCGCATCTACATCATCGCAGATTAAGCCATTTGATCTCTTCTCCTCTATTCTAATTGAGGATGTATATATGGCGTTGAGATCCCCATCAAAAACCGTGAATTTCTTGTTTGTCTTTCCAATATCAAAGACTGCTATACTTCTTTCAGCCATACGCCTTCAGCATAAATCTATACGCGACAAGGATATATTCCTTAAATTTTTGGGCTTAAAAATATTGAGGAAGAAAGGCGTATACTGAGCCTAATACTCCTCACATTTTATCTGGAAGTATCCCTTCGGATGGCCACATGAGGGACATACTTCAGGAGGCTCAGTTCCATAATGGATGTATCCGCATTCCCGGCAGACCCACCAAACCTCCCGATCCTTCCTGAAGACAGCGTTAGACTCAACCTCTCTTAGGAGCTTTCTGTATCTCTCCTCGTGATGCTCCTCAGCCTTTGCTATCGCCCTTAATCTAGCCGCAACCTCTGGCAATCCCTCCCTCTCGGCGACATCCGCGAATTCAGGATACATTCGCGTGTGCTCATAGTTCTCGCCTGAGATTGCGGCCTTCAGATTTTCGATCGTATTCCCCAGCACTAGAGGCGCAATTGCTTCAACCTTGATCTCCCTTAGCTCTTCGCCACCTTTCTTCTTCAGATCCATTATTAGATTGAAGAGTGTTTCAGCATGCTCCTTCTCATTCTCAGCTGTTATGAGGAATATCTCAGATATCTGCTCGAAGCCTTCCTTCTTGGCCACCTTCGAGTATATTGTATATCTGTTCCTAGCTTGACTTTCACCGATGAACGCTTTAACGAGATTCTCTATTGTGGCTTTCATACAATTTCCTCCAATAAATTTAAATTGTTAATTCGATCTTATATTAATTATGGTTCGAATTTCGAACATTGAACTCCTGAGGATACTGCGCGAAAATTCAAGAATTCCATATCTAGAGATCGCGAGGATCTTAGGAGTAAGCGAAACAGCCGTGAGGAAGAAGGTTAAGAGGCTTCTTGAAGAGGGAGTGATAAGGAGGTTTACGGTTGAGATCGATCCGAAGAAGGCTGGATATCAGGTTGTAGCGATGATAGGGCTTGATACGAAGCCTGAAGCCCTAATCTCAGTTTTGGAGATGCTGAAGGAATTGGAGAACGTTCAAAGCCTATACTCATCAAGCGGGGACCACATGATAATGATGGAGTGCTGGTTCAAAGATTACAATGAACTCTCAAGGTTCATTAAGTCCCTTGAGGAAATAGAAGGAATAACGAGGATCTGCCCGGCAATAATACTCGAAAAGATAAAATGAGGCGGAACTGCTGATACGCCAATTTAATGGCGCTATCTTTAAAAATCGAGGCTGAATGAGGATAAGCTATATGCCCCATACAAAAGATCCACCCAGCAATAGACTTTATGAGGCGCTTATAGTCTCCTTGCTCTTTACGTGCGGATTCGCATTTTACCTCTCAATCTTCCTTAAGGATCAGCTCATCCCAATGATGGACGGCCCATACTATCTCATTCAAGTTAAGAGCATACTCTTGGATGGCAAGCTTGCTTATGGTGACCCGCCATTAACGTTCTATCTGTTCTCCATCTTCGCCGTTCTCCTCGGGGACATAATGTTCGGGGTTAAGGTGGGAGCGTCATTCTTCTCGGCTCTAACGACGATTCCAACATACTTCCTGATGAAGCGTGCTGGTAAGGGAGTATTCGCCGGTTCGTTCGCCATGCTCCTGATAATCCTTTCAGCTCCATACATTAGAATGCTAACCGACTTCATGAAGAATGCCATTGGCGTATGCTGGCTCCTAGCCTTCATATATTACCTACACGACATAGCCTCAGCCGGGATTAGAAGGAAAAACATAATCTTAGCTTCATTCTTCCTCATCTTAACCGGGTTAACTCACATCTTAGATTTCGGAGTTGCCCTGCTCTTCCTCATACTCTACACGGTTGCGGGCTTCATCCTAAACGTTAATAGGCGAGTCTTCCTGAAGGCAACCGTCATACTATGCTTTGCTTCAGTATTCTTCGTGCTATTCACCTCTACATTCTTGGGTTACCTATTCAGCGACTATAACAAGGCGGTCTCTTTCTTTAGGGATCTAATCGGATTGAGAGGAACAGCTATTAGGCGTGTAAGGCCCGTACCTATACAGCCTCTTCCGCCTCTACGCCGAGCAGAACTACCCCATGCGATTAACGTCTGGCCGCTCATCCTCATAGTAGCCGGGTCGATCCTATCGTTTAGTCTTTGGAGGAGGCGAATGGCAGATTTATGCCTGATCTCAACGACGACTATCATCTGCCTCCTAATGAATCTACCCGTAATACCAGCCGAATGGCTTTGGAGATTCGAGCTGATGACTGTTGTGCCATCAGCCATAATACTGAGCTATAGTGCATCGAGGATCTGGAAGATTGGCAAAGAGGAAGCCGCCATCTTCGCCGCGATCATAATTGTGTTCTCCGCCTCTCAGGCAATAAGCGTAGCCATAACGATTCATCCGACAATTAGCTATCAGGGCTATCTGGATCTGGTTGGGATGAAGAATAAGATACCAGCGGGCTCGTTGATAGTGGTCTGTAAGCCGGGCCTACGATACTGGGCTGAATATGTCATGTATGGATCTGACGTTACGTTTGGGAAACTCTGGAAGATGCCGCCGCAGATGCTCCGGTCATACCAGCATGTATTTTTGATCCTCCAAAGGGGAAGAGCTCCACATGTACCATCTAGGATAGTCTTCGTTGGGAGAGTCTACATGCTTGTAGAACTGAAACTGTGAGTCGGCTGGAGTTTGTTGGAAAAAGATAATAGCGCCGAGCTCATATTCTAAGGTCATAAGAGCATGGGATGCGATCCTATGCGTATTTGCGCTCATAGGGGAGCATCATATTACGAGCCTGAGAATACACTTAGGGCTTTTAGGCGTGCCCTTGAGATGGGAGCGGATAGGATAGAGGTTGATGTTAGATTAACGGCGGATGGGCATATCATAGCATTACATGATGAGACCGTTGATAGGACTACGAATGGAAGTGGATGCGCAAGGAACATGACGCTTGAGGAGATTAGGAGACTTGACGCTGGCAAGGGAGAGAAGATCCCAACGCTTAGGGAGATAATAAACCTCATCAGGGACAAAGCCGTTCTCCTACTAGATGTTAAGGATCATGGAATGGAAGATAAACTTGCCGAAACAATCATAAATGAAGACTTGATCGGAGACGTCGTTTTCATATCATCCCCAAACGTCATAAGAAGACTCAAGGAGATATGCAATGAATTTCAGATATGCCCATACTACAGATTTGTAGCCGACGATCCAATAGATATGAAGACCGTAGAGAGGCTGAGGGCTGATTGGGTATACATGAGATGGACGAAGATCAATAGGAGGTTGGTCAGCCTCCTCCATAGAAGCGGAGTAAGAATATTTGCAAGCATCCCGGACGATGTGAAGGCTGAAGAATTCGATGCCATCATAGGCGATCTATACGAGATGGAAGTTGATGAGATTGTAACTGGCAGACCCGATCTGGCTTATGCTTATATATCCAGAAGGAGGATGAGATGATCCCATTGAGGTGCATATTATGAAGCTTCTGAGGTTGATTGATGAATTTGAGAATGGGCATCTCTGTGAAGTCTATGAATTACCCAATGGGAAGATACTAATAGTTGAGGATGAGGGAGGAGTGGTTTTCTTGGGAGACAGAAGGGAGTATGATAACTGGAGAAAAAAGAGATTCTCCGAGAAGAGGAACCGCTAAGATTAACCCCTATGATGTTGTAGGCCCCGTCTTCTACGGTTCAATCTGAATCTATAATCTATTTGTGAGCCTTCCCCATCCACGATCAACCTATCAGACTTAACCGTGATCTTTGCGTATGAGCCCGTTATCTTCTCTTCTACCCACCACCCCATGCTGTAGAGGCAGATGTGGTGAACACCATTTATCTCCTTATAACCTCCATAATGATGGTGGCCTCCGAAAGTCGCTATGAGATTATAGCCCCTAAGGATCCTCATCAGTTCATCTTCATTGTCTAAGGCGCCTTCTCCCGTGAGTATCCTCGGGTAACCGATTGGATAGTGACAGAAGATTATTATTGGCTGATCCTCAGGCAGCCCCTCCAGATCCCTCTTCAGCCATTCCAGTTCCTCCCTAATTATATGGCCGGATGGGCCTGCGCCTATATCTGGACCCCACCTACCCCAAGCCCCATCAAGCAATATCACGTGGAGAAAGCCTATTGTCATTGAGGTCCAGTAATCCTTCATTCCAGTGATCTCCTTGAATCTCTGCCTGCCAACGCTGGCCACATCGTGATTTCCAAGGGTATGATATCGCGGCGCTTCACACTCTGAGAATACAGAATTTATCAGTTTCAGCTCCTTCTCGCCGGCTGGATAGCCCAGGAAATCTCCGAGTTCGATCACTACGTCCGGATGGAAATTCTCGTTCATGTCGTTAACGAACCTCCTGAGATACGGGCTTATATCGAGTGGGCCTTGATGAACATCCGTAACCACGCCTATCTTCACCACATCCACATCTCATTCCCCCAAACTAATCTATTAGACCGTATTTGGATAGGATCTCGAGGACGCCTTCGCCTCGAGGCTTCGACGCCACGTATCCGCCGCATGATCGAACTGCCTCCTTCACTTCCTCTTCCGCGTTCGATGTTGTAGCCGCCAAAAAGCCGAATCTTCCATCGAGCATTGATACATCATGCACTGAATCGCCAATGCAGAGTATCTTGGAAGGAGGTATATGCAGATGCTCAGATAGCTTCTTTAATGTATTTCCCTTTCCAGCACATACATGCAAGATCTGAACGGCGTTTCGGTGTCTATTGCACGTGAGAAACCTATTTCCCGATAGGATCTCTTTGAGGTGAGCCTCTTCAGCCCTTGCATCCTTGATGTCCTCGAAGAGCAATATGATCTTTCCCCTCTCCTTCTCCTCCTCTTCACTCTCAAATTCGAGTCTAACCTTCACGCCTTGCATACTCAATCTCTCAAACTCCTCACAAGCGATCCTTCTTGCTTCAGGCCAGACGCTAAGCCATGCCTCCCTCACCTTTCGATTATGGCTTATGTAGGGCTTATATCCGGAGTCCGTGAGGAAATATATTTCCTGCTCATCTGCGATTAGAAAGTGCGGGAAGCCAGACTTCACGCCCAGCCCGTTCCTCTCAAGAATACTGACTTGATCATCTTCATAGATCCCCATTGCTTGCCTTCCAGAGGCAGTCGCGATCTTTATGCCTTCATTAGCGATCCTCCTGAGGGCTTCCTTCAAGGCCGGAATCACAGTCTTGTCTCTCTCCAGAAGAGTCCCATCGAGATCCGCAGCGATCATGCTGATCTCCTTAATCTTACCCGTCATCCTCATCAGCCATTTACATTCCTTAAGCATAAGAAACGTCTAGGATCTCCCTTTAACCTTTTCCTTCTCAGACTATTCTGAAATGACAAAGGAACAAATTGGCATTACCTTTATTTTAGTCTAAACCAACGATAAAATAAGAATCTGCATAATTGGAGGGAAAATAAAGGCTGATTTTAGAGAATGATGATTTGAGGGTCTCAATCGATGATAAGGGCTTTATGGACGTATTTGACAAATCTACAGGCGAGACTTGGAAACATTATCCAGACGGTGAACCCACGGGCATAATTCAGCTACGAGAAGACTTCACACAGCAGATCATAAAATGCAATCTTTCAGCAACCGAGAATATCCATGTGACTCCTGAGGGCTCATCAGGGGCGAGGCTGATCTTTAAGGATCTCGTCTGCGAAGAAATTCCCATAGGCGGAAGTTTAGAAGTGCAGGTTTCATTGAGGGGGTCATGTCTGAACATAAAGATTGAAAGGGCTGATTTGCCATCAGATTACGCTCTAGAGAAGATATACTATCCATACAGGAGCTTCTATCTTGAGAAGGATGAAAGGGGATATATTACTTGGCCGCTCGGCAACGGAATCCTCATACCGACAAACATTAACGACTTAAAAGATGAATTATGCAATTCGAATCTTCTGTCGAGATCTGCCTTGGAGAATCTTCCCAGAATAGCATTCACAACTGAAAACCCCATGTATTTATGCTGGATGTTCTCCATGCCTTGGTTTGGAGCGTCTAAGGGGAGATCCGCCTATATAGCGATAGTTGATACGCCTGATGATGCAGGAGCATATATAACGGTCTTAGATCCGAGGAATAAGGAGCGGCTTGTCATTTCACCAGTATGGGAGCAATCATATGGGGGACTTAGATATCCGAGATCGATAACTTACAGATTCATCAGTGATGGGGATTATGTCTCTATGGCTAAGATCTTCCGGAAATATGCGATGGAGAGGGGCTTCTATAAGTCCCTGAAGGATAAGATCAAAGATAATCCTAAAGCGGAAAGGATCATAGGCGCGCCGCTAATCAAATTTTGGATAATGGATAGGTATCCGTGGACTGGCGCGACATCAAGGGTGCACGGAGACAGAAGGATACCACTCATGGAAATAAAGACCAGCTACAGGCAAGTTCAGGATTTAATAAGAGACATGCATGATAATCTTGGAATAGACAGAGCCATAATACTCCTCGCAGGCTGGGGTCCAATAGGCTACGACAACGTCCACCCGGATGTATGGCCTCCTGGAAGATGGGCTGGGGAATTCCGGGATCTCAGAGCGGCTAGGGATCTGGCTGAAGAATACGGTTTTCTCTTTGGCCTCCACGATAATTATCAGGACATATACTTCGAGTCGCCCTCCATAGGCGTTGGAGAATCCATAGTGAAGAGCAGAGAGGTAAGGGGGATCGGGCATATACTCGAGCTGGGAGGGGTTTGGGAGGGAGGACAGGCATTCATAATCTGTTCGAAATGCGGCCTAAAGTATGCGCAGAGAAACCTCCCGCGGATAATGGAGGATCTAGAGCCTACATGCTACTTTGTTGACACGACGACCGCGGCTAGACTGTATGAATGCTACGACGCTGATCATCCAACGACGAGGAGCGAAGATAAAGAGTATAAGATTAAGCTTCTCGAATACCTCAATGATCTCGGACTTATCACGGGATCTGAGTGTGGAGTTTATTGGGCGGCTAAGCAACTCCACTATGGAGAGGGCATAATGAACTTTGATAACCTAAGATTTCCCGGAATACCTGTGCCACTATTCAACCTTGTATATCATGACTCGATAGTTGCATATTGGCATCAAGGCTGGCCTCTGAATAGGGGGCCTATAAAGACGAAGTTTCTTGCTGATCTCCTATATGGAAATCCCACGAGCTGGAACTTCAACTCTAAAACCTATAGGAAGTTTAGGGACGAATTAAAGCGGATCTTTAAGGTTGCCTCAAGGCTTCACCGGGAGATCTGCTTTGATGAGATGGTTAATCACAGATTCCTTACGGAGGATTATTCGGTTCAGGAATCAGAATTCAGTTCAGGCGTAAAAGTCATTGTGAACTTCGGCAGGAAAGAGTATGTTTCCGCCGAGGGAAGAATAGAACCGATGGGTTACCTCATAATAAAAAATCAGAGTGAATAGAATAAAATTTAAAATTTCAGCCTCAATTTAATGCAAAGGAATAGACTGGTGATCTCATGCCGAAGAAGTTTAAGGTTGTGGATATTGAGGAGCTGGCGCCTAACATAAAGCGCATAGTTATTAACGCCTCGCTCATAGCAAGAAAGGCTCAAGCCGGACAATTCGTGATACTCAGAGTCGACGAGAAGGGGGAGCGATTTCCACTTACAATAGTCGATTGGGAGCCGAATGAAGGATTAATCACCCTTATATTTCAGGAGGTCGGAGTCTCAACGAAGAAGCTTGGCAGCCTAAAGCCTGGAGATTACATAATGGATATTGTTGGTCCCTTAGGCAATCCAACCGAAGTGAAGAATTATGGAACTGTAGCAGTCATCGGCGGTGGAGTTGGAACGGCTCTTATATATCCATGGATTAGAGCCCTAAAGCCTCATGGAAACTATATAGTCACGATTATTGGAGCGCGAACGAAAAGCCTACTATTATTGGAGGACACGCTTAGGGAAATAAGCGATGAAATATACATATCAACGGATGATGGATCTAAGGGGATTAAGGGCTTCACATCCGATGTTCTCAGAGAATTACTTAAAAAGGGCAGGAGATTCGATCTCGTAATGGCCGTTGGGCCCGTTCCGATGATGAAGGCAGTAGCAGATGTAACACGCCCATACAAGATAAAGACTATTGTGAGCTTAAATCCGATAATGGTGGATGGAACTGGCATGTGCGGGGCATGCAGAGTTAAGGTTGGAGGGGAGATCAAATTCGCATGCGTCGACGGGCCGGAATTCGACGCTCACCAAGTGGATTTCCGGCAGCTGATGAATAGGCTCGTATTCTATAGGGAGGAAGAGATGAAGGCAGCGAGACTGAAGTTTAAGGAAGGATAGGATTTAATTATGACGCTTCATTATGTTGCGGGATCGAAAGAACGTGGTATGAGGTGAGATTATTGCCAACTGAGATCATGGATGTAGATGAGTTCGTGAGGATATCAGAGAGGGCCAAATACTGCCTCGTAAAGAGACTTAAAAAGAAGGACATTGTGAAATTGAAGCTCCGAACGAGACGGATGCTCTATACATTGAAGGTTAAACCATCAGAAGTAGACGAGATCCTAAAGAGGATAAGATGTGAAGTCCGTGAGATCTAATCTCTAAACTGGCAGATAGCATAGCGGCGGATCAGAAATGGCGCGATGTTTCCTCCATAAAAATAAAGTGGAAAGAAAGCTTTATGTTATCTGCGATTATATCTTCTTGATTCTGAAGGGATGAAGCAGATGTATATTGCTAATCCGCCTGAAGTAGTTGAGGAATTAACTAGAAAGAACCCATTTGACCGCTATCCAGATGGAAGGCCGAAGGTTCCGGAGGATCTCCTCGAGAGGATGAGAGAAGTCACGACGGAGCAGGCATGGGGAGTCCTCAACGGCCACGGCTACAAGAATCAGTTTGAGGGAAACTGGTTCTGCACGCATCCGGGTAGAATACTCGTCGGAAGGGCCTTAACGGCAATGATGGTTCCAATGCGTCCAGACCTGAATGAACTCGTTGAGGAGATAGGGAAGGCTGAGGGGAGGATCGGAGGGCAGAACTCATGGGTCATCGATATGCTTCAGCCAGGCGACGTGATGGTAGTCGATGTCTTCGGCAAAGTTAAGGATGGAACTTTCGTGGGCGATAACTTGGCAACAGCATTGCAGAGGAGGACGGGAACAGGCGCAGTAATAGACGGAGGAATACGAGACTTTCAGGGGATAATGAAACTTGATATCGTCATTTTCTGCCGTGGGGTTCACCCAACAGCCATTACAGACACGACTCTGGTGGGAATAAATATTCCCGTTAGGATAGGAGGAGCCACTGTTCTCCCCGGAGATGTCGTCCTAGGAACGCCGACTGGAGTGATCTTCATTCCACCCCACCTCGTCGAGGAGGTTGTTGAGAGATCAGAGGAGATCCGCCTGCGCGACAAGTTTGGAAAGCAGAGGTTAAGGGAGGGACGTTACACTCCGGGGCAGATAGACTCAAAGTGGACCGAGGAGATCGAGAGGGACTTCAGAAATTGGCTTAAGGAGATTAAGGCGAAAGACCGCTGATAAAATCGATCCATTCCACCAGCCTAAATGGTCATTTCAGTTTTACGATAAGCATCAGTATGCCGAGTAATGTTAGGACCACGCCTATCGCCATGAAATATTCCGCTCCCCAGCCGGCAGCAGCCCAATTCGTATATGTATTGTAGGCCAATGCTATGCCAATGAGCATCAGTAGCAATCCTATGAACCTCTCAGCGTATATGAGGATGAATCTGTATTCTCTGCTCATCCCTAAACGCCAACCTAACTGATCTAAGATTCTCCTATAAGTCTTTTTAGGCTCCGAGCTCCTTCAATCTCTCCGGCAGATACTTCTCGACTATGTGCGTTAAGCCGTAACGTGAGAAAGCCTCAAGCTCACACTTCTTCTTTATCTTCATGAATATGTCTATCTGCCTTTGCCAGTGGGGATCTCCATATCTCGGGTCAGCCCTCAACTCCTTCAATCTCTTTACGTCCCTATCATTCAATCTGTCGCTTGGAAGGTTATAGTCGATTATGTCTGAAGCCCAAACTCCAGCCCACTTCGCATCTGGGGTTGTCAGCTCAGTTAGATGCGCGGCATTAGCCGAGCCTGAGATTATAACCATCGCGATGTGCATGCCCCATGGATCAGCATCAGTGAATATGTAAATTGGAAGCCCGAGCTCCCGATTTAGTCTCCGAATGAAGTATCTCGTGGATCTCGGGGCTTGACCAGCCGTGTAGATTAGGATGGCATTGAAGTTCTCATAGACCTTCTCCTCAACGAAGCGGGTGAACATGGCGCCCTTCTCTATAACGATCACCTTATCAGCCGATGTCTCAATGAACTTTGCATCCGTTAATGCAGGCCCAATCATAACGCCGTCGGGATGGGATGAAAGATTTAATCTTCGACCCTCATATCCCGGCACTGTATATTCGATCGTCAGGTCGCCGAAGACGGCCGATCGCTCCTCTGGGAAGACATTGAATGACTCGCGTGGATGACCTATCGCCGTCTCCAGATCCGTTATTATATTATCCGATTCCGCCTGATCCTTGAAGAATATGTCGTATGCCTGAGCCGAGTAATATACGTCTCTAAGCGTGCTTGTCTTCTTCTGCTTGATCAATTCGTGAACGAAGTATGCCGTCCAGATCATCTGGGTTAATGGGCGGAGATGCGCTATATTCCTCGAGCTCCTCGTGATAGTTGCGTCTCCGAGAACATACTGCCTCAACTCCTGACTATAGAAGATATTACTTGTGGAGCGGCTTTTCATGCGTATAGCCGGGAAGGCTCCGCGATCTATGTCGGCGCAGAACTTCTCCCCCAGCATCTCGAGCTTCTTCTGAACTATACCCTTAAGATTCGCAGTTGACTGGTCCTTACTCGCACTCTGCAATTGAACCTTCACCTTCAATTCTTATATCAGAACCGCAGATATAAGTATCAACGCTACATTCAGAAGCTACTCATTTGCGTATTGAGGAAAGAAACTTTCTAGTCGCTGGGGATTTCGGCCTTTTTAGTGCATTATAACTCCGATTACTATGCTGAGAATCAGCAGAACCCATCCCAAAATCACTATGATCCTAAGGATCTTCTTTGCCGCGGTGAAGACTTCGAGGATTATGAGTATAGCCGTTATTGTTATCAGTATCGTCGTTGCATCAGCGTATTTTGCAGCCAAGGTGGGATCTACCTTCATTATCGTTGACTCGAATATATATTGAATGACATCCCTGACTGCCTGATAGAGCAGATAGAAGAAGTTTATTATGTCTTCAGGTTTGATTGGGAGCTCCAACTTTTCACACCATGACGGTTTGATTAAATGTTTCTTTTCTAGGCTTATAAAGGTTTTATGCCTACTTTGAACTGCGACCTTTTCACTTCATTACGCTCATTGGCTTAAACCGTCAATGTAGGCATCAATAATGCTTTCCTTGTCGGGCTTTAATGATTTAGCCTGGATCTTGATCGCCCTATATGAGCCTCTTAGAGTCTCATATAATTCAGAGCCTGATGTCAAGACAGATTCTGGTATTAAGATCTGCCACTTCGATCCTACGAGCCCTAGCACCCTAACGGCAGCCGCATTCTCCTCATGTTTATTTCGTATATGCACAAATATCGTGTTGTATATTTGAGAATTGAATTTTTCACTATCAACATAATCGTTTTGGGTTACGAAGTCCTTAAAGACCTGCCTTCTCTTGTATAGCCTTTCAATATTCGGCGGCCTATCCTTTCCTGCGAGCTCAGCCGAGAAACGTGCTATCTTTGGAAGGTAACGTGAGAATATCGTGAGTCTTCTAACCTGCCTCTTCACCCTCTCCTTTCTTGAGAGGTAACGTGCCAGTTGACGTGCAACTTCACGTATGCCATTAAGTATCTCCCGGCTTACCTCAGGCTGATCCGCAAGTATCTCCTTCCCCAACGTTTTATATGGTATCTTCGTGCTGCAGACATGGATCAGAACGGCGAATGGCATGTTCGGAGCGAGATTGTATCTTCTCCAATTAATCGACCTAACGATCCTCCAGCAGACATCTCCAGACTCATCGTATACAAGCGGGATCTTATTCGCGAATCTATATAGGAGAACGTCATCCTTCGCCGGAACCTTACCTCCATATGCTATTGCAACCTCCACTATGAATGGATGGCCGGAGTAGGCTGATGGTTTACGCTGATGAACAGCGACGAATTCCGGCTCGAGCTCCTTAAGCACCCCGGCCCTCAAAAGATCCTCCCCAAGCGGGGAGAGACAATCGGCCTCCGGCGGCAGAAAGCCATCATACTCCCTCATCTTCTCTACGAGTTCGACTATCTCTTCAGGTTTGAGGGTCTTCGGATCCCTACTCGGGGAGATCCCGGCGTATTTTAGGAAGTCCCTGGCAATCCTCTCTCCAACCCTGTGGAAGTGCCTCTGCATGAATCCAAGCATGTTTTTCTCCTTTGTGGATCTTATTATCCTCTGTATGGTCTCGACGTCTACTCCGTATGGGTGTGGATTTATCTCTTTAGGTGGAGGAGGCATCTTATTGACTGTTCGATCGAACTTGTAGAGTCTGCCGCGTGGATCAACGAATATTATGTTTGCGTATGGATTCACGATTGCCGTCTGCTTCAGATACTCCAGAACCTTAGGCATCGCTTGGATGTAGTTCCCCCTCAAATGTATCTCGACTACTGTTCCACGCCACCTTTTACTCTTCAAACGGGAGTTAGCGTGGATCTTCCTATCGAGAATTATCGGCCTATTCTTCTCAATATCTATCATCAACCTATACTCGACTATTCTGGAGTTTCCGGTGCTAGATATCGCCGTCATAGGCTTATTCGTGGTTATCTGCCCATAGAGAATCGCCATTGTTCCTCCTAAGCCAAATGTCCCTCTTGTCTGCCTAAGCCTATACTTTGAGCTGAAGAGGAATTGACCGAATGCTAGGGGTATATGCTGAGCTGCTATTCCAGAGCCATTATCGACAACCCTTAGGGTATAGCAGTCCTCTTCCTCATCCCTTGATAGGCGAATATAAATTTCAGGTAAGATCCCGGCGGCTTCAGCCGCGTCTAGGGAGTTCTCGACCAGTTCCCGGATGGCCGTGAAGATAGCCCTGGCTGGATTCGTGAATCCTGCTATTTCCCTATTCCTATAGAAGAAGTCGGCTGGGCTTATTTCTTGGAAGACCTCGGGTATAGCTAAGCTCCTCCCTTTAATCTTGTTTGGCTATCTGATTTCCAGAATACTTTATTTTATGTTGATTCTAATATAAATTAGCCGAGATTGCGACTTGCTTTTCTTCAGTACTTCTCCGGTATGAGAGGTCTTCCCTCCCAGAGCTCAAGTCTCCTCCGCTTGAGCTCATGCCGCTTCCTCTGTAGGAACCTATACACGGTGGCATGCTGGCTTCCATTTATGAGCATCATTATCGCTTCTCTCGCGATCTCAGATCCCTCCACCCCTCCGATTATTGAGATCGTATGCCCATAAACTGATATGTAGGTTTCAGTGCACTCCTCTATTATCTTACGGGTCTTGCCTTCCTTACCTATTATTCGCCCCTTCACCCGTATAATATCAGATTTGCTCCTCCCAAAGATCTCGCGGAGATCTATGATTGTAAGCATGGAATCTTCGTCTTGGAGTAGCTTGAATGCCCGCTGAGGAGAGAATCCCCTGCCGATGGCTAAGACGACATCTCTAGCCCTAAAGAGATTCGATGGATCATCTGAGTTCTCATTTAGGCTTATGATTACGTCTCCAGTCTCGCTGTCTATCTCAAGCGAAACGTTTAGGGCATTCTCTATTTGACGCTTGGTCTCTCCATTCGGCCCTATCAGAACGCCTATCCTCTCATGCGGTATCTTAGCGAAGAGCTCCGGCACCTGTGATCCTCCTATAAATCTCCTCTGAATCTTGAACTTCAACCCCCAGCTCCGCGAAGTATCGGTTAATATTATTGATGTCCCTCCATAGGAATTGATCGGCATTCGGATGCTCGATTGAGACTGCCTGTGAAACATCGAAGATCACTGGTTTTCCCCTCCATACCATAATGTTATATTCGCTGAGATCCCCATGAACGAGCTTAGCCTTAGCGTATAGCCTTTTAATGTAAAGTATTATCTGCCTATATATCCTTTCAGGATTGGATAGCTCAACCTCCCTAAGTAATGGCGCGCTTACTCCGTTCTTTCCAATGAACTCCATTAGGAGCACGTTATTCTTGACGGTATAGGGCTTTGGAACTCTAACCTTAGCCTGATAGGCCTCTGTTAAATTCTTGAATTCCTTCCTCGCCCATAGATATATGATGCTTCTGGGGTTTCTTTTGATGCGTTCAAAACGTGGATCTCCAGAGATGTATGTGAGCATCCCCTTTCTGAACTCCGCTGTAACTGTTAGGTAAATCTTTATGGCGAGTTCGGTTCCATCCGGATGTATGCCCCAATAAAGCTTTGATTCTTTCCCAGCCTTTATTGCACCGTAGATCTCATCGATCCAGCCTTCATTCATGAGGTCATATATCGTCATTAACGTCGGCTTATCAAAGACCTCCTCTAAGGCTTCATATTCCTCGCTTCTCTTAATCTTCATTAACTGCTCTGTCTCGTATGTCTTCTCTTTACGTTCAAGCTTCTTCCTTATTTCCTCTCCGATATCCACCATAAAACCCCATAGAATATTTTATAGCTTTAGAAGCCCCTGCCTCCGCAGATACTCAACCTGCCCCTTTGTGTATCTCCAGATTATATCTCCGCGGGTCTTAAATTGGAAGTCCCACGGGCTTACGAGCACAACATCTCCGACCCTAATCCAAACCCTCCTCTTCATCTTACCCCTAATCCTACATACACGTTCATAGCCGTCTTGGCATCTGACAAGAACACGGTCATTACCGAGGAGCTTCAGGGCTACTCCAAAGACATCCGTTGACGCTGGAAGGACCAACTCATCGAGGTCCTCTTCACTAATCACTTTCTTCTTGCCCATCTGGAACCCTCATCCGTCACTGCATATTATCATCGAATATTCCATTAAATTATGCATTTAAGTGAAAATTAGGAGTCGTCACTTAAATATCTATATGCCCCGATGAGTAGCCGGCTGGCTTAATCCGACCATTTAGCCCAAAAATTACCTTATAAGCAGGCGGGCTTTATCTATGCAGGATAAATCTTCCCATCTTGATTCTCGTGTTCCTCCCGTATCTTAATGTCGCCCTATACATTGCCAAGACGTTCTCTATTGGAACGTCTGGTTGCATCGAGTGTGTCGGCCCTAATATCAGTCCTGTCGGCCCGAGAGTTGAAATTCGCTCCTTAACTTCCCTTGTTACGTCTTCACTGCTTCCGAAGGGAAGCGTGCTCTGAACTCCTATAGTTCCATCGAAGCATATCTTATCGCCATACTTATCTTTTAGCTTGACTGGATCCATACATTCAGGCTGAACTGGATTTAGTATGTCTACGCCTATCTCTATTAGGTCTGGGATTATCGGCTCTATCCAGCCGTCGCTGTGGAAGAAGAAAAATGCTCCCTTCCTGTGGCAGAGCCTTGCAAGCTCGGCGTATCTTGGCTTCAAGAATCTCCTCCACATTTGAGGAGACATCATCATCCCCTTCTGCATACCAACATCATCTCCATCCGCTATAACGTCTACTCCGGCATCGCATAATATGCGGGCCTGCTCCATCCTTATCCTATGCAATCCATCCAAGATGCGATCTACCACGCTTGGCTTCATGAACATCATGCGGATGATCTCCTGAAATCCCGTGAGTTGCCATGCGATCTCCCACATGTGACATACACCTCCATAGAGGCAGTAGTCCTCGTATTTTTTACGCGCCTTTATGACGGGGCCGATTGAGTCCTCATCGATTTCAGGCCAGACATAATCGTTTAGGCTTATCGTCTTTAGGGGATGCCTTATGAATGTATACGTGTATGTGTGATCTGGAGCCCATATACTATCGACTCCCCAAATGTTCCTTCTGACTTCAAAGCCATTCTTGTATCCTATCGTGTATGCCAATCCGTAGGGGCCTTCCTTCCATTCGACATCCCTTGGGAGGTAGCCGCCTACGAGCCTCAATCCAACTCCGATAACATCCACGCCCAGCGCCTTTATGATCTTCATCCTTCCCCTTTCAGTTTCGTCTTTGACACCTAGGGCTATTCTCAAACGCTCATAGAGTTCCGGTCTTATACGTAGCGAGAGCGGTATCCTATCCGGCTCTTCAAGGAGAATGCTTCTGATACACCGCTCCCTAGACGATATCAACTTGCACCACAAACCTTCAACTTTTACGTTCCTAAAAAGATTGATTGTTTTGGATGGATGATCGACGAGCGGAAATGGATAAAGCATTAACCATTAATCATTATTTGGATGATCAATTCTTGGAGGAAGGCTGGATGATGGATTTTAAGGAGAGAATGAGAAGCGGCGAGGTATTGTTAGGCGCGGCGATAGAGACTCCCGAGCCGGACATAGCGGAGTTCATGAGCACCCTAGGGTTTGACTGGTTCTGGATAGACATGGAGCACTGCCCACTGGACATCAAGGGCGTTCAGACGATAATGCAGGTTATCGGCCGATCAGACGTCACGCCGATCGTAAGGGTTCCATGGAACGACCCAGTATACATCAAGAGAGTCCTCGACGTTGGAGCCGCAGGGGTGATAGTTCCATGGATAAACGATAAGAAGGACGCTGAGGCCGCCGTTAGGGCCTGCAGATACCCGCCACATGGCATAAGGGGATGCGGGCCGAGAAGACCCGTATGGTATGAGGACTTTAAGAAGTATGTGACCGAAGCCGATGGTAGGGTGATCGTTATAGTTCAGATAGAGACGAGGGAGGCAATAAGAAACTTGAGGAGGATACTCTCAACTCCCGGAGTGGATGGCACGATGGTGGGCCCAGCGGATCTATCGGCTTCATTGGGGCATCTGGGGGAGCCCGGGGATCCTGAGGTTCAGAAGGCGATAAAGAGCATAGCAGAGGAACATAAAGGAACGGATGTATGCCCGGGAATAGCATCGGATCCGTGGAACGCTCAGAGGCATATAGAGATGGGATTCAGACTGGTGAATGTTGGAAGCGACATGAGATTCATAGAGATCGCCGCTAGGGAAACCTTGAGAAGACTTAGAAGATTTTTGGAGGAGAGGGGAACTTAATCCGTTGGTGAATAACCCTACATTTCGCTATGCGCTATATCACTTGGAGATCTCCTTTGAGTCTGATATCCTCTGAGGAGCTACCGATCATAATCTCGTATATGCCAGGTTCCACCGTAAATCTCATCTCAGAATCATACGCGGCTAATTCTTCTTTGCCTAGTCGGAGGTTTACGGTCTTCACCTCTCCAGGCTTAAGCGTTATCCTTTTGAAGGCCTTCAGCTCCTTTACTGGCCTAGATACACTTGAAACCTGCTTATGGATATACAGTTGAACTACCTCGTCACCTTCAATTTCTCCTATGTTCTTCACGTCCACGTATACGTTGACCGTTTCTCCTGCACTTATCTTATTCGGGATTATCCTGAGATTGCTGTAATCGAATCTTGTATAGCTGAGGCCATGGCCGAATGGGAATAGCGGCTGTTTGCCTCTGAGATCCACGTAGTCATCAACTCTTCCCGTGGGCCTATGATTGTAGTATAGGGGAAGCTGGCCGGTGAATCTCGGAAATGTTATGGGGAGCTTCCCGCCTGGATTGTAATCTCCGAATAGGACATCTGCTATTGCGTTTCCCCCCTCCTCTCCAGGATACCACGCCTCAACGACCGCGTTAACTCCATCTATCCAATTCGTCATTGTAACCGCGCTTCCATTTATTAGAACAACTACTACGGGCTTGCCAGTTTCGCAGATCGCCTTGATTAACTCCTCCTGAACGCCGGGTAAATCTAGATTGCATCTATCCCTACTTTCGCCCTCCGTTTCTTCTGAGTTTCCCACAAAAAGAATCGCCACATCCGCTTCTCTCGCGGCGTTCTTAGCCTCTTCAAATCCCTCCTTTGATAGTCCATTCACGGTGCATCCCTCAGCGAAGTATACGCGCGTCTTCGGTGAGACCTTATTCTTTATTCCCTCGAGAGGCGAGATCACCTTTACGCCGTATCCACTGTATCCTCCAAGTCTCATAACTGAGGCATTTGGGCCTATAACCGCTACTGCCCGCAGATCCTTCCTTAAGGGCAAAGTGCCATCATTCTTAAGTAGCACTATGCTCTTCCTAGCGGCTTCCAATGCAAGCCTCCTATGCTCCTCGCAATTACATATCTTTTCGGCGTAATCTGGATCTACATATGGATCATCAAATAGTCCAAGCCAGAACTTCACTCTGAGAACTCGACGAACACTCTCATCTATGACGGCCTCGGATAACTCGCCGCTCCTAACAAGCGTTAATAGCTCGTTGAAGCAATCGGCTACCGGAAGTTCCATGTCTAATCCGGCTTCTATGGCCTTCTTGGCTGCTTCAGCCTTCGTCCCAGCAACTCCATGCTTAGTCATTATGTGCAGAACTGAACCGTAATCTGAGACTACGAATCCCTTAAATCCCCATTCTTTCTTGAGCAGATCCGTTAGGAGCCACTTATTGCATGAGCATGGCACGCCGTCAAGGGAGTTGTAGGCCGCCATTATGGATAGGGCATTTGCCTTCTCAACGGCCGACTTGAAGGCTGGAAGATAGACTTCCCTCAGGATCCTTTCTGAGAAGTGTATTGGGTAGCTATCTCTTCCCCCATCCCCAACGAAGTTTGCGACGAAATGCTTTGGGGTGCATACAACCTTCTGGCTCTGAACACCCCTTATGAAAGCCACCGCCATGGCGGATGCCAAGTATGGATCTTCACCGTAAGTCTCCTCTGTCCTTCCGCATCTAGGATCACGCGCGATATTTATGGTTGGGGATAGGCATTGATGGATCCCCCGTGCCCTAGTCTCCTTCCCGATCGCCACGGCGACCTTCTCAACCAATTCCGGATCCCACGTGCTAGCTAATGCTATTGACTGCGGGAAGATTGTGCTTCCCTTAGCCATGCATCCATGCAGGCACTCATCATGGATCATTACTGGTATGGACAACCTTGAATTCTCAATCATGAACTTTTGAACTTCATTTGCGAGTTTAGCGCTCTCCTTCGGGGAGAAGTTTCGAAGGGTCAACGTTAACATGCCGACTCTGCATTTCTCATTCTCTAGGACCTTCCTCCACCTCTTCTTGATCTGGGATGTTAATAGATAATCGAAGGCCTCCCTATTCTCTCTAAGCGCTGAGAATATTGCATTTTGAATCTTAGCCCTCTTATCCTCGGGTAATTCGCTGAGGATCTCAGAGAAGAAATCTTGAATAGATACTCTAATAGCCCTTAATTGACCAATCTTCTCCTCCAAAGTCATCCTTGAGAGTAAATCATTCACTCTCTCCTCGATCCCTACGTCAAGAGAAGATTCATCATCCATCTTTCATCACATCAAAAATCTTTTTATCTAATAGCTCATCTCAATAGCAATATAAAATTTGAGATTTTGAATTTATTCCGCGGCTACGGAGCCTCCGTGAATACCTTAGCTTCCAAGGGCCAAGCGACGCTGAGAACTTCGCGGTCTGCTCATGCAATTCCCTGTTTGCCTCAGTCTCCATCAGAGACAACCTTCCCCTAGCCTCAATTCGATTGATACCTTGCTATTCAGATGGTTAACCAACTATGTGGAGGCTTTCATTGCATCTGAGCTAAGCGTGCCGACCTCTACGCAGGGACTGCTTAATCCGATAAGCCTTTTAATACCAGCCAGATTAGCGGCATACTGATATGCCTTGTAGGTTTGATATTCTGTGACAGAGAATGAAGAGTAGTGTGAGAAGTCATCGTAGGCCTTTATTATGGCTTGGTTAAGCTCCGCTATCTTTAGCCAGAACGAAGCGTTGGTTGCTCCGAGGTCAAGATAGTAAAGCTCAAATCTAATTTTCGGAGCATCTTTTAATTGATGTCAAGAATAGATATTTTAATAGTTCCAGGCCTTAGATCCTCGGCTGCGAAAGCGGCTAGAATCCTAGCCAACTCCGGATACGACATGATATTCCTAAATTTACCCATGAATCTTCAACCCCTAATTTCGGAGTATACTTCAGGCTCTATCTCGCTTCGAGAGTTTATTAGTAGGATGGAAAGGCTGAGGCTTATACCCGAATCCGTAACCTCGTGGCTTTACCTTAATGAGCCTCTACTAAAGATGCTTGGAAGAATGGACAAGCCAATAAAGGCTTACTGCTACGTGGACGTCGATTATTATCATGTGCTGATCGAGGTCGCAGTTAGGGTCGCAAGGCTAACCTTCAAAGTGAACGTTACTGACAGGATTGATGTTAATGAGTGGATCAGCGTTCTTAGGGAGCATATTAGACCTGAAGCGGCGGAGCAGGAGGCTGAATTCGTAAGCCTCAAAGCTAGGGGCGATTCTATATGCATAACTGGTCTCTCGGGATGGAGGATAGCGAGGATCCTTAAGGAATTTGGCCATGAAGTTAAAGTTAGATCCGCGGAGAGGCTATATCTGTTTAAGCCATTAGAGATCTTAGAGGCCCTTATGGAGAGGGGGAGTCTCAACCGCAAAGTCGCCGAGGAACTAATTAGGGAGCATGTCAGATTTATAAGAGATTATGTTCTCACATCCCAGAATCTGGACGAGGCATACTATTCATGGATTAATGCGAGAAATAGAATAGTTAATCTACTATGTCATGTTGACCAGTCGGAGAGGCCTCTCAATTCCAGTATATCTCAACGCTATTGACTATGCCCAATTCCTCATAGATGGGTGTTATCTCCTCTCTTAGCGCCTCAAGATTTTCACGCCACTTCTGGAGCTGCGAATACGTATAGTTTCCCTCGCCCCTATTATATTTCTCCACGGCGTCATTGTAGGCCTTAACGCTCTCCTCATAGAATTTGACGCGCTTCTTATACTCCTCATAATAGCTGTAACTGAAGGGGGATACATGCGTGGTATAATTCAGTGTACCCCAAAACCTCCTTGGATCTCCACCGCAATCGATATATCTGCTCTTAACATTCTTAAGGGCGATCTTCCCATAGGGCTTTCCGACCTGAACGTATGCTATTGCATCTCCTCCAACAGTATCGACAAAGACTAGTCCCTTATCTGTTGTTTTAAAGGCATTTAGGTTGTGGCCGGCTCTGCTGCTGAAGTCTATCTCGACAAAGGCGCATCTGAAACCGCGTCTCCATGCATGATCCCTCAGGGTTATGGCGAATCCCGTGCAGTCAAACTCGTGCGGTTTATACTCCAACTCATCAGTCTTATCCGACTCGAGGAAGCTCTTCAATTCCTCCCAGGTGGGATCCTTAAGAGTTGTTCTCAGAGTGGCATTCAGCAGGCTCTCATATTTTCTTTGGAGCTCACTATAATTCTTATTTAGCGATGTAATTATGTCCTGGAGTTCTTTATTCTTAGAGAGCAGGGATGACAATTTACTCTTCAGGGATGCGATTGTAGAATTTAAGAGCGAGAGGCTGGAGTTGTAGTATGTCATGTTTCCCTTAAGCCATGCTCGAAGCCTGTTGATGATCTTCTCTTTGCTTTCAATAAGGACATCCTTGTTCTTCACTATCTCCTTATAATTATTTATCGTCACGAATAAACCGCCTAACAAGATAATCACTAATATTCCGAGGGCTGCTGTGGCGGTCTTACCCAAATCTTCCCCCCTCCGTCTCTAACTGATATTAAAGGGCTTATTAGTGAAATATATAATTGATGTCTCGTGTTATGGATAGTTGATTGCTAATATTCGCGGGTGGAGAGGGGGTGAAGATGGGCTTTTCCTGGCCTAAAAGTTATAGATGTGCAATCTCGCTGACATTCGATGATGGATTAACCTCACAACTGAGGATCGCCGTGCCTTTGCTCAATGAGTTTGGGCTTCGAGGAACATTCTATTTAAATCCCCGTGGAGAATGGAGGAGGAATCTTGCTCCTTGGCGTAAAGTATTCGAGTCTGGACATGAAATCGGCAATCATAGCCTATCACACTTATGTTCATGCAACTTCTCAGGGGAGCCGAACTCTCGGGGATTAGAGAACGTAAGCCTTAAAGATATAGAGGAGGATCTTGTTGAGGCTCAGAGGAGGCTAAGTGAGATCTTTCCGGAGCAGAGATACTGGACTTTCGCCTATCCATGCTATCAAGAGTTCGTCGGGTACGGAGAGAAGCGAAAGAGTTACGTTCCAATCGTAGCCCGATACTTCATCGCAGCTAGGGGAATAGGCGTAGATAAGAGAGTCGCAAATTCTCCACTTGCATGTGATCTCCATTATCTTTGGTCATGGCCGGTTGAGGGTATGAGCGGAGCTGAGATGATCGGCTATGTCATGAGGGCTTATACTCAGGGCAGATGGGGAATCCTAACATTCCACGGAATAAATGAGGGGCACCTCTCAATCTCAGACGTAGATCTCAGGGAACTCCTCGATTTTCTAGGCTCTTGCAGAGATAGGATATGGGTGGCTCCAGTCGCAGAGGTTGCCGAATATATTAGAGAATGGCGTTCGAAGCATGATATGGGCTTCTAAAGGCTACGGCTTTCTGATCCGCCGCTTCATTAAGAGAGCCAAAAATCAGACAATGCTATTACAGCACCCACGGCGATTCATGAGATAGGATATACTGGAAACCTCCTTCAGAAGGGGCATTATTGGATAGATTGTAAACTTGAATGTGGATATCATCTCGTGCGGCGACTATTGAAACTAGGGCGTAAGTTGCTATTGAATTCGGGTTGATCTTGAAGCCATAGGTGGTTTGCGATGATCGTTTGTAGGGCCTGCTTGGTCTCTGCAAAATAGATCCTAGGGGGATGACCGCGTGATCTTCATCTCCCTGCACGTATAGTTATGTACCGAACGCACTATTAATCATCTATTTCTTGATGCGAGACTGGCTTCTCCATGGAGAAATAAAGATTATTAGAGTGAGCGGTCTTACAAATCTTCAAACTTAGGATTGCCTCTGGAGGGTTTGGGTTGGTTGTTAATGTTGGTTTTGTAGGTTGCGGGGGCATAGCACATACGCACATGGAGAGGCTGAAGAAGATCCCAGAGGCAAGGATGATCGCCTTCTACGATGTCGTCTCAGAGAAGGCTAGGGAAGCCGCTGAATCGGTCGGAGCCAAGGCGTACTCAAGCCTTCAGAAGATGCTTGACAAGGAGAAACTGGATGCCATTTACGTTTGCGTTCCACCCTTCGCTCACGGCTTTGAACCCGAGATCGTAGAGCGCGGCATAAACATATTCGTTGAGAAGCCAGTTGCGCTGAGTATGGACATCGCTAGGAAGATAGAATCCGCAATAAGGAGAGCAGGCGTTCTAAGCTCTGTTGGTTACATGTGGAGATACTTCGATACTACGGCCTTGGCAAAGGAGGTTTTGGGGGAGAATGGGCCTGTAGGCATGGTTGAGGGCCTGTACATTGATCCATACTGGTTCCCTCCTGGGCATTGGTGGATAGATAAAAAGAAGAGTGGAGGGCAGGTTATAGAGCAGAGCACTCATGTATTCGACTTGGCGAGATACCTCGTTGGAGACGTGGTCAGAGTCTATGCCGAATTAGATACCCTACTATTAACGGATGTGCCGGGCTTTAAGACTGAGGACGTATCTCTTGTAACTTTGAAGTTTAAGAACGGCGCTATAGGCGTTGTTCTGAGCACATGCGCAAGCCGCAAAACCTTCACTGGGACATGCCTGAAGATAATAGCCAAGAAAGTCGTTGTTGAGCATGGAGGCCACTCCGGAACCCTAAAGATCTACAGAGACGATGAGGTTAGGGAGATAAGGACTGCCGTTGACCCCTATCTGGAGGAGGATCGAACATTCATTAAGGCTGTAGCGACGGGGGATGGAAGTAAGATTAGATCCCCCTACAGCGACGCGGTTAAGACACTAGAGGTTACTATCGCTGCTAATAAAGCCGCTAAAGAGGGAAGGGTAGTCGCAATCCGATAATGCTACTTATGCCTTTAATATCAATAAAAATCCGTAGAGCGACGAGGCACGAGCTTCATCTAGAGACTTGAGATGTAACACCCGCATAGGCAGATATCATGTCCGCTCTTCTGAAGAACAGAACGATAGGAACGCTTCCAAAAAACAGGAAGATCACATTAAAGTTTTATTATGCCGAATACGAACCAGCAAAGATGATCATTAGTATTAAATTGAAGAGAGAACTTCCAATTTCAAATCTCTCCCTGAAATCGCTGAGAAAACATTAATGAAATGCTGAAAGATCACGAGAGATGCGGATGCATTTAACTTTCTGCTCTGCTAAGCCTATATGCCCCTAGAGATTGTATCTACGCAAAGAGTGATTCACGTAGCGCTAGTGATGCTGACGAAAGCGATAGTCACAAAGATGGTGATTTAAAGTGGCGTAGGACTGATGAGTACTGCAGAAATCAATTAGTAGATGAGGAAAATCTAGTGGACATCCCTATAGTGAAGGCCAAGAATCCATGAAGCATGTTCTGGGATTTTTAGCTTAATGACAGCCTTAATACACATTATATGCCAGAAGAAACCTAAGACGGGTAATATTAAAGCTGCATATGAAAATCTATTCAAAAATCGAAAATGTCCTATGGTCTCTGGTCATGAATCTAAATTTAAAAGGAGAGGTAGACAGGCTTCTATAGTTACTTAAAGCGATTCTATCTCTTTTGAGTTCTACTCTTAATATCGTGATTATCGCCCATGGCTTTAGTTCACAATCCCTTTAATTTGTCTAATTAAGCTTGTCTTCGGGACTTGAAATGAGCGGAGAACAGGGTGTAAACGATGAAGCTGAAAGCGAAAATAGAATTGATAAATTAGAGAAGGAAATTGATAGGCTTAAGGCTAACGTTCAAAGCTCTTCAGATGAGATAAAGCAGACAGTTGAGGATTTGAAGAAGGCTGTTGTCGATATAAGATCAGCTGTTAGCGAAATCGAAAATCCCTTTAATCTATTAAGAGTAATAACGAGTGAAAAGGATCTGGAAAAACTGGTTAAGGCTCAACCCATAATCGAAAAAATACAAGTCGTAAAAGAAAAGAAAGAGAACGAGGAAAAAGCTAGAGAAGAGAAACTTGAAACTGATCTGGAGGCAAAAAAATCAACTGCAGAAACCCTAAAACAAGCTGAAGAGCAAATCGCAGAAATCAATTTAGAGGAATGGCCCCTAAACTTTAAGCATGGTTTTTCTTTGGTACGATGGATCTATACCATGTTTGACTTAGGATTCGACGGGAATATCTTAAAAAGGATCTGCCAATATTGCGAATATTTCGGTGTTATTCCGAAAGGCTCCAGTACTCACATTTCTAGCATGATCGATGCTCTCACCGATGCTAAATCCAAGGGGCTTTCAGAAGAAGATATCATGCTTGCCATGTACATGGCAGCTGAGGCTCTTGGAGTAGACGTTAAAGCCGAAAAGATTCATGAACTAGCTATCAACGTGCTTAAAAGAAATCGTTTGAAAACGCTGGTGAGATAGATGGGATTCTCAACGACGATAACTGAGGTGGTTCTGTTAATAGCATCAGTAGTCTTGGCGAGCGGGATTTCAGCACAAGCCATGTATGCAGGCCTTTCTCTACAGAGTAATATAGTTCAGACAATCGACATCTCTAAGAGAGATCTAAATACGCGCATTGATATAGGATATGCCACCGTCAACGAATCTACAACCCCTAGATACTTCATAATATACGCAAAGAATACAGGCTTAATGCCGATTACAGACTTTTCAGTCATTGACGTCTATGTTGGTGAATACGGACGGGCGACGCTTTGCTATTATAGTAGCGAAGCAACTGTTGGTAGCGGAAAATTTAATTTAATCGATGTTGACGGCGATGGCGTATGGGAAATCGGCGAAACTGCAATTATAAAAGCTTATCCAGATACTGACATCAATGCTTCAATTTATGAAGTTAAAATTGTTCCATTTAGAGGTATACCTGATAGTTATCTATTTCCACCTCCACCGTAAGGTGGTTTGAATGGGTTTCTCCGTAGCCGCCGCATCAGCTGTTATCTTAATAGGGTTAATAACATTCATAGGTGTTGTAACTGCTTCGTTATTATACGCGATAAACCAGCTAATAATTTTATTAAATACATTACCAAATCAGGACTTAGATGTTCAAATCGAGCTTGACAGAGTGAACATAAACGCTTCTCTCGTACAATTTTACGTTAAGAACAAGGGATCAAAAACGATCTTCTTAAAAAATCAAGACTTTAACTGGAACAGTGTCATTATCGCTTATAGAAATAATACTTGGCATTCATATCTAATAGAGGATTATACTGTTTCAGAGATTAAAGTTCAAAACTCAACAGTCTCATTTAACCCTTCAACTCACACGTATATCAACCCAGGCGAAGAGGCAAAAATAATAGTTTCCTTACCTGCAGATGCTCCGAATATACCAGCTAACGGAACCGTTATTATTGTTTTCATTTCGCATTATGGAGTTTCCGCAATGAAGGAGGAGGTTCGAGCGGCTTGAAACTCATATCCCTACAAATCAAGGATCTTGACGATTCTTTAGGCGGCGGGTTCCCGCATCCATCTCTTACCTCTGTAGAGGGAGATTACGGCACTGGAAAGACTGCTCTTACACAACACATAGTTCACTCCATGCTGAAGGCGGGTTTGAACGTGTATGTCATAACCAGCGAAACGACAGTTAAGGAATATCTTGAAAAAATGAAATCAATAAAACTGGACCCTTTCTCTTATTATGTTAAGGGAAGGCTTGAAATATATCCTCTGCATGTTGAAGGAGGGCAATGGAGCAAGTTTTTATCCTCCCTATTCTTTAAGGTTACCCGATGCTTTTTAGAACTCTACAAAGATCGTTATGATGCTGTTGTCATCGATAGTTTAAGCGTATTAGCCATGGAGACCCCTCCCCATGAATTTTTAACGTTTATAACACGCATGAAGAATCTCGTTTCAGATGGGAAAACAATCATTTTAACGTTCCACCCAAACTTTCTTCCAGAAAATATTATCATGAAACTTAAGGCATCATCAGATGTCTATCTTGTTCTTTCAAACGCGGAGTTGGCGGGCGTTTCAATAAAGCTACTTAAAGTGGTTAAGCTATGGGGAACGGTTGGGGAAAGAAAGGATTCCATAAGTTTAGAGATAAACCCCTTCGTAGGATTGAGGGTTTTGCCTCTGGGAGGCGTGAAGATCTAGCTGATCGATTTTCAACTTGAGAGTGACTGTCGAAATATTACTTAAATGTAGAGTATGAGAGTGATTTGAATGAAAATTTCGCTACCGTTTAGGAGTCTTAAAAGCGCCCTTAGTAAGGCTAGGATAAAGAAGCCGCTCCTTATTTTTGGTCAAGAGAATGAAAGAGAACAAGATGAAGCCGGATTAACTCTCTTCAGAGAACTCGAAAAACCTAAAACCCTCGAGGAGGCCGTAGAGAAATATCCATATTTGGCGGAATACATCAAAAAACATGGTTTAGAGCCATTTTATGTTGTGGATCCAAGCAGTTTGGGAACGGAAGCTGATCTGATGTCTGCGGCATTTGTTTTGGACTTGATATATCCGCTTGAACGTGGAATTTTTATTCATATAAAGGCTGGCGGAGAGATTGGCAAATACAATATTATTGAGCCTGAGAAGCCCGATAGGGAAATCTTAGATCAGATTGAGAGCGTTATTGCGAAGCTTATAAGTGAAAGAACGATCGTTGCTGAAAGTATCGAGGAAAAAGAGAAAGTTATCACGAGGCTCTTTAATGAGGCAATTGCAAAAAAACAATTGAATCTACCAGAAGACAAGAGAGCCTATTATCTCTATCACTTCTTGAGAGAAAGGATTGGACATGGATTTATAGACATATTTCTTGCAGATCCATGGCTTGAAGACATCAGCGTACCGGGAGCTGGACACGTATATGTTTACCACAAATTCTTCGGGCCTCTTGAGAGCAACATAGAGATTCAAAAGGAAGATATAGACTTCCTCTTAAGGAGCTTAGCCGAGAGATATGGGCATGTTTTGAGTTTTTCCCATCCGATCATTGACATCCACTTACCTGATGGGTCTAGATTCAATGTCGTATTTGGAGATGACATTAGCCTAAAAGGCAGCAACTTTACCATTCGGAAATTCCCCAAAGAACCCATATCCGTAGCACATTTAATCGGCTGGAACACTTTTTCAGCTGAGTTCGCCGCTTATATGTGGATGCTCTTGGAGGTTGGAATATCAGCTTTCATTTGCGGAGAAACGGCATCTGGCAAAACAACCACTTTAAATGCACTTACAGGTCTAATAAGGCCGGACTCAAAAATTGTAAGCATCGAAGAAACTCCAGAAGTAAACTTGGCACATAGAAACTGGGTTAGAGAATTAACGAGGCTCCATTCAGGAAGCGTCGTATCCATGTTTGATCTACTAAAGGCGGCCTTGAGGCAGAGGCCAGACTATATAATCGTCGGTGAAATCCGAGGGGAAGAGGGACAAGTAGCCTTTCAAGCGATCGAGACGGGACACCCGGTACTTTCAACATTTCACGCCGGAGACTTACAGACGCTCTTTCAAAGACTGACTTCTCCGCCAATAAACGTACCCAAGACGCACATCAACGGATTAAACCTAGCCATCTTCCAAAACAGAATCAAGCGAGGCCTTAAGCTCGTTAGGAGAGTGCTCTCAGTCAATGAGATCATATCATATGATCCAGATAATGAGTGTCTCAACTATTTCCCAGTTTTCATATATGATCCCGATGCTGATAGGCTTAGGTTCAGAGGTTCAAGCATATTTCTTGAAGCGAAGATTCTTCCATACAGAGGGTGGGGAACAGATAAAACCCCCGAACTCTACAAGGAGCTCCAAATAAGAGCTGAGATTCTACAAGCGCTGTCTGAGAAGGCTCCAAAATTTAAGAGCGTGTGGAACACAGTTATTGAAACTGAACGAGTAGGCATCACAAAAGTTTATGAAATGGTCAAAGAAGGAAAAATGCCTTGGCTAACAAGATACTAGCTTCATTAGAAGAGATGCTACTCGTTCCTGACAGGTTCATCCTGTCTTGTTTACCTATCGTAATTATTTTTTTTCTCTCGTTTAAAATGAAATATGCTTAGCAAAATGGAGTTTTCCGAAATTTATGGATGTAATGTTCAATCGGGGACTAAAGTGCTTTGAGGAGATGATTGGAATAAGTTTTAACAAACATTTTTTCAGCAGAATTTTTTAATCCTTCTTATAGAATATGGAAGATGATTGTGGTTAAACTAAAATCTTTGAAAAACACGTATTTTTCGTTCAAAAACTAAAAATAAACATTTTTTCATCCTAGATCGGGAAGAGCAAATTGGAGCAGCTCATGAGGAAAGTAGCACAGCTAAGAAAAACATGCAATTTTTAGAGGAACTCGAAGTAGTTGAGGAAAACCTGGTTCAAATGGGACTGCCTAGAAATGAGGCCAAAGTGTATCTTTATCTAGCTAAGACGGGAGAGAAAAAGGCCAGAGACATTGCAGAAGCTCTTTCGCTTTATAGAACGGAGACGTATCGATTATTAAGAAACTTGGAGAGAAGAGGATTGATTTTATCGGTTTTAGGAAAACCACTCAGATTCGTTGCTGTTCCATTAGAGAAAACAATAGACATCCTAATAGAAAAGAAAAGGATGGAAATAAAGGAGTTTGAGCAGAAGAAAAAGGACATTATCGATTTTTGGTATTCGATTCCCAAGGCTGATGCTGAAATAGAAGAAAAGGAAGTTTTCCAGATATTGCAGGGAGATAAGCAAATCATCCTTAAGACAAATAGTATACTTGACAGGTCTAAGCGAGAAATATGTATGTCAGTTTCCGAGACTGACCTTAAAAGTCTCTATTACTTAGGCTTACTAGATAAATTGAGGATATCTTCAAGAAATGGCCTTAAAGTTAGCCTCGTTGCTGAGAATACCTCGAGAAGCTTCTTCTTCATCAGAGAAGCGGGACCTGAGAATATTGATTTTCGAACCGTTCCAAAATTTACTTTTTTCTCAAACAATTATGATTATTATAATTCTGTGTTGCCGTTCTTTTTGATTTCTGACAGAAAAGAATTGTTGTTTCTTTTTAGGAGAAAGAAATGCTTGAATAATAGAAGAAATATGGAAAGTGTTGCTCTTTGGACGAACTGCAAGGAATTAATCAGGATAATCTATGCGCTTTTCGTAAATATGGAAAGAATATTTTGATCGGTCTTGGCGGAAGCTTAAAATCGTTATTCTAACCATGCTTTCCCCTTCTGAACAAGTTCCCTCTGTAATTCTTCACTTAAGAAGATAATCACGGCCCCATAGATGTTTCCTTCATCTCTCTCAAAACGTGTATGGAAGATTACTGCATTTTCATCTTGAGAGTGCGATTTTGCTAAAATTCTCTCCAAGATAGCATCAAATATATCTGTCATGTGGCTTGGAGGAGTATGAACTAGTTCAATATTGGTGAAGTTGGATATCGCGCTTAAGAAGGAGCCTATAACTATGTTCCCAACCTCTTCAACCGCTGAGGCTTTCATTTCTTCATCTAAGCAGTCTACCCCAAACGTCTGTTTGGCCATGGTTGAAACTATTTTTTCCGCTTCTTTCTCAGGAAAAACTAGCATGATATCACAGCTATAGTCTTCCTGCAGTTTTTTATGAATTACAACCACTCGCATATTTTGTAGTCCAAGCACTTTAGGAATATCTTTTGGATTGGTTACTTCTATTTTAGGAAATGTAATCAGCACCTTTTGTTGAATGAGATCTGAAAGGGATGTCGCAGCATTTCCTGCACCTATACTTCCTATCTCGCGAAGCAAATCATTATTTAATACTTCATTCTCTCTCCTTTCTCCTTTCATATTACCTTCACCTCTTCATTTGCGATTACCGTCATTCTTCCAGAATCTGTATCAAACTTTATTCTCCGAGCATGGTTTCCGCCCGTATCTTCAGCTATTAGAGGAATGTGTAACTCGGCTAGTTTCTTTTTTATCATTTTCGCATTATTACCCCCTATATCTAAGGCTTCACATTCTAGACCAAATTTTAGGAACATATTTGCACCTCCTGCAATCTTGGCTCTTATTCTCCCCTTATTAGCTCCTTCTGAAACAAGAGCTGAAAATAATGCCATCACGGCTGTTTCCGCATACTTCTGTTTTATTTCGTTTTCTTTGCCGGGGAATGGGTTGTTAGGCAACACGATGTGTGCCATTCCTCCGATCTTAATTACTGGATCATACATGCAAAGCGCTATGCAAGAACCCACACTTGTTATGATTGTGGCTGGAGTTTTAGATATAACCATCTCCGCCATACCTATCCGAATTAGCTGTGCTTTATCTCCTTTCTTCATGTTCATGTCTCCACAATACTGCATTTTTATCACGAATATTTGGTGAGGACTTCAAGAACTTTCTCAGGCCGGAAAGGCTTTACCACAAAGTCTTTAGCTCCAATCTTTAATGCTTCTGTTATTAGCGTTTGCTGACCCATCGAACTACACATTATCACTTTTGCATTGGGATCTTCCTTCATTATTATTTTTAAGGCATCTATCCCGTTCTTTGTCATTTTCCCAGCAGGCATTACTATATCCAAGAAGACCATGTCAGGCTTATGCTTCCTATACTTTATTATTGCTTCGTCTCCGTTACTCGCCTCGGCAACGACTTTATTGCCGCTTTGAAGAATTATCTTTTTAAGTACCATTCTCATAAAAGCGGCATCATCCACAACGAGGATCGAGCCCATTGAAGCCTCCGCACCGCCAAGCAGATTTAAAATAGTTTAGTATAAGAACTATCTAATAAAAACTAGTTAATATGAAAATTTTACACACAATGCTTTTATGATATAAATTTTGACTAAGATGATTGTTTGAAGTGTCAACAATCTAACGAAAAAATATTGGGATGATATGTAGATGGATTTGAAATATAAAAATTTAAGAAGTATTGAGAATACGAGTTTTGAAATACTGAAAAATTTAATTTTAAAGAAACTTGGATTGGACTGCAATTATTATAGAGATAATTATGTGCGTAGACGAATAGATTATCGAATGGAAATTTTGGGTTTAAAGAGTTACTGGGATTATATAAAACTTCTTAGGAATAATTCTGACGAATGGTCATTTTTAGTAAGAGATTTAACTGTGAATTATACAAGTTTCTTTAGAGATCCCGATGTCTTCTCTTATTTTAAAACTAGAATTCTTCCAGTATTAATTGCAAAGAAGAAAGTTATAAGGATTTTAAGTGCCGGTTGTTCAAGCGGGGAAGAACCATACACTATAAGTATTATAATAAATGATGTTCTTGGATCAAAAATTCATAAATATTTGGTTTCGATATACGCTGTAGATATTGATATTTTTCGTCTTAAAAAGGCGATGAAAGGGGAGTATGATGAACGAGAAGTTTCTGAAATAAATAAAGTTTATCTTGATAAATATTTTGAAAAAATGGATGGTAAATACAGAGTTAAAGAATGTATTAAACGCCTCGTACATTTCAGATATTTGGATCTGACGCAAAAGATAGAATATCGCTATTTAGATGTGATTTTTTGTAGAAATACTTTTATATATTTTTCTAAAGAGGCGCAAATTAAGATATGCCATAAGTTTTATGATGCTCTTAACGAGGGAGGCTTCTTAATAATTGGAAAATCAGAAATCTTACCTGAGGAAGTTCAGGGAAAATTTGTGTGCATTGACAATAAAAGAAGGATCTACCAAAAAATAAGACGTGATTGTCTGTAAATAATCTTACATCATAATTCTTATTCAATTTTATCTCTTAAATTTTTTGTAAAGTCTATGAGAAGAGGGAGAATTAAAAATGGCTAGAAGTGCTGGAGAGAAGAATACATTAGCAGAAAAGAGAGGTAGGGAAAACGCCGATGTTTCGGAGATTCTAGCAAGAATTGATCGCATTCTTGAATCAGTGAACGATGCTAAAAAGGCAGCGACGAACTTAAAGAATTATGCAGAGAACTCCTCAAACCTTGTAAACCAGCTTGCAGAAAACATGCAGCAAGTGGCGACAGCATCTCAACAAGTATCTCAGGGTGCCCAGAGACTCTCACAGATAGCTGAGGAATCTTCAAAAAACATGAATTCCTTATCTCAAATGTTGAATAAAACAGCGCAAGCTTCACAGATTGTCAACAAGACGGCGCAAGACTCATTAGAAATGGCAAGGAGAGTCGTTGACGCAGGCTCGAAAGCAACAGAATCTATAAGGAATATTCGGAATAGAATAGAAGAGGTTCTGAAATCCGTCGAAAGCATGACGGCAACCATAGAAAGAGTGGGGCAACTGACAGGGGCCATTACAGATATTGCAGGGCAAACAAATATGCTTGCCTTAAACGCTGCAATAGAGGCTGCTAGAGTTGGGGAGGCTGGCAGAGGCTTCGCTGTCGTGGCTGATGCGGTTAAGAACTTGGCAAGTCAGTCTAGAGAAACTGCAAGTGAAGCTGAAAAATCGATTGGGGATGTTAAAGAGGCTGGCTCTAATGTCCTCCACCTCGCCCAACAATCAAGCAAAGAATCATTTGATGGCGAGCAGGTCATACTGAAGGCTATTAAGGGTGCTGAGGAGCTGAAAAACTCCATTCAGAACGTAGCTAAGATAATGGATGATCTCAATGCTCAAGTTCAGCAGGGCATGGCTGCAACAAAGAACGTTTTGAAGGCTGTAGAAGAGGTCTCCAGCATCGCGCAGGAAAGTGCTTCAGCGGCTGAAGAAGCCTCAGCTGGAGTCGAGGAGCAATCCGCAGCAGCAGAAGAACTTACAGGCATATCAAAGAAGATCGCATCGGAAACTCGATTGGCAGAGGAGAGATTAACAGGGATAATTGACGAGATTGAAAGACTACGAGAATTAATCGTAAATCTTGCCTAAAGAGGAGGAAAGACAGAAATGTCCAGTAATACGATACAGGTGGTTCTCTTCAGCCTGAACGGCGTTCTCTACGGAACTGATGTACATCAAGTGAGAGAGATAAGGGAGGTACAGAGTATAACGCCTGTTCCATTTGCCCCCATATATATTGAGGGCGTGACGAATCTCAGAGGTGAAGTGATACCGGTCATAAACCTTCGCAGAAGATTTGGGATAGAAGAGAAGGAAGGGGATGAAAAGAGCAAAATAATGATGGTTGTACAGAGAGGTGACAATAAAGCCGTAGGGGTAGTGGTAGATTCAGTGATGGAAGTAATGGATATATCAGAAAATGAAATAGAAAGCACATCGGATATTCTTTCAACGACACATTCAGATTGCATTTTAGGCGTGGCTAAACGCGGCGAAGACCTCATAATACTGCTTGATCTGGAGAAAATATTGTCCAAAAAAGACATTGAAATCACGAGTGAAAAAGAAAAGGAGGCCACTGAAATATCGGTTAAATCCGAAATAGCATCGCCAATCCCGGAGTGACTTCCTCTCTTCAACAATCCTCCACTTATTTTTGAGGGGACATTTCAAAAGTGAAGAAGATTAAAGTGTTGATTGTTGAAGAATCATTATTATTGGGTAAGATAATATTTGATCTTTTAGCTTATGATCCTCAAATAGAAGTGGTTGGGATAGTTAAAGATTGTGATGAAGCCTTATTAAAGATAGAATGTCAACATCCAGACGTAGTGATGCTGGATTTAGATATTCCAAGAATTGATACTTTAACATTTATGAAGCAGATTATGAAGGGTAATTCTATATCTGTTATAATGCTTAGCAAGCTGACAAAGGATGCAGCAGGGCATATATTTGAAGCTCTAGAGCTAGGGGCAGTAGATTATATTCCTAAGCCTTCAGGCGACCTTCTCGATAGCATAAGCTACCTCCAAGCAACAGCAAATGAAATCATTTCAAAGATTAAGATTGCGGCTTCTGCAAATATTTTGGGGCCAATAAGCCCTATCGAATATACGGAATCTAAGGCTATATTGGGAGATAAGGTTGTAGCTATTGGAGCTTCAACAGGAGGCCCTCAAGCATTAACATACATCCTAACTAAACTTCCCCCGAATATTCCTCCCATCCTCATCGTTCAACATATGCCTAGGGGTTTCACAGGACCATTCGCAGAAAGATTAGATAGGATGTGCAAGTTCAAAGTTAAGGAAGCTGAAGAAGGTGATTATATCTCTAAAAATCTTGTTCTCATAGCTCCCGGAGGCTTTCACATGACCGTCTCAAAGACAGGTCGTATAAACCTAGAGGATGGACCGTTAATCCATCATGTTAAACCCGCCGTTGATCCTATGATGGAAACAGTTGCTGAACACTACAAATCGAAGGTGATCGGAGTTCTACTGACAGGTATGGGAAGAGATGGAGCGCTAGGAATGAAGAGAATAAAAGAGAATGATGGTATAACTATCGCTCAAGATGAGAAGACCAGCGTCGTCTTTGGAATGCCAAGAGCAGCCATAGAAGAGGGATGCGTAGACATCGTATTGCCCCTTCATGAAATACCAGGAGAAATCATGCGGAGATGCAAAAAGTGAACGAAGAAGCAATGGGAATATTCATACAAGAGACAAAAGAGCATCTCGAATCTATGACTAAATATCTGCTAGAGTTTGAGAAGGATCCTGAAAACATTGGAGCCTTGAACGAGATCTTCCGCTCTGCTCATACACTTAAAGGATCATCAGGGATGATGGGATTCGTAGATATTCAGGAATTAGCCCATAAAATGGAGGATATCCTCGACAATATTCGTAAGGGGATAATAATCCCATCCTCAGATCTGATCGACGTACTTTTCGAATGTATAGACGCTTTAGAAGAAAGAATAAATAATCTCGAGAATGGGGAAAACAAAGAATTAACTTTTTCTCATCTTATAAAAAAACTTGAGGATTCAATAGGTAATAAAAATGTGAATGCTCAGGAGAAAAACGAGTTCGGGAAAAATCTTTTCACTTTAAGTAAAGATGAGTTGAAAGAAATAGAAAAAGAGATCACCTCGCTTAAAAATGGAAAGGACTGCTTCATCGTAATTGTTAAGCTAGATAAAGACTGCTTCTTCAAAGCTGCAAGAGCCTATATGATAATTAAGAACATTCAAAGAATCAGTAGGATAATACGATGTTTTCCTGATATTGAAAAAATGGAAAGCGGAGAATTCGATGATACATCCTTTATGATTCTTGTATCAACCAGTCACGATAAAGAAGAAATTCAAAAATTTGTGAAGCAAATTCCGGAGGTAAGTGATGTTGAGGCGAAAAAAATTGAGTCTTCAGAAGAATTGTCTGAATGCTTTTCAATTAAACATTCTCAAGTTGAAAAGGAAACTAGATTCGGAGTTGATGTTCGTTCTCTTCAAACAATTAAAGTCAGCACGAAGCAATTGGACGAACTGATGAATTTGATAGGCGAGCTTGTAGTAAATAAGATCCAGCTTTTAAAAATCTCATCTCGTCATAAGCTGGACTTTCTAAACACAACGCTCGAAAGTATTGACAGGGTAACTTCTGAACTCCAAGATTTAGTGATGCGTATCAGGATGGTTCCGCTGGAACAGGTATTCAACAGATTTCCACGTCTGGTAAGAGACATTGCCAGAAGAAGAGGAAAGAAAGTTAATTTCATTATGAGAGGGGCAGAGGTAAAAGTTAATCGAACCGTGCTTGTCGAAATAGGAGAGCCTATTCTACATTTATTACGTAATGCCGTAGATCACGGAATAGAATCTCCAGAAATAAGAAAGAAAAATGGAAAGCCAGAAGAAGGTGTGATAAAGCTCATTGCTGAGAGAAAAGGAAACAAAGTTATAATCACAGTAGAAGATGACGGCGCTGGCATAGATCCCGAGAAAATAAAAAAGAAAGCATTAGAGAAAGGAATAATTAGCGAATCGGAAGCCAACGCAATTAACACTGAACAGCTCATCGATTTAATATTCTTACCCGGATTTTCGACAGCAGAAAAAGTAACTGAGACCTCTGGAAGGGGAATAGGCATGGACATAGTCAAAACTAGAATAGAGTCCTTAGGAGGCACTGTCGCGTTAGAATCAAACCTTGGGAAGGGAACAAAAATCACTCTCACTCTGCACGATGCTCCGCTCAAATTAACTGTTGTCAAAGCAATGCTGATAGAAGTCTCAGAGCAGACATATGCGATCCCATTGAATCTAATATCGGAAGTGATAAACATTAAAAGAGAAGAGATAAAGAAGCTAGTGGATGGCGAAGCAATAAACATTCGAGGTCAAATAATCCCCCTGTTTCAACTTCGAGAATTACTCGGCCTTCCAGAGACAAAATCCGACAAGTATACAGTACTAGTTATTAAAAGAAAACCGTGCAACTTTGGGATAATAATAGATTCAATAATAGATATGCGGGAAATAGTTGTCAGAAAACCAGAAGGCATAATAAAAAGAATAAAGGGGATAAGCGGAGCGACGATCCTCGAAAATGGACAAGTAGTTCTCATATTAGATCCGACAAGTCTGCTTGATAAAAGAAGACGTAAAGAAATGAAGACTCTACTAGATTAAGGGAGTATTAGCGCTGATCTTCGGGAGACTTGATCCTCCAAGCGAGCTTTAATTCTTCAAATATTTTCCTATTCTCTCTCCCGTAGATCCTTCCCATCTCCTTCTTGGCGTAAATGTATAGTGTCTTAAGTTTTCTCTCGTCCTCGAATCTTATCCTAAGCGGTCGGATCCATGCCCTTGTATCCCTCCACCTCCTCAGCACATCATCCCAGCCTAAGAAGGCCTCCCGTATCTTTTCACGGGGGATAAGGATCTCAGAGGTCCTCTCTGTCTTCTTGTCTTTCCCGGAAAGTATTAGACTATCCTCCTCCATGATTATTTTGCCCACATAACTGTGGAGGGGCTTCCCTAGAGGCTGAGAGAGGTGTGCCATCAAGACGCGCTCCTTAAGGCTCTTTTTCAGCTCCATTATATCCTCTTCAAACGCCCAGATTGCATCGTAGATCTTAGGCCACTCATGCTCTCTAATGAACTCTCTGATGAGCTGCTCGATAACCATATTCTTCTTTCTGTAACCGTACTTCTCGATAACGATTAAGGTGAACCTCTTCCAGATGTCCTCGTCAATCGTTATTGTTGTCTTAATAGTTCCCAATCTTATTCACCAAATTAATATTGGAGCTATTCCTTATAAGTGTATATACTGCTAGAAGGAATGCCTTACTCCCGTAATGATCAGATCCAGAGGAACTATGGGATTTTTGAGAGGCTAAAAACGGTTATTACAAAACTAGTTTCAATTAAATATGCACAATTGCAGGAAATCTCATATTAATGTAAGAGTTGCTGAGGGAGAATATAGGGATGGGCTGAAACTTCGAGGTCGAATAATACAATTTGGGGGTTGATGTTTTCGTCGGGGCTTTCAGTTCTGTATAGTAAGTGGCATGTATGAACGGCCTTCACGGATGCTTTTAACAAAAAGGCTAATTTATACTTTGAGGAAATTAATATTTGGGAATGATATGGTTGAGATAATAAGGTCCTTCCTGAATGGGCTAAATATAATTGTCATATTATGGCTTCTCTCAGTTAAGCCTAGACATGGATATGAAATCATGAAGGAAATCGAAAGGTTAACTGGGGTAAATTCAAATCCAAGCGCCATCTATTCCTTCCTTCACATCTTAGAAGAGGAGGGGCTTATCCTAGGCAAATGGATAATGGAAGAGAAGGCCAGAAGATGCTACTTCCTAACGGCCAAGGGCGAGAGGCTCCTTAATAGGCTTAAAGGCCTCTTCAATAAGCAGTTAAGAGTCTTCACGGAATTTTTAATGTATCCCTCCAAGTCAAAGCGGCAAATGGAACATAATGTGGATTGGTGAATGGAAAATGACGGTGGGTGAAGATTCCGTAGGAGGCTCAATAAGATAAAGAATTGATTAATTCAGGAGTATGCCATAAGAATATCTACGGATGATTTCTTCCATAATCCCCCTGAATGAAAGAGGCACCCTTAAATAATTTAAGTCACTATATGAGGAGGCTTTCAATCACCTCTCTTAACGGCTTATCAAAGAGTTCTCGAAGTTTATTCAGGACATTTTCGCCCTTCTCCGTAATCGAGTAATACTTGATGTTTCTACGCCCCTTCCGAATCCACTCTCCCCTTATAAGGTCTTTCTCTTCGAGCTCATATAGAAGTGGATAAATTATTCCAGATGCGAACTTGAAGTCTGTAAGCCTACAAATCTCCTTTAAAATGGCATATCCGGACATCTTCTTCTGGCTCACAAGCCAGAGTATTATGGCTCTGCTTAAACCCTTAACGGTCTTTCGGAAAAGTTTCTCTTCTATATCAGACAAGCAGATCACCCAGCGAGCTACAAGACAAGATTATTTATCGAAAATAAAATTAAAAAATTAATTATTGCTTGTGTCTGTTTTAAGTTGCTGAAACAATTCCCGCTTATTCGATGTACTTGAATACTTCATAATTCTCTAAATCCTTTTTCAGATCCCATGCATGTGGACACTAAGCGATTGTTGCTTTACTTTTTTGGGATGAAGAAAAAATTGGAGGTGAGACATAAACAATTCGATTTTCAGCATTTGAAGGATAATCAGTAACTTCATGAATGATTGTAAAAGGTGAGGAAAAGAGTGTGGATAACATTCCAATCCACGTAACTTATTGCAACCTAATTTGGTTTTTCTATGCAAGTTAAGTCCTAATGCATGTTCTTTTCAGCAAGAGTCAACCGATTTTTCAGGTGTGATGAGATTTTATAATTGGGATTATATCAAAATTTAAATGTCTTAAAAATTATAATATGGTGTGAGTTTACTATGGCTAAAGTGCTATTAACCGCGGATAGGACATTAATGAGCGATTATCATAATCATGAATTTATCGGTTTTGGCACATGCGCTCCTCCAAATGTCATTCCAGACTGGCTCTACAGCTGGCTTTTCTTCCCCCCAATTAAAACAAAGAATGGGATTCCGGTAGCAGCACCCTACGGACTAAGAAAGATAGAAGCTCAGCTCATAAAGGAAGGAATCGACGTTCTAACGGTTGATCCGGATTACTTAGGTAAGTACATTGATGACGCTGAGGTTTTAGGAATTCACG